>NZ_JBVHXA010000016.1:66854-119247 GCF_055563935.1 Streptomyces sp. NPDC029169
CGCTCGGCACCGAAGAAGGTTGGGGGAGGGCGGAGGACGCTCATCCTGCGTGGGGGGGGTCGGGAGAGGGGGAAAAGGGGGGTGGGGCCCCCCCGGACCGGGGCGCCCCCCACCGTCGTGCGAAGCGCTACAGATAGCCGAGCGCCGAGGCCCCGCCCACGCCGCCGAGCAGCATGAACGCCGGCATCAGCACCTTCAGCTCGACCCAGCTGCCCGCGCGGAACCGCATGCCCTTCGGCGGGCCGACCGGGTACCACCGCTTGCGCCCCACCGGGATCGGCCACAGGATCGGGCAGCCGGAGACGGTCAGGGCGTCGCCGATGTCGTGGACGAGGGCGCCGAGGACGATCGGCAGGCCCAGCCAGAGGTACTCCTGCCCGGGGGCGGTGAAGAGCCAGTCGGCGCCGTTGCCCGGCTGGTCAAGGACGCCCGCGAGGATCCAGGCGCTGGTCGCGCCGAGCAGCCAGACCAGGACGTCGCTGGACATCCGGGCGGCCCGCCACAGCAGGCCCTCCACCGCGAGCACGAGGTGGACGAAGAGGATCCCGAGGACGGCCCAGCGCCCGCCGCTGATCGCCAGGACGGAGGCTCCGGCGCCGATGAGGACCGCCCAGAGCCAGGTGTGGGTGAGCGTGCGGTGCCCGCCCGACCGGCGCGGGTCGGCGGTGGAGCGGGTTGACTTGTAGACGGCGTACGAGAGCTTGTCGACGATCTCGCACAGGCCCTTGGAGACCGGGCCGAAGGCCCGCGAGATGGTCGCGGACTTGTGGTCGAGATCCGGGGCGAGCGCCGCGCCGGCGCAGATGAGCGCTCCGACGACGACAACCGGCCACGGCATCGGGTGGCCCGCGGCGGCGGCCGCCGCCCCGACGCCCAGCCAGGCCGCCGCTCCGGACAGCGAGTGCGCCGGTCCCATCATGCTTGTCCCCGCCCCATTCCTCCCGCGCCGGCGCTCAGTTGACGACCGGTCGACGCGACAGCGTATCGTCCGTGATCTTCCGGCCGGTGGCCGGTTCCCTCATCCGGACGGAATCCAGGCAAGATGGGGGCGTGACCCTTATCGATCAGCTTCCGCCGAACGCCGACCCCGACGCCCTCTTCGAGGCGTTCTCCTCATGGGCGGAGGGCCGGGGCATCACGCTCTACCCGGCCCAGGAGGAGGCGCTGATCGAGGTGGTCTCCGGGGCCAACGTGATCTTGTCCACGCCCACCGGCTCCGGAAAGTCGCTGGTCGCGGCCGCCGCGCACTTCACCGCGCTCGCGAACGACCAGGTGACCTTCTACACCGCGCCGATCAAGGCGCTGGTGTCGGAGAAGTTCTTCGACCTGTGCAAGCTCTTCGGCACCGAGAACGTCGGCATGCTGACCGGCGACGCGTCCGTGAACGCCGACGCGCCCGTGATCTGCTGTACGGCCGAGGTGCTGGCCTCCATCGCGCTGCGGGACGGCAAGTACGCGGACATCGGCCAGGTCGTGATGGACGAGTTCCACTTCTACGCGGAGCCGGACCGCGGCTGGGCCTGGCAGATCCCGATCCTCGAACTCCCGCAGGCACAGTTCGTGCTCATGTCGGCGACGCTCGGCGACGTGTCGATGTTCGAGAAGGACCTGACCCGGCGCACGGGCCGCCCGACCTCGGTGGTCCGCTCGGCCACGCGGCCGGTCCCGCTGTCGTACGAGTACCGGCTCACCCCCATCACGGACACGCTGACCGAGCTCCTGGAGACCAAGCAGGCTCCGGTCTACATCGTCCACTTCACCCAGGCGCAGGCCGTCGAGCGGGCGCAGTCGCTGATGAGCATCAACATGTGCTCGCGCGAGGAGAAGGACAAGATCGCCGAGCTGATCGGCAACTTCCGCTTCACCACCAAGTTCGGCCAGAACCTCTCACGTTACGTCCGGCACGGCATCGGCGTGCATCACGCGGGCATGCTGCCGAAGTACCGGCGTCTGGTGGAGAAGCTGGCGCAGGCGGGCCTGCTGAAGGTGATCTGCGGGACGGACACGCTCGGCGTGGGCGTCAACGTGCCCATCCGTACGGTGCTGTTCACGGCCCTGACCAAGTACGACGGCAACCGGGTGCGGACGCTGCGCGCGCGGGAGTTCCACCAGATCGCGGGCCGGGCCGGCCGCGCGGGCTTCGACACCGCCGGTTTCGTCGTCGCGCAGGCGCCCGAGCACGTCATCGAGAACGAGAAGGCGCTCGCCAAGGCGGGCGACGATCCGAAGAAGCGCCGCAAGGTGGTGCGCAAGAAGGCCCCGGAGGGCTTCGTCGCCTGGAGCGACACCACCTTCGAGAAGCTGATCGCCGCCGAGCCGGAGCCGCTGACCTCCCGCTTCAAGGTCACCAACATCATGCTGCTCTCGGTGATCGCCCGGCCCGGCAACGCCTTCGAGGCGATGCGCAAGCTCCTGGAGGACAACCACGAGCCGCGCAAGGCCCAGCTGCGGCACATCCGCCGGGCCATCGCGATCTACCGCTCGCTCCTCGACGGCGGTGTGGTGGAGCAGCTCGACAAGCCGGACGCCGAGGGCCGCACGATCCGGCTCACGGTCGACCTCCAGCAGGACTTCGCGCTGAACCAGCCGCTGTCGACGTTCGCGCTCGCCGCGTTCGACCTGCTCGACCCCGAGTCCCCTTCGTACGCCCTGGACATGGTCTCGGTCGTCGAGTCCACCCTCGACGACCCGCGCCAGATCCTGGCGGCCATGCAGAACAAGGCGCGCGGCGAGGCCGTCGGGCAGATGAAGGCCGACGGCGTCGAGTACGAGGAGCGCATGGAGCGGCTCCAGGACATCTCGTACCCCAAGCCGCTGGAGGAGCTGCTCTGGCACGCGTACAACGTGTACCGGAAGTCCCACCCGTGGGTGGGCGACCACCCGGTCTCGCCGAAGTCCGTCATCCGTGACATGTACGAACGGGCGCTGTCCTTCACGGAGTTCACGTCCTGGTACGAGCTGGCGCGGACCGAGGGCATCGTGCTCCGCTATCTCGCGAGCGCGTACAAGGCGCTGGACCACACGATCCCGGACGACCTGAAGACCGAGGATCTCGAGGACCTCATCGAGTGGCTGGGCGAGATGGTGCGCCAGGTCGACTCCTCGCTGCTCGACGAGTGGGAGCAGCTGGCCAACCCGGAGGTCGAGACGGCCGAGGAGGCGCAGGAGAAGGCCGACCAGGTCAAGCCGGTCACCGCGAACGCGCGCGCCTTCCGGGTCCTGGTGCGCAACGCGATGTTCCGCAGGGTGGAGCTGGCGGCGCTCGACAACGTGGACGCGCTGGGCGAGCTGGATGCCGAGTCGGGCTGGGACGCGGACGCGTGGGGCGAGGCGATGGACGCGTACTGGGACGAGTACGACGACTTGGGGACGGGCCCGGACGCGCGCGGCCCGAAGCTGCTTCAGATCGAGGAGGACGCGGCCCACGGCCTGTGGCGCGTCCGGCAGACCTTCGCCGACCCGAACGGCGACCATGACTGGGGCATCAGCGCGGAGGTCGATCTCGCGGCCTCCGACGAGGAGGGCCGGGCGATCGTCCGCGTGACGTCCGTCGGACAGCTGTAGAAGGAGCGCAGAGGTGACCGATCCCGCCGAGACCAACCCTGCCGAGAGGCTCGTCGACCTGCTCGATCTGGAGCAGATCGAGGTCAACATCTTCCGTGGCCAGAGCCCGCAGGAGTCGCTGCAACGGGTCTTCGGCGGGCAGGTCGCCGGGCAGGCCCTGGTGGCGGCCGGGCGCACCACGGAGCGCGACCGTCCGGTGCACTCGCTGCACTCGTACTTCCTGCGGCCGGGGCGGCCGGGCGTCCCGATCGTCTACCAGGTGGAGCGGGTGCGGGACGGCCGTTCGTTCACCACGCGCCGGGTCACCGCGATCCAGCAGGGCCGGACCATCTTCAACCTGACGGCCTCCTTCCACCTGCCGGAGGAGTCCGGGTTCGAGCACCAGCTGCCGCCGCGGCACATGATGGACCCGGAGACCCTGCCGAAGCTCGCGGACGAGATCCGCGACCATCTGGGCGTGCTGCCGGAGGCCCTGGAGCGGATGGCCCGGCGCCAGCCGTTCGACATCCGCTATGTGGACCGGCTGCGCTGGACGAAGGACGAGGTCAAGGGCGCGGACCCGCGGAGCGCGGTGTGGATGCGGGCGGTGGGCCCGCTCGGGGACGACCCGCTGGTGCACACCTGCGCGCTGACGTACGCCTCCGACATGACACTCCTGGACGCGGTCCGTATCCCGGTCGAACCGCTGTGGGGCCCGCGGGGCTTCGACATGGCGTCGCTGGACCACGCCATGTGGTTCCACCGCCCCTTCCGCGCGGACGAATGGTTCCTCTACGACCAGGAGTCCCCGATCGCAACCGGCGGCCGCGGCCTGGCCCGGGGACGCATCTACGACCGCGAGGGCCGGCACCTGGTGTCGGTGGTCCAGGAGGGACTGTTCCGGAAGCTGTAGCCGGGGATCGTATGGTGATCGCACCCCCAGTCTCGACGAGGAGCTGTCCATGAGCCTGTACGACATTCCGCTGCGCACCCTGTCCGGTGACCCGATCTCGCTGGCCGACTACCGCGACCAGGCCGTCCTCGTCGTGAATGTGGCCTCGAAGTGCGGTCTGACGCCGCAGTACGCGGGGCTCGAGCGGCTGCAGAAGGAGTACGGGGAGCGCGGTTTCACCGTGCTCGGTGTGCCGTGCAACCAGTTCCTCGGCCAGGAGCCGGGCACCGCGGAGGAGATCCAGACCTTCTGCTCCACGTCGTACGGCGTGACGTTCCCGCTCCTGGAGAAGACGGATGTGAACGGCGAGGCCCGTCACCCGCTCTACGCGGAGCTGACCGAGGTCGCCGACGCGGAGGGCGAGTCCGGGGATGTCCAGTGGAACTTCGAGAAGTTCCTGATCGGCCCGGACGGACAGATCACGCGTTTCCGCCCGCGCACCGAGCCGGAGGCCCCGGAGGTCGTCGCGGCCATCGAGGCGCTGCTGTCCGCCTGATGTCGATCATGTAATGTGAGCGGCTCCAGCAGAGGACGACCGAGGAGGTGGGACCCATCAACGCCATGCAGGCAGGGTGCTCCCCCTCGACGACCGTGTGGTCCGCCCGACAGCGGTGACCACCACGGGAGCGCCCTTCGGCTTCCCGGAAGGTTTCCATGTCGATCGACCCGTCCTTCTCCCTTCGTTCCACCACCGTCTCCCGACTCCGCGCCGCGGGCTGCGTGTTCGCCGAGGACGAGGCGGAGCTTCTCTTCTCCACCGCGCACAGCACCGCTGAACTCGACACGATGGTCGAGCGGCGGGCCGCCGGTCTGCCCATCGAGCACGTCGTGGGCTGGGCGGCCTTCGCCGGGCTGCGCATCGCCGTCGACGCCGGGGTGTTCGTGCCCCGGCGGCGTACGGAGTTCCTCGTCGAGCAGGCCGTGGGCCTGGCCGGGCCCGGGGCGCTCTGCGTCGATCTGTGCTGCGGGTCGGGCGCGGCGGGCGCGGTGCTGCTCTCGGCCGTGGAGGGCGCCGAGGTGTACGCCTCGGACGTCGAGCCCGCGGCGGTGCGGTGCGCGCGGCGCAACATCGAGCCGCGCGGCGGCCGGGTGTTCGAGGGCGACCTCTTCGCCCCGCTGCCGAGCGGTCTGCGCGGCCGGGTCGACGTCCTGGTCGCCAATGTGCCGTACGTGCCGACGGCGGGTGTCGCCCTGCTGCCGCCCGAGGCGCGCGAGCACGAGCCGCTGGTCGCGCTGGACGGCGGCTCGGACGGGCTCGACGTCCTGCGCAGGGTCGCGACCGAGGCCGCCGACTGGCTGGCCCCGGGCGGACACCTGCTGGTCGAGACGTCCGAACGGCAGGCCGCCCGGGCCGTCGAGGCGGTCTCCGGGCACGGTCTGACACCGCGGGTGCTCACCTCGGACGAGCTGTACGCGACGGTCGTCGTCTCCACGCGGCGCTGACGCGGCCGGTCCTGGCCGGCTCCCGGGTCGGCCAGGCCCTCCGCGTCCTGGGCTGCTTCGCCGCTTCCTACGCGGTGCGGGGAGTGACCCGGCAGCGCGCCGGGCCGAGCGCCCTGAGGGTGATCGCCGCGCTGAGCGGCACCTCGGTGTCGATCGCGTCGAGGTCGTAGGACTGCAGGATCATCGCGAGCGCGACCACCGACTCCAGCATCGAGAAGTGCTGACCGATGCAGGCGCGCGGGCCGCCTCCGAAGGGGAACCAGGCGTAGCGCGGGCGGCCCGCCTCGGCCTCGGGCGTGAAGCGCTCGGGGTCGAAGCGGTCCGGGTCCTCCCAGTACGCGGGGTGCCGGTGGGTGACCCACGGGGAGACGATCACGTCGGCGCCCGCCGGGATGGTGTGGCCGCCGATCCCGGTGGCGGCGACGGCGCGACGGCCGATGGCCGGCGCGGCCGGGAAGAGGCGCATGGCCTCCTTGAGCACCTGGGTGAGGTAGGGCAGGGCGTCGAGGTCGGCGGCGCCGGGCGTACGGCCGGCGAGGACGCGGTCGACCTCCTCGTGGGCCCGCTTTCGCTGCTCCGGATGCAGGGCGAGGAGGTGGAGGGCGAAGCCGAGCGAGGTGGCGGTGGTCTCGTGTCCGGCGAGCAGGAAGATGAGGACCTGCTCGCGCAGTTCGGAGGCGTCGAAGCTGCCGTCCTCGGCGCTCTCGGCCGCGGCCAGGAGGGTCAGCAGATCCTGTCCGTCGCCCTCGCCGCCTTGCGGGCCGGCCGCCCGGCGCTCGGCGATGATCCGGTCGCAGACGGCGTACAGCTCCTCGTGGGCGGCGGCCGCGCGGCGGTTGCCGGGGGTGGGCCAGTCGCGGGGGATGTTGAGGGGCGAGAAGCCGCGCCGCAGGACGTAGTCGCCCATCACCGGGAAGGCGCGCTCGACGATCTCGACGGCCGCCTCGACGTCCGTACCGAAGAGGATGCGGGCGACGGCGCGCAGGGCGAGCCGGGTCATCTCGCCGAGAACGTCGACGGTGGAGTTCTCCGCCGTCCGCCAGGGCCCGGTGACGGTCCCCACCTCGGCGGCGATCGCCTCGGCGTAGCTGTCGACGCGGCGGCGGGTGAAGAGCGGCTGAACGAGCCGGCGCTGACGGAGGTAGTCCTCGTCCTGGCTCGTCAGCAGTCCGTTGCCGAAGGACTCGCGGAGCTCCTGATAGAAGGCGTTGTCCTTGCGGAAGTTGGCGGACTCGGTGGCGAGGACCTGCTGGGCACCCTCGGCGGAGAAGACTCCGTAGACCGTGGCGCGAATGCCGGGCGGTCCGGCGGTGATCCGGACGACGTCTCCGTGTTCGCGCTGGGAGCGCAGGAAGGTGCCGAGCGTGTCGTTCTTGAGGTCGAGCATCGAGCCGAGCAGCGGAAGTCCCGCCGGGCCCGGCACCGCGGTGGTGGTCGCCATGTGTTTGCCCCCTTGATCGTCACCGGCCCGGCGATTGTCCCGCACCACGTGACCCGCCGGTAGCCATGGCCGAACACCAGGCCGGATCTGGCCTGTTGGGCCGGTTGTCAGTGGCGTCTGGGACGCTCGCCGTATGGAACCGATCGCGATGACCGAGATGACGCTGCAGATCACCATCGACTGCGCGAACCCCCAGCGGCTCGTACGTTTCTGGGCGGAGGCCCTGCGCTATGTGCCGGAACCGCCGCCCGGCGGCCACGAGAGCTGGCGGGCGTACTGGGCGTCGATCGGGGTGCCGGAGGAGGAGCTTCCCGAGGGCGTCGGGGACCTGCCCGAGTCCGTCGTCGACCCGAAGGGGGTCGGGCCGCGGGTCTGGTTCCAGCAGGTCCCCGAGCCGAAGACCGTCAAGAACCGGGTGCATCTGGACCTGAAGGTCGGCGGCGGGCGGGACGTACCGCTGGCGATACGGCGCGAGAGGGTGGACGGGGAGGTGGCGCGGCTGACGGCGCTGGGCGCGACGATCCTGTACACGATGGACGAGCCGCACGGGATGGAGTACTACGCGGTGGTGCTCCAGGACCCGGAGGGGAACGAGTTCTGCGTGGTGTGACCTTCCGGTTTCCGTGGTGGATTCGGGAATGCGCGGTCACAGAATCGTGAAGGTTCGGCGAGACGCTGGTGCCCTGAACAGCGCACTCGCGCTGCTGACTCGGGGGAGCAACCGATGACCCATCACATCCGTCGTGGCGTCCGCAGAACCGCCGTCGTCCTCGCCGTGTCCGCACTGGCTCTGACGGCCTGTGGCCCCGAGGAAGTCCCGCCGCCCACGGCGACCCCGTCGGGGTCCACCACCCCGTCGAAGCCCGCCACCCCGTCGAAGCCCGCGCCCTCGGCGAAGCCGTCCAAGCCGGCCAAGCCGTCGGGCTCCCCGAGCGAGGGCCCGTCCGATCCCGACTTCGCGGTCTTCCCGTGCAGCACGTACGACGTGAAGTTCACCGCGGATCTCGCGGAGCGCACCACCAGCAGCTACCTGCTCAAGATCACCAACAAGAGCGGCAAGCCGTGCAAGGTCCTGGACTATCCGATCGTCACCTTCGACGACCTGGACGGCGCCGCGACGGAGCGTCCGGAGACGCACCCGGGCACCGACATCAGGCTCGCGCCTGGCGAGTCGGCGTACGCGGGGCTCATGGGCGGCACGAACGACGGCACGGGCCGGACCGTCGGCTCGATCGCGATGACCATGAACACCGCGTCCGACCTCGAGCAGGTGCCGCTCAAGGCGTCGACGCCCGGCCTGTACGTCTCGTCCCGGAACTCGGTCACCGCATGGCTGAGCAACGCCGAGGACGCGCTCAGCCTCTAGCGGATCGGCATCCCGGAGAGGGTCCGGGCGATCACCAGGCGCTGGATCTCGCTCGTGCCCTCGAAGATCGTGTAGATCGCCGCGTCGCGGTGCATGCGCTCCACGGGGTACTCGCGGGTGTAGCCGTTGCCGCCGAGGATCTGGATGGCCTGGCCGGTGACCTTCTTCGCGACCTCGCTCGCGTACAGCTTGGACATCGAGCCCTCGGCCGAGGTGAACGGCTTGCCGGTGGTCGCCATCCAGGAGGCGCGCCAGACGAGGAGCCGGGCGGCGTCGATCTGGGTGCGCATGTCGGCGAGCTGGAAGGCGACGCCCTGGTTGTCGATGATCGGGCGGCCGAACTGCTCGCGGGTCTTGGCGTAGTCGAGGGCGACCTCGTACGCGGCGCGGGCCGTGCCCACGGCCATGGCGCCGACCGCGGGGCGGGAGGCCTCGAAGGTCGCCATGGCGGCGTTCTTGACCCGGTCCCCGCTCTTCGCCTTCTCGCGGGCCCGGGCCAGGCGCTCGTCCAGCCTGTCCTTGCCGCCGAGGAGGCAGTGGCCGGGGACACGGACGCTCTCCAGGACCACCTCGGCGGTGTGCGAGGCACGGATGCCGTGCTTCTGGAACTTCTGGCCCTGGGAGAGGCCGGGGGTGTTCGGCGGCACGATGAAGGAGGCGTGGCCCTTGGAGCCCAGCTCGGGGTCCACGGCGGCGACGACGACGTGGACGTTGGCGATGCCGCCGTTGGTCGCCCAGGTCTTGGTGCCGTTCAGGACCCACTCGTCCTTGGCCTCGTCGTAGACGGCCCGGGTCCGCAGGGAGGCGACGTCCGAGCCGGCGTCGGGCTCGGAGGAGCAGAACGCGGCGACCTTCACGTCGTCGGCGTCGCCGTACATCTGCGGGATCCAGGTGCCGATCTGCTCCTCGGTGCCGTTGGCGAGGACGCCGACGGCGGCGAGGCCGGTGCCGACGATGGAGAGAGCGATGCCCGCGTCTCCCCAGAAGAGCTCCTCCATCGCCATCGGGATGCCGAGGCCGGTCGGGTCGAAGAACTGCTGGGCATAGAAATCGAGAGAGTAGATGCCGATCTTGGCGGCTTCCTGGATGATCGGCCAGGGAGTCTCCTCACGCTCGTCCCACTCGGCGGCGGCGGGGCGCATCACGTCCTCGGCGAATCCGTGCAGCCAGTCACGGACCTGCTTCTGGTCGTCGTTGAGTTCGAGCGTGAACTCGGCCATGTTCCCTCCCAGCAGTGCGTTACTTGCGGTAACACTAGTCTGTTACTCGCCAGTAGGGCCTGTCAACCTGCGGCGGAGCAGTACAGGCGGCGCGGCACCGGGTGCCGGTCGGGTGTTACGTTGCGACAGCCTCACGAATTCGGACGGGCGGGGAGACACGCTATGGAGACCACACATCGGACCACCGACCAGCAGAAGCCGGCCGATCAGCGGCGCCGCGAACTGCTGGAGGCGGCGGACCGGGTGGTGCTCCGGGACGGGCCCAAGGCCTCGATGAACGCGATCGCCGCGGAGGCGGGGATCACGAAGCCGATCCTCTACCGGCACTTCGGCGACAAGGGCGGGCTGTACCGGGCCCTGGCGACCCGGCACACCGACGCGCTGCTCGCCGCGCTGCGGGCGGCCCTCGACGCACCGGCCGACCGGCGCGCGCGGGTCGAGTCGACGCTCGACACGTACCTCGCCTCGATCGAGGCGCTGCCTCAGGTCTACCGCTTCCTGATGCACCCGGCCGAGGAGACGCACCAGGCCGAGCAGGGCTTCGACGTCGGCCGCCACTCGGCGCCGGTACTGCGGCGGATGGGCGAGGAGCTGGGCCAGGTCATCGCGGAGCGCATCGACCTCGGGCCGGCGGGTGAGGCTCAGGCGCGGATCTGGGGGCACGGGATCGTGGGCATGATGCACGCGGCGGGTGACTGGTGGCTGGGCGAACGGGCGTGCTCGCGAAGCGAGTTGGTTACCGCGCTTGCCGACCTGCTGTGGGGGCGCCTGGCCGAGGCGGGCGACCGCGACGGGGGGCCTGGGTTCTAGGCGACCCAGCCCCCGGGGCCTTGGGGCGTGCGGGCCTGAACGCGCGGCGCGCTTGTGGGTTGTGCCCACCCGTCCCGCCCTGCGGGACGATTGCCCACAACGGTGGGGACTAGCTTCCCCACGGCTCCTTCCTGATCGCGCGGCGGAGCCGTGACCCGCGCCAGCCCGTCACCCTGTCCGCGTACACCCCGCCCTCCAAGTGGTCCGTCTCGTGCTGGAGGCAGCGGGCGAAGAAGCCCGTGCCCTCGACGCGGGTCGGGGTGCCGTCCAGGAGGACGCCCTCGACGACCGCGCGGTCGAAGCGGGGCGTCGGGGCCTCCAGGCCCGGCAGGGACAGGCAGCCCTCGGGCCCCCGGATCACCTCGCCGTCCGCCTCCACCAGGCGCGGGTTGACCAGGTGCCCGAGGTGGCGCACGTCCTCGTCGTCCGGGCAGTCGTACACGAAGACCCGCAGGCCCACGCCCACCTGGTTGGCCGCGAGGCCGACGCCGTTCGCCGCGTACATCGTCGCGAACATGTCCTCGATCAGCCGGGCGAGCTCCGGGCCGAAGTCGCTGACGGGTTCACAGGGGGCGTGCAGCACCGGGTCGCCGAGCAGGGTCATCGCTCGGACGTGGCCGGAACTGCCGGGGATCGGCCGGTTTCGCATGGGCGTAAGAGTACGGTCCGCCATGACCTCGTCGTTTCGGCGAGGAGCGCGGGGGTGCCGCAGTTCGGGTCGCTGGCCGGATCTCGATAGGCTGAGCCCGGACCGACGCAAGGAGGAACAAGGAAGATGTCAGGACACCCCGGTAATCCAGAGCCGCTGTCGCCGCGCGCCAAGCTGGCCGTGACGGCGGGCAAGGCCGCGGCCGCGGTGTCGCGCGCAGCGGGACGCGGCAGCGGATCGGTGATCGGCGGCAAGGTGGCGCTGAAGCTCGACCCGGACCTGCTGGGTCGGCTCGCGCAGCATCTGGACGTCGTCCTGGTGTCCGCGACCAACGGCAAGACCACCACGACGCGGCTGATCGCCGAGGCGCTGCGGGCCAGCGGCCCCGTCGTCTCCAACGCGCTGGGCGCCAACATGCCCGCGGGCATCACCTCGGCGCTGGCGGGCGGCTCGGACAGCAAGTACGGCGTGATCGAGGTCGACGAGAAGTACCTCGCCGGAGTCGCCCGGGACACCACGCCCAAGGCGATCGCGCTGCTCAACCTCTCCCGCGACCAGCTCGACCGCGCCGCCGAGACCCGGATGCTCGCCGAGAAGTGGCGCGAGGGTCTGAGCGGTACGAAGGCCGTGGTCATCGCCAACGCCGACGACCCGCTGATCGTGTGGGCCGCCTCCTCCTCCCCCAACGTGGTGTGGGTCGCCGTCGGCCAGGAGTGGAAGGACGACGCCTGGTCGTGCCCCGCCTGCGGCGGTGTGATGCAGCGTCCGGGCGACGACTGGTTCTGCGGTGAGTGCGGTTTCCGCCGCCCCGCGCCGAGTTGGGCGCTCAACGGCGACCACGTCCTTGACCCGCACGGTTCGGCCTGGCCGATCCACCTCCAGCTGCCCGGCCGTGCCAACAAGGCCAACGCCGCCACCTCGGCCGCCGTGGCCGCCGTCTTCGGCGTCCCGCCGCAGGTCGCCCTGGAGCGCATGTACCAGGTGCAGGCCGTGGCCGGCCGCTACGACGTGGTCTCCTTCCAGGGCCGTGAGCTGCGGCTGCTGCTCGCGAAGAACCCGGCGGGCTGGCTCGAAACGTTTTCCCTCATCGACCAGCCGCCGACCCCGGTCATCCTCTCCGTCAACGCGCGCGGCGCCGACGGCACGGACACCTCCTGGCTGTGGGACGTGGACTACGGCCGGCTCGCCGGCCACCCGATCATGGTCATCGGTGACCGCAAGCTGGACCTGGCGGTCCGCCTGGAGGTCGCGGGTGTGGACTTCCGCGTCTGCGAGACGCTCGACGAGGCGGTCCAGCTGGCCCCGCCCGGGCAGATCGAGCTGATCGCCAACTACACCGCCTTCCAGGACGTCCGCCGCCGCGTCGGCAACTGACCCGTAGAGGACTTGCAGCATGAGTGACAGCAGCCTGCGCCTGGTCTGGGTCTACCCGGACCTGCTCAGCACCTACGGCGACCAGGGCAACGCCCTCGTCGTCGAGCGCCGCGCCCGCCAGCGCGGTCTGGACGTCCAGCGCGTCGACGTCCGCAGCGACCAGCCGGTGCCGACCTCCGGCGACATCTATCTGATCGGCGGCGGCGAGGACCGGCCGCAGCGGCTCGCGGCCGAGCGGCTGCGCCGCGACGGCGGCCTCGAGCGCGCCGCGTCCAACGGCGCGATCATCTTCTCGGTCTGCGCCGGCTACCAGATCCTGGGCCACGAGTTCATCAACGACCTCGGCGAGCGCGAGCCCGGCCTCGGTCTGATCGACGTCATCTCCACCCGGGGCGAGGGCGAGCGGTGCGTCGGCGACGTCCTCGCGGACATCGACCCGCGCCTCGGTCTCCCCCAGCTCACCGGGTTCGAGAACCACCAGGGCATCACCCATCTCGGCCCGACGGCCCGCCCGTTCGCCCGCACGATCCTGGGCAAGGGCAACGGCACGGGCGACGGCACCGAGGGCGCGTACAACGACACCGTCTTCGGTACGTACATGCACGGCCCGGTCATGGCCCGCAACCCGCAGATCGCGGACCTGCTACTGAAGCTGGCCCTGGACGTCAACGCGCTGCCGCCGACCGACGACCGGTGGTACGAGGCGCTGCGCGCCGAGCGCATCGCGGCGGCGACCCAGCCCGCGTAACAAGCTGCACGTCTGAGCAGGCGTGCGCGCATCGGATCCGTAAGTCAATACGGTGTCCAATCCGTGGACAACCGGTTCGGCCCCGCCATCCGGCACCGATAGGGTGGCGGGGATCCAACCGGACGACGTGGTCCGGGAGTCGGCCCACGTTGCAAAGGTATTTGGGCTATGCGCATTGGTGTGCTCACCTCCGGAGGCGACTGCCCCGGTCTGAACGCCGTCATCCGTTCCGTCGTGCACCGCGCCGTCGTCGACCACGGAGACGAGGTCATCGGCTTCCACGACGGCTGGAAGGGCCTCCTGGAGTGCGACTACCGCAAGCTCGACCTTGACGCGGTCGCCGGCATCCTCGCCCGTGGCGGCACCATCCTCGGCTCCTCCCGGGTCCAGCCCGCCCATCTCGTCGACGGTGTCGAGCGCGCCAGGGGCCATGTCGCCGAGCTGGGTCTGGACGCGATCATCCCGATCGGCGGCGAGGGCACGCTGAAGGCCGCCAACCTGCTCTCGCAGGCCGGGCTGCCGATCGTCGGCGTTCCGAAGACCATCGACAACGACATCTCCTCGACCGACGTCACCTTCGGCTTCGACACCGCCGTCGGTGTGGCGACCGAGGCCCTGGACCGGCTGAAGACCACCGCCGAGTCCCACCAGCGCGTCCTCATCGTCGAGGTCATGGGCCGGCACACCGGCTGGATCGCCCTGCACTCCGGCATGGCCGCGGGCGCGCACGCCATCGTCGTGCCCGAGCGCCCCTTCGACATCGACGAGCTGACCGCACGCGTCGGCGAGCGCTTCGAGGCCGGCAAGCGCTTCGCGATCGTGGTCGTCGCCGAGGGTGCCAAGCCGCGCGAGGGCTCGATGAACTTCGAGGTCGGTGCCAAGGACCAGTACGGGCACGAGCGCTTCACCGGCATCGCCAACCAGCTCTCCGTGGAGCTGGAGCGGCGGCTCGGCAAGGAGGCCCGGCCGGTGATACTCGGTCACGTCCAGCGCGGTGGCACGCCGACCGCGTACGACCGGGTCCTCGCGACCCGCTTCGGCTGGCATGCGGTGGAGGCGGCGCACCGCGGCGAGTTCGGCATGCTGACCGCGCTGCGCGGCACGGACATCACGATGGTCCCGCTGGCCCAGGCCGTGGAGACCCTCAAGACGGTCCCGGCCGAGCGCTACGCCGAAGCCGAGTGCGTGCTCTGACAGCCGTACACCCAGCATCGAACCGCCCCCGGTCGCATCCGCGAACGGGGGCGGTTCTAGTCTGGTGCGGACAACAAGCGCGAATCGGGCTCCAGGAGTGCACAGATGGATCACAGCGGGCACGGCATGACGATGGATCTGCCGCCGTTCACGCTGGGGCGTGGCCTGGAGTTCTCGGCGGACCCGTTCTTCCTCGTCGCCTGCCTCGTGGGACTCACGCTGTACGGCTGGGGCGTCGCGCGGCTGCGCGGGCGGGGTGACAGCTGGCCGGTGAGCCGGACGGTCTCCTTCACCGTGGGCGTGCTGAGCGTGGCGCTGATGATGTGCACCAAGCTCAACGACTACGGCATGGTCATGTTCAGCGTGCACATGGTCCAGCACATGGTCATCTCGATGGTGTCGCCGATCCTGATCCTGCTCGGCGCGCCGGTGACGCTGGCACTGCGCGCTCTGCCGGTCGCGCCCCGGGGCGACAAGGGGCCCCGCGAGCTGCTCCTGATGCTGCTGCACAGCCGCTACATGCGGATCATCACGCATCCCGCGTTCACGATCCCGCTCTTCATCGCGAGCCTGTACGGCTTCTACTTCACGCCGCTCTTCGACACCCTCATGGGCTCGAAGGTCGGGCACATCGCGATGATGCTGCACTTCCTCGCCGTCGGTCTGGTCTTCTTCTGGCCGATCATGGGCGTCGACCCGGGACCGCACCGCCCGGGCTATGTGATGCGGATGCTGGAGCTCTTCGCGGGCATGCCCTTCCACGCCTTCTTCGGCATCGCGCTGATGATGGCGACCGAGCCGATGATCAAGGCGTACGAGAACCCGCCGGCCTCGCTCGGGATCGACGCGCTCGCCGACCAGAACGCGGCGGGCGGCATCGCCTGGGCGTTCAGCGAGATCCCGTCCGTACTGGTGCTGATCGCGCTGGTCTACCAGTGGTACCGCTCCGAGCAGCGGCAGGCCGTCCGCAAGGACCGGGCCGCCGACCGCGACGGCGACAAGGAGCTGGAGGCGTACAACGCGTATCTGGCCTCGCTCCAGACGCGGAAGTGACGTGGGAGTAGCGCCGCGCCCGCCCTAGGGGTCACGATGAACGTGACGGCCCCCGTCAGGAGGAGGGCGGACATATGTCCGGTCCCACGAAGGCGATGAGCGTGATCACCGTCGCGGCGCTGGTGCTGACAACGGCCTACACCGTGGCACTCGGCAGCAGCGGCTGGCTCTGGTTCGGCTGGGTGGTGCTCGGTGTCGTCACCATCGGCATGGCGGCGGCGGACAGCTCCGCCCCCACGGGGGCCCGTCGGCGCGGACCGAGCAGGCCAGGGCCTCAGCCCTGAGCTCACATGTGCCGGTTGCTGTAGTAGTACTCGATCAGCCTGATGTGCTCTCTGTCGTCCTCGTGCTGACCGCTCTCGAAGTTCGGTGAGTCCTTGACCTCGTCCTTCGTGCAGGAGACATGAACGGTCTCGTTCTCGGTGTCGACACGGGAGACCAGGCCGGCGGGCAGCAGCACGCGCTTGCCGAGGATCCACGGCCCGGTGTCCACGACGAGGTAGGACGCGCCGACGTCCTCCGTGTGTTTGTCGATCTTTCCGATGGAGCCGTCGGTCGCCTCGACGCTGTATCCGACGAGCCGGGTTCCGGGCACATGGCCCGAGGTCTCGGGGTAGCCCCAGATGTCGGCGCCCATGACCGGCCTCCTCCCTGGTCGTACTCGGCGGGTACCCCCGCCCGGCCTGGCTACCCGCGCGGGCTACCCGCGTGGGGCCAGGACGACCCAGGTGTGGCCGGTCGCGAAGTTCAGGGGCGCACCGGCCGGGGTCGTGAAGGTGGTGCCCTTGTCGGCAGCGGGCCGGCTCCAGCGGGCGTCGTGGGCCTTGCCGTCGCGCAGGACGAGTGCGGTGCCGCTGCCGACCGTCTCGGTGTACGGGGAGACGCTGCCGAGGAAGTCGGAGAACTTCGAGGGCCGGATCGTCACGTGCTGCACCACGACGGTCGCGGCCTTCACCGGGCCGCCGTCGGTGGTCACGGCCGCCCGGCCGTCCATCGCCACCCGCCAGCTCTTCTCGGCCGTGTTCCAGGTGAAGGTGTAGCGGGAGGCCGGGAAGCGCACCGTGCGCTCGTTGACCGGCTCGCCGCCCGCGGGGGCGGGACCGAACCGGAAGCCGATGTCCTTGGCGTCCTCGGCCTCAGGGGCGGCGGCGAGGGCTCGCTCGGGCAGGAGGTACAGGTTGTGGGGAGCGGGCCGGCCGCGGTCTCGCTGATAGGCGCCGGGGGCGGCATCCGGTGGCACCGCGTACAGCGGGGCGGCCTTCAGCAGCGGTTTCAGGCCGGAATGCGAGCCGGAGTAGGCGAGGGCCGGGCGGCCGAACTGGCGCAGCAGCTCGATGTCGGACTCGCGGGCGCTGCGCACGGGTCCGATCCGGTCGGGGAGGTCGGAGGAGTAGACGGCGAGCAGCCGGGTCTGGCCGCCCTCCACCTGCTCCACGTAGACGAGATCGGCCGCGCCGAGGCCGGTGTGCGGGCGGGCCGGGGGCACATTGTCGATCTTGACGGCGAGGACCGGGGCGGGGCGGGCGGGCAGTCCGGTGAAGGGCGACCGCTGGTCCTGGGCGGGGGCGGGGGTGGTCGGGGCGGGTGTCTGGGCCGGTTCCGGGGTGTCCGAGTCGGCACATCCGTACAACCCGGCGGTCATCACCGCGCACAGCGCCGCGGTGACGGCTGCGCCGGGCCGTATCCGTGGGCGTTCGGCAGCCATCGGGTGCACTCTCCGTCTCCAGTGTGGACCACGGTCGCGCAAGTGGTTACAAATAAGCGTTGCTCTACCGAATCGGGGGCCGCCGGTGTTCTACCACCTGCTGAAGTACGTTCTGATCGGGCCGTTTCTGAGGCTGCTGTTCCGGCCTCGGATCGAGGGCCTCGAACACGTCCCGGAGGAGGGCGCGGCGATCGTCGCCGGAAACCATCTGTCGTTCTCCGACCACTTCCTCATGCCCGTCGTCCTCAAGCGGCGGATCACCTTCCTCGCCAAGCAGGAGTACTTCACCGGTCCGGGGATCAAGGGCCGGCTGACCGCCGCGTTCTTCCGCAGCGCCGGGCAGATCCCGGTCGACCGCTCCGGCAAGGAGGCCGGGCAGGCCGCGATCCGCGAGGGGCTCGGGGTGCTGGCCAAGGGCGAGCTGCTCGGGATCTATCCGGAGGGCACGCGCTCGCACGACGGACGGCTCTACAAGGGCAAGGTCGGGGTCGCGATCATGGCGATCACGGCCGGGGTGCCGGTGATCCCGTGCGCGATGGTGGGGACCTTCGAGATCCAGCCGCCCGGGAAGGTCGTGCCCAAGGTGAAGCGGGTCACCATCCGCTTCGGGGAGCCGCTCGACTTCTCCCGGTACGCCGGCATGGAGGGCGAGAAGGCCGTCGTGCGCGCGGTGACGGACGAGATCATGTACGAGATCCTCGCGCTGTCCGGGCAGGAGTACGTCGACGAGTACGCGGCCAAGGTGAAGGCGGCGGAGTCCGCTCAGGCGCCGAAGAAGTTCCCGCGGCGGGGACGCTGAGGGCGGATCCGCGCACGGCGAACGGCCCTGGGCCGGGTGGCCCGGGGCCCGTAGCGTCCCCACCATGACCAAGGGAAACGCGTTCGTGCTGGGTGCGACGGGACAGGTGGGGCGGGCGGCCGTGCGGGCGCTCGTCGCGGACGGCTGGGAGGTGACCGCCGGCTCACGACGGGGAGGCCGGGACGAGCAGTGGCCGGCGGAGGTCCGGTCGGTGGCGGTGGACCGCACCGAGGACGGGGCGCTGGCGAGCGCGGTGGGCGAGGGCACGGACGTCCTGGTGGACATCGTCGCCTACGACGGCGCGCACGGGCGGCAGTTGACTGCGCTGGCCGACCGGATCGGCTCCGCGGTGGTGATCTCCAGCGGCGCGGTGTACGAGGACGACCGGGGCCGCAGCTTCGACACCCAGGGCGAGCCGGACGGCTTCCCCGCCTACCCGGTGCCGATCCCGGAGTCCTGGCCCACGGTGGCGCCGGGCGAGGGGACGTACGGGACGCGGAAGGTGGCGCTGGAGCGGGAGTTGTTCGCTGCGGGCGAGGCGCTGCCGACAACGGTGCTGCGGGCGGGCGCGATCCACGGTCCGTACTGCCCGGGTCCGCGCGAGTTGTGGTTCGTCAAGCGGGCGCTCGACGGGCGGCCGGTGCGGATCCTCTCGTACGCCGGCATGTCCCGGTTCCACCCGGTGCACGTGGACAATCTCGGGGAGCTGCTCCGGCTCGCGGCGGCGAACCCGGGGACGCGGGTGCTCAACGGCGGTGATCCGGAGGCCCCGACGGTCGCGGAGATCGGTGCGGCGATCGACGCCGTCGTCGGGGTGGAGAGCGAGACGGTGCTGATCGAGGGGGCGCCGGAGGGAACGGTGGGGCTCACCCCCTGGACCGCGCCCCACCCGATCGTCTACGACATGGGAGCGGCGGAACGGGAGTTGGGGTACCGGCCGGTGGTGTCGTACGCCGAGTCCCTGCCGGCGACGGTCGATCATCTGTCCCGGCGGCTGTCGGAACAGGACTGGCGTGAGGCGTTCCCGGGCCTGGTGAAGTACCAGGTGGACTTCTTCGACTACGCGGCGGAGGACGCCTGGCTCGCCTCGCGTTGACGGAAGGGAGGGGCGGGTCGCCGGGCGGCCCGCCCCTCCCCCGTCATCCGGTGGCTACGGCTTGGGTGTGGCGTGCGGCTCGCACGTCACGTCCCGGCTGTCCAGCGCGCCGGTGAGGAGGTAGGCCTCGACCCGGGTGTTCAGGCACGGGTTGGTGAGGTTGGTGATGCCGTGCGAGCCGGCGTTCTTCTCGGTGATGAGGCGCGAGCCCTTGAACCGCTTGTGCAGTTCGACGGCTCCGGCGTACGGCGTGGCCGCGTCGCGCTCGGCCTGGGTGATGAGGACGGGCGGCAGACCCTTGCCGGTGCGGACCTCGGTCGGCCGCTGACGCGGGGTGGACCAGGTGGCGCAGGGCAGGTTCATCCAGGCGTTGGCCCAGGTCATGAACGGGTACTGCTCGTGGAGCCGGCTGTTGTCCCGGTCCCACTTCCGCCAGCTGGTCGGCCAGGGGGCGTCGGCGCACTCGACGGCGGTGTAGACGGCGTTGCCGTTCTCGGCGGCGGCGTTGCCCGCCGTGTCGGTGGGGTCGGAGGCGGCCGAGTCGATCAGCGGCTGCGGGTCACCGGCGGCGTACGCGCTCCAGGCCTCGGCGACCGGGGCCCACATCGAGTCGTAGTAGGGCGCGTTCTGGAAGAAGCCGATGAGCTCGGCCGGGCCGACCTTGCCGCCCAGCGGGTTCTTCTTGGCGTCGGCGCGCAAGGTCTCCCACTGCTCCCGGACCTCGCCATAGGTGCCGCCGAGGTGGTAGGTGGCGTCGTGCTGGGCGACCCAGGTCATCCAGTCCTCGAGCCGGCCTTCGAAGGCGACGTCCTGGTCGAGGTTGGCCTCGTACCAGATCTTCCGCGTCGACGGGTTGACGACGCTGTCGAGCACCATGCGGCGGACGTGCGTCGGGAAGAGGGTGCCGTAGACGGCGCCGAGGTAGGTGCCGTAGGAGACGCCGACGAAGTTGAGCTTCTTCTCGCCGAGCGCGGCCCGGACGACGTCGAGGTCGCGGGCAGTGTTGAGGGTGTTGATGTACGGCAGGAGGTCGCCGCTCTTCTCCGCGCAGCCCTCGGCGTATTCGGCGGCGAGCTTACGCTGGGCGCGCTTGTCGGCCTCGCTGTCCGGGACCGGGTCGAGCTTGGGGCCCTTGACGAACTCGGCGGGGTCGACGCAGGAGATGGGGGCCGAGTGGCCGACACCGCGGGGGTCGAAGCCGACGAAGTCGTACGCCTTGGCGGCGCCCGCCCAGATCGCGTTCTTGGTGATGACCCGGCGCGGGAAGCGCATGCCGGAGGCGCCGGGGCCGCCGGGGTTGTAGACCAGCGCGCCCTGGCGCTCGGCCGGGGTGCCGGTGGCGCCGATGCGGTCGACGGCGATCTTGATCTGCTTGCCGTCCGGCTTCGCGTAGTCGACCGGGACGGTGACCCAGCCGCACTGGATGGGCTTCTCCAGGCCCCAGTCGGCCGGGCAGTCCTGCCAGTCGATGCCCTGCCCGGCGGCGCGCTGGGCGGCGACGGCCACTCCGTGTGCCTCCGCGTCGGGCCGGTGGCGCTGGGCGGCGCTCGCGGCCGGGGCAAGCACGCCCGCCATGAGCGTGCCCGCGATCAGAGTGCCGGCCGAGCCGAGCACTGCCGTCCGTCGTCTCACGTGGTCCCTCCCCCTGTGGGTGTCGGTCAGTCCGGAGGATCCTTTCGTCAGTGGGGCGTGCGAGTGGGTCGCACTGGTGTTTCTTTGCCGAACCCATAACCGGAGACCGGGGCACCGCTGAGCGGTGAACTCAGGCCGGTGCAAGGGCTCTGAGCGCCTCGTCCAGGGTGCGGCGCAGGGCGAGCCCGTCGGGGGCGACGGCAGTGACCAGGGCGGCGGGTCCGGCGAGCGGGGCGAGGACGGCGTTCTCGGCGAGCAGTCTGGGCTCCACCGGCTTGTCCTCGAACTCGGGGTCGACCACGAGGAGTTGACCGGTGGCGCGGTGCCCGGCGAGGACCGCGCCACCGTCCCAGCCGCCGGGGGCGCCGGGGCCGTACGCCACCTCCTGGTCGAGCAGGGGCCGTCCGGCGCGGTGGACGGTGAGGCGGGAGACGAGCGTGCCGGTCTCCTCGCCGTGGCGGCCGAGGATCTGTTCCTCCCGGAGCACGAGCCGTGCGGTGGGGGCGAGTTCGACGGTGGTGCGCATCCGGAGGTCGGATCCCCGGGCGGAGACGAGCTGTTCGGGCAGCCAGCGCAGCACGGCACCCTGGCCCACGGTCAGCCTGACGTCGTACGTGGCGGGTTCGGCGCCGCGGCCGGGCAGGGCGACGGTCGCGGCGGCCGAGTCCACCAGGAGCCGTGCCCCGTCCCGTACGTCCGCCTCGATCGCGAGTCGGTCACCGCCGAGGGGGGCGCTCATCGCGCCGACGACGGTGACCCGGGTGTACGGTCCCCGGGTCCTTCGCAGCGCGAGGGGGCCGTCGCTGACGAGGACCGGCAGTCCGCCGTCGGCGTCGGCGACGATCCGGGCGGTGGCGCGCAGGCTCATGCGGACCAGGCGGCGAGCCGCGCGCGGACCCAGTCGGCGACGGGGGCGACGCCGTGCTCTCCGGTGAGCGAGGTGAAGGCGACGGGCAGGTCGCCGCGCTGCTCCTTGGCGTCCCGGGCCATCCGCTCCAGGTCGGAGCCGACGTACGGCGCGAGGTCGGTCTTGTTGACGACGAGCAGGTCGGCGGTGGTGACGCCGGGGCCGCCCTTGCGGGGGATGTCGTCGCCGCCGGCGACATCGATGACGAAGATCTGGGCGTCGACGAGGCCCTTGGAGAAGGTGGCGGTCAGGTTGTCGCCGCCGGACTCCACGAGGATGAGGTCGAGGGGCCCGACCGTGTCCTCCAGGTCCTCGACGGCTTCGAGGTTGGCGGAGATGTCGTCGCGAATCGCGGTGTGCGGGCAGGCGCCGGTCTCGACGGCCTGGATGCGCTCGGGCGGCAGGACGGCGCTGCGGAGCAGGAACTCGGCGTCCTCGCGGGTGTAGATGTCGTTGGTGACCACGGCGATCGAGAACTGATCGCGCAGCGCCCGGCAGAGCGCGGCAACGGTAGCGGTCTTCCCAGACCCAACGGGCCCCCCGAGCCCGACGCGCAACGCCCGCCGACTCCCGTCGGCGCGGTGGGCGTCGGCGGAGACGGCGCCGGCGTGGTCGTGGAAGTGATCGAGGTGCATGGGGCGGCTCCTGGGGTGAGGGGTGTCGGGGGCGGGGTGCGGTCGGTGGGTTGGGCTCCTCCTTGGAGGCTCCCTTGGAGGGCTCCCTTCGGTGCCTCCCTTGGGAGCTCCCCCAGGGCCTCCCCTTGGGGCCTCCCCTTGGGGGCCTCACTTGGAGGGCTCACTTGGAGGGCTCCCTTAGGAGCTCCCCCGGGGCCTCCCTTGGAGGGGCTCCCCTGGAGGCTCCCTCGGGGCCGCGTTGGGGGCCTCGCCTGGGGGCTCCCTGGGGAGGCCTCCCCAGGGAGCCTTCCCGGAAGGCTTCCCCAGGGCGAAGCCCTAGGGGCACAGGGTCCCGCGGCGCGCCCGGTCGGCGGCAGGTGCGCGCGGTCCTCCCTAGGGCGAAGCCATGGGGGTACAAGGCCCCGCGGCGCGCCGGGGTGGCGGCGGGCGGTCATGAGGCGAACAGTCTGACCGGCCAGGTCGCGTGGGCCTCGGCCGTGATGTCGAGCAAGGGCGCCGACGCGGCCGGCAGGGCGTCGATGCCCTGCCGGGAGGCGGTCGCGGCGCGCTCGGCGACCTGGTCCATCTCCGGGGCGAGGCGGGCCAGGACGGCCGTCGCCCGGAAGGGGTCCAGGCTGAGGAGCCGTACCGCCGCCGTCGCCGGGCCGCTGACCGTCTCGTACGCGACGCAGTGCGCGGCGTCCTCGGGGCCGAGGCCCGCGGCCCGCGCGGCGACGCCCAGGACGATCGGCTGGTGCGCGCCGCGGGGGAACGCCGCGGCGAGCGCGTCTAGTTCGGGGCACGGCCAGGCGGCGCGGGCCGCCCGCATCATCTGCCGGCCGAGCTTGCGGGCGGCGGCGCGCAGGGCGGGGGACGGGGTGCGGGCGTCGGCGGCCGCGTCGAGCGCGTGCGCGTCGTGGCCGAGCGCCGCCGCGGCGGCCAGGCCCGCCCCGGTGAGCCCGGTCGTATGCAGCCGGCCCCGGCAGAACGCGGCCAGGCTCACCGCGTCCGTGATCCGGCCGGCCTTGACCGCGGCCTCCGCCCCGCCGGAGTGGGCGTGCCCACCGGCGGGGAAGCGGCCGTCGGCGAGTACGAGCAGGGCCGCGCGGCTCCCGGAGCGGACGGGAGCGGGGTCGGGCGCCGACCTGGCCCCAGCGGTCGGCCCGCCGGAAGGCCCGGTGGCCGCCTCCGCCCGCGGTGCGGTCGACTGCGCCGCGGGGTCGGGCGCCGACCCCGCCCCGGCGGTCGGGCCGTCGGAAGGCCCGCCGGGATGCCCGGCGGCGGCCTCGGCCCCGGCGGTCGGGCCGCCGGCAAGCCCTGCGGGGGCCTCGGCCCACGGTGCGGTCGGCTGCGTCATCAGAAGAGGAAGTACCGCTGGGCCATGGGCAGTTCGGCGGCCGGTGCCGGTTCGACCGGGTCGCCGTCGATCGTGACCGTGAACGTGTCGGCGTCGACCTCCACCCGGGGCAGGGCGTCGTTCTCCCGCATGTCGGCCTTGGTGATCCCCCGGGTGCTGCCGATCGCCACGAACTCCTTCGCCACACCCAGCCGCCGCGGCAGATCGTCCTCGATCGCGAGCTGGGCCGTGAAGTTGACCGATCCGGCGGCCGCCGCCTTCCCCAGCGCGCCGAACATCGGGCGAGGCATCACGGGCTGCGGCGTGGGGATGGAGGCGTTGGCGTCGCCCATCTGCGCGTACGCGATCTGGCCGCCCTTGAGCACGGTCTGCGGCTTCACACCGAAGAACGCCGGGTCCCACAGCACCAGGTCGGCGAGCTTGCCGGGCTCGACCGAGCCGATGAGGTGGTCCATGCCCTGGGCGACGGCCGGGTTGATCGTGTACTTGGCGACATAGCGCCGGGCCCGGTGGTTGTCGGCGCGGCCGTCGCCGGGCAAGGCGCCGCGCCGCTTCTTCATCACGTGCGCGGTCTGCCAGGTGCGCATGATCACCTCGCCGACGCGGCCCATCGCCTGGGAGTCGGAGGAGATGATCGAGATGGCGCCGAGGTCGTGCAGCACGTCCTCGGCGGCGATGGTCGAGGGCCGGATGCGGGACTCGGCGAAGGCGAGGTCCTCCGGCACGGCCGGGTTGAGGTGGTGACAGACCATCAGCATGTCGAGGTGCTCCTCGACGGTGTTGAGGGTGTGCGGCCTGGTCGGGTTGGTGGAGCTGGGGAGCACGTACGGCTCGGAGACCACGGTGATGATGTCCGGCGCGTGCCCGCCGCCCGCACCCTCGGTGTGGTACGCGTGCACGGTACGGCCCGCGATGGCGGCGAGGGTGTCGCCGACGAAGCCGGCCTCGTTCAGGGTGTCGGTGTGCAGGGCGACCTGGACGCCGGTCTCCTCGCAGACGCGGAGGCAGGCGTCGATGACGGCCGGGGTGGCGCCCCAGTCCTCGTGGATCTTGAATCCGAGCGCCCCGCCGCGGAGTTGGGAGTGGAGGGCGTCCCGGGACATGGTGTTGCCCTTGCCGAGCAGCCCGATGTTGACCGGGAAGGTGTCCAGCGCCTCGAACATCCGGGCCATGTGCCAGGGGCCGGGGGTGTTGGTGGTGGCCTTGGTCCCCTCGGCCGGTCCGGTGCCGCCGCCGACCAGGGTGGTGACGCCGGTCGCGAGGGCCTGGTCGACGATGGTCGGGGAGATGAAGTGGACGTGGGCGTCGACGGCGCCCGCGGTGACGATCTTCCCGTTGCCCGCGATGATCTCGGTCTCGGGGCCGATGACGAGATCGGGGTGGACCCCGTCCATCGTGTCGGGGTTGCCGGCCTTGCCGAGGGCGGTGATCCGGCCGTCGCGGATGCCGATGTCGGCCTTGACGATGCCCCAGTGGTCGATGATCACGGCGCCGGTGACGACGGTGTCGGGCGCGCCTTCGGCGCGGGTCGTCCTGGCCTGGCCCATGGATTCGCGGATGACCTTGCCGCCGCCGAACACGGCCTCGTCGCCCGCGCGGCCGGGGCCGCCGGAGCGGTCCTCCTCGATCTCCACGAGGAGATCGGTGTCGGCGAGCCGGATGCGGTCCCCGGTGGTGGGCCCGAACAGATCGGCGTAGACGGCACGGTGGAGCTCACGCATCGAGCGCACCCCCCACCGCGCCCGTGAGACCCGGGACTTCCCGGCGCCCGGCCAGCGGTACGAGTTCGACCTCGACCGGGATGCCGGGCTCGAAGCGCACGGCCGTACCGGCGGCGATGTGCAGGCGCTGCCCGTGGGCGGCGGCGCGGTCGAAGGCGAGACCGGGGTTGGCCTCGGCGAAGTGGTAGTGGGAGCCGACCTGGACGGGCCGGTCGGCGGCGTTGAGGACGGTGAGGCGGGTGACGGGCCGGCCCTCGTTGAGGGCGACGGGACCTTCACCGAAAAGGATCTCTCCGGGAGTCATCGGCGGCGCGTCTCCCTCACACGATCGGGTCATGGACGGTGACGAGCTTGGTGCCGTCCGGGAAGGTGGCCTCGACCTGCACGTCGTGGATCATCTCGGGGATCCCGTCCATGACGTCGTCGCGCGTGAGCACCTTGCGGCCGGAGGCCATGAGCTCCGCGACGGTCCGGCCGTCGCGGGCGCCCTCCAGGATGTGGGTGGTGATCAGGGCGACGGCCTCGGGGTGGTTGAGCTTCACTCCGCGCGCCCTGCGCTTCTCGGCCACGTCGGCGGCCACATGGATGAGCAGGCGCTCCTGCTCGTGCGGCGATAGTTGCACGCGTCCCACCTCACAAGTCCTCGCGCCCGGCCGGACGGACCGGGTGGACCGGCAGGCTAGTTGCGTGGCGTTTCGGGCACGTTACGCCGCGTTAACTCGGACGACCCGCCTCGTCGGGCTCGTCGGGCGTCATGGACATCAGCGCCCGCAGCCCGTCCTGGAGCACCGTCGCCTCGACGTCCCCGAAAAGGGCCTGCTGGGCGATGAAGCCCTGGGCGACGGCGATCATCGTCCGGGCCACGTGGTCGGCCGGGACGTCGGCGTGCATCAGACCGTTGGCCCTGTAGGCGAGGACGAGCTCCGCCCAGATCCCGCGCATGCCGTGGAAACCCGCGGAGAGGGTCTCGAACAGCTGCTCGTTGCGCAGGGTCTCGGCCCAGACCTGGAGCATGAGGCGCGCGTAGGCCTTGCCGCCCGCACCGGGGATGCGCTCCTCGAGGACGTGCTGGAGGACGGAGCCGAGCAGCACGTCGGGGGTGGGCGGCGGGGTGGTCCGCGTGGCCTGCTCGAAGGCGCCGCGGATCGCGGCGAACGTCTCCGCCGCGATGGCGGCGATCAGCTCGTCCTTGCTGCGGAAGTAGCGGTAGACGGCGCCGGCCGAGAGGCCCACCTCGGCCAGTACGTCCTGCATCGACGTGGCGTGGAAGCCGTTACGGGCGAAGCAGCGCGCGGCGCCGTCGAGGATCTGACGGCGGCGGGCGTCGAGGTGTTCCTGTGAGACACGAGCCATGCCCGAAATCTAAAACGAACATTCCTTCTTGACAAGCCGCCACCCCGGCGAGACAGTGAGGGCACGCCAAAACGAACGATCCTTCTCTTTGAACGGAGGGCCCCATGCCTGCCACCGCCACACGCAAGACCCTCGCGGTGCTCGTGCTGATCCCGGTCGTCGTGGCCCTGGCCCTCTGGGCCTTCGCCTGGCCCGCCGCCCGCATCGCCCCGCGCGACCTGCCGATCGGCGTCGCGGGTCCCGCCACCGCCACCGCCCCGCTGGAGCAGCGCCTCGCCGAGCGCGACGGCGCCTTCGAGGTCCACCGTTACGACTCCGAGGACGCCGCCCGTACGGCGATCGAGGACCGGGTCGTATACGGCGCGGTGATCGTCACACCGCAGGGGCCCGAACTGCTCACCGCGTCCGCCGCGAGCCCGCTCGTCGCCGGGCTGCTGCGCGAGGCCATGACGGCCCAGGTCCCGCCCGGGACCCAGCTCACGGTGACCGACGTCGTCCCGGCCCCCGCGGGCGATCCCCGTGGCGGCGCGTTCGGAGCGAGCCTGTTCCCGCTGATCCTGGCGGGCGCCGCCGCCGGCATCGCGGCGACCGTCCTCGGTTTGGGCCGGGCCCGTTCGGTCCTCGCGCTGGTCGGTGCCGCCGCGCTCGCGGGCATCGTCGGCGCCTCGCTGGCCCACAGCTGGCTCGGCGCGCTCACCGGCGCCTGGTGGGCCGAGGCAGGCGTTCTCGGACTGACCGTACTCGCGATCGGGGCGACGATCGCCGGGCTCGCCGCGCTGATCGGCAAGGCGGGCATCGGCGTCGGGGCGGTGCTGATGATTCTGCTCGGCAACCCGTTCTCGGGTGTGGCGAGCGCGCCGGAGATGCTGCCCGCTCCGGTGGGCGCCCTGGGTCAGTGGCTTCCGCCGGGCGCCGGCGGTACCGCTCTGCGCTCCGTCGCCTTCTTCGACGGCGCGGGCGCGGGCTCGGCGCTGCTGGTCCTCGGCGCCTGGGCGGCGGCCGGGCTTGCGGCGCTGCTGCTCGGCGGGCGGCGCGCCCGGGCCTCGGCCGGGGCGCCTGCGGTCACCCCGGCCCCCGTGTCGGCGCCCGTCGGCTGACGCCCTTCTCGTACGGCCTCTCGTACGGCCTCACGTACGGCCGCGTGTCCCCGCTGTAGCGGACGGGGGCACGCGGCTTTCTCATGCGCCGGGGGCGCCGGGGGCGCGGTGGCGGGCCGCGATGCCGAAGCGGCCCTGTTCACCCGGAGCGGACGGGAGCGGACGGACCTCGGAGACCGCACTGCCCGCCGGCTCCTCGGCGACCTCGTGCTCGGCTTCGAGTTTCGCCAGGTCAGCGGCCGAGACCAGCGCCACGAGCGGCTTTCCGTGCCGGGTCACGACGACGCGCTCGTTGCCGTACACCACGCGGTTGATCAGGTCGGCGAGCTCTGCACGTGCTTGCGTCACCGGAATCTCGTAGGCCATGCTCCTCATCTTACGGGCTGTACGTCCTGTACATTTTTTACAAGGAGGCACTGCCATGCACGCTCGCTACGTCCTTCCCGAGTTCACCGAACGCACCGGTTTCGGGAGCCGGACCCTCGACCCGTACTCCAAGCTGCTCGAGGAGCGCATCGTCTTCCTCGGCACACCGATCGACGAGACCTCGGCCAACGACGTCATCGCACAGCTGCTGCACCTGGAGTACGCCGACCCGGACCGCGACATCGCGCTGTACATCAACTCCCCCGGCGGCTCGATCAGCGCCATGTCCGCGATCTACGACACGATGCAGGTCATCACCTGCGACGTGGAGACCACCTGCCTCGGACAGGCCGCCTCGACCGCCGCCGTGCTGCTCGCGGCCGGCGCGCCCGGCAAACGGCTCGCGCTGCCCGGGTCGCGGATCGTGCTCCAGCAGCCCACGGTGGACGAGCCGTTGCAGGGACAGCCGAGCGATCTCGCCATCCAGGCACGGGAGTTGATCCGGCTGCGCGCGATGGTGGCCGGGATGCTCGTCACGCACACCGGGCAGAGCCGCGAGCGGATCGACGCCGACATCGACCGGATGACCGTCCTCGACGCGCCGGCCGCAGCCGCGTACGGCCTGGTGGATCACGTGATTCAGAACCGTCGGGCGTCGGGCGGCGCCGGGGCCAGGTGAGCGTGCGATGGTTCCCGAGTTGCCGCCGCTGCCCGCTCTGACGCGCGCCGAGGGCGAGTTCATCGACGCGTATCTCGAAGTCGTCGACCTCCTTGGGCGGATCAATCCATCCAGGACTTCGCATACCTATGGGGCGCTGCGGGCGGCGCAGGCCTTGGTGGGGCGGGCGAACGCGCTGCGCGACGCGCTGACGGTGATGCATATGCGCGGCGAGACCGAGGTCCATGCGGAGACGTTGGCCCGCGCGCTGCGCGTGTTGGACGGGGAGCGCCGGGCGGGGCGGGTCACCATGCCGGAGACACCCGCGAGTTGACATTGCCTCGTGTCGTGTCGAGGTCCACTCGGAGCAGCGGAGCCGCAGAATCGCTCCCCCGTTCGGCGTAGTCGACGAATCGACATATGTGCGGGGTGAGTTGCGCAACAGGTGTACGCATCTGGCTGAATCGGGCGTTCCACCCCTGGTACGGGGCTCATCGGCCAAACCTCCGAAGATCACGAAACCGGTCTGTCCACCCGAATGGATCAGTCGTGAGGAGCCTCACATATCGCCGTTTCAACTCGGTTTTCGACCAAGTTCGGGTCAAGATCTCTGACGACGACAAGCCCCCGCCACCGCGGCGGGGCGGTCCGGGCGGACGCCGAGTCCTGCCGCTGTCCCGGATGTCTGGTCGACAGGAGTGGATCGGCAGGAGTGGAGGACCCGAGCAGTACGGGACGGCCAGACCAGTGAGGCCGTTCCTCGGGGTGAAGCCGCAGCCGCGGCCGGGCAACTTCGCCAGTCCGAACCCGACAGGTCATCCTTCACAGGCGGCTGACGAAGGGTTGCGCATGACTGCGCAGATTCATGTCCCGTCCCTGCTGTCCCGGGCCGGAGCCGTCTCGGCTCTCACCCTCGCCGCTCTCGGCGGCACGATGCTGGCACCAGGTGCCGCACCGGAGGCCCAGGCCGCGACATCGCACGCCGGCACGGCGCTGAACATCGCGGCCTCGAAGAAGGGATCGCCCTACAAGTACGGAGCGGCCGGACCGACCAGGTTCGACTGCTCGGGGCTCACGCTCTACTCGTACAAGAAGGCGGGCAAGTCGCTGCCCCGTACCGCGCAGCAGCAGTACAACAAGACCCGGCACATCTCCGCCTCCAGCCGGCAGAAGGGGGACCTGGTCTTCTTCCACTCGGGCGGAAGGGTCTACCACGTGGGGATCTACGCGGGTGACGGCAGGATCTGGCACTCGCCCAAGAAGGGTTCCTGGGTGAAGCTCGACAAGATCTGGTCGTCCAAGGTCTATTACGGCAGGGTCCGCTGACGCCCGGCCTGGTCGTGCCTGGTTCTGGTCGTGCCTGGTTCTGGTCGTGCCTAGTTCTGGTCGTGCCTAGTTCGGCGAGGCCGTCCAGGGGAGGTTGATCCAGACCGTCTTGCCGCCCTCGTCGGTCGGGGTGACCGAGAGCCGGCCGCCCGCCTCGGCCGTCAGGATGCGGATGATGACCATCCCGCGTCCGTTGTCCTGCTGGACCGCCGCGGGGAGCCGCTTCGGCCAGCGGGGGTGGCTGTCGGTGACCCCGATGTGGAGCTGCTCCTCGCGCTCGAGCCGGACGTCGACGGTGAAGGTGGGCGACTGGCCGAAGGTGTGCTGCACGGCGTTGGTGGCCAGTTCCGAGACGATGAGGCGGACCGTGTCGGCGGTGTCGCTGCCGCCCTCGAGCCCCCAGCCGGTGAGGACGTCGGCGACATATCTTCGGGCGGCGGACACCGAGGCGGGATCGCTCGGCAGAGTGACGGTTGCTTCCTGGTGGTCTGCCATGGCGACGCTGTCCCTTTCCCACCGGGCCGGGCCCGGAATGCGCTTCGCGTCAGAGTGCCACCGATCGTGCCGCCCTGGGCGGCGATCCACCAAGATATGTGCATATTTGTCGCTCGAAGCAGTGAACTCTGCAACGAGAGACCCCCTTTGGGATGCCCTCAGTGGGAGGGCGGTGCGGTCCGCACGATCGTGGCGACCGCCTGCTCGATCTGCGCGTCCGTGAGGTCCGCGCGGGCCGTGAGTCGCAGCCGCGAGACGCCGTCCGGGACGGACGGGGGCCGGAAGCAGCCGACGGCGAGCCCCTGATCGCGGCAGTCGGCGGCCCACCGCAGCGCCGCCTCGGGCGACGGCGCGCGGACGGAGACGACGGCCGCGTCCGGGCGTACGGCGGTCAGTCCGGCCGCGGTGAGCATCCCGTACAGCGTGGTGGCGACGGTCCTGGCGCGCTCGGCGAGGCCGGGGTCGCCCTGGATCAGCCGGAGGCTCGTCAGGGCGGCGCCGGCGGCGGCCGGGGCGAGTCCGGTGTCGAAGATGAACGTACGGGCCGCGTTGACCAGGTGCTCGACGACCCGGGCGGGGCCGAGGACGGCTCCGCCCTGGCTGCCGAGGGACTTGGAGAGGGTGAGCGTGGCGACCACGTCCGGGTCGCCCGCGAGGCCCGCGGCGTGGAGGGCGCCCCGGCCGCCGTCGCCGAGCACGCCCAGGCCGTGGGCGTCGTCGACGACGAGTCCGGCGCCGTGGGCGCGGCAGGCCTCGGCCAGCTCGGGCAGCGGGGCCCGGTCGCCGTCCACCGAGAAGACCGAGTCGGAGACCACGAGGGCCCGGCGGTCCGGGTGGGCCAGGAGGGTCTTGCGTACCGTCTCGGGGTCGGCGTGCGGGACCACGGCCGTCTCGGCGCGCGAGAGCCGGCAGCCGTCCACGATCGACGCGTGGTTGCCGGCGTCCGAGACGATCAGCGCGTCGCGGCCGCTGAGCGCGGTGAGGGCGGCGAGGTTGGCGGTGTAGCCGGAGGAGAAGACGAGGGCCGCCTCGAAGCCGCAGAACTCGGCGAGTTCGCGTTCCAGGCGGGTGTGCAGCCGGGTGGTGCCGGTGACGAGGCGCGAACCGGTGGAGCCCGCGCCCCAGCGGCGGGCCGCCTCGGCCGCCGCCTCGGTGACCTCGGGGCGGCGGGTCAGTCCGAGGTAGTCGTTGCTCGCCAGGTCGAGCAGTTCCGATTCGGCCGCCCGGGGCCGGAGGGTGCGGACGAGCCCCGCCTCCGCGCGGCGCCGCGCTTCGGCGTCGGTCCAGTCGAACGGGGTCCGGCGGGTGTCCTCGTCCCGGTGCATGGGGCAGATCCTTTTGTAGGCAGCGCACAGACCCTAACCGTCCGTGGCCAGCGACAGGGTGTGGCCATGCACACACCTCAAACCGGCGCGTTTGTTCAGATCCTCCTTGGCCGCGAGGTGTGCCGTAGGTAAGGATCAGCCCTTATGGACCTGCTGAACACGCTGGTGGACAAGGGGCTGCGGCGCGAGCTGCCGAGCCGTGAAGAAGCGCTCGCCGTGCTGGCGACCTCCGACGACGAGCTGCTCGATGTGGTGGCGGCCGCCGGCAAGGTGCGCCGCCAGTGGTTCGGGCGGCGCGTGAAGCTGAATTATCTCGTCAATCTGAAGTCCGGGCTGTGCCCCGAGGACTGCTCGTACTGTTCGCAGCGGCTCGGCTCGACGGCCGGCATCCTCAAGTACAGCTGGCTGAAGCCGGACGAGGCCTCGCAGGCGGCCGCCGCCGGTGTCGCGGGCGGCGCGAAGCGGGTCTGCCTGGTGGCGAGCGGCCGGGGGCCGACGGACCGCGACGTGGAGCGGGTCGGCAAGACCATCGAGGCGATCAAGGAGCAGAACGAGGGCATCGAGGTCTGCGCCTGCCTGGGTCTGCTCTCGGACGGCCAGGCGGAGCGGCTGCGCGAGGCGGGCGCCGACGCGTACAACCACAACCTGAACACGTCCGAGGGGACGTACGGGGAGATCACCACCACCCACACCTACCAGGACCGGGTGGACACGGTGCAGAAGGCGCACGCCGCCGGTCTGTCGGCGTGCTCGGGCCTGATCGCGGGCATGGGCGAGAGCGACGAGGACCTGGTCGACGTCGTCTACGCGCTGCGCGAGCTGGACTCGGACTCGGTGCCGGTGAACTTCCTGATCCCCTTCGAGGGCACTCCCCTCGCCAAGGAGTGGAACCTCACGCCGCAGCGCTGCCTGCGGATCCTGGCCATGGTCCGGTTCGTCTGCCCGGACGTGGAGGTCCGGATCGCGGGCGGCCGTGAGGTGCACCTGCGCTCGATGCAGCCGCTGGCGCTGAACATCGCGAACTCGATCTTCCTCGGCGACTACCTCACGAGCGAGGGCCAGGCCGGCCAGGCCGACCTCGACATGATCGCGGACGCGGGCTTCGAGGTGGAGGGCGCGGGCACGACCACGCTGCCCCAGCACCGCGCCGACGCGCTCGCGGCGGCGGGGGCGGCCGCGGCCGGCGGCTGCGGCTCCCAGGCGTCGGCGGGCTGTGGCTCGCACGCTGAGGCCGGTGCGGGCTGCGGTTCGCACGCGGAGGCGGGCGGCGGCTGCGGGCCGTGCGGCGGTCACGCGGCGAAGGCCGTCGAGGCCCCGGCCGAGGTGCCGAACGCGCGGACCGATCTGGTCGCCGTGCGCCGTCGTGGCACGGGAACGGACCTCGCGCCGAATGCGTAACGAGGAGCTCCTCGCCTTGGACCGGGCGCACGTCTGGCATCCGTACGGCCCCATGCCGGGCCGTACGGACCCGCTGGTCGTCGAGTCCGCGTCGGGGGTACGGCTCAGGCTCGCCGAACCGGCGTACGGGCAGGCCGAGTTGATCGACGGCATGTCCTCGTGGTGGTCCGCGATCCACGGCTACAACCACCCGGCGCTCAACGAGGCGGCGCGGGGTCAGCTGGACCGGATGAGCCATGTCATGTTCGGCGGGCTGACCCACGAGCCCGCCGTCCGGCTCGCCGCCCGGCTCGTGGAGATCACGCCCGAGCCGCTCCGGCACGTCTTCCTGAGCGACTCCGGTTCGGTGGCCGTCGAGGTCGCGATCAAGATGTGTCTGCAGCACTGGCGCTCGGTGGGCCGGCCCGCGAAGCGGCGACTGCTGACCTGGCGCGGCGGCTACCACGGGGACACCTGGCAGCCGATGGCGGTGTGCGACCCCGAGGGCGGGATGCACGAGCTGTGGTCGGGGGCGCTGCCGAAGCACTTCTTCGCCGACCCGCCGCCCGCCGCGTACGAGGAGTCGTACGCGGAGCATCTGCGGGAGCTCATCGGGCGCCACGCGGACGAGCTGGCCGCGGTGATCGTGGAGCCGGTGGTGCAGGGCGCGGGCGGGATGCGGTTCCACTCCCCCGAGTATCTGCGGGTGCTGCGGGAGGCCTGCGACGCGCACGACGTGCTGCTCGTGTTCGACGAGATCGCGACCGGCTTCGGCCGTACGGGCGCGCTGTTCGCCGCGGACCACGCGGGGGTCTCGCCCGATGTGATGTGCGTGGGCAAGGCGCTGACCGGCGGGTATCTGTCGATGGCGGCGACGCTGTGCTCGGCGCGGGTCGCCGACGGGATCTCGCGGGGCGAGGTGCCGGTGCTCGCCCACGGGCCGACGTTCATGGGCAATCCGCTGGCCTCCGCGGTGGCCTGCGCGTCGATCGATCTGCTCCTGTCCCAGGACTGGACGGTGGAGGTCAAGCGGATCGAGGCGGGCCTGCGGGACGGCCTCACCGCGACGGCCGCACTGCCGGGCGTACGGGATGTGCGCGTCCTCGGCGCGATCGGCGTGGTCCAGCTCGACCACGACGTCGACATGGCCGCGGCGACCGAGGCGGCGGTCCGGGCGGGCGTGTGGCTGCGCCCGTTCCGGGACCTGATCTACACGATGCCGCCGTTCGTGACAGGTGACGAGGATCTGGCCCGCGTCTGCGCGGCGGTCCACGCCGCCGCGGCGGCGGGCTGAGGCGGGCCCGGGCCGCGGACAGGCCACGGACGCGGCCCCGGGTCGCCGAGGAGCGGTCACCGACGCGGGTCGCCGACGCGGACGTGGGTCGCAGGAGAGTGGCCGCCGGGGCGGCCGAGCACGGAGAGAAGAGAGGCACGCCCACATGACCGTCATCGTCGTCAGCGGCACCGGCACGGAGATCGGCAAGACGATCGTTACCGCCGCCCTCGCCGCCCTCGCCACCGCCGCCGGCCGCTCCGTCGCCGTGCTCAAGCCCGCGCAGACCGGGCTCGGTCCGGGCGAGCGCGGGGACGCGGACGAGGTCGTACGGCTCTCCGGGGCGGCGGCCTCGGCCGAACTCGGCCGGTTCCCGGAGCCGTTGGCGCCCGCCACGGCCGCCCGGCGGGCCGGGATGGCGCCGGTCGGGCCCCGGGAGGTCGCCGAGGCGGCCGAGAAGCTGGCCACCGCACACGATCTGGTGCTCGTGGAGGGCGCGGGCGGGCTCCTCGTCCGCTTCGACGACGAGGGCGGCACGCTCGCCGACGCGGCCCGGATCCTCGGCGCCCCTGTCCTGGTCGTGGCGCCCGCCGGGCTCGGCACGCTCAACGCGACCGCGCTCACCGCCGAGGCGCTGGCGGCGCGCGGCATCGAGCAGCTCGGCGTCGTCGTCGGCAGCTGGCCGGCCGCACCGGATCTGGCGGCGCGCTGCAACCTGGCCGACCTGCCGGAGGCGGCCGGGGCGCCGCTGCTCGGGGCCGTACCGGAGGGGGCTGGCGGGCTCGCTCCGGACGTGTTCCGGGCGCGGGCCGGCGAGTGGCTGGCTCCGGCGCTCGGCGGGGTCTGGGACGCGGAGGGCTTCGCCGCGAGCGCCCGGCCCTGACCTCCGTAAGCTGGAGCCATGCGCGCACGGGTGAGCGAGATCGTCTTCGACTGCGCCGACCCGGCGGGTCTGGTGCGGTTCTGGGCCGAGCTGCTCGGCGGGGCTCCGGTGGACCGGAGCCCCGAATGGTCGTACGTCGAGCCGCCGGGGTTCGTCCGGATCGCGTTCCAGCAGGTGCCCGAGGGGAAGGCCGTGAAGAACCGGGTCCATCTCGATCTGCACGTGCCCGACGTGAGCGGGGCGGCCGACGAGGCGATCCCCCTCGGGGCGACACGGTCCGGCGGGCTCGTCACCGACGAGCAGGGCGACTTTCAGGTGATGCACGACCCCGAGGGCAACGAGTTCTGTTTCGTGGCGGGCTGAACGGGTCGGAACGGGGCAGAATCACCCCGTCCGAGCGTCGGAGGAGGCCCCGATGTCATCACGTACCGCACCGGTTCCCAAGGACGCCGTCCACCATCCTCTCTTCGCCCGCTTCTACGCGCGGTTCAGCGTCACCGCCGATACGAAGGGCGGCGTCGGCGCCCTCCGTACGGAGCTGCTGACCGGTCTGTCCGGCCGGGTCATCGAGATCGGTGCCGGGAACGGGCTGAACTTCGCCCACTACCCCGGGGCGGTGTCCGAGGTCGTGGCCATCGAACCGGAGCGCCATCTGCGCCAGCTGGCGGCGGACGCCGCGCTGCGTGCCGACGTGCCGGTGGACGTGGTGCCAGGCGCGGCGGAGGCGCTGCCGGTGAAGAGCGAGGCGTTCGACGCGGCGGTCGCCTCCCTGGTGCTGTGCACGGTACGGGACGTGGGGCGCTCGCTCGCCGAGCTGCACCGGGTGCTGCGTCCGGGCGCCGAACTCCGGTTCTTCGAGCACGGCTTGGCCCCGTCACCGGGGATGGCCCGGGCCCAGCGCGCCCTGGACCGTACGGTGTGGCCGCTGCTGTTCGGCGGCTGTCACACCGCGCGCGATCCGCTGGCGGCGATCGGGGCGGCGGGGTTCGAGCCCGTCGCGTACCGCCGCTTCACGGTTCCCGAGCGGGGTCCCCGACTCCCGTCCTCGTACTGCGTGTTGGGCACGGCGCGACGCGTCTGAAGGAACCTGCTCGGGCTCAGCGGCTCCACTGGCGGAGCTCGTCGGCGATGGCCCGTACGTCTGCCTCGCCCTTCTTGACCAGGCGGGCCAGATCCCGGACCTGTTCGGGCGAGGTGACCACCTTCAGTCCGCTTGCCACGAGGTAGCCGTAGGCGACGGCGGAGGCGAACATGGCGTTGGAGTGCTCCAAGGCCGGGACGTGCAGCAGGAGTTGGAGCAGGGCGGCGGCGCGGGCGTGCGGGTCGCCGTACACGGGCACGCCGAAGATCTCGGCGTCGTGCCGTCCGACCGCGGCGACGAGCGCGCCCCAGTCGGTGACCTGGGGGTCGCCGGGCGTCTGGTGTTCGGCCACCATGAGCAGCCAGGAGAGGTCGACCGTGAGGCTCATGCGGTACGGTCGCGCTCCGTGCCGAACTCCTCGGCGAACACCGACTCGTACTGCTTCATGAAGTCGGCGGCGGCCTCGACGAAGGCACGTCCCGCTTCCCCCGCGTCCTGCTGGACCAGTTCCTCGATGTAGCGGTTGACGCTCACTCCGCGCTGGTGCGCCCGCCGGCGCGCGGTGTCGGCGGTGGTTTCGTCCACCCGGACGTTCAGCTGGGTCTTGGCCACACGACCACGCTAGCGCCGGTGCGCTAGCACCGACAAGGGGAGCGGCCACGGCATCACCGTTCCGCTTCGCCTAGGCGGCGCAGGAGGGGCAGAGCCCCCGGTAGGTGACCTCGGCCTCGGAGACCGCGAAACCGAACCGCTCCCCCGCCGGGAGGTCCGCCAGCGGGTCGCCCGTCGGGTGGACGTCGCGGATGGTGCCGCAGCGGGAGCAGACCAGGTGCTGGTGCGGGTGGTGCGCGTTCGGGTCGTAGCGCTTCGCCCGGCCGTCGGTGGAGACCTCCGTGACCTCGCCGAGGGAGACCAGCTCGCCCAGCGTGTTGTAGACGGTCGCCCGGGAGATCTCCGGCAGCCGCTGGGCCGCGCGGACGTGCACCTCGTCGGCGGTGAGGTGCACGTGGTCGCCGTCGAGGACCTCGGCGACGACCCGCCGCTGGGAGGTCATCCGCCAGCCACGCCCTCGCAGTCGCTCCAGCAGGTCGCTCATAGGTTCACCCCGGGGGTTGGCGCGCTTCTTGACTTGGACTCTGTCCATTGTAGGATCGCTTCTGGCAATAGCCAAGGGACAACATGGCTCCGGTCGGGTGGTACACCCCCTCCGGATCCGCCTCGGCTGACTACCGCGATCCGCCCCGTCCGGAGGGATTCCCATGTCCGAGAACCACGATGCAGCCGTCACCGACGCGAATGCGGAGGGCGCCGGAGGCTGCCCGGTCGCGCACGGCCGTGCCGCGCACCCGACCCAGGGCGGTGGCAACCGCCAGTGGTGGCCGGAGCGGCTCAATCTGAAGATCCTCGCCAAGAACCCGGCCGTGGCGAACCCGCTCGGCGAGGAGTTCGACTACGCCGAGGCCTTCAAGGCCCTCGACCTCGCGGCCGTGAAGCGGGACATCGCCGAGGTGCTCACCACCTCCCAGGACTGGTGGCCGGCCGACTTCGGAAACTACGGCCCGCTCATGATCCGTATGGCCTGGCACAGCGCCGGTACGTACCGCATCAGCGACGGCCGGGGTGGCGCCGGCGCCGGCCAGCAGCGCTTCGCGCCGCTCAACAGCTGGCCGGACAACGGCAACCTCGACAAGGCCCGCCGCCTGCTGTGGCCGGTGAAGCAGAAGTACGGCCAGTCCATCTCCTGGGCCGACCTCATGATCCTCACCGGCAATGTCGCCCTGGAGACGATGGGCTTCAAGACCTTCGGCTTCGCCGGCGGCCGCGCCGACGTGTGGGAGGCCGACGAGGACGTGTACTGGGGCCCCGAGACCACCTGGCTCGGCGACGAGCGCTACACCGGTGACCGCGAGCTGGAGAACCCGCTCGGCGCGGTCCAGATGGGCCTCATCTACGTCAACCCCGAGGGCCCCAACGGCAACCCGGACCCGATCGCCGCGGCCCGCGACATCCGCGAGACGTTCGGCCGCATGGCGATGAACGACGAGGAGACCGTCGCCCTCATCGCCGGTGGCCACACCTTCGGCAAGGCCCACGGCGCCGGCCCGGCGGAGAACGTCGGCGCCGACCCCGAGGCCGCGCCGATCGAGGCGCAGGGCTTCGGCTGGGCGAACACGTACGGCAGCGGCAAGGGCGCCGACGCGATCACCAGCGGCCTGGAGGTCACCTGGACCACCACGCCCGCGCAGTGGGGCCACGACTTCTTCAAGCACCTCTTCGAGTACGAGTACGAGCTCACCAAGAGCCCGGCCGGCGCCCACCAGTGGGTGGCGAAGAACGCCGAGGCGATCATCCCCGACGCGTACGACGCCTCGAAGAAGCACCTCCCGACGATGCTCACCACCGACCTGTCGCTCCGCTTCGACCCGGTCTACGAGCAGATCTCGCGCCGCTTCTACGAGAACCCGGAGGAGTTCGCGGACGCCTTCGCCCGCGCCTGGTACAAGCTCACGCACCGCGACCTGGGCCCGGTCGTCCGCTACCTCGGCCCGGAGGTCCCCTCCGAGGTCCTCCTGTGGCAGGACCCGCTGCCGGCGCGCGAGGGCGAGCTGATCGACGCCGCAGACATCGCCTCCCTCAAGGAGCAGATCCTCGGCTCGGACCTCACGGTCGCGCAGCTGGTCTCCGCGGCCTGGGCCGCTGCCTCCTCCTTCCGTGGCAGCGACAAGCGCGGCGGCGCCAACGGCGGCCGCATCCGCCTGGAGCCGCAGCGCAACTGGGAGGTCAACAACCCGGACGAGCTGGCGCAGGTGCTGCGTACGCTCGAGGGCATCCAGTCCTCCTTCAACGCCGCGGGCGGCAAGCAGGTCTCGCTGGCCGACCTGGTCGTTCTCGCGGGCTCCGCGGCCGTCGAGCAGGCCGCCAAGGACGGCGGCTTCGACGTCGAGGTGCCGTTCACGCCGGGCCGTGTCGACGCCACGCAGGAGCAGACGGACGTCGAGTCGTTCGCCGCGCTCGAGCCGGCCTCCGACGGCTTCCGCAACTACGTGGGCAAGGGCAACCGCCTCCCGGCCGAGTACCTGCTGGTCGACAAGGCGAACCTGCTGACCCTCAGCGCGCCCGAGATGACGGTGCTCGTCGGTGGTCTGCGCGTCCTGGGCGCCAACCACGACCAGTCCAAGCACGGCGTGCTCACGGACAAGCCGGGCACGCTGTCCAACGACTTCTTCGTCAACCTGCTCGACATGGGTACGGCCTGGAAGTCGACGTCCTCGGCGCAGGACGAGTTCGAGGGCCGCGACGCCTCGGGCGAGGTGAAGTGGACCGGCACCCGTGCCGACCTCGTCTTCGGCTCGAACTCCGAGCTGCGCGCGCTCGCCGAGGTCTACGCGAGCGCCGACGCCAAGGAGAAGTTCGTGAAGGACTTCGTCGCGGCGTGGCACAAGGTCATGGAGCTGGACCGCTTCGACCTCGTCTGATCCTGTAGTCCACGTCCAGGCCGGCCCGCCACGGGTCGGCCTGGACGTGTGTCCGCCCGTAAGACGTGTGTCCGCCCGCATGGCGAAACACGGTCGACGGACAGCCGGGGCCGGTGGTGGGATGCGGATCATGACCGAACCGCGCATCCGGGCCGCCCTGCCGGCCGACCTCGACGCCGTCCTCGCCTTCTGGAAGATCGCCGCCGAGGGCACCAGCATCAGCGACGACCGTGACGGGATCGAGCGGCTCGTCGCCCGCGACCCCGAGGCCCTGATCCTCGCCGAGGTCGGCGGCGAGCTCGCCGGCACGGTGATCGCCGGCTTCGACGGGTGGCGCTGTCACCTCTACCGGCTCGCCGTGCACCCGGACCACCGCCGCCGGGGCGTGGGCGGCGCGCTGCTCGCGGCGGCCGAGGAGCGTTTCGTACGGCTCGGCGGTCGGCGCGCTGACGCGATGGTGCTCGATCACAACGAACTCGGGCAGCACGCCTGGCGGGCAGCCGCGTACGACCCGCAGGAGGAGTGGACCCGCTGGGTGAAGCCCCTGCCGGCCGCCCGGCGTGGGTGAACACCGCTTTGCCCGTCCTTTACGATGGGTTGTTCTACCCCGCACGATCTGCACGACCGAAAGGTGTGAGCGTCCGCCCATGGGCGAGCCTCCCAGTACCAACCGAGCGATCCCTCTGTCCGTGACTGATCATGGAACGGAGGTGAACCGATGATCGAAGTGCTTCTGCTCGTGGTGGCGCTGCTGCTCGCGCTCGCGTGCGGTGCCTTCGTCGCGGCCGAGTTCTCGCTCACGACCGTCGAGCGGTCCGAGCTCGAACGGGCCGTGGAGCGGGGCGAGCGGGGCGCGGCGAGCGCCCTGAAGGCCGTCAAGTCGCTCACCTTCCAGCTCTCCGGCGCGCAGCTCGGCATCACGGTCACCAACCTGATCGTCGGCATGCTCGCCGAACCCTCGATCGCCAAGCTGATCAGCGGCCCGATGGAGGCCCTCGGTCTCTCCGCCTCGGTCGCCTCCTCGGTGGCCCTGGCCATCGGTACGGCGCTGTCGACCGTCGTCCTGATGGTCGTCGGCGAGCTGGTCCCCAAGAACTGGGCCATCTCCTCGCCGCTGGCCATCGCCAAGCGGCTTGCGACCCCCATGCGGGTCTTCACCGCCGCGTTCAAGCCGTTCATCAGCCATCTCAACAACACCGCCAACCGGATCCTGCGCCGGCTCGGCATGGAGCCGACCGAGGAGCTGGCCTCGGCCCGCTCCCCGAAGGAGCTGGTGGCGCTGGCCCGCCACTCCGCCAAGGAGGGCGCCCTGGAGGCGGACACCGCCGAGCTGTTCGTACGGACCCTCAACCTGGCCGAGCTGACCGCGGAGAACGTGATGACCCCGCGGGTCCAGGTCACCGCCCTCGAGGTGCAGGCCACGGCGGAGGACGTCGCCAACGCGACCCGCGCGACCGGTCTGTCCCGCTTCCCCGTCTACCGCGGCAGCCTCGACTCCGTCGTCGGCATCGCCCACATCAAGGACGTCCTGGCGATACCGGCCGACGAGCGGCGCCGCCGGCGCATCGGGGACATGCTGCGCGAGCCGCTGCTCGTCCCGGAGACGCTGACCGTGGACCGGCTCCTGGACCGGCTGTCCGGCAAGCAGACCATGGCCGTCGTCATCGACGAGTACGGCGGCACGGCCGGCGTCGCGACCCTGGAGGACATCGTCGAGGAGGTCGTCGGCGAGGTGCGTGACGAGCACGATCCCCACGAGACGCCCGACCTTGCGCGGGCGGGCGCGGACGCGGACGGGCGCGAGCTCTGGTCCGCCGACGGCGCGGCCCGCACCGACCAGCTGGAGGCCATCGGCCTGCGGGTGCCGGACGGTCCGTACGAGACGCTGGCCGGTGTCATCGCCCACGAACTGGGCCGGATCCCGTCGGTCGGCGACCGGGTGGACCTGGCCGGCTGGCAGCTCGACGTGGTCGACGCCTCCGGCCGCCGGGCCGCGCGGGTGCTGATGCACGCGCCGCCCGCGGATGCGTCCGACAAGACCCGGGAGGCGGGCCGATGACCGCGATCCAGCTGCTGATCGGCTTTCTGACCCTGGTCGTGAACGCCTTCTTCGTCGGCGCGGAGTTCGCCATGATCTCCGTACGCCGCAGTCAGATCGAGCCCGCGGCCGAATCCGGGGACCGGCGGGCGCGCAGCGTCATCTGGGGTCTCGAGCACGTCTCGGCGCTGCTCGCCGCGGCGCAGCTCGGCATCACGCTGTCCACCCTGGTGCTCGGCATCGTCGCCGAGCCCGCGATCGCGCATCTGCTCGAACCGGTCTTCGACGCGGTCGGCGTGCCGCACGGCCTGGTGCACCCGATCTCGTTCGTGATCGCGCTGTCGCTCGCGACCTATCTGCACATGCTGCTCGGCGAGATGGTCCCGAAGAACATCGCACTGGCGGAGCCGACGCGGTCCGCGCTGCTCCTCGGCCCGCCGCTGGTGGCGCTCACCCGGGCGCTGCGCCCGGTGATCTTCACGATCAACGCCTTCGCCAACGGCCTTCTGAAGCTGTTGCGGGTTCAGGTGAAGGACGAGGTCTCGGCGACGTTCTCGGACGACGAACTGGCCCGGATGGTGACCGACGCGGGCATGGCCGGTCTGCTCGACGACCGCGCGGCGGAGCGGCTGCACGACGCCCTGGAGCTGGGGCGCCGACCGGTGCGGGACGTCGTCATGCCGGTGGAGAAGGTCGTGTACGCGGCGGTCGACACGACGCCCGAGGAGTTGGAGGCGCTCTCCGCCGAATCGGGCTTCTCGCGCTTCCCGGTGGTCGACGCGGGCCGCCGGATCCTGGGCTATCTGCATGTGAAGGACGCCCTGGACGTGACACCGAGGGACCTGCCCTTCCCGGTCTCGGCGATGCGTCCGATCGCCCGCGTCCGGGCGGCCACGCCGATGGACGACGTCCTGACGGCGATGCGCCGCAGCCGTACGCACCTGGCGGCGGTCCTGGACGAGGACGGCAAGCTGGCCGGCCTGGTCACGATGGAGGACGTGCTCCGCGAACTGGTCGGACGGCCGGCGGCCTAGCGCGGCGGGTACCGGGGCCCCGGGGTGCGGAGAGCGCCGCGGGGCCCCGTCGTGTCACGGGTGTCCCCTCCCGGGCTCCCGCGGAGCGCGCGCATACCGCACGGTATGATCGCTCCCGCCATGGAGATGAATGCCGCCTACACCAGCCTCGTCGCCGTCGGCGACAGCTTCACCGAGGGCATGTCGGACCGGCTGCCCGACGGGACGTACCGGGGATGGGCCGACCTCCTCGCGGCCCGGCTGGCCGCCCGTACGCCCGACTTCCGGTACGCGAACCTCGCGGTGCGCGGGAAGCTCATCGGCCAGATCGTCGAGGAGCAGGTGGACCGGGCCGCCGCCATGAAGGCGGACGTGGTGACCCTGGTCGGTGGCCTGAACGACACCCTGCGGCCGAAGGTCGACATGGGCCGGGTACGGGGCCTGCTCACCGAGGCCGTCGAGAAGCTGGCGCCCTCCTGCGGGCGGCTGGTCCTGATGCGCAGCCCGGGCCGCAACGGGCCGGTCATGGAGCGTTTCCGGCCGCGCATGGAGGAGCTCTTCGGGTACGTCGACGAGCTCGCCGCGCGTCATGGCGCCCTGGTGGTCGACCTGTACGGCGCGCCCGCGCTCGGCGACCCGCGCCTGTGGGACGTCGACCGGCTCCATCTGACCGACGAGGGGCACCGGCGGGTGGCCGAGGCCGTGTGGCAGACCCTGGGCCTGGCCCCGGAGGACGACTGGCGGACACCGCTGCCGCCGACGGCGCCCCCGACCTGGGTGACCCGCCGGATCGGGGACGCGCGGTTCGCCAGGGAGCACCTCGGCCCGTGGATAGGACGGCGCCTGACCGGCCGCTCCTCGGGCGACGGGCGGCCTGCGAAGCGCCCCGACCTGCTCCCGTACGAGCCGCCGGGCCCCGGGGTGACGGGCGTCTCGTAGCAAGAGACGAACCGGGCCGTGGCGCTGGCCTGCAGAAATCGCCAGTAGAATCCGGTCACGTGACTGCTGTGACTGCGAAGCCCCGTATCCCCAACGTCCTGGCCGGCCGCTACGCCTCCGCGGAGCTCGCCGTCCTCTGGTCCCCCGAGCAGAAGGTGAAGCTGGAGCGCCGGCTGTGGCTCGCCGTGCTGCGTGCCCAGAAGGACCTCGGGATCGAGGTTCCGGACGCCGCCCTCGCCGACTACGAGCGCGTGCTCGACCAGGTCGACCTCGGCTCCATCGCCGAGCGCGAGAAGGTCACCCGGCACGATGTGAAGGCCCGGATCGAGGAGTTCAACGCCCTCGCCGGTCACGAGCACGTCCACAAGGGCATGACCTCGCGCGACCTCACCGAGAACGTCGAGCAGCTCCAGATCCGCCTCTCCCTGGAGCTGATGCGCGACCGTACGGTCGCTGTCCTCGCCCGGCTCGGCAAGCTGTCCGGCGAGTACGCCGAGCTCGTCGTGGCCGGCCGCTCCCACAACGTCGCCGCCCAGGCCACCACCCTCGGCAAGCGTTTCGCCACGGCCGCCGACGAACTGCTCGTCGCCTACGGCCGCCTGGAGGAGCTCCTCGCCCGCTACCCGCTGCGCGGCATCAAGGGCCCGGTCGGCACCGCCCAGGACATGCTCGACCTGCTCGGCGGCGACGCCGGGAAGCTGGCCGAGCTGGAGAACCGGATCGCCGGTCACCTCGGCTTCGCGCACGCCTTCACCTCGGTCGGCCAGGTCTACCCGCGCTCGCTCGACTACGACGTGGTCACCGCGCTCGTCCAGCTGGCCGCCGCGCCGTCCTCGGTCGCCAAGACCATCCGGCTGATGGCCGGCCACGAGCTGGTCACCGAGGGCTTCAAGCCCGGCCAGGTCGGCTCGTCCGCGATGCCGCACAAGATGAACACCCGCTCCTGCGAGCGCGTCAACGGCCTCATGGTCATCCTGCGCGGCTACGCGTCGATGACCGGCGAGCTGGCGGGCGACCAGTGGAACGAGGGCGACGTGTCGTGCTCGGTGGTTCGCCGGGTCGCGCTGCCGGACGCGTTCTTCGCCCTGGACGGCCTCCTGGAGACCTTCCTGACCGTGCTCGACGAGTTCGGCGCGTTCCCCGCCGTCGTCGCCCGCGAGCTGGACCGGTACCTGCCGTTCCTGGCCACCACGAAGGTCCTGATGGGCGCCGTCCGCGCCGGTGTCGGCCGCGAGCTCGCCCACGAGGCCATCAAGGAGAACGCCGTCGCCTCGGCCCTCGCCATGCGCGAGCAGGGCGCCGAGCGCAACGAGCTGCTCGACAAGCTGGCCGCCGACGAGCGGATCCCGCTGGACCGCGCGCAGCTCGACGCGCTGATGGCGGACAAACTGTCGTTCACCGGCGCCGCCGCCGACCAGGTCGCCGCCGTGGTCTCCCGTATCGAGGAGATCGTCAAGCAGCACCCCGAGGCCGCCGCGTACACCCCCGGGTCGATCCTCTGACCCGGTTCACTCCGCAGGAGCTTCAGGCCGCCCGCGACCGCGTCGTCCCCGACGTGGTGGCGGGCGGCCTTTCGGTCCTCTTCTGCGGGATCAACCCGGGTCTGATGTCGGCGGCGACAGGCCACCACTTCGCCCGCCCGGGCAACCGGTTCTGGCCGGTGCTCGAACTCTCCGGCTTCACCCCGCGGCTGCTGAGGCCCGCGGAGCAGGAGGAGTTGCTCTCGTACGGTCTCGGCATCACGAACGTGGTGGCGCGGGCGACGGCGCGGGCCGACGAGCTGAGCGACGAGGAGTTCCGGGAGGGCGGCCGGCTGCTGACGGAGCGGGTGGAGCGGCTGCGTCCGCGTTGGCTGGCGGTGGTCGGCATCACGGCGTACCGGACGGCGTTCGGGCAGAAGCGCGCGGTCGTCGGGGAGCAGGAGCGGACGATCGGGGAGACGCGGATCTGGGCGCTGCCCAATCCGAGCGGGCTGAACGCGCACTGGACGGTGGGGGCGATGGCCGAGGAGTTCGCGCGGCTGCGCGAGGCGGCGGGGGTGCCCGACCGTCGGCCGGGGATCACGGCGGATCCACCACGGTGACGCAGGCGAGGAGCTCGAAGGCGAGCTCCTCGTCCCACTGCGAGACACCGACGGCGATCCACCGGCCGTCCGCGCGCCAGAGGTCGACGTCCGGGACGGAAGCGCAGAGCAGGCCCCACGGGTCCGGTATCCGCTCGCCCCCCTGCCCCCGGATGAGCAACGAGCCGAGGGCGAAGGTCTGTGCGTCCCCCCATCGCTCGCTGAGAAGCAGGGCCAGCGCGTCCCGCTCGGCCTCCCACTGCGCCGCGACCTCCTCCCGCCGCGATCCGCCGTCGTCCCAGAACTCCTCGCTTCTGCTTAACTCCGCCACGTGGTAGCCCGGGCCGCTGTGTCCTCCCTCGGTCCTCTCGGACGTGGCAGGGAAAGGGCGGGCGCGCAGCCGGTCGATGGTGCCGAGATGCTGTGCCAGGCTCATGCGTCCAGTAAAGCTGCCACCTCTGACAGTTGGCGGTCCGTCAGGCGTCGCGGCGACGGAGGGAGACCCACCCCGCGCCGGCGGCGAGGGCGGCCCAGGCGACCAGAACGGCCATGCCGCTCCAAGGCCCCAGCGTGCCGGAGGGGTTCTGGAGCAGGATCTGCTGTCCTGCCCGGTCGGGGAGAAAGTCGGCGAGGCCTCCCCCCTGGGACACGTCGCCGATGACGAAGGGCAGCATCAGAAAGAGCGGTACGAGCAGGCTCATCGCTCCTGTGACGCTGCGCAGCACCGCCGAGAGCCCGGCCGCCAGGACCGAGGCGAGCGCGAGGTAGAGGGCGCAGCCGATCACCGCGCGCGCCGCTCCGGGGTCGGTGATGCCGATGCCGAAGCCCTCGTCCATGAGCGCCTGTCCGGCGAAGAAGCAGATCATGCTCGTGACCAGGCCGACCGCGAGCGTCAGCCCGCCGATCGCGGCGAGTTTGGCGGCGTAGAAGCGTCCGCGGTGCGGCACGGCGGCCAACGAGACCCGGATTCCCTTGTTCTTGTACTCACCGGCCATCGCCATGGCCCCGAACGTGGTGGCCGCGAGCTGGCCGAAGTTGAGTCCGTAGTACGAGAGGAGCACCGGGTCGAAGTCGGTGCTGCCGGGCTCGGGCCGGCCGAGCGTCCCCGTGACGAGGAGGGAGAAACCGGCCGTCGCGACGAACACCGCGAGGAGAGCACCGCTGAGCGAGCGCAGCGAGCGGACCTTGATCCACTCGGAGTGGAGAACGGCGGGGAACGACATGGCTCAGGCCTCCTGGGGGACGGTGGTGCGACCGGAAGTGAACTGCGTCGCCTCGGTGGTCAGGTCGAGGTAGGCCTGCTCCAGCGTGGCTTCCTCGTCGGCGAGTTCGAGGAGCGGAATGCCCTCGTGTGCGGCGATGGGTCCGATGTCCGTCACGCGCGCGCCCTCGACGGTCCAACGCCCGTCCTCCGCCTGGACAGGGTCGAAGCCCTTGCCGAGCAGCGCGGCGCGCAGCCGGCTTCCCTCCGTGGTCCGCAGCCGCACCTTCGGCCGGATACGTGAGTCGATGAAGTCCCGCATCGGTGTGTCGGCGAGCAGACGGCCCCGGCCGAGGACCACCAGGTGATCGGCGAAGGAGGCGGTCTCGTTCATCAGGTGGCTGGAGACGAGGACGGTCCTGCCCTGCTGTGCGAGGCGGCGCATCAGCTCCCGGATCCAGATGATGCCCTCCGGGTCCAGGCCGTTGGACGGCTCGTCCAGCATCAGCACCTCCGGGTCGCCCAGCAGGGCGGCGGCGATGCCGAGGCGCTGTCGCATCCCGAGGGAGAAGGTCTTGATCCGCCGGTCCGCGACGCTCGCGATGCCCGCTTCGTCGAGGACCTCGTCCACGCGTCGTGCCGGGATGCTGTTGCTCACGGCGAGAAGTCGCAGATGGCCGCGGGCCGTTCGGCCGCCGTGTGCGGCCTGAGCGTCGAGCAGGGCGCCGACCCGGCGCAGCGGCGCGTCGAACTCCGCGTAGCGCCGGCCGCCGACGGTCGCGGTGCCGGAGGTCGGCCGGTCCAGGCCGAGGACGAGGCGCATGGTGGTGGACTTGCCGGCGCCGTTGGGGCCGAGGAAGCCGGTGACGCGGCCGGGCCGCACGCTGAAGGTGAGATGGTCGACGGCCCGCCTGCGGCCGTACTCCTTGGTGAGCTCGTGGACGTCGATGCTGGTCATGGCTCCACAGTGGCCCGAGCGCCGGGTGCCGGTCCTCCCCCGCCCGTGGAGATCGTCTCCCCCGTGCGGGGGAGCCGCCGGCCCCCGGCCGCCTGGGACGATGGGCGGCATGCTCCACCTTCTCCGACCGCTCACCCGCTCGGTCACGTACACCCGCTGGCTCCATCTGTGCATCCCTGTCGCGCTGATCGCCGTGTGGCTCTTCATCGACATGGAGATGCCGTACGTACCGATGCTGCTGCTCCTGCCGGTCGGGCTGATCCCGGCGATGCGCCTCGGGGAGGGCGTGCAGGCCCAGATGCTGCTGCTGCCCCTCGCCGAACGGGAGGAGGCCCAGGCGTCGTTCGCCGCCGCACGCTCCGCGACGTGGGGAGACCGATGGCGGACCGTGCTCTGGCTGGAGGCCCGGCTGGTGCTGTCCGCGGTCACGTTGGTCGTGAGCGTCTGGCTCCCGCTGCTCAGCTACGACCTGGTCCTCGTGGCGGCGGGCGGGCGGGTGACGGACAACCCCGTCATGAACGGAGTGGAGCCCCATGGGTGGTTCGCGCTGCTCGCGCCGCTGCCACTCGTGGTCATGCTCGCCGGCGTCGTCGGGCTTGGGAACCTGGTCACGGTGATCGCCCGCCGGCTGCTCGGGCCGTCCGCCAAGGAGCGGCTGGAGGCCCTGGAGGAGCGTACCGAGCAGCTCCTGGAGCGCAATCGGATCGCGCGCGAGCTGCACGACTCCATCGGGCACGCCCTGACGGTGGCCGTCGTCCAGGCGGGGGCCGCGCGGGCGGCGAAGGACCCGGAGTTCACGGACCGGGCGCTGGCCGCGATCGAGGAGACCGGGCGGGAGGCGCTGGAGGACCTGGAGCGGGTGCTCCGTGTCCTGCGGGAGCAGCGGACTCCGGTCGGCGGGCGGCCGACGCTCGCGGAGGTGGACCGTCTGTTCGATTCGGCCCGTGCCTCGGGAGCGCAGGTCGACGTCGAGGTGTCCGGGCCGCTGCCGACCGTTCCGGGGCCGGTGTCACGTGAGAGCTACCGCATCGTCCAGGAGTCGCTCACCAACGTGCTGCGTCATTCCGGCCCCGTCCCGGTCCGGGTGCGGATGGCCGTCGCGGACGGCTGGCTGGAGCTGGAGGTGGCCAATGCGCTGAGCGAAGCGACCGGTGCTCCGGGCAGTGGCAGTGGCCTGCGGGGGATCCGGGAGCGCGCCGCGCTCCTCGGCGGGAAGGCCAAGACCGGTCCGTACGACGGTCAATGGCTGGTCCACGCGAGCCTGCCGCTGGACGGCATACGCTGATCCGATGCCGGTAACTGTTCTCCTGGTCGACGACGAGCCTCTCGTCCGCGCCGGCCTGCGCGCCGTTCTTGAGGCACAGCCCGATATCGAGGTGGTGGGCGAGGCCTCCGACGGCGCCTCGGTGGTGCCGCTCGTGCGGCGGCTGCGGCCCGATGTGGTCGCCATGGACGTGCGGATGCCCTTGATGGACGGCATCGAGGCGAGCCGCGTCGTGCTGCGCACGGTGGCGGATCCGCCGAAGATCCTCGTGGTGACGACCTTCGAGAACGACGAGTACGTGTACGAGGCGCTGCGCGCGGGCGCCGACGGGTTCCTGCTGAAGCGCGCCCGGCCGGCCGAGATCGTCCACGCGGTGCGGCTGATCGCCGAGGGCGAGTCGCTGCTGTTCCCCGCCGCGGTCCGTTCGCTGGCCGCCGAGTACGGCAGCAACAAGGCACGCGCGGCCCTGGAGCGGGCCGCGCTGACCGAGCGGGAGGAGGCGGTGCTCCGGCTGATGGCCCGTGGGCTGTCCAACGCGGAGATCGCCGCCAAGCTCGTCGTCGGCACGGAGACCGTCAAGTCCCATGTCAGCGCGGTGCTGGGGAAGTTGGGGGCCCGCGACCGCACCCAGGCGGTGATCGCCGCGTACGAGTCCGGCTTCGTGTCGCCGGGCTGATCCGTACGGAGCGGTGGTCGGCCTTCGCCGCGCCCCCGACCAGCGAGTACGATCCGCCACACATGCGTACCGGCTGGAGGGACACACGGTGGGGCGGCTGACCGGCGGAGATCCGTCGCTGCTGCGGCGGATCAATTCCGCGGTGGTACTCCATGCACTGCGGGGCGCCGACGCGCTCACGCTCACGGACCTGACGCGGATCACGGGCCTGTCCCGGCCGACCGTCGAGGGCGTCGTCGAAGGGCTCATCGTCGGAGGTCTCGTCGTCGAGGCGGCGCCCGAGGAGGGCGAGGCGAGGCGGCAGGGCCGGCCGGCCCGGAGGTTCCGCTTCCGGGCGGAGGCCGGGCATCTGCTGGGCATCGAGATCGGCCCGCACCGGGTCGCCGCGCTGCTCTCGGGCCTGGACGGCCGGATCATCGGCGCGGGGTCCCGTGAGGTCTCGGAGACGGCTCCGGCGGACGAGCGCCTGGAGCGGGTCCGCGCGGTCGTCGCGGACGTGCTGCGCAGGGCCGGGGTCGCGCGGTCGAATCTGCGGGCGGTCGGCGTCGGCACGCCCGGGATCGTCGAGGCGGACGGCACGGTGCGGCTCGGCACGGCGCTGCCCGGGTGGACCGGCCTGGCGCTCGGGGAGCGGCTGCGACGGTCGTTCAAGTGCCCGGTCCTTGTGGAGAACGACGCGAACGCGGCGGCGGTCGCGGAGCACTGGAAGGGCGCGGCGACCGACTCCGACGACATCGTCTTCGTCCTGGCCGGGCTGAGCCCTGGCGCGGGCTCCCTGATCGGCGGTCGCCTGCACCGCGGGTACGGCGGGGCGGCGGGCGAGATCGGCGCGCTGCACCTGCTTGGCCGCGGGGTCACCCCCGAGCACCTGCTCTCGACCACGGACGAGCCGCTCCATCCGCTGGACGAGCAGGCGGTGGCCGAGGTCTTCGCCCTGGCCCGCGGGGGCGACGCCCGTGCGGAGGCGGCGGTGGAGCGCTTCACCCAGCGCCTGGTCCACGACGTGGCGGCGCTGGTCCTCGCGCTCGACCCGGAACTGGTCGTGATCGGCGGCTGGGCGGCGGGCCTGGACGGCGTCCTCCAGCCCCTCCGCGACGAACTGGCCCGCTTCTGCCTCCGCCCCCCACGCGTGGCCCTGTCGATGCTGGGCGAGGCGGCAGTGGCCACGGGCGCGCTCCGACTGGCCCTGGACCACGTCGAGGAGCAGCTCTTCGCAGTGGAGGGCACGGCGACGGGGCGTCGCTGAGGGGGCGCTGCGCGGGGCGGGCGTGTCCCGGCCGGGACATGGTCGGCGTACCTAGGCACCCTGACGGCCCGGTGCAGGCCGCGAGCCGGGCGGCGCACGTCGGCACGCCCGGACGGCCCGGAGCGGCCGGGACTGGTCGGCGTACGTCGGCGTGCCCGGACCGGCCGGACCGGCCGGGACTGGTCGGCGCACGTCGGCGCGCCCGGACCGCCCGGACCGGCCGGGACTGGTCGGGACTGGTCGGCGTACGTCGGCGTGCCCGACCCTCGGCCGGTGCCCGGACAGCTCGGTGCCGGTGGAAACCCGGCCGGCGCACGTCGACGTGCCCGTACGGACCGGACTCCGGCTGGCGCATCGGCAACCGGACTAGTCGGTTCGGGCCGCGAGCCGGGCGGCGCACATCGGCGTCCGGACTACTCGGTGCCGGCCGCCGAGAGCGTGCCATGCCTGGTCGAACGCGCCCGGCGCCCTCTCGCGGCGGGCGGCGGCGCTGCGGGGCCTGGCAGCCCTCGCGCGGCGGCTGAGGCGCCGCGGGGTCTGGGCGTCCGGTGGCCCGGACGGCGGCGGGGGGGGGGGGGGGGGGGGGGGGGGGGGGGGGGGGGGGGGGGGGGGGGGGAGGGGGGGGGGGGGGGGGGGAGGGGGGGGGGGGGTGGGGGGGGGAG
>NZ_JBVHXA010000016.1:119256-213077 GCF_055563935.1 Streptomyces sp. NPDC029169
CACCACTTCTCCCTCCCCCCCCCCCCCCCCCCCTCCCCCCCCCCCCCCCCCCCCTCCCCCCCCCGCCCCCCCCCCCCCCCCCCCCCCCCCCCCTCCCCCCTCCCCTCCCCCCCCCCCCCCCCCCCCCCCCCCCCGCTGCGGCCACAGTCGGGTCGGCGGTGTGTCCGTCAGGACGCCATCACCAGGTCGCCCGAGTCGCCGAAGGTCAGGCGGCAGGTGTCGGCGCGGTACGTGGCGACGGAGACCGCGGCCGTGCGGCCCTCGGAGAGGTAGCGGGTCGTGACGACGAGGACAGGGGCGCCCGGGAGGCGGTCCAGTTCCTTGGCGTCGTCCGCGCGGGCCGAGCCGAGCTCGACGGCGCGGTCCTGGCCGTCCAGGGCGAGGCGCTGGAGCTCGCGCAGGACGCCGCGGGCGCGGGCGGGGCCGGTCGGGGTGTCGATCGCGGTCAGCTCGGGGACCGAGCCGGACGGCACGTACAGGAGCTCGGCCGCGACCGGCTGGCCCTGCGTGACGCGCAGCCGGCGCACGATGTGCACCTGCTCGCCGGGGGCGAGGTCGAGGAGGCGCGCGACGGCGGCGGGCGCCGTGTCGCGGGCGGAGTCCACGGACTGCCAGGTCTCCTCGGAGACGCCGGGCCAGACATGCTGGGTCGTGGAGACGTCGACGCCCACGCGCGGCGGGGCGACGGTCGTACCGACGCCACGGCGGCGCTGCAGGCGGCCCTCCAGCTCGAGCTGCTCAAGGGCCTGGCGGAGCGTGGCCCGGGCGACGCCGAAGCGCGCGGCCAGTTCGCGCTCGTTGGGCAGGATCTCGCCGACCGCGAAGTCGGAGTCGAGCGCCTCGCCGATCACGGTCTTGAGATGCCAGTACTTCGGCTCCGGCGCCGATTCCAGCTGCGTGGTCCCCACCCTGATCCTCCGCAATTCGCCGTGTCCCGCGGCGGTTTTCCGCGCCCTTGTTTATTAAAGGTTCCTGCACTATCTCTGCGACCATAAGGCGGCGCACCCCCTTGGTCAAGACCAATCCTGACCCGGGTGCCCCCGTTTGCGGGCCTCTGGCGTAGATCGTTCACAGGACGTTCGCACCGTTGTGTGCCCTGCGCAGCAAAGTGCCCCGCCTCCGGGCGGAGGCGGGGCGAGGCGGGCGAGGCGGGGCGGAGGCGGGCGCTTCGGGCTGCTCAGAGCGCGACGGCGGCGACCGCGTGGAGCTTGTCGGGGTTGCGCACGATGTACACGCACTGGATGCGTCCGTCGCGCACCTCGATCTGGAAGACCGAGTCCGGCTCCCCGTCGGCCAGGACGAGCAGCCCGGGGCCGCCGTTGACCTCCGTGAAGCGGAACTCGAAGGCCGCCTCGCCGCCCTGGGCGACGGCGAGGAGGAAGCGGCCCACCTTGTCCGCGCTGTCGATGACCCGCAGCGGCGCCTTCGACTTGCCGCCGCTGTCGCCGACGAGCCGTACGTCCGGCGCGAGCAGCGCAAGCAGTCCCGCCAGGTCGCCCCCGGCCGCCGCCGCGAGGAAGCGCTCGGTGAGGTCTCGGCGTTCGGCCGGGTCGACGTCGTAGCGGGGCCTGCCCTCGTCGACATGGCGGCGGGCACGGCCGGCCAGCTGACGGACGGCGGCCTCGGAGCGGTCGAGCGCGGTGGCGATCTCCCCGAAAGGGAAGCCGAACGCCTCGCGGAGCACGAACACCGCGCGTTCCAGGGGCGAGAGGGACTCGAGGACGACGAGGACGGCGAGCGAGACGGAGTCGGCGAGCATCGCGCGCTCGACCGTGTCGGGGACGGACGGCCCGAAGTCGGTGACGACGGGTTCGGGGAGCCACGGCCCGACGTAGGTCTCCCGGCGCGACTGGACCTGGCGGAGCCGGTCGAGCGCAAGCCGAGTCGTGATCCGTACGAGATAGGCCCGCGGCTCGCGGACGTCGTCCCGGTCCGCGGAGGACCAGCGCAGCCATGCCTCCTGGACCACGTCCTCGGCGTCGGCGACGCGGCCGAGCATGCGGTAGGCCACGCCGATGAGCATCGGCCGGTGCTCCTGGAAGACATCGGTCAGAGTGTCGGTCGCCACTCCCCCATCCCAGCCGACGAGTTGGTCTCTGTCCAGTTCCGTCCGGACTCTTGAACTCGTACCTACTGACCGGTAATCCTTGCTGACAGGGTGTCTACGTCAAGGAGCAGCCGTATGTCCGCACAGATCTCGTACCCGATCGAGACCCCCGAGGGTCCGCGCACGGTCTCCGTGACGTACGAACGCAGGGGCGCGGGCGAGCCGCTCCTGCTGCTGCACGGCATCGGTCACCACTGGCAGGCCTGGGAGCCGGTGCTGGACATCCTCGCCACCGAACGCGACGTCGTCGCGGTCGACCTGCCGGGCTTCGGCGCCTCCCCCGCGCTGCCGGACGGCTGCGCCTACGCCGTCTCGACGGTCGTTCCGGTGCTGGGCGCCTTCTGTGCGGCCCTCGGCATCGAACGGCCGCATGTGGCCGGCAACTCGCTGGGCGGGCTGCTCGCCCTGGAGCTCGGCCGGGAGAAGCTGGTGCGGTCGGTCACCGCGCTCTCCCCGGCCGGATTCTGGTCGGAGAGCGAACGGCGTTACGCCTTCTGGACGTTGCGCGCGATGCGGGCGGCGGCGCTTTCGATGCCGGTGCCGCTCATCGAGCGGCTGTCCCGCAGCGCCGCCGGGCGGACGGCGCTGACGAGCACCATCTACGCGCGCCCCGGGCGCCGTTCACCCGACGCGGTGGTCGCCGAGACGCTCGCGCTGCGGGAGGCCACCGGCTTCCGCGAGACCCTGGAGGCCGGCCGGGCCGTGCGGTTCGGCGACGACATCACCGCCGTGCCGGTGACCGTGGCCTGGGGCACCCGCGACCGGCTGCTGCTGCGCCGTCAGGGCGTCCGGGCCAAGCACACCGTCCCCGGCGCCCGGCTCGTACGGCTGCCCGGCTGCGGGCACGTCCCCATGAGCGACGACCCGGCTCTCGTCGCGCGGGTGATCCTCGACGGCAGCCGCTGACGGTGCCGCTGTCGGTGCCGCCGACGGAGCCGTCGACGGGTTACGGCGCGTGAAGAGTCCCGTCCCGAGGGCCGCTCCGGCGCCGACCAGGAGGCTGCCGGCGGCCTGCGGGAGGCCGAAGCCGCCGGTGGACACGAGCGCCGCGGTCAACGCCGCGGCGACCGGGATCGCGCCGGTGAAGAGAGTGGCACGCTCCATGCCGATCCGCTGGACGCCCATGTAGAAGAGCACGAACCCGACGACCGTGGCGAGGACGGCCTGCCACAACAGGGCGCCCGTCTCCATGGCCGTCGGCGTCCGCAGGAACGTACCGCCGTCCACGACCAGCCCGATCAGCGCCGACTCGACGGCCGCGATCCCGCAGACGGCGGCCGTCAGCAGCTTCGGCCCGAGGGGGCGGAGCACCGGCACGGCGAGGACGGTGAACCCGACTTCGCCCGCCAGTGCTCCTACGGAGTAGGAGAGGCCGGCCAGGTCGGTACGGCCCCACCCCTGGACGGTGAAGGCCCCGGCGGCCACCAGGAGTGCGCCGTACAGCACGGGCCGGGAGGGCCTGCGTCCCTCCAGGAGCGGAACGATCACGGCGACCACCACCGGGGCGCAGCCGACCAGGACGCCGGGGACGGCGGGTTCGGCGGTGCGTTCCGCGGCGAGGACCGCGAGATTGAAGCCGACCATGCCGACGGCGGCGAGCACGGCCAGGCGGGTCCACCCACGGGCGCCCAGCGCGCGTAGCGGGGTGAGGCCGCCCGGCCCGAGGAGGGGCAGCAGGAGAAGGCAGGCGGCGCCGTAGCGCAGGGCCTGGCCGCCCGCGTACGGATAGTCGCCCAGAAGGCTGTTGGCGGTGAAGGAGGCGCCCACGAGCGCGTAGGCGACGGTCACGAGGAGCGTTCCTCGCAGGGAGTTCGCGTTCATGGTCCCGACGCTAGGAAGCGCACCGGCCCGGTTTAAGGTCCACTTCCATGACGTCTTCGGGGACCACTTCGCACGCGTCGCTCGCGTCGCACGGCGGCGGGCAGCCGGCCTGGGAGCTGCTGCTGCCGGCGGCCGCCGCCCCGGCCCGGCGGCGCGGCCGGGCGCTTCAGGAGGCTCTGCGCGAGGCGGTGCGCACCGGCCGCCTGACGGCGGGGACCCGGCTGCCGTCGAGCCGTGAACTGGCCGCGGACATGGGGGTCTCGCGCGGCCTGGTGACAGAGGCGTACGAGCAGCTGACCGCCGAGGGGTATCTGCGCAGCGACCGGGGTTCGGGCACCTGGGTCGGGGAGGCGGCGCGGGCCGCCACGGACCGGACCGTACGGGCCCCGGAGCCGCCCACGCCGGGAGTACGGGTGGACTTCCGCCCCGGGACGCCCGATCTCGCCCTCTTCCCGCGCGCGGCCTGGGCCTCGGCGCAGCGCACGGTGCTGGCCTCGCTGCCCCACCGGGCGCTCGGTTATCCGGACCCGCGCGGGCTCCCGGAGCTGCGGACCGCGCTCGCCGGGATGCTCACGCGGCGGCGCGGGGCGGTGGCCGATCCGGAACGTCTGGTGGTGTGTTCGGGGGTCGCCCAGGCGTCGACGCTGCTGGGCTTCGTGCTGCGGGCGCGGGGAATGCGGGCCGTCGGGATCGAGGACCCGGGCAGCCCGGAGCACGGGCGGCTGTTCGCCTCGACCGGCATGGACACGATGTGGCTGCCGGTGGACGAGGAGGGGCTGCTGCCGGGTCCGCTCGCCGCGTCGGGGGTACGGGCGGTGGTGACGACGCCCTCCCACCAGTTCCCCTCCGGGATCGCGTACTCGGCGCGTCGCCGGGCCGCGATTCTCGACTGGGCGCGGGCGGTGGACGGGTACGTCCTGGAGGACGACTACGACGGGGACTTCCGTTACGACCGGGCTCCGGTGGGTGCCCTTCAGGGCCTCGATCCGGAGCGGGTCGTCTACACCGGGTCGGTGAGCAAGTCGCTGGCCCCGGGGCTGCGGCTCGGCTGGATGCTCGTACCGCGTGAGCTGCTGGCGGAGGTCGTGGAGCGCAAGCGGACGATGGACCTCGGGAACCCGGCCCTGGACCAGGCGCTGCTGGCCGAGTTCGTGACGCGCGGCGCCTACGACCGGCAGTTGCGCCGGTGTCAGCGCGCGTACCGGGAGCGGCGGGACGCCCTGGTGGCGGCGCTCACGGAGTGCTTCCCGGGCACGTCGGTGAGCGGGATCGCGGCCGGGCTGCACATCATCGCGCGCGTGGAGCCGCGTTACGGCCCGACCGCGCGCTTCGTGGAGCGATCGGCGGCCGCGGGGGTGGTCCTGCGGCCACTGGAGGAGTTCGGCACGGCACGCCCGACGGACGGCGCCGTACGGCTGGTCTTGGGCTACGCCCATCTGACGCCGTCCGAGATCGCGCGAGGTGTACGCCTGGCGGCGGAGGCGGTCCGGCAGGACTGAGGGGTACGGGTGGGTGCTCGCGCCGGGCGGCGGGGCGGGGTGACGACTCGGCGCCCACGGCCGGCGGCGGGGGCGGGGCGGGATACCCGCCGAGGACCTGGCCGCCGCCGGCCGCGTCCTCGCCCTGGTCACCGAGCGCGCCAACGCGGAACTCGCGGCGCTGACCGCCTGACCCGCGGACCAACCGACCGGGTAGATGGGTGCAGGCGTCTCAACCGTCGGTCGCGGTTGACGGCGCCGAAAGAGGTCGCCCGTCAACACGACCCACGACGCCTCGTCTTGGTCGGATACCCCGGCGCCCATGCAGTTTCACCGCTCCCTCCGCCGACTCCCTGCGCACTTCGGAGTGGGGCGTGCTCAACGGAGCCGAGCGGGACCTGATCACCATCCTCTAGATGGCCGCCGACCGGGGATCTCACTACCTCCTGCCCACGGCAGAGGTATTGCCGACTGATCGCCGGGCCTCAGCGCAGTCGGCGATGTCCCGCGGCTCGGCCTCACAGAACCGCCCGCGCCCTCAGCGAGCGCCGAAGACCTGGGTCCAGTACGGACCGCCCTCGTCGTGGATGCCGATCCCGATCTCCTTGAAGGAGCAGTTGAGGATGTTCGCGCGGTGGCCCGGGCTGTTCATCCAGGACTCCATCACCTGCTCCGCGCTGCTCTGCCCCATGGCGATGTTCTCGCCGTACGTCGACCAGGGGTACCCGGTGGCCGTGACGCGCTCGCCCGGGCCCTCGCCGTCGGGGTTGGTGTGGTCGAAGAAGTCCCGCGCGGCCATGTCGTCGGAGTGACCCTGCGCCGCCCTGGTCAGCTGCGAGTTCGCCGTCAGCGGGCCACATCCCGCCTTGGCCCGCTCGGCGTTGACCAGCCTGATCACCTGGTCGGCGGTGGACTCCGAGCCGGATCCGCCCTGCGAGCCAGAGTCCGAGCTGCCGGTGACCTTCGGCTTGGGCGAGGGCGACGAGGTACGGGGGGTGGCCGTCTTCGACGGCGCCGCCGTCGCGGTGCGGCTCGGACGGGCGGTAGGAGTCGCGCCGGCGCTGGCCGATGTCGACGCCGAGGGCGAGGGCGAGGACGACGGCGTCTCCAGGAGGGTGGTCGGCTGCTGCGTGAGAGGCAGGTCCGGACCGGGAGCCGCGGCACGGTTCGCCTCCAGCGCCTCCCCGTCCCCGTTGGGTCCGGTGCTCAGGTAGAAGGCCCCGCCGGTGACCGCCACGACCGCCATCCCGGCGGCGACGACGGCCCTGCGACGACCGCGCCGCCGTTCCTGCTCTCGACGCCTTCGTGCACTCCGTGAGCTGCGGGCCCCCGCCGCGACGGGGATGACGGTGCTCTCGGTCTCGTACGTGCCCGGCGTGAAGGGTTCGTGCGGCCCGCCCGGCTCGCCCTGCCCGCTCATCCCGTACGGCCCCGACGGGTCGTACGGCGCGTCGGCCCCGTAGGGCTCGCTCGATCCGTACGATGCCGCGCCCTCATACGGGGCCGGCGTGGGTATGCCGTACGGCGCAGTCGCCTCGAACGGGACCGGCGTGGGTATGCCGTACGGCGCCGTCGCCTCGAACGGGACCGGCGTCGGTATGCCGTACGGCGCAGGTATGCCGTACGTGCCCGCGGTCTCGTACGCTCCGTGCGTCCCGTACACACCCGGCGTCTCATAAGGCCCCGGGGTCCCGTACGTGCCCGCCGTCTCGTAGGTTCCCGTCGCCGTGTACGGCTCCGACGCCCCGTAGACGGTGTCGGAGCCGTACTGCTGCGCGGCGACCGCAGCGTTCCCGGCGCTCTCCCGGACGGCGGTGAGCAGCAGCGCCGACGGGGGCACCAGAAGCAGTCCGGCCAGCAGTCCTTCAGCGGGGACGAGGTTGCTCCACAGGCAGGCGCAGTGCGCGCAGCCTCGGGCGTGCCGGGCTATGCGCTTGCGCCACAGAGCAGAGGGGCGGCCGTCCCACGTGCCCAGCTCGGACCGGAGGGTGGGGCACAGCGGGTTCTCCGCCAGGGCCCGTACGACGACGCGGGCGGTGTCGAGCTGCGCCTTCACCCGCTGCACCCGGACCGCGGTGTGCTGCGTGGACAGCTCAAGGGCGGCCGCCACCTCGTAGCGGGTCAGCTCACCGGCGCACTCCAGCCACCACAGCGACAGCAGCGCGCTGTCGTCCGGCTCCATCCAGCGGGTCGCCTCGGCGGTCTCGCGCCGCTGCCCGGACAGGTGCAGCTTGACGACGGCGAGGTCCACGAAATCGGCACCGGGGTGAGCAAGGTCACTGGCGTCGTCGAGGACGCCAGTGAGGGGGCTGGACTGCTGCCTGTGCCAGTGGCTGCGGATCCCGTTCATGGCGATGGCCACGAGCCAGGACCGAAAACTGTCCGGAGCGCGCAGGCTGCCGAGCCCGTCGAGCGCCCGCAGCATCGTCTCCTGCACGACGTCGTCGACATCGTGGTGGCCGTTCATGGCCCGGCCCACGATGTTGTACACCAGGGGCAGATAGGCGGCGACGAGCTGGTCCTGCGCCCACAGGTCGCCGCTCTGTGCCGCCCTCACCAGCTCCGTACCGTGCTGTGTACCCATGCCCTGATTCACTCTGCCTGTCCCGCCTGTTGTCGATGCCCAGCAGCTGGGAGACCGCAGGGCATCCTCCGGATAACAGGAAACGCGGAAGAATTCCGCGGCGCGTCTTCGGTACGGGCCCGAAGCCTGCCGACCGAGCGGCCGAGACGATACCCGTCCGAAGCTCGGGAGCCTACGCCACGGGGAATCAGTCCACTTTGGCCCTGTATCGCCTTGTTCGCCGCGATACAGGAAGGAGTAAATCTCCCTGAACTCGGCCGAATCGGTCAGGCCTTCGCCCCTCGGTACCGGGGGCACGGTGCCCCGGGACGGCCTGGCCGTCGCAGCGCCGCTGGCGCCGCCGGCGCCGCCGGCCCGTAGGCGCTCGAAGCGAAGCAGCAGCCGACCGCTGTGCACCCGGCACGTCTGGATGGTCAGCGGACCGCCCGAGCTCGTCGGGGTGAGCGAGCGCGCAGGCCCTGCGCGCTGGCCATGGCAGCGTCGCGGTTAATGATTGGGCGCCCACTACCCGCACGACATCCTCGGAGGGACACCGTAGGCCGACCGGCCGACCCGTGCCATCCACGCCTGCGCCACGCCCCGTCGACGGCTCCAGCTGAGCCAGTGTCGAAACACTCGATGTCACCAAGCAGCAGGAGCTGCGTGAGGCCGCGCGCGGAGCTCTCGGGAACCCGGCCCTCGCCTATGTCCACTCGGTTCCTCAGTAGGCAGACGGCGGGCTCCGGCGCGGCTCGGCCGTTCCTTGCCGATCACTGCGACAGCGGCAACCTGCGTCTCAGGGGCTATGAGACAGCCTGCGCATGACGAGGTCGTCGAGGAACTACGCGGCCCGCCGGCGAGTTCGCCCCTCGAGCCCTTCCGGTCGACACACTCGCCTGGTCAGGCGGCGGAGCGTCCGAGGACGTTCTCACCGTGGTGGACAAGGACGACTACGGCCCCAGCGTCGTGTCTGCGGGCCGCGCCGGCGACGCCCGTGCCGTTGGAACCCCAGGGAGGTGACGAGGAGGCGGCCGGTACCGCCGGGCCGGCCTGGCGCACGGCGCGGGGGATGATGGGGATGGAAAGACGGAACACGAGGTCGGGAGCTTCCATGGCGAAGCGGGTTCACCAACCCCGTGAGGACGCGGAGTTCGATTTCATCCTCGGGATGAGCGGAGTCCCGGTCCTCGCATACTTCATCGGGACATGGCCCAAGGCAATCGAGCCCTGCCGGGCGATGGACCTCGTCGTGGGCGGCATTGCCGACGAGTACACGGGCCGCCTGACGGCCGTCCGCACCGACATCACGCGCTGTCCGGCCGCAACCGAGCGATACGGGATCACCGGAGCCCCGTCCTACGTCCTGCTGAAGGAGGGCGAGGTGGTGGCGCACGGCACGGGGCCTATGACCATCGCCGAGGTACGGGAGCTCCTGGACGGCCACCTCTGAGCGGCCGCCGCGGCACTGCGGCCGCGGCCATGACCATCGCGTCCACACCCGCAGCTCGCCACTCCTGGTAGTCACGCTCCAGCTGTTCTTCGACCAGCCTGAACTGCGGCTTCTCGCTCAATCACGCGTGCAGCATCCCGTATGGGCCCCGGTCTCAACCAGCGAATTCGCACGGCCCAGGGCCACGGAGAAGGGCTGATGGACCTTCTTGCTCAGGAATACGACAGCTGCGGAACAAGTGCTCTGCGCCAGTACCGCTCAAGACACGGGAAGGTCAGTTCCTGGAGGTGGGGGTCGGTACGGGGCCGGAGAACGGCTGCGAACGGCGCGGGTGTTAGTTTCCTTCCCGTGATCGGGCATCAGGATGAGACCAGGGCGGCCTACGACGGGGTCGTCGAGCTGTATGCGTCGATGTTCGCCAATCAGTTGGAGACGCAGCCGTTCGCGCGAAACATGATCGGTACCTTCGCCGAGCTGGTGCGTGGGACGGGGAACCCCCGGGCAGCCGACGTCGGGTGCGGACCTGGACATCTGACGGCCATGCTGCACGACCTGGGGCTGGACGCCTTCGGGCTCGACCTCTCCCCGGCCATGGTCGACCATGCCCGGCGGGCCCATCCGGCGCTGCGGTTCGACGAGGCGCGGATGGAGGCCCTGCCGGTCGAGGACGGCGCGCTCGGCGGCGTGCTGGCCCACTATTCGATGATCCATACCCCGCCTGGGGAATTGCCCGCGCTGCTTGCCGAGCAGGTGCGTGTTCTGGCGCCAGGAGGTCTGCTCCTGGCCTCGTTCTTCGCAACTGATGGCCCGGAGCCGGTCCGCTTCGACCACAAGGTGACGCCCGCCTATAGCTGGCCGGCGGACCGGTTCGCCGAGTTGCTGGCCGGGGCCGGGCTCGTCACGTTCGCCCGGCTGCTCCACGACCCGGCCTCCGAGCGGGGCTTGCTCGACGCACACTTGCTGGCCCGCCGCCCCTAGGCCGTGTCCGGAAAGTCATGGGAGCCAGAGCCTGAGGCAGGCGAGGGTGACCATGGCTTGGTAGTGGGCGGCGCGTTTGTCATAGCGGGTGGCCAGGGCCCGGTTCTGCTTGAGCCGGCTGAAGCAGCGTTCCACCACGTTGCGGCGCCGGTAGGCGGCCTTGTCGAGGCGGCAGCGGGTTTCGCCGCGGCGGATGCGTCCGTTGATCTGGTCGATCCGTTCCGGGATCGTCGACGCGATGCCGCGTCGTCGCAGGTAGGCACGGATTTTCCGGGCCGAGTAGCCCTTGTCGGCGACCACGCGGTCGGGCCGGGTCCGGGGCCTGCCCGGACCCGGACCCGGCCTGGTGACGCGGATACGGTTCATGACGGCTTCGAACTGGGTGCAGTCGTTGACGTTCCCGCCCGTGATCGTGAATGAGAGAGGGCGGCCCTGGCCGTCACAGGCGAGGGGATCTTGCTGGTCAGCCCGCCGCGAGAGCGTCCGAGGGCCTCGCCTTCCCAGGGCCCCCTTTTCGGGCCCCGGCCGCATGCTGATGCGCGCGGACCGTGGTCGAGTCGACGCACACGATCGTCCAGTCGACGGCTCCGACGGCGTCGGAGTGCTGCTGGACATGAGCCAGAAGACGGTCCCAGGTGCCGTCGGCGGACCAGTAACGGAAGCGTTCGTAGACCGTCTTCCACGGCCCGTAGCGTTCGGGCAGGTCACGCCAGGCGGCCCCGGTGGACAGCTTCCACAAGATCCCGTTCACGACCTGGCGCCGGTCCCGCACGGGCCTGCCCATCCGGCCCGGCGCCAGCAACGGGGCGATCAACGCCCACGACTCATCAGTCAGTTCATGTCGACGCACCACGAACGGAGTAACCAGCGATCGACTTTACGGACACGACCTAGGCCTTCCGCTGAAGGCGAGCATCACTGCGGAGGTTCGAGGTATCCCGACTACCAAGGAGTCAACAGTATGGCGAAGCACGGGGGCGGGAGCGGAAGTGGCCAGGGCGGCAGCCGGCAGGACGACGGCAGTAGCGGGCGCGGGCACGGTGGAGGCGGCACTGAGACCAGCGGGGGGCAACTCCTCCGACGGCTCCGGCCCCTCGAAGAAGTAGCCGGTGATCGCGCGTACAGAGGAGGTGGGTCCCTCGGGGCTCGCCTCCGCGCTCGTCGCTGCGGGCGCACTCGAATCCGACTGGCTGACCACGTTCAGGGCAGTACCTCGCGACCTGTTCGTGCCTGATCGTATCTGGCCGGGCATCCCGGACGGCACACTGCAGAACCCGCTTCTGGACCGGGCCACAGACCCGCACGGCTGGTTCGAGGCCGTCTGCTCCGAGATCCGCTCACGACCCAGTGGGACGATGGCGAACACAGGGAGCGGTTACGCGCAAGGACGTCGGGGATGACGGTGAAGTCCCGGTCATGCCAGGTACGTTGCACACGCACTGGGAGTGTCAGCTCCTGGTGTCGGACCCCGGGACGTTGACGCGTCGCCGGGGTCACTCATGTGGACTGTCAATCGCGTGTCCAGGTGTTCAGCAAGGTCCTTCAGCCGGGGCGCGTCGGTCAGTAGCGGCGCCGTGCCGGCCCCCGGAGGCCGGCCGGAGCCGATTGTCAGTGGTGGGTCCTAGCGTCTTTCCCATGACGCGATCCGTACAGGCGCTCGCCTATTCACGCCCGTCCGCCCTGCGCTCCTCCGGGGACGGACGGCTCCTCGGCCTGGAGACCTCCGGGGGCCTCACGCCCGCCGGGGCCGAGGCGCATCCCCGGTTCTTCAGCGGCTTCCTGACGTCCCCGCAGATCGCCGCGCGGGGTCTGCTCGCGGTGGCGGACGTCGCGGCCGCCCGCTACTACCAGCGGATACGGCCGGGTTCGCTGGACCCGGTCGTGACGGGGAACGGCGACCGGCTGCGGTTCGAGTCGTTCTCCGGCTGCGGCGGGGTGTACGCCCGGCTCGACGTGCTCAGCGAGGGGCTCGACGGGGCCACGACCGGCCACGGCACCACCAACGTCGATGTCAACAACCCGCTGCGCGAGGCCCTGTCGCGCATGACCGGGAGCGATCCGCTGCATCTGCGGGTCGGGCCGGAAGACCTCGCGGTGACGACGCTCGACGGCGCGGTCGTGGAGAAGAAGGTTCCGCTGCCGGACCGATGGCTGCGCGGTTTCGCGGAGGCCCAGGTGGCCTCGGCCGGCTTCGATCTGCGGGCGGAGCTGACGGGCCCGGAGGCCGTACGCTTCCTGCGCTCGCTGCCGCGTTCGCAGGGGGCGGGGCGGCGCGGGCCGCTCTGGGTGGTCCAGGCCGGCAGGACGCTGCGGCCGACGACGCGGCCGGTGGCGGGGGCGGTCTGTCTGCCGGGGCCCGAGCGGCTGGTCGCCCTGGAGCGGGTGCTGCGCCACGCGACGGCGCTGCGGGTGTACGGGCCGGTGCCGGACGGGGCCGCCACGGCGAGCGCCTGGGAGGTGACGCTGCCCGGGATGCGGCTGACGCTCACCCTCTCGCCGGACGCCTCGCGGGGTTTCTCCGGCGAGGGCGGGGTCCTGGAGGCCCTGGCGACGGAGGAGGCCGCGCAGGACGCCGAGCTGATCTCGGTTCTCCTTGCCTGGGAGCCGAGGATCGATCCGGCCGAGCTGGGCGCTCAGGCGGGCCTCCCGGTGGACCGGGTGCGGGCCGCGCTGACCCGCCTGGGCACGGCCGGACGCGTGGGGTACGACGTGGCCGACGCGGCCTACTTCCACCGGGAGTTGCCGTACGACGCGGATCGCGCGGAGCGGCACAATCCCCGGCTCGTGGCGGCCCGTGCCCTGGTCACCGAGGGGGCGGTCGCCCTCGACGGGACGCTCGCGACGGTCGTGTCGGGCGAACGGCGCTACCAGGTGCGGGAGTCGGGCGGGGCGCTGAGCTGCACCTGCCAGTGGTGGGCGGACTACCGGGGCCGCCGGGGTCCGTGCAAGCACGCGCTCGCGGTGCGGATGGCCCGGCGCGCTGCGGTCGCCGCGTCGGCCGAGGCCGTAGCCGTGGCCGTAGCCGTCGGAGGTGTGCGATGAGCGACGGGAACGGGGAGATCATGGTGAGGAGCCTGCTGGCCGCGGTCCGTGAGGGACGGGTCGACGCCGTTCCCGGACTGCTGAAGGAGATGGGGCCAGGCGAACGGAAGGCGGCCCTCCAGGAGCTCAAGGCCCTGCGGGCGGAGGTCCGCGGCTGGGGCTGGGAGCGCTGGAACGAGCAGGTGCCGATCCAGAAGGCGCTGCGGGTCGCCGGGGCGGGGTGCCACACGGGCGCGGCGGCGGCCGCCGCCTGGATCGGGGGCCGGGACCTCACCGACTGGGGCCGGAGCACGAGCCTCTTCGTCCTGGACGTGCTCGCCGACCGCGATCCGGCCTGGCTGGGCGATGTGGCGCAGCGGCTCGCGGAGCGGCCGGCCGTGGCGGAGGGCGACTACCGGCTGGTGCGCGAGCTGGTGGGGCGCTCGGGCTGCGCCGTGCCGACGACCGACGGCTACATCCTCGGCTGGACGCGCGCAGTGGCCGGGCGGAGGCTCGTGGACGACCTTCGCGCGGACTCGCACACGCCGATTCTGGTCCCCCGCATCCTCGACATGATCGAGACCCCGGACCCGCTCATCTGGACCCTGGGGCCGGAGGCCCCCACGCACTGGCCGACGGCGCTCGCGACGCTCACCGCGGAGGGCGTGCTCGACCGCGCGTCCCTGGTGGAGGGCTGTGTGGCCCGACTGCTGCGCGGTGGCCGGCCGCGGGATCTGCGCTTCCCGCTCGCTCTGCTCCAGCTCCTCGATCCGACGCCCGAGGAGCGAAGCGGCCGGACGGCGGACTGGATCGGTATGGCCGCGGACGCGCCGTCGCCGGTCGCTGCGTACGCGCAGGAGGTCCTCGCGGGACTCGCCGCCCGGGGCGAGCTGTCGGCGCCGCAGCTGGCGGAGATGTCCGGCCAGGTCCTCTTCCGTACGGAGAAGAAGCTGGTGCGGGCGCAACTGTCGCTTCTGACGAAGGAGTTGCGGAAGGCACCGGGCACGGCGGTCGAGCTGCTGCCTGTGGTCGCGGAGGCGTTCGGGCACCCGGACACGGGGATCCAGGAGCGGGCGCTGAAGCTCGTCGGACGGTACCTGCCCGAGGTGGACGAGCAGGTGCGGGAGGAACTGGCGGGTGCCGCCGCCGTGTTGAGCCCCGCGCACCGGCAGGCGGCCGAGGAGCTGTTCGGCGCCACGGACCTCGCGGACGGCCTTCCGTACGAGGAGACGCTGCCTCCCGTGCCCGAGCTGAGGCGGGTGCCGGCCCCGGCCGCCACGGTCGCGGAGCTGGTCGAGGATCTGGTGGCCGTGTCCAAGGGCCGTACGGAGGCGCCGCCCGAGGAGTTCGAGCGCGTGCTGGACGGGCTGGTCCGCCATGCGCACCAGAACCGCGAGGAGCTGGTCGCGGCGGTGTCCGAGGCGTTCGGGGACGCCTGGTGGGCGGGCACGGAAGGTCCGCTGCCGGACCACTTCGTCCACGGGACGCACGGCGTGCACGTGGTGCTCGCCGCGCTCATGGGCCGCGTGAGGCCGTCCCGTATCCACGCTGCCCGGGTACGGGGTCAGGCCCCGTCCGCCTGTGTGCACGGGGCCCTGGACGCGGTGGTGGACGCCCGCCTGTGGGAGACGGCGGCCCACATCGGCACGGAGCGGCTGCCGCTCCTGCTCGCCGCCCCCACCTGGCACACGGGAGCGATCGAGCCGTCCGTGCTGGTGGAACGGCTGCGCGCCTACCGGGACATGGGTCTGCACCCGACGCCCGCCGACCTCGCGCAGGCCCTGCTGCGGGTCCGTAAGGCCGACCCGTCGGCCCCGGATGCAGCGGCCGCCGCGGCGGAGCTGGGCACGCGGGCCGGGGAGCGGATCGCGGACTGGCTCACGGCGGACGCTTCCCTCGCCCCGGGACTGCGGTTCCTGACCCGAGGACGGGAGCACAAGGAAGGGGTGTGGTGGCTGGCCGACCGGATCGTCCTCACGATCCGCGAGCGCCGGACCATACGGGAGGAGTTCCCGCCCGCGTTCCGGTGGCTGGGCGGCGCCGAGACCGAGACCAGCCACAGCTGCCATCGCTGGATCGGCGAACGGCGGAACTGGCCGGCCGTCGTTCCGGACGACCGGGAGACTCTGGCGACCTGGCTGCTACCCGTCCTCGCCGGCGGGGTCGAGTGGGACGAGCGTGGCGTCTCCTGGGGTCTGACGGCCCTGGCCGAGTCCGAGGGGCCGGTCGGCGCGGCGACGCATCTCGCCCTGGCGTTGGCGCTCGGCTGCCGGCACGCGGAGGACCGGCTCGATGCCGTGGACGCGCTGCTCGTCCTGGCCGCGCGGGGCGACCTGGATCCGCGCCGGCTGGGCGAGACGCTGGCCGGTCTGGTCGGCGACGGCACGGTCAAGCCCAACCGCCTCGCGGACGCGGCCCGTACGGCCGCGGCCACGGGCGCGTACGGCACCACCTGGGCCGTACTCGCGGCCCTGCTGCCCGCGTTGCTCGCGGCGGAGAAGCCGGTGCGCGGGCTCGGCGAGCTGCTGGCCGTCGCGGCCGACTGCGTGGAGCGGTGCGGGACGCCCGCGGAGATACCGGGGGAGATACCGGGCCTCGACGCGGTGGCGGACCGGAGCGGTTCCTCGCAGCTCGTCGTCCAGGCCGCGCGTCTGCGGAAGGCCCTTCGGGCGGCACCTCAGACGATGCTCAGGCCGGAACCTCCGGCAGCGCTCCGGGCCGCGTCGTGAGGGCACTCCGGGTGGCGTCGTGAGTGCGCTCCACAGGACCGGTCAGGCCACGACACGACCGGTCGAAATCGGCCAGTAAGCTCCCAGATCGCCGCTTAACCCGTCAGTCACAAAGCGTTCGTGATCACGCAACACCGCTGAGTCACAGTGAGGTCATGACCGATGTGACTTCAGCGAAGAGCTCCCGCCGTCCCCACCACTGGCGGCGGGACCTCATCGAGCTCGCCGCCCTCTTCACGGCCGTGGTGGTGGCCGACACGATCGCCAAGACCGTCGTCCGCGGCGCCGAGGGTCCGTACATGCTCGTGTTCTCCGCGATCGCGCTGATCGCCACCGCCGCCTTCCACACGTGGTGGGCCCGCCGCCACAGCCATGCGCCGCCCGCCGGTGATCCCGGCGGCGGCGGGTCCGCCCCGCTGCCGCCGGCCACCGACACCCGCGCGGAGGGCGACACGTCCGGCGAGCCCGCCGAGACGACCCTCTGGCGGATGCGGACCACGGTCCGCGACACCCCGGGCAGTCTCGCCGCGCTGTGCACGGCGCTGGCCCGCCACGGCGTCGACATTCTGACGCTGCAGACCCACCCGCTCGCCGAGGGCACCGTCGACGAGTTCCTGCTGCGCGCCCCCGCGACCCTGCAGGCGGGCGAGCTGACCCGGGAGATCGCCGCGGCCGGCGGCTCCCACATCTGGATCGAGCGCGCCGACGCCCACGACCTGGTGGACACCCCCACCCGGCTGCTCGGACTCGCCACCCGGACCGCGCTGGACGCGGCCGAACTCCCGCTCGCCCTGCGCCAGCTCCTCGGCCGCTGCACCATCCACTCGCTGCCCGCCGTCTCCCTGAGCGGCCGTCCCACCGGCGAGACCGCCCCCGTCGAGGGCGTCCTGGAGGAGACGGTGATGCGCCTGCGCGACCCGAACGGCGGCGTGATCACCATCGAGCGGCCCTATCTGCCGTTCACCCCGACCGAGTTCGCCCGCGCCCGGGCGCTCGTCGAGCTCGACGCCCGCCTCGGCCCGCGCATCCCGCGCAGCCAGGACGTCCTCACCCTGCCCGAGGGCAACGAGATCACCGTCCGCCGCGCCGACCAGCGCGACCTCGTCGCCGCGCGCGCCATGCACGACCGCTGCTCCGCGCGGACGCTCGACCTGCGGTACCACGGCCCGGTCGGCGACGCCGACCGCTACCTCGACCACCTCCTCAGCCCGCGCTTCGGCCGCACCCTCGCCGTGCAGACGACCTCCGGCCGGCTGGTCGCCCTCGGCCATCTGCTCTGGGACGGCGACGAGACGGAGGTCGCCCTGATGGTCGAGGACGACTGGCAGCGCCGGGGCATCGGATCCGAACTCCTCGGCCGGCTGGTCGCGATGGCCGTCGAGGCCGGCTGCGAGAGCGTCTACGCCGTGACGCAGTCGTCCAACACCGGCATGGTGGCCGCGATGCGCGCCCTGAACCTCCCCCTCGACTACCAGATCGAGGAGGGCACCCTCGTCATCACCGCCCGTCTCGCCTCGGCCCCGAAGCGAAGCCGTCTGCCGCTGGGCGAACGCTGACGGCACTGCCCGAAAGGCAACGCAGGCGGATGGCCGGATCCGTCGTACCGAACCGGGCCGGGCCGTACGTTCTCCGCCTCCCGCGGAACGACACCCGGGCCGCCCACCCCGAGCTCGGCGCCGAGGCGGGCGTGGCGCCCGCCACCCGCCCGGGCCCCGCCTCCGACGGGATCCGGCCAAACTCCGTCCAGGGCTTGAATGCTCCGGCTTCTGCGGGTGCGCCCGCACCGGCGCGAACTGGTCGGCCCGTCCGTCGAGCGCATGCACGCGTGACCCGCGTAGAGCCCGGCCGGACGTCCCGCGCGAGGCCCACGGAGGGCACGTTCCGGGCGCTCATTTGTCAGCCGTGTGAGATCGATTGGGGATGACGCGAGGACGGTGAAGGCACGAGGATGAGCCCCATGCCAGAGACTTCCAGCAGCCCGCTGCCCCGCCAGGTCGCCGACAGCTACGTCGACGCACTCATCGAACTCGACCCGATCACCGGTACATACCTGGGAGTCAAAGAGAGCGCGGGCCTCCTTCCCGACTTCTCGCCGGCCGGCCAGGAGGCGGTGGCCGATCTCGCCCGCCGCACCCTCGCACGGCTCGACGAGGCCGAGCGGCGGCCGGGCGCGGACACGGATGCCGAACGGCGCTGCGCCCGACTGCTGCGGGAGCGCCTGACGGCCGAGCTCGCCGTCCACGAGGCCGACGAGGGCCTCTGTGCGGTCAGCAATATGCGGTCCCCCGCGCACAGCGTGCGGATGGTGTTCACCGTGACGCCGACCGAGACCGAGGAGGACTGGGAGGCCGTGGCCCGGCGGCTGCGCGCGGTTCCGGCGGCCCTGGAGGGCTACCGCGCCTCGCTCGCCCTCGGTCTGGAGCGCAAGCTCCTGGGCGGACCCCGGCCGACCGCGACATTCGTCGGCCAGCTGACGGAGTGGGCGGGCGGGGACGGCGAAGGCCGGGGCTGGTTCGAGGAGTTCGCCGCCGCGCGGCCGGAGTCCCTCGGTGCCGAGCTGCGTACGGAGCTCGCCTCGGCCGCCCGGGGCGCCACCGAGGCCGTCGTCGCGCTGCGGGACTGGATGCGGGACGTGTACACCCCCGCCGTCGCCGGTGCGCCCGACACGGTGGGCCGCGAGCGGTACCAGCGATGGTCGCGCTACTTCAACGGCACCGACCTGGACCTCGACCAGGCCTACGCGTACGGCTGGTCCGAGTACCACCGCCTCCACGCCGAGATGCGCACCGAGGCGGAGCGCATCCTGCCCGGCTCCGATCCGTGGGAGGCGCTCGCGCACCTCGACGTGCACGGCACCCACATCGAGGGCGTCGAAGAGGTCCGGGTCTGGCTGCAGAGCCTGATGGACGAGGCGATCGAGGCGCTGGACGGCACCCACTTCGAACTCGCCGAGCGCGTACGGAAGGTGGAGTCGCACATCGCCCCGCCGGGCGGCGCCGCGGCCCCGTACTACACCGGCCCCTCGGAGGACTTCTCCCGGCCCGGCCGCACCTGGCTGCCGGTCGACGGCCAGACCCGGTTCCCGGTGTACGACCTGGTGTCGACCTGGTACCACGAGGGCGTCCCCGGCCACCATCTGCAGATCGCCCAGTGGGTGCACGTCGCGGACCAGCTGTCGCGCTACCAGGCGACGATCGGCGGGGTCAGCGCCAACGCGGAGGGCTGGGCGCTCTACGCGGAGCGGCTGATGGACGAGCTCGGCTTCCTGCCCGACGCCGAGCGGCGCCTCGGCTACCTGGACGCGCAGATGATGCGGGCGTGCCGGGTGATCGTGGACATCGGCATGCACCTGGGGCTCGAGATCCCGGCGGACTCGCCGTTCCACCCGGGCGAGCGCTGGACGCCGGAACTGGCCCAGGAGTTCTTCCAGCAGCACAGCAGCCGTCCGGCGGCCTTCGTCGAGAGCGAGATGACCCGCTATCTCTCGATGCCGGGGCAGGCGATCGGCTACAAGCTGGGCGAGCGGGCCTGGCTGCTCGGGCGCGCCAACGCGCAGGCGGCACACGGCGACGCGTTCGACGCGAAGGCGTGGCACATGGCGGCGCTGTCTCAGGGCCCGCTGGGCCTGGACGACCTCGTGGAGGAGATCTCCCGCCTCTGATGACGGCGTCCGGCGGGATTCCGGCCCGCTCCGCGTTCCGGACCGTGGGATCTCCCTGGGGATCGCTTGATCGCCCGGGGATTCCCCTGCACCATCTCGGTCATGACCGTCATGAGCGGGTACACCCCGGACGCCACCGACTGGCGCATCCTCGACGCCCTGCAGGCCCAGGGCCGGGCCAGCTTCACCGAGCTGGCCCGTGCCGTGTCCATGTCGGCCTCCGCCGTGACAGAGCGCGTACGCAGGCTGGAGGAGGCGGGGGTGATCACCGGCTACACGGCCGTCGTCGACCAGGAGCGACTCGGGCTGCCGATCCTCGCCTTCGTCCGCCTGCGGTACCCGAACGGCAACTACAAGCCGTTCCACGATCTGATCGCGGCCACCCCCGAGGTGCTTGAAGCGCACCATGTGACCGGCGACGACTGCTTCGTGCTCAAGGTCGCCGCGCGGTCCATGAAGCACCTGGAGGAGATCTCCGGGAAGGTCGGCACGCTGGGTTCGGTGACGACGAGCGTCGTCTACTCCTCGCCCCTCCCCCGGCGCGCCGTCAGCCGCTGAGCCCCGCTCCCGTACGGAGCTTCACGGCCGAGCCGTGGCGCTCCTTGACCACCTCCAGCTGGGCCGGGATACGACGGCGCAGGTCGGCGACGTGGCTGACGATGCCGACGCTGCGGTCCCGTTCCCGGAGGGAGTCGAGGACGTCGAGGACCTCGTCGAGGGTCTGGTCGTCCAGGCTGCCGAAGCCCTCGTCGATGAAGAGGGTGTCGAGCCGGACGCCGCCGGCCTCGTCGGTGACGACGTCGGCGAGGCCGAGCGCGAGGGCCAGGGAGGCGAAGAAGGTCTCGCCGCCGGAGAGGGTGGCCGTGTCCCGCTCGTTGCCGGTCCAGGCGTCGACGACATGGAGGCCGAGGCCGGCGCGCTTGCCGCCGGAGCGGGCGTCGGAGTGGACGAGGGTGTAGCGGCCGGAGGACATGCGCTGGAGCCGCGCGGTGGCGGCGGCCGCGACCTGTTCGAGCCGGGCGGCGAGGACGTACGACTCCAGGCGCATCTTCCGCTCGTTCTCGGCCGAGGTGCCCGCGGTGAGTCCGGCGAGCCGGGCGACCCGGTCGTACTCCTCGCGCTGCGGTCCCAGGCGGCGGACCTCGGTGTCGGCCTGGCGGGAGAGCCGGGCCAGCTCGGCACACCGGTCCCGTACGGCGGCGAGGGCGGACGTGGCGTCCCGCAGGGCCCGTTCGGCCGCTGCGTACGCGGCCTCGGAGCTCGCCGGGTCGGCGGGGGGCCGTTCGGCGGCGGCCCGGGTCTCCGGCTCGGCGAGCCGGTCGGCGACGGCGGCGGCCTCCGCCTGCCAGGCGTCCAGGCGGTGCTGGAGCGTGCGGTGTTCGCCGTCGTCCAGGAGCGCGGCGGCGGCCTCGGCGGGGGTGTCGAACCCGGCGCGGAAGGCGGCGTCGGCGAGCCGGTCGTCGGCTTCCTTGAGGCGCTGGGCGGTGAGCTCCAGGGTCCGTACGGTCTCGGCGGCGTCGATCAGGATCGCGATCTTCCGCTCCAGCCGCGAGGCCTGCTCGGCAACGCTCCCGGACTCCCCGCGCCCCCGGGCCACCTCGGCGTCGAGCCCGGCCTGCTCCCGGTCGAGCGCCTCTCGCTGCGAGTTCCGCCCGGCAACCCGCCGCTCGGCGTCCCGCTGCGCCGCGACCCTGCTCTCGCCCTCCCGCTCACCCCGAGCAAGCGCCTCGCGCGCGCTGTGCGTCTGCGCGGCAAGCGCATGTGCCTCGGCGTGCTGCCGCGCCAACTCGTCGACTTCTTGGGCGAGTTCGCTCACAGTGGGCTCGCCAACTGCCATCAGTTGGCCTGCGGAAGCCGCGGTCTCTCCCTCGGTCGTCGCGCCCGCCAGGACCTCCGCGCGCGCGGCGGCCCATGCCTCGGCGGTGGCCGCCGTGTCGCGTTCCGCTGCTGTGCGGGACTCCTCCGCGCGGGTGAACGCGGCGTAGGCGGCGTCTTCCGTGGTGCGGTCGACGTGGTCGGCGCTCGTGCGGGCCGGGGCCGGGTGGGCGGCGGAGCCGCAGACCTGGCAGGGGGCGCCGGGCGTGAGGGCCGCGGCCAGTTCGGCGGCGATGCCCTGGAGGCGGCGGGCCTTGACGTCGAGCCAGGCCTCGTGGGCCTCGTTGCGGCGCTCGCGGGCGGCCGTCAGCCGGGACTCGGCGGCGGCCGTCTGCTCGGCGAGCGCGTCCCGGCGGCGGGCGGCGGACAGCCGACGCCGGCCCGGTTCCAGGCGTCCCGCCAGGTGCTCGGCGCGGGCCGCCGCCTCCTGGCAGGCTTCGATACGGGCCGCCAGGTCCGCCCGGCGGGGCTCCCACCCGGCGAGCCAGCCGGCCGCGTCCTGGAGGATCTCCTCGTCGGCGCGGGCCTGCCGCTCCAGGTCCGCGCGCTCCCGGGCGATCTCCGCGCTGCGCCGCTCCGCACGCCGTGCGGACTCGAGCCCGCCCAGCTCCTCGCGCAGCCGCCGCTCCAGGGCGGACAGCTGCTCCGCGCCCGCGTCGGCCAGCTCGGCCGGCAGTCGGCCCCGGCTCTGCTCCCGGGCCGCGTGCGCCGTGGCGTGCTCGCGCTCCGCGTCGGCGCGCATGCCGAGAGCCGGGGCCACGAGGTCGGCCTTGCGGGACCGGTCGAGCACCGCCTGGCAGCGGTCCCGCTCGGGCCTGCTCGCCTCCAGCGCCACCCGCCGCCGCTCCGTCTCCGCGTGCCGCGCCTGACGGGCCGCCAGGTCCCGTTCCTCGTCGAGCGCCCGGCGGGCGGCGGCCTGCCTGGACTCGGCCGCCGAGACGGCCGAGCCGGCGATGTCCAGGGCCTCGCGCGCCTCGGAGCGGGCCACGGCCGCCAGCGTCAGGACGGCCTCGGCGAGCCCCGGCTCGCCCGGCCGCTCCTCGACGACCGCGCCGCCCGTGACCTGCGCCGTCCGATGGGCGAGCGCGAGGAGCCGCTCGTCCCCGTCCCGTACCTGCTGCTCGGCGGCGCGCCGCAGATCGGCGAGCCGCTCCTCCACAGCGGCGAAGCGGCGGGTGTCGAAGAGCCGCCCGAGCAGCTTGCCGCGCGCCTCCGCGTCCGCCCGCAGGAAGCGCGCGAAGTCGCCCTGCGGCAGGAGCACGACCTGGCAGAACTGCTCCCGGCTCATGCCGACGAGCTGGGTGATCTCCTCGCCGATCTCCTGGTGGGAGCGGCTGAGCGCGGCCCACTCGCCGGTACCGGAGTCGTACTCCCGCAGCCAGCTCTGCGCCTTCTCGGTGGTGAAGCCTCCGCCGCGCTTCTTGGGCCGGGGCTGGGCCGGCCGCCGGGTGATCTCCAAGCGCCGCTCCCCCACGGTCAGTTCGAGCGTCACCTCGGTGTATGTGCCGGCCGGGGCGTGGTCGCTGCGGAGCGAGGTGCCGGGCGACTGCCGGGCACCGGGCACGGCTCCGTACAGGGCGTAGCAGACGGCGTCGAGGACGGAGGTCTTGCCGGCGCCGGTGGGCCCGTGAAGGAGGAAGAGGCCCGCGGCGGACAGGGCGTCGAAGTCGATCTCCTGGGTGGCGCCGAACGGTCCGAAGGCGGTGACGGAGAGGCGGTGCAGTCTCACCGGGCGCCCACCTCGCGCTCCCGTACCGTCGCGTCCACCCGGACATCGTCGAACGCGCCGTACAGCACAGTCCGTTCGGTGTCGTCGGGTCCGGCGCCGCCGCGCACATGGGCCACGAAGTCCTCCGCGATCTGCTGGTCGCTGCGGTCGCGCAGCCGCTGGGCGTACGAGGCGTGCGGGTCGCTCTCGGTGCGCTCGGGCTCGAAGACCAGGTGCAGGGTGTGCGGGAAGCGCTCGGTGAGCCGGGCCATGGGCTCGGCGGGCCGCACCGGGTCGGTGAGGGTCGCCTCGACCCAGGACTCCTCGTGCCGTACGAGGGCGGGGTCGGCCAGCAGGTCGTCGAGCCGTCCCCGGATCCGGGCGAGGGCCCGCGGCACGGGGCAGTCGACGCGCTCGGCCGCCTCGATCCCGCCGTCCGCCCCGAGGTCGATCAGCCACATGCTCTTGCGGTGGTGGACCTCGGAGAAGGAGTACGCGAGGGGCGAGCCGGAGTAGCGCACGCGCGGGGTGACGGTCTGGCTGCCGTGCAGATGGCCGAGGGCCACGTAGTCGACGCCGTCGAAGACTCCGGCGGGGACGGCCGCGACGCCGCCGACCGTGATGTCCCGTTCGCTGTCGCTCGGTTCGCCGCCCGCGACGAAGGCGTGCGCGAGGACGACCGACCGGGTGCCGGCGGGCCGCGCGGCGACGTCGGCGCGGACGCGGTCCATGGCGGCGGAGAGCACGGCCTCGTGCCCGGCCTTGGCGGCGCCGAACTGCTCGCGCACGAGTGCCGGTTCGAGGTACGGCAGGCCGTACAGCGCCACCTCTCCGTGGGCGTCGGCGAGCACGACGGGGGTGCCGACTCCGGCCGGGTCCGTACGGAGGTGGATGCCGGCCCGCTCGATGAGCCCGGCGCCGACGCCCAGGCGGCGGGCGGAGTCGTGGTTGCCGGAGATCATGACCGTCGGCACTCCGGCCTCGGCGAGCCGGTGCAGGGCGGTGTCGAAGAGCTCGACGGCGGAGAGCGGCGGCACGGCCCGGTCGTAGACATCCCCGGCGACGAGGACCGCGTCCACGTCGCGCTCGCGCACCGTCGCCACCAGGTGGTCCAGGAACGCGGACTGGGCGTCGAGCAGGCTCACCCGGTGGAACGACCGTCCCAGGTGCCAGTCCGACGTATGCAGGAATCTCATGATCCAGGAGCGTATCGGTGGGGTCGGACAACGGCCGGGGCTTCGGTGAATCCCCAGGCCTTCCGCTCACACATCGCCGTACGCCTCGCCGCCCAGCTCCACGCGCGCGGTGCCGGCCGTCACATCGGCGAGCCAGGCGCGGAAGGCGTCCACGTCGGCGTCCGGGAGTCCGATCTCGATCGCGACGGCCTCGCCGTACCGCACCTCGCGCACGCTACGGCCCGTGGCCCGCAGGTCGTTCTCCAGCTTGCCCGCGCGCTGGTGGTCGACGGTGACGGTGGCGAGGCGGTAGCGCTGCCGGGTGAGCGTGCCGAGCGCGTCGAGGGCCTCGCCGACCACGCCGCCGTAGGCCCGGATGAGACCGCCCGCGCCGAGCTTCACGCCGCCGTAGTAGCGGGTGACGACGGCCACGACGTACCGCACCTCGCGGCGCATGAGCATCTGGAGCATCGGGACGCCCGCTGTGCCGCCGGGCTCGCCGTCGTCGCTCGCCTTCTGGACGGACGCGTCGGCGCCGATGACGTAGGCGAAGCAGTTGTGCGTGGCCGTCGGGTGCTCCTTGCGGATGCGCGCGACGAAGTCCTGCGCCTCCTGCTCGGTCGCCACCGGCGCCAGCGCGCAGATGAAGCGCGAGCGGTTGATCTCGGTCTCGTGCACGCCCTCGCGGGCGAGCGTGCGGTACTGCTCCTGCATCCCGCCACCCTATGCGCCCGGGACCGCGCCTCCGCCCTCAGTCCCCCGGCGGCTCCAGTTCCTCCCGAGGTCAGCGATGTCGACGGGGACGGCGAAGGGCAGCGCCCTCAGGGCCAGGGACCAGCCGAGGCGGGTGTTGCCCACTCGCTGGAGCGGCCGGTGAGCTCCGAGATACGGCTGATGCGGTTGAGGACCGTGTTGCGGTGGCAGTAGAGCAGCTCGGCGGCCCGGGCGGCCGAGCAGCCGTTGTCCAGCCAGACCCGGAGGGTCTCGAGCAGGGCGGCGCGCTCGCCGCCGATGGCCAGGACCGGTCCGAGATGGACGGTGCCGATCCGGTCGGCGATGTCGCCCCTATTGCTGAGCAGCACCTCGGCGAGCCGGTCGAACTCCAGGGAGACCCCGGCGGTCGCACCGTCCGGTGCCGGAGCTGGTCGAGCAGGGTGCGTGTGCGTGTGGCGTCCGCGCCGCGCGGAAGCCGGACGATGCCGGCGTAGCGGCTTGGCGCGGGGGCGCCAGAACATGCCGCGCACCTCCAGGACGGGTGCCGGGTGGGGCGCGGCGGCCGGGTCCTGGGCCGCGACCACGACGGCGTACCGGTCATGCTGCGGCACGCCGAGCGCGGCGTAGGCGGCCGCGGCGGCCGGGTCGTCGGCGCGGCCGTCGAGCAGGGCCTCGAAGAGGCGACCCGGCGGGCGTCCTGGCGGCTCTGCATCTCGAGCCGGGTGAGGCGGTAGGCGTCGTGCCGCCAGCTCCCTCGGGGCGTCCGGGCCGGTCAGCGCGGCCGCCCCGGGCCGGGGCAGGGTGTCGAAGACGACGGCGCGATCGCCGATCAAGCCGTGACGCACCCCAAAGATGCCAAGGCGGTCTGGTTCCAGCTCGGCGTCGTTCAGCATCCCGATCCGGCGACCGGAGTGACGAGCACACCAGGCGCGGCACCGATGCGGGGGCGCGCAGGGGTATGCGGCCGTCACGCGACGGCCGCACCCCCTCACGCCGATCGCGAGAAGGCGCACTCCAGACCGTTGTCAGGGTCGCCCACTGTCCACTCGAGCACCAGCCGGCTCTTCGTGCGGGCGAAGTCCAGTGAATAGAGCGTGTGGTCACGTTTGAGATCGAGAGTCTGCGGTGCGACGTCCTTGACGCCGGCGAAGAGGTACCACGTGCCGTCCCCGGAGACTCTTCGCGTCACGGAGCCGGACTCTACGGAATATTCGGTCGGGAAGTGGCTGAAACTGAACTTCTGGTCGGCGCCGACCGCGAGAACAGCCTGGCAGTCGCTCTGCCAGGCGCCGACCAGATCTGCCGCGGTCACCTGGGGTGGTGGCGGAGGCGGCGCGCACGCGCTCGCCGGCCACAGCGCCGCCACGCCGGCGACGACGAGGATTCCTCGGCTGGTCGGATTCACGATGGCCTTTCTCTGTGGACTCAGAACGACCGGGTGCTCCCGGCATTTCCGCGAAATGCCGGGAGCACCCGTCGGTGGTGCGAGGCGTCGGTTCAGGTGTAAGTCACCAAGGAACAGGTGCGCCTGACCAGTACGTTCCTACGTCGACATGATCGCGGGAATGAGGATCAGCCCGTCCACGGGGTCGGGGATCATTTCTACACCGCCCACGTAGATGCCGCCTCCGCGGCCGCCACTGGGCGGGACCGAGTAGTACTGACCCGGGGAATCGAGCGGGAAGGTCTCGGTCCAGTGGATCTCCTGCTTCTTGAGCGACATCACACCCTCGGTGCCGAACCTGTCGTCGAGCTGGACCTTGATGTTCTGTTCCCACCAATCTCCGTAGCCGCCGAGCTGGGGAGCGGTGTGTACGGCCGAGTTGATCGTGCTGTCGTTGGACACCGTGAACTCGACCGTCACCTCGCCGGTCTTCTCGTCCATTCCGGTGATCTTGTAGTGCAGCATGTACGAGCCCAGGAACGCCGCGCTCAGGTTCGACGTGAAGTCACTCTTGAGCCCTTCCAGGCCGTACTTACTGAGGCTGTACTTCTTCTTGTCGTCGTCTCCCTTCTCGAGCGATCCGTTCTTGACCTTGGTGGCGATGATCTCCCGCACGTCCTGGACGTGCCGGTGCCGCTGCAGAGTCCTGGTGAACCGGTTGTCGAAGTTCAGCGTCCGCTTCTTCGGGCCGGTATTGGTGGCCCATTCCCAGCCGACACGGACGGCCGTCGGATCGCTGTCGGTGCCCATCACGCTCTCGGGTACCACCGTGCGGACGACCGGGTCCCAGGGCCTGGCCATGGTGCCGAGAGCGTGGAAGCTGATGTCCACAGCAGGGACGAAGTGGGAGGCGAATACGTTGCGGGCGGCGTCGAACGCCGGGTACAGCGGATCCCCCGGATCCGGAACGGGCAACAACCCGCTCGGGTCCGACCTGTTGACCGGATTGTTACCGGCATACGCGTACGCGTTCCACTGCTGCGGCTGGGCCGGGTCCTGGACCGGGTCGGCGGCCAGGAAGCGGCCGAGGACCGGGTCGTAGGCGCGGGCACCGAGGATGTTCAGGCCCGTCGAGGCGTCCTCGGGCTTGCCGAGGAAGCCGCGGGTCGTCCCGGCCGGGAGGACCGTACTGCCGCGCTGACCGCCGAAGGGCAGGTAGCGGCGGCGGGTGACGGCGCCGGTGGTGGCGTCGACCGCGACCTGGGTGGAGGCCTGGTGATCGGCCATCAGCCAGGTGAGCTTGCCGTTCGCGCCGTCGGCGACCCGCATGGCGACGGTGCTGTCACCGCTCTTGTAGTAGCGGGTTGCCACCGGGGTGCCGCTGGGGCTCTTGTGGATCTCCTGGTCGCCGAGGTACAGGACGTTGTCGTCCGGGCTGGTACGCATCAGCAGCTGGCCGTCGGCGTCGTAGACGTAACGCGTGACCTTGTTGCCGCTCACCGGCTTCGCGGTGAACTGGACGAGGTGGTGCTGTGCGTTCCAGACGAGGTCGGCCGGGACGTCGGTGCCGGTGGCCTGGTCCCGGACCGTCCGGGACGTCATCTGACCGGCGGTGTCGTAACCGTACGAGTCACTGCCGCCGGTTCGGTCCACCGAGGTGACCGCGTGCGGGCGCGGCAAGCCGGCCGCCGGGTAGTGGTACGTCCAGGTGGCGGCGTTGGTCGCGCTGGTCGCCGTGGTCCGCGAGGTGAGGTTGCCGATGCTGTCGTAGCTGAAGGACTGCTGGTACGGGTCCGGCCCGGCGGAGAAGTCAGGGTTGGGGCTACTGGCACAGACGGTGGCCGAGCCCGTGGTCCAGGCGGCGGTCAGCCGGTGCAGGTCGTCGTAGTCGAAGCACTGCCGCTGGGCCGCCGTGTTGTCGACGAGGGCGGTGATGCTGCCGTTGTCGTTGCGGTTGTAGGTGTCGTTCTGGACGGTGCCCCCGGTGGTGGTGCTGGTGGTGATGTTGTTCAGCCAGCCGGTGCCATTGGCGTCGTTGTAGGTGTAGACGCGGTTGGCGGCGGCGCCGGCCGCGCCGTAGGCACGCCCGGTCAGGCGGCCGTAGTTGTCGTAGGACGTGCTGTTCACGTACACGCTGGTGCCGAGCGTGCCGGTCAGCCGCGACGCGCGGCCCTGGTCGGTGTAGGTGGCGGTCACCTTCTCCGAGGGAAGTCCGGCGACAGCCGGGTAGGTCACGGCCGTCATGTGGCCGGCGGCGTCGTACTCGTACTGGAAGGTGTACTGGCCGCCCAGCCCGGAGCCGTCGCTGGGGACGGTGACGGTCTTGCTCAGCGCCCTGCCGTGGTCGTCGTAGGAGCCGATGGACGTGGTGTAGGCGTTGGCGCCGTCGTAGGAGGTGGCGGAGGCCAGCAGGCCCTTGCCGCCGGGGGCGGTGTCATAGCTGCGGGTGCTCAGCACGGTGGTGCCCTGCCGGACCTTGATCGGCCGGTGGAGATTGTCGTAGTCGTAGCTGAGCACGGTCCCGTTGGCATCGGTGGTGGTGTCGATCTCACCGAAGGCGTTGTAGGTCGTGCGGGTGAGCCCGGTGTCCGGGTCGTCGGTCGTCACCAGGTTGCCGGACCAGTCGTAGGTGCGACGGGTGTGGTTGCCCTGGGCGTCCTGGATGTCGGTGAGCTGGCCGCCGTGCGGATAGGAGAAGGTGCTGGTGAACGCCTGGGTGGCGGTGTGCTCGATCACCTTGGTGGGATGCCCGTAGACATCGGTGTACGTCTCGGTGGGCTGGCCGAGCGCCGGGAAGGTGGCGGTGTGGTCGGCCCCGGAGTAGCGGATCGTGGTGCGGCCGGCCTTCTGCGCCTGGCCGTTGACCAGGATCCGGGACTCGGAGGTGCGACCGGCCCAGTCCACGATCACGTCGTTGTAGGAGGGCAGGTCCGAGACGGTCGGCTTGACCATGCCGTCGGCGGGCAGGGGCTGCGTGTTGGAGTGGTAGAAGGGCGACGAGGTACCCGTGACATTGCCCGAGGAGTCGTACCGGGTGGAGACCACGGTGAGCCCGGAGTTGTCGGGGGAAGGGGTCTGGCTCTCCCGGGTACGGCCGAGACCGTCGATGAACTCGGTGCTGGTGGAGTAGGTGGAGCCCGACTGGAGGGTCTGGCTCGTCACCTTGGGCGCCCGGTCCACCACCCTCGGGACACCGTCGCTCTTGGTGGAGGTGGGCAGGCTGTAGCTGAACTTCATCGAGGGGTTCGCACCGCCGTACTCGGACGGCAGCCACACCGCCTCGGTCCGGCCCGCCCCGTCCAGGTCGATCTTCGTCGTCCTGTTGCTGGCGTCCACCGTCTTCCAGAGCTCTCCCCAGAAGCGGGAGTAGAAGTTGGTGATGGTCTGCGGGGTGAGCGGTCCCGTGCCGTCGGGGTCGGCGGTGGTCGTCACGACGCCGTCGGTCGGCCAGGTGTTGTTCGGCAGGTAGGTCGTGGTGGTGGTGTTCCCCAGCGAGTCGGAGTCGGAGACGATCCGGCCGGCCTTGTCGTAACCGTGCTTGACGTAGCGGTACTGGCCTTCGGCGGTGTAGGAGCGGACCTCGGTCGGCTTGCCGTCGATGGGGACGTTCGCGGCGAGCGAGGTCGCACCGTCGAAGAGGATGATGGTCTCGGCGTCCTTGTAGGACTCGAGGTTGGTGGTGGTGCACCCCGCGGCGTAGTGCCGGGTGTGGTCCTCCAGCGCCATGAACCGCTCGATGGGGGTGGTGCCGATCTTGCTGCGGTTGTAGGCGCGGCCGTAGACCGTGCACTGGTTGTCGGACACACCGGTCTGACCCCAGTCGTGCCTGCGCATGGGCAGGCCGAAGGTGGTGCTGGCCGCCTCGGCGGTGTCGAAGTCGTTCGTCACGATGTGCTCGCGCCACGTGGACTCGATCGAGTCGATGGTGGTGGAGACCTTGGTGTGCGTGGTGGTCTTGTTCTCCCGGACGAACCGGGCGTCCGGGAGGCCGTCGTACCTGGCCGTCGTGTACACCCAGTAGTCGTGGACGGTCCGTTCCTGCGGCTCACCGTTGTGGTCGCGGGTGCTGGTCTCCAGCTCGCGGCCGGCCAGCCAGGCCGAGTCGGTGTGGTTGCCGCCGAAGGTGTCCGTGATGGTCACCGAACGCTTCAGCGTGGGATCCGTCTTGGACGTGCGGTCACCGTCCAGGCCCCGGTAGAGCCAGTGGTGGACGGAGGAGGCGTTGTCGCCTGCCCCCTTGGAGATGGTGACCTCGCCGTAACCGCGCCAGTCGGACCACGTCTCGTCGGCGTCCGGGACCAGCGGGTCGTTGGTGAACCGCCAGCCGGCGCCGCCCTTGTAGTCGTACGTGGTCGTCATCACCGGGTCACCGTCATGACCGGCTCCGACGCCCACGCCCGGGTCGGCCTGGACCTTCGTGACCAGGTACTTGTGGAACCAGCCGGTGCGTTCGTCGGTCTGGCCCTCGGGGATCCACTTCTGCCAGTAGCAGTCCTTGGTGTTGGAGGACTGACTGGCCGGAGCGCTGTCGCACGGGTTGGGCCGACCGTAGGTCACATCGGTGACCGCGCCGAGGTCGCCGTAGATCCGGTCGATACGGCGGAACTGCAGGGTGCTCGCGCCGACCAGGTTGTCCTTGTCGACGCCATGGAAGTCGATGGTCGGCAGGGTGACGTTGGGGTCGTTGCCGTACGCCTTCCGCTGGACGTAGTCCAGCCACAGCATGGTGTTGCCCGCGCCGGTGCCGTTGGTGAACGCGTACTTCATCTGGTACTGCATCACCGACAGCCACGTGGCGGTCGCGTCGTCCCAGATCTGGGTCTTGATGTCCCAGAGCATGTCCCGGTGGAAGAACGTGGGGTAGTACGTCTTGCCCGCGCAGGCGTTCGTGGGATCCGCCGACCCGTCGCAGATCAGGTCGGTGGGTACGTCCGGGTACGAGGATGGTGAACTGGAGATCGACGGGCAGTCCGTGGTCACCGGGTTGGCCAGCGGGTCCGGCTCGGAGGTGCGCTCCGTGCACCGGTTCACATGCTGGAACACCACCCGGGCCGGCAGCTTCGCGTCGGTGATCTGCGAGGCCCAGCCGTACTCGACCCGCGACAGGTAGGACGACGCGTCGTACTCACGGGCCTTGTCGGCACCGACGGTCGAGCGGTACCAGTTCTTCTCCTTGTCGTAGAAGTACGACGTCTCGACCTCGCTCGGGTCGACCGTACGGTCCTGGCCCCAGCGCCAGCCCATGGTGCACACCGAGGTCTCGATGCTGCCGCTCCAGCACGGCTCGCCCGCGTTGTTGCTGACCACGGGGACGGTCGAGATGGAGTTGGTGGCGTTGAGGGTGCGCTCGGAGCGGCCCCAGCCGAAGTAGTAACGGGTGCCGTCCTGAGCGGAGACCACCCAGTAGGAGTCCACCGAGCCATGGCCGCCGGAGGTGATGTGCTGCACGCGCCAGCCCGGGTCGTCCTGGACGTGGTAGGAGCCGTCACCGGTGCGGTCCTGGATGAGCTGCGACGTCACACCGTTGAGGTTGATCGTGTAGACCGCGCCGTCCGGCTCCACGGTGGAGTTCGGCGAATCCCAGCACAGGTCGTAGATGCTCTGGCCGGCGAGACCGTCCTCGGAGCAGTTGCGGTACTTGCGCTCGATGAAACCGACGCCCAGGTTCCAGCCCATGCCCGCCCAGGAGCCCTGGTTGTTCGTCGCCGAGGTACGGCCGTCGACCTCCTGGGAGTTGTACCCCAACGCCAGCGACGGCGCTGTGCCCATCGGGGGCTTGGGGAGCTGGATCGGCAGGGAGTAGGTGAACGCGCCCGAACCGGTGGAGACATCCCAGGAGCCGGACGGGCTGAGCTGGGTGGCCCGGAAGTCGCCGCTGTCCGAGGACGAGCCCGAGGTCAGGGCGTAGACGGTGCCTCCGGTGGTGGCCGCGGCCATCGGCGTCCGGTCCAGGGAGTTCGTCCTCATCCCGCCGGTATCCGCCTCCCCCTCCGCCGACGAGGCCGGGTCGGCGTCCACGGTCGCGGTCAGCGTCCCCTTCTTGACGTCGTTGGCCACCGGTATGGAGGTGCGCTCGGAACAGCCCTTGGCCCGCGGGGTGGTGAGCGCACACGCCGGCAGCTTCACCAGCCGCAGACGCGAGGCGAATTCACCGCCATGGAGGTGGCGGAAGTTGTCGTAGTCGATGGAGAGGCGCAGCGCACCCGGCGCCGCGACTCCGTCGGTGCGCGTCAGGCGCACCGCGACACCGACGCCGCCGGCGGCCTTGACCTGGTTCTGGTCGAGGACCCGCACATCGACCTCGGACACCGGCGGTGCCGAGGTGGGGGACGGGTGGCGTACCGGAGCCGGAGCCACCGACACCACCGCGCTCGATGCCCTCGCGCTGTCCTTGGCCGTGTCGATCACGGCCCCGGAGGGGGCCACCGCAAGGGCCTTGCCCTTCGTGGACCGGGTCAGATCGACATGGGCCCGGGCGGGTTCGGGGAAGACCGGCCGTGCCAGCTGGACCGAGTGCTCGGCCTCCGGCAGGCGAGGCTGCATCCCTTCACGGGCGGACACACTTGGAAGATCGTGCCGGGAATCCGGCAGCACACTGGCCCCTGCCAGCAAGCCGGCCATAAGACAGCCGGAAACGACCAGCGCCCAGCTGCTGCGCGGGGCGCGCCTACGAGACGTCACCAAGAACTCCCCAATAAGGGCTGATACGGAACGGGCGCGTCCGATTCGACGCAGGGCGGGACCGACAGTCCTTGTTGGTTCGTCAGCGCACTGCCCATGTGGGTGCGTTGGACAACGCGCTCCTGTTGGAAGAACCCAGCGGAGGTGCACCGTAGGGGCTGGCCATGCCTTGCTCAACTCTCGAAATCCGACAGATCTGGCGAACAGTTCCAAGCTCCCCACGAATGAAACGGAACTGTGTCCTCCACCACAGCCGAGCTTCCTCGACGCTTGACAGCCGTGGCATGATCCCGTCCGCGTCGGACAAGTGTTCACGTGCAGTAGCCCGCTGGTACCCGGCGTGTCGGCGAGCAGCTTCCGGAGAAAGGCCCATGCGAATACCTCACATACCCAGCACGCCCCGGCGCCGCGCGGTCGCGGTCCTGCTGCCCCTGCTGCTCGCAATCTCCGTGCTGTCGTTGAACTTCGCTGCCGCAACGCCCACGGCGGCGATCGCGAGCGGCGCTGTCTTCAACACGCCCACCTCCACGAGCAGCGCCGAGCGGAACGCCATCCGCGACCGGATCGTCGGCCTCATCGACACGGCGAACCCGGACTCCACGATCAAGATCGCGATGTTCCACCTGTGGTCGCAGACCGTCGCCAACGCACTCGCGAACGCGCACACCGACCCCAACCGGCGGGTCAACGTCCAGGTCATCGAGGACGAGAGCGCTGTCAGCCACGCGAAGGCCGACCTGGTGTCCTACAACACCCTCAAGAACGCGCTGGGGACCGACACCACCCAGAGCTCCTTCATCACACTCTGTCCCGCGGGCCACTCATGCCTGGGCGATCAGACCGTGGCCGGCATCATGCACAACAAGTTCGCACTCTTCTCCAGTGTGAACGGGGCGACCAATGTGGTGGTGCAGACGTCGTCGAACCTCACGCCGTCGAGCTACGACAAGCTGTGGAACAGCGCCTCCGTGGTCGCGGACAACCTCGGCCTCTACAACGCGTACGACTGGTACTTCAAGCAGCTGGCCGCCAAGAATCCGGCGGGATGGACCTACGCCTACTCCAGCTCCGGCCCCTACAAGGCATACTTCTTCCCGCGCCCCGGCGGAGACGCCGCCAACGACACGATCGTCGGCATCCTCGACAACCTCAGCTGCTCCTGGACCGACATCTCCGGCACCCACCAGAGCGTGGTCCGCGTCGCCATGTATCAGCTCACCCGCCAAGCCGTCGCCGACAAGCTCGCCGCCCTGCAGCGTGCCGGCTGCGCCGTCGACATCGTCTACACGCGGACCGACGACGGCACCTGGAACGCCCTCCACTTCACCGGTGGCCCGCAGATGCGCTGCCACAACCTCAATGACGACGGCGATGCCAACACCCAGTCGCAGATCGTCCACTCCAAGTACCTGCTGATCGACGGCTGGTACAACGGCCGCGAGGCCCAGCTCATCTGGACAGGCAGCCACAACTACACCTCCCCGGCGCTCACCACCAACGACGAGGCCCTGCTGAAGATCGAGGACTCCGCCTCCTACAGCGCCTACCTGAACAACTTCACCACCATCCGCGCCGTGGCCAAGCCCGGCACCGCGGACAACGTCACCGAGTGCAAGACGCTCAATGACGTCGGCGTCCCCGCAACGTGACATGACGCCCGGTGGGGGGGGGGGGGGGGGGGGGGGGGGGGGGGGGGGGGGGGGGGGGGGGGGGGGGGGGGGGGGGGGGGGGGGGGGGGGGGGGGGGGGGGGGGGTACCTCCCCAACACCCCCCCCCCCCTCCCCTCCTCCCCCCCCCCCCCCCCCCCCCCCCCCCCCCCCCCCCCCCCCCCCCCCCCCCCCCCCCCCCCCCCCCCCCCCCCCCCCCCCCCCCCCCCCCCCCCCCCCCCCCCCCCCCCCCCCCCCCCCCCCCCCCCCCCTGCCGCGCTCGCGCCGCTTGCGCCGCCGCCGCTCCACCCACCGCTCGCTGACTCGCAACGCGCCAGCAGACTCCGGGTTCCTCCGCCCGCCGCCCCGCGCCTGTCTCACAGTCCAGGGCTACCGGACGGAATTTCCTGCGTCCTGTGCCCGTTCTCCCCCATGACACAACGACTCACAGGGGGCAGCGGTGTACGACGACTCGGCAGCGGTCCGCAGGATTCTCACAGAGCTCGGCGACACCTGGGCCATCGTCGGGCTGTCTTCCAACCAGCGCCGCGCCGCCTATGGCGTCGCGCGTGTTCTGCAGCAGTACGGCAAACGGATCGTGCCCGTGCACCCGAAGGCCGAGACGGTACACGGCGAGAAGGGTTACCCCTCCCTCTCGGCCATTCCGTTCAAGGTGGATGTCGTCGATGTCTTCGTCAACAGCCACCTCGCCGGCCCCATCGCCGACGAGGCCGTCGCCATCGGTGCCAGAGCGGTCTGGTTCCAGCTCGAAGTGATCGACGAGGCGGCACAGGAGCGCACGCGCGCAGCCGGCCTCGACATGGTCATGGACCGCTGCCCCGCGATCGAGATCCCCCGGCTCAGCTGACGCCCCGGGGCTTGTCGGACCAGCCTCAGGCGACGCCCAGGCCTTCCAGGACGACGGCGCCGGGCAGCTGGGCGAAGGTTTTTCCCGGCACGATCAGCTTGCCCCGCCGCCGGCCGCTTCCGATGAGGACCCACGGGGTGTCGACGACGGTGGCGTCCACGAGGACGGGCCAGTCGGCCGGGAGTCCGAGCGGAGTGATGCCGCCGTACTCCATTCCGCTCTCCCTGGTCGCGGTCTCCATCTGCGCGAAACTCGCCTTGCGGGAGCCCAGCTGCCTGCGGACGACACCATTGACGTCGACCCGGGTGTCCGAGCGCACCACGCAGGCCGCCAGGGTTGTCACCTCGCCCCGCTTCCCGGCGACGATCACGCAGTTCGCCGACTGCTCGAGGAGTTCACGGCCGTGGTTCTCCACGAAGGCGGCCGTGTCGGCGATCTCCGGATCCGTGTCGACGTACAGCAGCTGATCGGCCGGGATGGTGCCCTGCCAGGCGCGTACGGCCGCGGCGACCGGTTCCGTGAGCTGGTCCAGGCACTCGGGGGCGGGAACGGCGTTGTCGAAGTCTCCGATGGGTGCACGCATACCGGCCACGTTAACAAGCCGCCCCCTGCCCGGGTTTGGACGTCTCAGCGTACGGGCGGGATGGACACGGCCATCGTCATCTCGACCGGCTCCGTACCGTCGTTGCGGTAGGCATGCGGCACGTTGGCCTCGAAGACGGCGGACGTGCCGGCCGGAATGTGGTGCTCCTCGCCCTCGACGACGAGGGTGAGCTCCCCGGTCGTGACGTGCAGCAGCTCGGTCGTGCCGTCGGGGTGCGGATCGGAGTCGCTGCCGTCGCCCGGCATCAGCGCCCAGGCCCAGAGCTCCAGCGGACCGCGCGCCTCGGTGCCGGCCAGCAGGGTCGTGTGGCTGCCGGTGGAGGTGGACCACATGCGGACGGCCTGGCTCGGCGGTACGAGGCGGACGTGGGGGCCCTGCTCGTAGTCGAGCAGGGTGGTGATCGAGACTCCGAGGGCGTCCGCGAGCTTCACGGTGGTACCGACGCTGGGGTTCGTCCGGGCCTGCTCGATCTGGATGATCATGCCGCGGCTGACACCGGCCCGGGCGGCGAGCGCGTCCAGCGTGAAACCGCGTTCATTGCGCCACCGCTTCAGGTTCCGCGCGAGCGACTGCGTGAGCTGATCGAGGTCCGACACATTCCGTCCAATATTTTGGATGACAGAGTTCAACAGACTGAACTACGGTGGGGTCTACCGCGGTGTACTCAGCTGTACACCGCACTGTACTGCGAGACCACCACCCTGTGAGGACCCATGACTGCGCTGTTCGCCCTGGCCACCGCCCTGCTCTGGGGCCTGGCCGACTTCGGAGGCGGGCTGCTCACCCGGCGCATGCCCGCCCTCACTGTGGTCGTGGCCTCGCAGATCGTCGCGGTCGTCGTCCTCGGCGCGATCGTGATCGCCACCGGTGGCTGGCACGAAGCCGGTCCCGAGCTCTGGTACGCGGTCGCGGCCGGCGTGGTCGGTCCGGTCGCGATGCTCTGCTTCTACAAGGCCCTGGCGCTCGGCCCGATGGGCGTGGTCTCCCCGCTCGGCTCGCTCGGCGTCGTCGTGCCGGTCTCGGTGGGCCTGCTCATCGGCGACCGGCCGGGGCTGCTCCAGTTCGCCGGGATCGGCGTGGCGATCGTCGGCGTCGTCCTCGCCGGCGGGCCCGAGCTGCGCGGCGCGCCCGTCCAGCGTCAGGCGGTGCTCCTCACCCTGGTCGCGGCCCTCGGCTTCGGCTCGGTGATGGCGCTGATCGCCGAGGCGTCCTCGACCCTCACCGGCCTGTTCCTCGCCCTGTTCGTGCAGCGGGTGACCAACGTGGCGGTGGGCGGCGGCGCGCTGTACGTCTCGGTGCGGCGGGGTGGCCGGGCGCTGCCCGCGGACGGCGGCGGGATGAAGGTCGTGTGGGCGGCCCTTCCGGCGCTCGCCTTCGTCGGCCTCGCGGACGTCGCCGCCAACGGTACGTACTCGATCGCGGCGCAGAACGGTCCGGTGACGGTCGCCGCGGTCCTGGCCAACCTCTACCCGGTCGTCACGGCACTGGCGGCGCGCGGGGTGCTGAAGGAGCGGCTGCGCGCGGTCCAGGCAGCGGGCGCCGGCCTCGCCCTTTTCGGCACGGTGCTGCTCGCGACGGGCTGAGGGTCGCTGGCCGCATGGTGCTGCTCGTGACGGGCTGACGGCCGCGGGCCCCCGGCTCAGCCCTCGGCGGCTCGCGATGGGCTGACCCGCCGCGGGCTCGCGACGGGGCTGACCGCCGCGGGCTCGCGACGGGATGACGGCCGTGGGCTCCCCGGCTCAGCCCTCAGCAGCTCGCGACAGGCTGATGGCCGCGGGCCCCCGGCTCAGCCCTCGGCCAGGTCCAGCTGCGCGAGTCCGGCGAGCTGCTCGGCCGTCAGGCCGTCCGGGATCGGCACGGGGGCCGGCGTCCGCAGGGGCGGCTGCCAGCCCCGCTCGGTGTCCCAGCTGCGTACGACCTTCGCCGGCGCACCGGCCACCACCGAGTGGTCCGGCACCTCGCCCCGTACGACGGCGCCCGCCGCGACCACCACGTTGCGGCCGAGCCGGGCCCCCGGCAGGATCACGGCGCCCGTGCCCAGCCAGCAGCCCCGGCCTATCTCGACCGGCTCGGAGCGCGGCCACTGCCTGCCGACCGGCTCGTCCGGATCGTCGTAACTGTGGTTGGTCGAGGTGATGTAGACGTACGGCCCGCAGTACGTGTCCGAGCCGATGGTCACCCGGCTGTCGGCGATCACGTGGCTCCCGCGGCCCAGGACGACGCCGTCGCCCAGGGTCAGGACGGTGTCGGGGCCGAGGTCGAGTCCGGGCAGCATTCCGGCGGTGAGGGTGACCTGCTCGGCGATGATGCAGCACTCGCCGATCTCGATCCACTGCTCACCGAAGACGGTGCCCTGCGGGAACGCGAGCCGGGTGCCCGCGCCGAGGCGCCGGAAGCGCAGCCGCCCGGGGCGGTCGGCGGTCACGGCCCCGGCCTCCTGCATCCAGCGCCACCCGCCCTGCACGGCCCGGGCGATGACGCGGCGCCGCCAGGCGGTGAGAGAGGAGAACGTGTTTCTGTTCCTGGGCACCCGCACACGGTAGTCGGCACCGTCGTACCTGATCACCGGGGGTGCCCTGTGATGTCCGCCATGAACCGGGGCTAGGGTGCCGTGCAGGCGTGACGCAAGCATGAGGGATCAGGAGCGGACGATGACAGAGGCGTTGATCAAGAGCGTGGGCGGCAAGGAGCCGCGGGTCGATCCGACGGCGTTCACGGCCCCGACCTCCGTCGTGCTCGGCGACGTCACGCTCGGCGCCCGTGCCAGCGTCTGGTACCACGCCGTGCTGCGGGCGGACTGCGGTCCCGTCGTCGTCGGCGAGGACTCCAACATCCAGGACAACTGCACCGTCCACGTCGACCCCGGTTTCCCGGTCACGATCGGCGACCGCGTGACGGTCGGCCACAATGCGACCGTCCACGGCTGCACGATCGAGGACGACGTCCTGGTCGGCATGGGCGCCACGGTCCTCAACGGGGCCCGGGTGGGCGCCGGCTCGCTCATCGCCGCGCAGGCGCTCGTCCCGCAGGGGATGGAGATCCCGCCGGGTTCGCTGGTGGCGGGCGTCCCGGCCAAGGTCCGGCGCCCGCTGACCGAGGAGGAGCAGGCGGGCATCCGCCTCAACGCGGAGATGTACCTCCACCTGGCGAGGGGCCACGCCGAGGCGTTCAAGGACTGAGCGGCGCACGGGGTACGCAGAAGGGCGCGGCGGCCGTTCGGCCACCGCGCCCTTCCGTTGCCTGTCCGAGCGCTCCGGATCAGTCGGCCACCGGCACCGGCGTCTGCTCCGCGGCGGGTTCGGCGGCCGCCTCCGTCTTGGCCGCGGCCTTCTTGGCGCGGTTCTTGAGGATCAGCATCGAGGCCACACCGATCAGGACGGCGAGCACCAGACCCAGCCACGAGAAGCGCTTGAGCCATGCCTCGGCGACGATGCCCACCGAGTAGATGACGGCGGTCGTACCGCCCGCCCAGAGGATGCCGCCGAAGACGTTGGCAATGAGGAACTTCCAGTACGGCATCCGCAGCACGCCCGCGAGCGGTCCGGCGAAGATCCGCAGCAGGGCGACGAAGCGGCCGAAGAAGACGGCCCACATGCCCCACTTCTCGAAGGAGTGCTCCGCCAGCGCGATGTTGGCCTCGCCGAAGTGCTTGGGGAACTTCCTGCCCAGCCAGGCCAGCAACGGCCGCCCGCCCTTGCGACCGATCGCGTAACCGATCGAGTCGCCGATGATGGCACCGGCGGTGGCGCAGGCGCCGAGGACGTACGGATTGATGTCACCGTGCTGCGAGGCGAGCAGGGCCGAGCTGACGAGCACGATCTCGCCCGGCAGCGGGATCCCCAGGCTCTCGAGCCCGATCACCACACCCACCAGCGCGTAGATCGCGACCGGCGGAATCGTCTCCAGCCACTCCTGGACGTGCAACGCGGATTCCTCCCGTGTCGAGGCGCGCGCCGCGTCGCGCACGCCGGGGCAGCCTACCTGGTCCCGCCCCGACGCCCGGCCGACTGCCGGGGACGTAAATGACTGGTCGGCCCGGGAGCCGAGGCGATACGCTCCGCCGCGATGACAACTCACTACATTCCGTGTTGGGGGGTCCCGTCCGCGCAAGGTGAGTGCTGATGTCCACTCACACTGCGTACGGGGATTCCCACCCTTCCTTCCTGTCCTTCTGGCCGCGCGTGCGCGAGTTCGCCGTGCCGCCCTCCATGATCGAGACCGCGACCGCCCGCCGCCGTGCCGGGGACTGGGCCGGGGCTTGCGCCGCCGCGCGCGTCGATGTCGATCTCGACCTCCGTTCCGTGGCGCGGACCCACGGCAGGGAACTCGCCGGGCGGATCCGGCGTGATCTCCGCCATCTGGCTCCTGACCTGCTGCGCTGGCACATGCCGAGGATCGCTCCGTACGGGCTGCTGCGGCCGGGGCTGACGATTCCGTTGGCTCGGTACGACGCGGTGGCCGGGGGAGACACCGTGGCTCGGGGCGACACGGTGGCTCCGGGCGACACGGTGGCTCCGGGCGACACGGTGGCCCGGGGCGACACGGTGGCCCAGTACGACGCGGTGGCCCCGGGCGACACCGTGGCCCGGTACGACACGGTGGCCCGAGGCGACACGTCGGCCCGCAACGGCACCGCGGAGCCCGGGCGTACGGGCACGCTGCATCTCGTGGTCCGGACTCCCCCGGCCTGGGCGGACGGCGGTCAGCGGATCAGCCTCGCGCTCTGGGACGGGTCTCCTCGCGAGGCGGCCGCGGCCCGCCGCCATCCGCACCCCCGTCCCAGCCGGCGGTTCCGTCTCGACCTGCACCGCCACCTGTGGGACGCGCGCAGGACCGACGAGCTGCGGGTCCGCTCGGAGGCCGACGGGCCACCGACGCGTGCGCCCGACCTGCCGGTGCCGGAGGGCTACCGCTGTGCCGTCGACCGATGGGCGGCCGAGGCGGGGCACCTGCTCCAGGCCGAGGGCAGGTCCGGTGGCCCTGTGACCGTACGCATCGGGCCCCGGCACCGACTGATCCTGGACGTGCGCCTCGACCTGGCCCCGGACGGGGATCCGGTCGGCCCCGGCGCGCCGCCCGGGTGGCGGATCGCCTCGGCCTCCCCGGGCCCCGGCGGCCCCGGGGTGCCGGTCCTGCCGGACGCGGCGACTTGGGTGCTGCCCGATCTGGACCTGATCCGTACCGGCGCGATCGAGGCCGACCGGCTGCACCCGCTGGTCGCCGCAGCACTCGTACCGGATCACGCGCCTCCCGGTCCGGTCTCCCCGCGGGAGGACCAGGTCGCCGGACCACGTCTCGTGGAGTGCCGGGGAGCCCGGCACCGGATCGGTCTGGTCGACGGCGTACTGGTTCCGCTGGACCACGGCGCGGACGAGATCCGCCGGGAGGAGCTGCTCGTGGCGCTGAGCGGTACCCCGCTCCCCTGCCTGCAGGCGATCGACGAGGCGCACCGCCGCCCGGACTGCCTCGTCGGCGTCCGCGAACGACTCCACCACGGTGACATCACCGGAGCGCTGGCCGTCGTCGAAGGCCTGCTCGGGCCGGACGCGACGCTGCGGGGCGGCCCGCTCCGGGACGCCCTTGAGGCGACCGCGCAACGGCGGATCGCCTACGGCCTGTTCCGGGCGGGCCTCGCCGGCCCCGGGCCCGACCGCGTCTGCCCGGCCCCGGCCAGGCCCCGCGACCACCGCTCACGCCCGCGCCTCGCGCACTGACGCTCCGACCCGAGGCGCTCGACCCGGCGCTCCCGACCGAGGCTCTCGTCGCCGGGCTGCCGACCCGAGGCTCTCGTCGCCGGGCTCCCAACTCGGGGCTCCCGCCCCGGCGCTCTGCCGCACCCATGTCTGACCACGAACCCAAAGGTGATCACCATGCCCACATACGCCCCTGCCCACACTCCCCAGCTCGATGTCGCCGGCGCGCTGCTGGCCCTGCTGAGCGACACCACCACCGAACCGCGCCCCGACACCCAACTGGAGGCCCTGACCCTGGCCGTGGCGGCCGACCTGCCGGTGATCCTTTGGGGTGAGCCGGGGATCGGCAAGACCGCGGCCCTCACCCAGCTCGCCGAGGAGCTGGACCTCCCGCTGACCACGGTCATCGCCAGCGTGCACGAGCCGTCCGACTTCTCGGGGCTGCCGATCGTCGGCGACGATCCCGCCGAACAGGGCGTCCCGATGGCCCCGCCGGACTGGGCGGTGCGACTGGTCCGGGCCGGCCGTGGCCTGCTGTTCCTGGACGAGCTGTCCACCGCGCCGCCGTCCGTGCAGGCCGCGCTGCTCCGCCTGGTCCTGGAGCGGCGGATCGGCGCGCTCCAACTGCCGCCGGGGGTACGGATCGTGGCCGCCGCCAACCCGCGTTCCTCGGCGGCCGACGGCTGGGAGCTGAGCCCGCCCCTGGCCAACCGGTTCGTCCATCTCCAATGGACCCACGACCAGGAGGTCGTGGTCCGCGGTCTCGGCGGGACCTGGCCCCGGGCAACCCTGCCCCGGCTGGACCCGGAGAAGCTGCCGGCTGCCGTGGAGTACGCCCGCCGCGCGGTGTGCGGCCTCCTCTCCGCCCGCCCCACGCTCGTGCACCGGCTGCCGAGCAACGAGACGCGGCGGGGCGGCCCGTGGCCGTCGCCCCGTAGCTGGGACATGACCCTCCGTCTGATCGCCTTCGCGACCGCGGCCGGCTCCTCCCGCGACGTACTGTCCCAACTGGTCCGGGGCACCGTGGGTGACGGTCCGGGCCTCGAACTCCTGGCGAGCCTGGACCGGATGGAGCTCCCCGACCCCGAGGTGCTGCTCGCCGACCCGGCGGCCGCGGAGCTGCCCGAGCGAGGGGATCTGCGCCAGGCCGTACTGGACGGAGTGGTGGCGGCGGTCCGCGGGCGGCCGGACAAGGCGCGCTGGGACGCGGCCTGGGCGCTCCTGGTGCGGGCGCTCGAGACCGGGGCCCCGGACCTGGTGGTCGTCCCGGCGACGACGCTCGCCTCGCTGCGGCAGGGGGACTGGGACGTTCCGGCGTCGATCGAGCGGCTCGCGGGCGTGGTCTCCCTGTCCCGGCGCGCGGACGACGCGGCGGCCCGGGCGGCCGCCATGACCGCTGCGGCCGCGCAGGGCCACCGATGACCTCCGGTGCGCCGGGGACGCTGGATCTCGACAAGCTCTTCTCGGCCCGACTGCACGCCGCCCGGGCCCGGCCCTACCTGGCGACGGCGCTGTTCGCCCTGCACACGGTGGAGTCGCGGCAGGTGCCGACCATGGCGGTCGACCGGCACTGGCGGTGCTACGTCTCGCCCGGGTTCGTGGACCGTACCCCGGTCGAGGAGCTGGCGGGGGTGTGGGTGCACGAGGTGTCGCACCTGCTGCGCGACCACCACGGACGGGGCGACCGGGTCGCGCGGGAGCGCGGCCTGACGGGCCCCGGGGAGCGGCTGCGGATGAACATCGCCGCGGACATGGAGATCAACGACGACGTGTTCGGCGACGGCCTGGTCCTGCCCGAAGGGGCTGTCGTGCCAGGGTCCTTGAGTCTGCCCGCGGGCATGCTCATGGAGGACTACCTACGGCACTTCCGGCTCGGCCCGTGGACACAGGACCTCGCCTGGCTGGACTGCGGCAGTGGCGCCGACGGCCGGGAACGGGAGTGGGACCTGGGACCGGACGGCGCGCACGGCCTGAGCGAACAGGAGCGGGACACGGTGCGGTTCCGCGTGGCCCAGGGCATCGCCGGCCGTCCGGGGAGCGCCCCGAAGGGGTGGCGGCGGTGGGCGGAGGAGGCGTTCCACTCGCCGCAGCCCTGGCGGGAGTTGCTGGGAGCGGCGGTCCGCTCAGCGGCGTCGGGACCGGGCGCGGGCGACGACTACACGTACGGCCGTCCGTCCCGGCGCTCGACCGGGCTGCCCGGGGTCGTGCTCCCGAGCCTGCGGCGCAGGCCGCCTCGGGTCTCCGTGATCATCGACACCTCGGGCTCGGTCAGCGATGCCGAGCTGGGCAGCGCGCTGCTCGAGGTCGCCGCGATCTCCCGCGCCGTGGGCGGCCGTCGCGACCTGGTCACCGTGCTGCCGTGCGACGCGGCGGCCCGGGTCGCGCACCCGCTGTGCCGTGCGGAGGGAATCCCGCTGGTCGGCGGCGGGGGTACGAATCTGCGCACGGGGTTCGCCCGGGCCCTGCGCACCCATCCCCGCCCGGACGTGATCGTGGCCCTGACCGACGGCCAGACCCCCTGGCCGAGCACTCCACCACCGTGCCGGACGGTGGTGGGCCTCTTCTCCCGCGCGGGGTCGGCCCGGTCGAACAACGAGGAGAACCCCGACTACGTCCCGGACTCCCCGCCCGCCTGGGCACGCGTCGTCGCCATCGGCTAAGCACCCGCCGCTCGCGGCCGCGGCACAGAAACCCCGGAACGGGGCCGGCCGGAACGGAACGCCCGGCGACGGGGCGGCCGGGACGGAACGCCCGGGACGTGGCCCGGGCCGGGAACGCCCGGGACGTGGCCCGGGCCGGGAACGCCCGGGACCGCGGCCGCGGGACCGAAGACGCCAGGACGAGCCGCCAGCGACCGGAGCTGGGGGGAGAAAAGCGCCAGGACGAGCCGCCGGCGACCGGAGCCGCCGGGAGGACAGCGCCAGGAAGAGCCGCCGGCAGCCGAAAGCCGCCGGTGACCGGGAGCGCCCCAACCCCGGCCGCCGGCGGCTCAGCGGCCCGCTACTTCCCCTGGCCGTTCGGGCGGAGCGTCCAGAGGACCGTCATCTCGCCCGTCACCGCGCCGTCCTCGCGCGTGATCGCGATGTGGACGGGGAACTCCGGGCGATCGCCCGCGTCCAGTTCCGCGACGACCTCGGCGGCCGGGCGGCCCAGGGTGGCGGTGGCGGTGACGACGCCCATGGCCAGCTTCTTGTAGCCGATCTCGGCGGTGACCGCGAGCGGCACCGCGCGGTTCAGCTGGTCGCCGAAGGCTGCCAGGACGATCGCGCCGCTGGCCGACTCGGCCAGGGTGAACATGGCTCCGGCGTGCGGGCCGCCGACGTGGTTGTGGTAGTCGGCCTGGTCCGGCAGCCGGACGACGGCACGCTCGGAAGTGGTCTCCAGGAACTCGAGGTTGAGGGTCCTGGCCATGGGAACCGTGGCGGCGAGCATCTCGCCGACGGACATCTGGTCTGCGCTCATGCAGCGATGTTACCCGCGAGTAGCAGGGATGGCCATCCCTGCGCCACCCCGCCCGCGCGGGGGCGGGCGTGGCAGCGTTCTCGCCACACCTCTATGGTTACTGGCCATGTGGCCAGGACAGCAGCCGCCCGGGGGCGAGCAGAACCCGCAGGACCAGAACCAGAACCCCTACCAGCAGTCGGGGTACCAGCAGCCGAACCCCTATCAACAACCCGGCTACCAGCAGCAGCCCGGGTACCCGCAGCAGCCGCCGCAGCCGCCCACGCAGCCGGGTTACCCCCAGCAGCCGGCGCAGCCGGGCTACCAGCAGCCCAACCCGTACCAGCAGCCGACCGTTCCGCAGTACGCGATGCCGGGAGCGCCGCAGGGCGGGCCGGGCGGACCTGGTGACGGCAAGAAGAAGCAGACGACCCTGATCGCCATCGTCGCCGCGACCGCCGTGGTCGTCGCCGCCGGCGTCACCGGTTTCCTGGTCCTCGGCAAGGACGACGACAAGGGCACCAAGGCGGGCGACGACCCGAAGCCCTCCGTCTCCGCTTCCAGCTCCGGCTCCGCCGCGTCCTCCCCGCCGATCGACAACCCGCGCGACGACGCCGCGCAGCAGCCGACGATCCCGGGCTGGAAGGTCGTCCACAACCCGAAGTACGGGACGCTGTTCGACGTACCGCCCGAGTGGGAGGTCCTGAAGCCCGGCACGGTCACCTTCTTCGAGGACGAGAAGAAGGGCGACGGCTCTCCGGTCGTCACCATGTCGAGCCCCACGCGGTACAAGAGCAAGTGGTGCACGTTCGACACCAACAAGGACGGCTCCGAGGAGCACTGGGGCCTGAGCAGCGCCGGCACCAAGGGCGGCCAGGGCGCCAAGGACACCGCCGAGGCGGCGTACAACGAGGCCGGCAACTGGGTGTGGGCGGGCTACGCCCAGCACATGCCCAAGGGCACCATCAAGATCACCAAGGCCGTGCCGTACACCACCAAGTCCGGCCTCACCGGCAGCGTCGCGACGGCCACCGCCCCGGGGATCAAGAAGCGGAACGCGTGCGAGTCGGACGGCAAGTCCCTCGCCTTCTCCTTCAAGAACGCCCAGGGCGATTTCTCGAGCTTCGTGCTCTACGGGGCCGACGGCGTGAAGGACGAGCTGCCGGACGCGACGATCCAGCAGATCCTCTCGACGGTACGGCTGGCCCCGGCCTCGTCCTGACGGGTCATCGGGTTGGCGGGAGGCGGCGGCGCCAGGGATAGTCCCGGGGTGAGTACTCCCGCCGCCTCCTCCCCCACCCCGCCGCGCTCCCGCCGCCCCGAATGGGCCGGCCGCAACTACCTGCTGCTGACCGCCGCCGCGATCGTCACCAACCTCGGCACCCACGGTGCCCTGATCGCGGCGGCGTTCGCGGTGATCGAGTCCGGCGGCGACGGCGGCGACGTGGGCCTGGTGGCGGCGGCCCGCACCCTCCCGCTCGTCCTCTTCCTGCTCATCGGCGGCGCCGTCGCCGACCGGATACCCCGGCACCGGGTGATGGTGGCCGCCAACGCCCTGAACTGCCTCTCGCAGGCCGTCTTCGCCGTCCTCGTCCTCGCGGGCGACCCGCAGCTGTGGCAGATGATGCTGCTGACGGCGCTGTGCGGAACGGGCCAGGCCTTCTTCAGCCCGGCGGCCGAGGGCATGCTGATGTCCAGCGTCAGCGGCGAACAGGTCAGCCGCGCCTTCGCCCTCTTCCGGATGGCGATGCACGGCGCCGGGATCGGCGGGGCCGCGCTCGGCGGGGCGATGATCGCCGCCGTCGGCCCCGGCTGGGTCCTCGCCGTCGACGCCGCCGCGTTCGCCGTCGCCGGCGCGCTCCGGGCCTTCCTCGACGTCAGCCACATCGCCGAGCGCACGGCGGGCGGCGGGCTGCTCTCCGATCTGCGCGAGGGCTGGCACGAGTTCATCGGGCGGCCCTGGCTGTGGTCGATCGTGGCCCAGTTCTCCATCGTGGTCGCCCTCGTCGGCGCGGCCGAGTCCGTGTACGGACCGCTGGTCGCCCGGGACGAGCTCGGCGGCGCCCGGCCCTGGGGGCTGGCGCTCGCCGCGTTCGGTGTGGGCACGCTCTCCGGCGCGCTGCTGATGATGCGCTGGAAGCCGCGCAGGATGCTGCTCGTCGGCACCCTGGGCGTCTTCCCGATCGCCCTCCCCTCGGCTGCGCTCGCGGTGCCGCTCGACGTCGTCGGGCTCTCGGCCGCCATGTTCGTCAGCGGCGTGGCCATCGAGGTGTTCGGTGTGGCGTGGATGACGACGCTGCACCAGGAGATCCCGGAGGAGAAGCTGTCCCGCGTCGCGGCGTACGACTGGTTCGGCTCGACGGCCATGCTCCCGCTGTCCACGGCCCTCGCGGGCCCGGCGGAGAGCCTCTTCGGCCGGAGTCAGGCGCTGTGGGGTTCGGCGACGCTGATCGTCGTCGTGACCGCACTGGTCCTGCTCGTCCCCGACGTACGGAACCTGACGCGCCGTACGAAGGAGGTCGCGTCCGGTCCCTCCGTACGGTCGGAGCAGGACGCGAGCGCCGGTACGGTCCGCTGACCGTCACCCGATGCTGAACGCCCCGTCCGGCGGTACGGGAGAGGGCACCGCGTCCGCGTCGCCCACCGGACGGGCGTCCCCGGTGAAGCGCGTGAGGGTCTCCCCGTACTCCACGCGCGCGGGGAACGCGTCCGCGGCCGTGCGCCGGGCAAGACGGGCCGTGTCGATGTCCCGGTCGGAGGCGACGAGGACGGCGTTGCCGAAGCGGCGGCCGCGCAGCACGGCCGGTTCGGCGATCAGCGCCAGCTCGGGGAAGACGGTCGCCAGGGTGGCCAGTTGGGAACGGAGGAAGGCGAACGGGGCGCCGTCGGCCAGGTTGGCGGCGTAGGTCCCGCCCGGCTTCAGCACGCGCCGGGCCTCGCGCGCGTACTCCACGGAAGTCAGGTGCGCGGGGACCCGCGAGCCTCCGAAGACATCGGCGATCAGCACGTCCACGGAAGCGGCGGGCGCGCTCTCCAGCCATGCGCGGGCATCGGCCCCGTGCACGGTGACCCCGGAGCCCTCCGGCAGCGGAAGGTGCTCGGCGACCAGGCCGAGCAGCCCCTGGTCGGCCTCCACGACGTCCTGGCGCGAACCGGGGCGGGTGGCCGCGACGTACCGGGGCAGGGTGAGCGCCCCGCCGCCGAGGTGCAGCACGGACAGCGGCGCGCCCTCGTCGGCGAGGCCGTCGACGACATGGGCGAGCCGGCGCGCGTACTCGAACTCGAGGTGCGTCGGCTCGTCCAGGTCGACGTACGACTGCGGTGCGCCGTCGACCGTGAGCAGCCAGGCCCGTTCCCGGTCGATGTCCGGCATGAGCCGGGCGGTGCCTCCGTCGACGTCGCGGACGACGGGGATCTGCTCGTTGGCCTCGTTCACGCTCTCATTGTGCCCACACGGAGGCCGCCGCTTCCGCGGCGACCTCCGCCCGGCCCGAGGAGCCCCGGCCCGAGGAACCCCGAGCCCCCGAGGAGCCCCGGCCCGAGGAGCTCCACGACAGGAGGAGCCGGTGCTCAGTCCACCGTCGTGACCGTGCCGGCGCCGACCGTACGGCCGCCCTCGCGGATCGCGAAGCCGAGACCGGGCTCCAGCGGTACGTCACGGCCGAGCTCGACGGTCATGGTGACCGTGTCGCCGGGGCGGGCGACGGCCGCCGCACCGAGGTCGACGTCGCCGACGACGTCCGCGGTGCGGATGTAGAACTGCGGCCGGTAGCCGGTGGAGACGGGGGTGGTGCGACCGCCCTCCGCGCCCGACAGGACGTACACCTGCGCGGTGAAGCGCCGGCTCGGCACGACGCTGCCGGGCGCCGCCACCACGTGCCCGCGGCGGACCGCGTCACGCGGGACCCCGCGCAGCAGCAGCGCCACGTTGTCGCCGGCCTCGGCGGACTCCATGGGCTTGCCGAAGGTCTCGACCCCGGTGACGACCGTCTCGGTCTCGGCCCCCAGGACCTCCACGCGGTCGCCGACCCGGACCGTGCCCCGCTCGATGGCGCCCGTGACGACGGTGCCGCGGCCGGTGATGGTGAGCACGTTCTCGACGGACATCAGGAACGGCGCGTCCACATAGCGCACCGGCATCGGTACGTACGTGTCCACGGCGTCGAGGAGCGCCTCGATCGCCGCGGTCCACCGGGTGTCCCCCTCCAGGGCCTTGAGTCCGGAGACCCGGACGACGGGGACGCTGTCGCCGCCGTAGCCGTGCGCGGTCAGCAGCTCCCGTACCTCCAGCTCGACCAGGTCGGTCAGCTCGTCGTCCCCGGCGTCGGCCTTGTTGAGCGCGACGACGATGTGGTCCACGCCCACCTGCCGGGCGAGGAGCACGTGCTCGGCGGTCTGCGGCATGATCCCGTCGAGCGCCGAGACGACGAGGATCGCCCCGTCGAGCTGGGCGGCGCCGGTGACCATGTTCTTGACGTAGTCGGCGTGGCCGGGCATGTCGACATGGGCGTAGTGGCGGGTGCCGGTCTCGTACTCGACGTGCGCGATGTTGATGGTGATGCCGCGCTGGGCCTCCTCAGGGGCGCGGTCGATGCGGTCGAAGGGCACGAAGGTGCCGGTCCCGCGCTCGCTGAGGACCTTGGTGATGGCGGCGGTGAGGGTGGTCTTGCCGTGGTCGACGTGGCCCATGGTGCCGATGTTCAGGTGCGGCTTGGTGCGCACGTATGCCGTCTTGGGCATGGTTCGCTCGTTCCTTGAGCTCGAAGCGTGTGAGGGGACCCCGGGGCCGGACCGACCCTCCCCCTACGGGGTCCGCCGGACGATCCGGGGAGGGTCAGCTTCGGGCGCCGTCGAATGCGGCGGTGGGAGCGAGGTCGAGGACGGCAGCCTTCGGCGCGGCCGCGACTGCGGGCCGTGCTGCGAGGAAGGCGTACCGGAACATGCCCACGATCATCCGCCGCGGCGTGCCGGACGTCGAACGATTTTCTCGTGAGCGAGAGTTCAGAGGTTCTTGAGCGCCTCGCGCACCGAAAGGGGCGAGAGGCGTTCCCGGTTGTGGTCGACGAACGCGCGCACCTCGTCCGGGCCGGTCTTGGCGTACTCGCGCAGGGCCCAGCCGATGGCCTTGCGGAGGAAGAAGTCGGTGTCCCCGGCGCGGCGCAGGCAGTACGCGAACAGCCGCTCGGTGTCGGTGGTGCCCTTGAACCGGAGTTGGTGCAGCAGCGCGGTGCGCGCGAGCCACGGGTCGTCGTCCTCGATCCACTCGTCCATCCGCCCGGCGAGCGCCGGATCGGCGGCGACGAGCCCGCCGACCACATGGGCGGCGAGATGGTCGACGGTGTCCCACCAGGAGTCGGTGGTGACGAGGTGCCGCGCGACGGGCAGGAAGCCGGACGAGCAGCGGCCGACGTGGCGGCGCAGGTAGTCGACGGCGAAGTAGTGGTACTCGCGCTCGGGGAGGGCGAAGCAGCGCAGGGCGACGGCGGTGCAGTCGGCCTCGTCGGGGCGTGGGGTGCCGTCCAGGACGGCACGGGACAGTGCGCGCCGCGCGGGGGTGCGGATGCCGAGGAAGGGGGCGATGCCCTTCATGTACGCGACCATCTCCTGGGCCCGGAAGGGGTCGCCGGCCGCCGGGTAGACCTCGGTGAGGCGGGCGAGCACGGTGTCGGCGAGTGGGCTGGCGGGGACGGGCGGCGGCGCGGACGTCATACGGCTCACGGTACGGCGGATCACTGTTCATCGGATGGCAGTACGGCGGATGACGGACATTACGGCGATCACACCGGTGCGTCGGTTACTCTCCCCGGATGCTCGACCCCGTCACCCGGCCGCCGGGCTCCCTCGCTCTGCGCTGCTCCCGGGCTCTGCTGTCGCCCTGGTCGCGCCTGTCCCTGCTCGCCGCGCTCCTGCTCGCCGCGGCGACGACCATGGTGCTGTACGAGCCCCAGCGGCTGCTCGCCGCCGGCTGGCCGCCGCAGGCGAGCGGCGCGGGCGCGGTGGTGCTGTTCGGGCTTGCGTACGGGGTGTTCACCGCGGCCTTCGTGCCGCGGCCGATCCTGAACCTGGCGGCGGGTGCGCTCTTCGGCACGCAGGCGGGAGTGGCGGCGGCCCTGGCCGGGACGGTCCTGGGGGCGGGCATCGCGTTCACGCTCGGGCGGCTGCTGGGGCAGGACGCGCTGCGGCCCTTGCTCAGGGGCCGCTGGCTGAAGGCGGCGGACGGGCAGCTGAGCCGGCACGGCTTCCGCTCGATCCTGGCGATCCGGCTCTTCCCCGGGGTGCCGTTCGCGGCGGCCAACTACTGCGCGGCGGTCTCCCGCATGGGGTACGCGCCGTTCCTGCTGGCCACAGGGCTCGGGTCGATCCCGAACACGGCGGCGTACGTGGTGGCGGGCAGCGAGGCCGCGTCGCCGACCTCGCCCGCGTTCCTCATCTCGACGGGCTTCATCGTCGTCTCGGGCCTGGCCGCGGCAGCCGTGGCCTGGCACAAGCGCCACGGCCTACGGGCGAAGCCCGCGGCGGCGGACCAACAGGACGAGCCGCGCCCCCTGTCGGGCGCGGGAACCTTGCAGCAGCACTAGCGAAGGCGGAGTCCACGGTCCGTCCGCAGGCACCTCGGGCCACAGGCCGTCCACGGGCACCCGCGGGGCACAGGCCGGGGCGCCGGAGGTGCTCCAGGCGCCGCGGCCCGCCCTCACCGCCCTCAGAGCGCCTCGACGATCATCGCGTTCGCGAGGCCGCCCGCCTCGCACATCGCCTGGAGGCCGTAGCGCGCGCCCCGGGCGTGCAGGGCGTGGACCAGGGTGGTCGTCAGGCGGGTGCCGCTCGCGCCGAGCGGGTGGCCGAGGGCGATGGCGCCGCCGTGGACGTTGACCCTGGCCGGGTCCGCGCCGGTCTCCTGCTGCCAGGCGAGCACGACACTCGCGAACGCCTCGTTGATCTCGAAGAGATCGATGTCGGAGAGGCCGAGCCCGGCCCGGCGCAGCACCTTCTCCGTCGCGGGGATGACGCCGGTCAGCATGAGCAGCGGGTCGGAACCGGTCACCGCGAAGCTGTGCAGCCGGGCGAGCGGGCGGAGGCCAAGACGCTCGGCGGTCTCGGCCGCCATGACGAGGACGGCGGAGGCGCCGTCGTTGGTCGGGCTGCTGTTGCCCGCCGTCACCGACCAGTCGATCTGCGGGAAGCGCTCGGCGAAGCCGGGGTCCTGGAAGGCAGGCCGCAGCCCCGCGAGGATCTCGGTCGTGGTCGAGGGCCGCACCGACTCGTCACGGCGGACGTCTCCGTACGCGACGACCTCGGCGTCGAACAGCCCGGCCTCCCAGGCCATCGCGGCCTTGGCGTGCGAGGCGGCGGCGAACTCGTCCATGGCCTCGCGCCCGATCGACCACTTCGCCGCGATCAGCTCCGCGCTGATGCCCTGCGGCACCAGGCCCTCGGGGTACCGCTCGGCGACACCCGGACCGAAGGGGTCGGCCCCGGGCGGGACGTTCGACCACATAGGGACCCGGCTCATCGACTCGACCCCGCAGGCGACGGCGATGTCGTACGCCCCCGAGAGCACCCCCTGGGCCGCGAAGTGCACGGCCTGCTGCGAGGAGCCGCACTGCCGGTCGACGGTGGTGGCGGGCACGGACTCGGGGAAGCCGGCGCCGAGCCAGGCGTACCGGGTGGTGTTCATGGCCTGCTCGCCGACCTGGTCGACCGTGCCGCCGATGACGTCGTCGACGAGGGCGGGGTCGATGCCACTGCGCTCGATCAGGGCGCTGAGGGTGTGGGAGAGCAGGGCGACGGGGTGGACCTGCGACAGGGCCCCGCCGGGCTTCCCCTTGCCTATAGGCGTACGGACTGCTTCGACGATGACGGCGTCGCGCATGATGACGGCTCCTCGCTCACCTGGTGAGTTGGATATCTGGACCAACACCTGCGAGTAACATAGCCCAGTCGGTTGGGTTTTCAAACTCTCCCCTCGTCCCTGCCTTAGGCTGGGGCGCATGAAGGCCGCCCCCCGCCCCTGCTCGATCGCCGACGCGCTCGCCCTCGTCGGCGAGAAGTACTCCCTGCTCGTGCTGCGCGAGATCTCACTCGGCGTGCGTCGCTTCGACCGGATCGCCCGCAACACCGGCGCCCCGCGCGACATCCTCACCGCGCGCCTGAAGCGGCTCGTGGAGGCCGGGATCCTCGAGAAGGTGCCGTACAGCGAGCGTCCGGTGCGCCACGAGTACCGGGCCACTCCCGCCGGCGAGGAACTGCAGCCCGTCCTGCTGACGCTGATGGCCTGGGGCGACCGTCATCTCAACGCCGAGGACCGCCCCGTGATCCTGGAGCACAGCTGCGGCGAGGTGCTCAGCCCCCGCGTCGTGTGCGCGCACTGCGGCGACGAGGCGGCCCCCGCGAGCCTGACCCACCATGTGCGGTCGGCCGGCTGGACGACGAAGGGTCCTGCGGAGACCTGAGATCGGGGCCGTCACGTCGGGACGGTACGCTGCGCAGCGACCGGCGGTTGATCTCCGATCCGAGATCCGACCGCCCCTTTCTGACGGCACGAGCACATTCGGGACGGCCCTAGCCCCATGAGTTGGTTCGAATCATTCATCCTCGGACTCGTCCAGGGGCTGACGGAGTTCCTTCCCATCTCCTCCAGCGCGCACCTCCGGCTCACCGCCGCGTTCGCGGGCTGGGAGGACCCGGGCGCGGCCTTCACCGCGATCACCCAGATCGGCACGGAGACCGCCGTCCTGATCTATTTCCGCAAGGACATCGCGCGGATCGTCTCGGCCTGGTTCCGCTCGCTCGGCGACAAGTCGATGCGGAGCGACCACGACGCCCAGATGGGCTGGCTGGTCATCGTCGGCTCGATCCCGATCGGTGTGCTCGGCGTGACGCTGAAGGACCACATCGAGGGCCCCTTCCGCGATCTGCGGCTGATCGCCACGACCCTCATCGTGATGGGCATCGTCCTGGGCGTCGCGGACCGGCTCGCCGCCCGCGACGAGGCCGGCGGCCGGCACCGCGCGGCCCGCGAGCGCAAGACGCTCAAGGACCTCGGCGTGAAGGACGGCCTGATCTTCGGCGTCTGCCAGGCGATGGCGCTGATCCCGGGCGTCTCCCGCTCGGGCGCGACGATCTCCGGCGGCCTGCTGATGGGGTACACCCGCGAGGCGGCGGCCCGCTACTCGTTCCTGCTCGCCATCCCCGCCGTACTGGCCTCGGGGCTCTTCGAGCTGAAGGACGCGACCGAGGGCGGCCATGTGTCGTGGGGTCCGACGATCTTCGCGACGATCATCGCCTTCGGCGTCGGCTACGCGGTCATCGCCTGGTTCATGCGCTTCATTACCACCAAGAGCTTCATGCCCTTCGTGATCTACCGGATCGCGCTCGGCATCCTGCTCTTCGTCCTGGTCGGCACGGACGCCCTCAGCCCCCACGCGGGCGAGTCCGCGGGCTGACCCCGGACGACCGCCGCCGGGCGATCTTCGGGTGCCCGTCGCACCCTGGAACCATGGCCTGGCAAGCACCGATCGTCGTGCACCGCCCGTCCCCCGGCGGCGGGCGGCGCGTCACCGTCCGCGGACAGATCGTGGGCCTTGCGCACAACGACACCGACCTCGTCGAGTTCCTGCGCCGAGCCGGACTCGAGGACGCCGACATGATCCTCGACGATCCGCACCTGGTGGAGTGGCGCGGCGGCCGCCCGCACCGCTGGGAGGCCGCGTAGCCCGCACGGCCGCGCGATTCACGGGACGCCGACGCCGAGAAGTATGACCGGTATCCGACCACGCCTACGCCGCACGGCTCTTGGCGCCCCGCCTCCGCTGCCCGACACTGAAGCGATGACGCAGCGCGTGGATCTCGCGACCGTGATGGACCGGCTGGCCATCGACGACCTCGTCACCGGGTACGCGGTGGCCGTGGACGACTCCGACTGGGCGGGCTACCGGGCGCTGTTCACCCGCGACGGCCGGGCCGACTACCGCGGTTCCGGCGGTGTCGAGGGCCCGGTGGCCGAGGTCGCCGACTGGCTCGCCGAGACGATGCGGCTCTTCCCGGTGCGCCAGCACCTCATCGTGAACCGGCGGGTCCGTATCCAGGACCTCGGCGGCTACCCGGGCGACAGCGCGGACGTCCGTGCCGACTATGTGAACCCGATGCGTTTCGCGTCGGGCGAGGACTTCGTCTGCGGCGGCCGTTATACGTTCTCCCTGCACCGGACGGATGCCGGCTGGCGGCTGCGGTCCGTGGTCGTCGAGGAGAAATGGCGCCGCCTGTAGCGGTCGTACGGCTCCATCGGTCGTACGGCGCACACTGGAGGCGACATCTGGAGGCGACGCGGCATGCGGAACCCGTTCGGCCGTGGCGGCAGCGACGCCGCGCACACCACCGGCGCGACGCCCCACCGCGCCGCCCGCGCCGTGCTCGCGGTCGCCGCAGGTGCCCTGCCCGCGCTCGCGTTCCCCGCCCCCGCGCTGTGGTGGTTCGCCTATGTCGCGCTCGTCCCCTGGCTGCTGCTGCTCCGCACCGCGCCCACCGCGCGCCGCGCGGCCCTGGAGGGCTGGCTGGGCGGCATCGGGTTCATGTTGGCCGTCCACCAGTGGCTGATGCCGAACCTGCACGTCTTCATTCTCGTCCTCTCCGCGCTGCTCGGGCTGTTGTGGCTGCCGTGGGGCTGGCTGGTGCGGGCGATGCTCGGGAACGAGCCGTCCGGCCCGCGCGCCGCCGCCGCGATGCTCGTCGTGCCCTCCGGCTGGCTGCTCATCGAACTCGCCCGTTCCTGGGAGGGCTTGGGCGGGCCCTGGGGTCTCCTCGGCGCGAGTCAGTGGCAGGTCGCGCCCGTTCTGCGGCTCGCCTCCGTGGGAGGCGTGTGGCTGGCGTCCCTGCTGGTGGTGGCGGTCAACACGGCCGTGGCACTCCTTGTGGTGTCGGCGGCCGCCGTACGGCTCACGGCGCTGGTCGGCCTCGTGGTGTGCGCACTCACTCTCGGCACGGTGTGGTGGGGTGTCGCACCACCACGTGAGCAGGGCACGGCGCGGATCGCCGTCGTCCAGCCGGGGGTGTACGGCGGGGAGGGCGGCGCCGAGCGGAGGTTCGCCCGCGGTGAGGAACTCACCCGGGAGCTCGTCGGCCGGGACCTCGACCTGGTGGTCTGGGGCGAGAGCAGCGTCGGCGCGGATCTGACCACCCGTCCCGACCTCGCGGCCCGGCTGGCCGCCCTGTCGCGTGCCGTGGACGCGCCGATCCTCGTCAACGTGGACGCGCGGCGCGCCGACCGGCCGGGCATCTTCAAGAGCAGCGTGCTGATCGGGGAACGGGGGCCGACCGGCGACCGGTACGACAAGATGCGGCTCGTGCCGTTCGGCGAGTACATCCCGCTGCGCCCGGTCCTCGGCTGGGTGACCTCGGTCGGCAAGGCGGCCCCCGAGGACCGGCGCCGCGGCACGGAACCGGTGGTGATGACCCTGCCGGCCGAGGAGGGCCGTCTCCCGCTGCGGATCGGTCCGGTGGTCTGCTTCGAGTCGGCGTTCCCCGACATGAGCCGTCGTCTGACCCGTGAGGGCGCCCAGGTGCTGATCGCCCAGTCGGCGACCTCGACGTTCCAGGACAGCTGGGCGCCCGCCCAGCACGCCTCGCTGGCGGCGGTGCGCGCGGCCGAGTCCGGCCGCCCGATGGTGCACGCGACGCTGACCGGCGTCAGCGCCGTGTACGGGCCGGACGGCAGCCGGATCGGCACGCAGTTGGGTACCGACCGGAGCGCCGCGGCCGTCTACGAGGTTCCGCTGTCGCGGTCGACCACGGGCTATGTCCGGTACGGCGACTGGCCGTTGTACGGCGCCCTGACCGTCCTGGCCGCGCTCAGCGCCGCCGAGGGCATGGGGGCGCTCAGGAGGCCTGGGCCAGTGCTTCGCGCACCACGCGCTCGCACAGCTCGTGAGTCCGAAGGGCGTCGCGGGCACTGACCGTCCTGCCGTCGCGTACGGCGTCGAGGAAGGCGCGTACGGCCTGCTCGATGCCGCGCTGGCGGGCCACCGGCACCCAGTCGCCACGCCGGCGGATCGTCGGCTGCCCCTTGTGGTCCACGACGTCCGCGATGTTGAGGACCTGGCGCTTGGTGTCCTGGCCCGAGACCTCCAGGATCTCCTCGGTGGAGCCGCTCATGCGGTTCATCATGCCGATGGCGGTGAAGCCGTCGCCGGAGAGCTGGAGTACGACGTGGTGCATCAGCCCGTCGCGGATCCGGGCGCGTACGTCGGTGCGCTCGACCTCTCCGGGGAGCAGGAAGCGCAGCGTGTCGACGACGTGGATGAAGTCGTCGAGGACGAGCGTGCGCGGGTCCTCGGGGAGGCCGACGCGGTTCTTCTGCATGAGGATCAGCTCGCGGGGGTGGTCCAGGCACTGCGCGTAACTGGGGGCCAGCCTGCGGTTGAAGCCGACGGCCAGGCTCACCCCGCGCGCCTCCGCGAGCTCCACGAGCCGTTCGGAGTCGGCGTATTCGTACGCCAGCGGCTTGTCGACGTACGCCGGTACGCCGGCCTGGAGGAGCCGCGCGGTGATCTCGGGGTGCACGGCCGTCGGCGCGTGCACGAAGGCGGCGTCGAGCCCGGCGGAGAGCAGCGAGTCGAGGTCGCTGTGGCGTCGGCGCTCCGGCACGTGGTGGGTCTCGGCGACCCGGCCCAGGGTCGTCTTCGTCCGTGTCTGGAGGTGGAGTTCGACCCCAGGAAGGGCGGCGAGGACGGGGAGATAAGCCTTCTGCGCGATGTCGCCGAGTCCGATGCAGCCGACCTTCACGGGGTCTCCCTTGCGCTTGTCGATGTGCTGGTCAGCTTACGCGCGGGCGCTCCTCGGCGAGCGGTGGCCGCCAGTCGGCGATGCCGTCGAAGCCGCGCAGGACGAGTCCGGGACCGAAGCGCGACACGGTCACGATGAGCGCGTTGCGCAGGGCGACGGCGGGGCGGGCCGAGAGCAGGGCGAGCCGGCCGGTGCGGGCGGCCTTGCGGACGATCGCGGTGGTGCGCGGCAGCCGGTCGGCGGTGTACGCGGCGAGCGCGCGGCTCGGCGCGAGTCCCCGGCGGGCGTGGTGGGCGAGGACGATCGCGTCCTCGATGGCCTGGTTGCCGCCCTGGCCGAGGGTGGGCTCCATGGCGTGGGCGGCGTCGCCGAGAAGGGCGACCCGGCCGCGGTGGAAGGCGGGGAGCGGTTCGAGCATGTGGTGGACGTCGCTGCGCAGGACGCCGTCGGGATCGACGGCGGCGAGGATCTCGGGCACCGGGTGGTGCCAGTCGCCGAAGAGCCGCAGGAGTTCGGCCTTCTCGTCGTCGGGGGCGTGTGCGCCTTGGGGGGCGGCGGCCATCGCGTAGGCGTACACCCGGCCGTCCTTGAGGGGCTGGGTGCCCCAGAGGCGGCCGCGGCCCCAGGTCTCGTGCGGGGCGAAGGGCCGGTCGGGGGCGGGGACGACCACGCGCCAGGTGGTGAAGCCGGAGTACCGCGGTCCGGCGTGGTCGGGGAACAGGGTGCGGCGGACCGTGGAGTGGATGCCGTCGGCGCCGAGGACCAGCTCGGCCTCGATGTCCCCTTCGGGGGTACGGACCACGGCCGGCCGTTCGTCGTCGCCGGGGTCGGCGAGGGAGGCGGTCACTCCGGTCCGTACGACGCCGTCGGGGAGGGCGGAGGTGAGGATCCCGACGAGGGTGGCGCGGTGCAGCAGGACGAGGGGCCCGCCGAAGCGGTCGGCGGCGGCCTTGGCGCTGGTACGGGCGAGCCAGCGGCCGTCGGGGGCGCGCATGCCGCCGTCGCCCTGCCAGGCGGAGAGCTCCCGGACCCGGTCGCCGAGGCCGATGACGTCAAGGGCGCGCTGGGAGTTGGGGGCGAGGCCGATGCCGGCCCCGACGGGGGTGAGGGCGCCGGCGCGCTCCAGGACGGTGACGTCCCAGCCGCTCCGGTGGAGGGCGACGGCTGCGGTGAGTCCGCCGATGCCGGCTCCGACGACGACGGCACGGTGCTGGTCCATGACTCCTCCTCGGCAACTACAGGTGTAGTGACACCCCTCGACCGTACTACAGCTGTAGTCGACTCGGTAGTAGGTTGTCCCCATGACCGCCCGCACCGCCACGTCCGACGCCTCTCCCCTCTCCCGCACCACGCGTATCGGTGACGCCGCGCTCGATCTGCTCGTCGAGCGGGGGATGCGCGGGCTGACCCATCGCGCCGTCGACGAGCGCGCGGGGCTGCCGCAGGGCTCGACGTCGAACCACGCCCGCACCCGTCAGGCGCTCCTGGAGACCGCCGTACGACGGCAGGTCGAGCTGGAGTCGCGCGTGCTCACCCCGCACGAGATGCCGGGACCCGGCAGCGGGCCCGATGCCCTGGTGGACGCCCTGTCGCTGGCCCTGCACCGCTATCTCACCGACCATCGGGCGCTGCTCGTCTCGCGCTACGAACTCGCCCTGGAGGCCACACGCCGCCCCGAACTGCGCTCCTTCTTCGACGCGGCGGGCTCGGCGGCGTTCCACGGGCCGCTGATCGCGATGATGGCGGACGCCGGCTCCCCGGCCCCCGAGCGGCACGCCCTCTCCCTGATCGCCTGGTGCGAGGGGCTGATGTTCTCCTGCGCCGCCGGGTCCTTCCACTCGGCCGTGCCCGCGCGGGCGGAACTGCGGACGGGGTTCGAGGAGTTGCTGCGCGGCATGCTCGGCGGGTGAACGCGCGGGAATCCCCTGGCGCGGTCCCGTGTCATGGACGACGATGCCCCGCATGACCTCTGTCGATGACACCGCCCGTACCGAACCGTCCACCACCGCCGGCGAGCGCGAGATGCTCGAAGGCTGGCTGGACTACCACCGGCAGACTCTCGCCCTGAAGTGCCGCGGACTCGACGACGCGCAGCTGCGCACGGCCTCCGCCCCGCCGTCGAGCCTCACCCTGCTCGGCCTGGTCCGGCACATGGCCGAGGTGGAGCGCGGCTGGTTCCGGCGCATCCTGGCCGGCGAGCGGGCGGAACGGATCTACAGCACCGCGCAGGACACCGACCGCTCCTTCCGGGTCACCGAGGCGGACACGTGGGAGGAGGTCCATGCCACCTGGCAGCGGGAGATCGAGGAAGCGCGCGCCGTCGCGGCGGCCCACGGCCTCGACGACATCGGCAAGGGAGAGCACCCGGGCGGCGAGGTGTTCAACCTGCGCTGGATCTACACCCACATGATCGAGGAGTACGCGCGCCACAACGGCCACGCGGATCTGCTGCGCGAGCGGATCGACGGGGCGACCGGCGACTAGCGTCACCCGGATCGGGGTCATCACCCGTGCGGGGCATTCCCCGCCGGTAGGGGCGCGAAGATCACCGTACGGCCAGCAGAGTGGCGCGAGTGCATGCAACGAGAACCACAGCGAAGTTCCTGGTCGGGGCGGTCGTCGCCACGCTCTCCGGCTGCGTCGCGGTCGATTCGTCGCCCGTCGCTCCCCCACCGTCCCCACCGCCCCCGGCGGTGAGCGGCCCCGCCCAGGACGTGGACGTGGCGCCGCAGATCGTCGAGGGCCCGGCCCGTGAGGCGCTGGAGGCGGCGCTGCCCGATCCCCCGCCGCCGTCCCCGCGGGCGACGGCTCCGAGGAAACTCGACAAGAAGGACGGGACCGTCGCACGGAACGGCGCCGGCAAGGAGAAGCGGTCGTCCGCGCCGGGCCGGCAGAAGCGGCTGGAGCCGGTGCCGCCGCCCCTGCCGCGCGAGCTGCCCGAGCCGCCGCGCTCCCGGGCCGAGGTGTGCGAGCTGGGTGCGAAGTACGGCGGCTGGCGCCCGGACAGCCCGCAGGCGAGGATCTGCCGGGATACGTACACGCGGTGAGGCGGGCGGGCTATCGCGACCGGAGCCGTACCTCAAGGCGCTCGATCGCGGCCCGGACCCCGGTGCCGTACCCGTCGTCGTCCAGGGCGTCCGAGGCCGCACGGGCCCGGTCCAGATGGACCCGCGCCGCGTCGGGCCGCTGGAGCTTCAGATAGTCGGCGGCCAGGTTGAGATGGAGCGAGGGGTACAGGGCGCGCAGGGCGACCGCCGAGTCGTGCGCGGCCAGCCGCTCCTCGCTCAGCCCCTCGGCCGCGAGCAGGGCCCGCAGGTCCCAGGCCAGCTCGGCGTCCGGGTCGTCCTGCGCGTCGGCCATGTAGTGCGCGAGCGTGCAGCGGTGCAGGGGGTCCCCGTCGGGCCCGATCAGCGCCCACAGCTCCCCGAACCGATTGCGCGCCTCCTCGCGGTCCCCGCCGTGGAGCAGCATCGTGGCCTGCCCGATCCGGGTCATGACGCCGTCGTCCGACACCTGCTGCTGCTCGGTCACTGCGGCCTCCACGCGCTCTCCGTCCGGGGGCTCCGACGCTAACCGCCGTGGCCCCCGATCCGGCACAGGCTCGGGCGCTGCCCCGGCCCTGTCAGCCGGGCGGTCTCAACGCCCGCCCGGTCCGCGGTTCAGCCGAGGCCCGGGATGCGCCGAACGCCCGGCCGGTAACCGGCTCAGCCGAGGTTCGGGATGCGCCAGTCGATGGGCTCGTGGCCCTGCGCCGCGATCGCCGCGTTGATCTGCGTGAAGGGACGGGATCCGAAGAACTTCTTCGCCGACAGCGGCGAAGGGTGCGCCCCCTTCACCACGACATGCCGCTCCTCGTCGATCAGCGGGAGCTTCTTCTGCGCATAGTTCCCCCACAGCACGAAGACCGCCGGATCCGGCCGCGCCGCCACCGCGCTGATGACCGCGTCCGTGAACTTCTCCCAGCCCTGGCCCTTGTGCGAGTTCGCCTCGCCGGCCCGGACGGTGAGGACCGCGTTGAGCAGCAGCACGCCCTGCTCGGCCCACGGCATCAGATAGCCGTTGTCCGGCACGGGGTGGCCCAGCTCCTCGTGCATCTCCTTGTAGATGTTGCGGAGCGAGGGCGGGGTCTTGACGCCCGGCCGCACGGAGAAGCAGAGGCCGTGCCCCTGCCCCTCCCCGTGGTACGGATCCTGACCGAGGATCAGGACCTTCACCTTGTCGTACGGCGTCGCCGCCAGGGCGGCGAACACCTCCTCGCGCGGCGGGTAGACCGGCCCCTTGGCCCGTTCCTCCTCGACGAACTCGGTCAGCTGCTTGAAGTACGGCTTCTGCAGCTCGTCGCCGAGGACGCCGCGCCAGGACTCGGGCAGCATGTCGGTGTCGGTCACGTCAACAACCTCCGGTAGGTGATCTCTTCTACGCTCGGAGAACCTACCGGGGGCCACTGACAAGTGGGGTGCTCAGCCTGCCTACCAGCTGGCCCGGCGGTTGAGCTCCCACATCTGCATGACGGTCTGCGGGTCGAGCGCGCGCTCGGCCCCGCCGATGTCCTCGCTCGCCGCGATGTAGAGCTTGCCCTGCCACAGCGGGAGCAGCCGGACGTCCTCCACCATGATCTCCTGGGCCTTCCGGAACTCGGCCACGACCGCCCCGCGGTCGCTCTCGCGGCGCGACTTCGGGAGGATCTCGTCCGTGATCTCGGGGCTCAGGTACGGCGTGCCCAGCGCATTCTGCTTGCCGACGAACGGGGCGATGAAGTTGTCCGGGTCCGGGAAGTCGGGGAACCAGCCGCGGCCGAAGACCGGGTACTGCCCCTTCTGGTAGCCCGCGGCGAACTCCTTCCACGGCTTGCTCTGCAAGGTCACCTTGAAGAGCCCGGAGGCGTCCAGCTGCCGCTTGAGCTCGGCGAACTCGAGCGCGGTGCCGGAGCCGTACCGGTCCGTGGTGAACCAGAGGGTCAGCTCGACGGGCTTCTTGATTCCGGCCTCGCGCAGGATCTCCCGCGCCTTGGGGACGCTCGGCTCGCCGAAGCGGTCGAAGAACTCGGTGGTGTGGCCGACGATGCCCTTGGGGACCATGGAGTACAGCGGCTCGGCCGTGCCCTTGTACGCCTTGGCGACCAGCTCCTCACGGTCGACGAGCTGGGCGATGGCCTTGCGGACGGACTCCTTGGCGACCGAGGGGTCCTGGGCGTTGAAGACGAGGTAGCGGATGTCGGCGCCGGTCGACTCGACGAGCTGGATCTGCTCGTTCTCGTCGCTGGCCCCCTGGAGCTCGACCACTTCCTCGGCGGTGAGACCGCGGTAGGTGGCGTCGATCTCCTTCTTCTTCAGCGCGTTGACCATCGCCTCGGACTCCTTGAAGTACCGGATGGTCACGCCGTCGTTCTTGCGGTCCGCGAACCCCTTGTAGGTGGGGTTCTTCGTCAGCTCCGCCGACTCCTCGTCGACGTACTCGTCGAGGACGTAGGGGCCGGAGCCGGTGAGCTCGCCGTCGTCGCGCAGCTTGTCGGCGGGGTACTCGGCCGGGTCCACCAGGGACATGGCGGGCGTGGCGAGGACGTACGGGAAGGTCGCGTCGGGCTTGTTCAGCCGGAAGACGACCGTGCGCGCGTCGACGGCCTCGATCGAGTCGAGGGAGCCCAGCAGACCGTTGGGGCCGCCGTCGAAGTCGATGGTCCTGATGCGCTCGATGGAGTGCTTGACCGCCGCGGCGTCCAGCGCGTGCCCGTTCGAGAATTTCAGACCGTCGAGGAGCGTGCACTCGAAGACCCGGCTGGCGGTGTCGGTGAATTTGCAGTCGGCGGCGTCCGACTGCGGGGAGGTGCTGCCGGTCGGGAAACTCACCAGCGTCTGGAAGACATTTCGGAACAGCTCCCAGGAATTGTCCCAGGCGGCTGCCGGATCAAGCGTGGTCGGAGAACTCGTCGTGCCGACGACGATTCTCTGCTCCCCGGCGGAGGCATTGTCCGAAAACAGGCTACATCCGGACACCAGGGATATGGACGCAAGGGCTGCAGCGGCCTGCAGACTGGTCCGGTTGAACACGTGCACGCTCCTCGTTCAGCCATGGGTCGGCCGACCATACCGCAGCGCCCCGCCAGGTCAATGTTCGACCCTGACGGGGCACTTGAGGCATTCAACGACTAACCGGGGTCAAACCGGTCAGGAATTCAGGAAAGTGTCCGGATATCGGTCACTCGACTCCGGCGTTGAGGAAAATCCCCCCGTCGACCACCAGCGTCTGGCCGGTGATCCAGTCCGACTGGTCGGAGGTGAGGAAGGCGGCCGCGCCGCCGATGTCCTCCGGCACGCCGAGCCGGCCGAGCGGGTACGCCGCGGCTGCCTCGGCCTCCCTGCCCTCGTACAGGGCCTGGGCGAATTTGGTCTTCACCACGGCCGGGGCGATCGCGTTGACCCGGACGCCGGGCGCGAATTCGTGCGCCAGCTGGAGGGTGAGATTGATCATGGCGGCCTTGCTCATCCCGTACGCGCCGATGAACGGCGAGGGGGAGAGCCCGGCGACCGAGGCGATGTTCACGATCGCGCCGCCGTTGTCCTTCTGCCAGGCGCGCCAGGTCTGCTGGGCGAATCCCAGCGCCGAGATGACATTCGTCTCGTAGACCTTGCGGGCGACATTCAGGTCGAGCTCGGCCATCGGGCCGAATACCGGGTTCGTCCCGGCGTTGTTCACCAGGAAGTCGACCCGGCCGAACGCCTCCATCGTCGCGGCGACTGCGGCGGCCTGGTGGGCCTCGTCGTGGGCCTTGCCGGGCACGGCGATCACCCGGTCGGCGCCGAGGCTCTCGACGGCCTCCTTGAGGGCCTCCTCGCCGCGTCCCGTGATGCACACCCGGTCGCCGCGGGCGACGAGGGCCTCGGCGACGCCGTAACCGATGCCCCGGCTCGCGCCGGTGACGAGGGCGACCTTGCCGGACAGCTCCGGCAGTTCCTTCGTGCTCATGTACGTCTCCTCTTCCCGTTCGGGCGTCAGTTGAGCGGGCCGCCGGCCACGTACAGGACCTGGCCGGAGACGAAGCCGGCGTCGTCGCCCGTGAAGAAGGCGATGGCGTTGGCGATGTCCTCCGGCTTGCCGACCCGCTGCACGGGGATCATGGAGGCGGCCGCGGCCTGGAAGTCCTCGAAGCCCATGCCGACGCGCTCGGCGGTCTGCGCGGTCATCTCGGTGACGATGAAGCCGGGGGCGACGGCGTTGGCGGTGATGCCGAACTTGCCGAGCTCCTTGGCGAGGGTCTTGGTGAAGCCCTGCAGACCGGCCTTGACGGCCGAGTAGTTCGCCTGCCCCCGGTTGCCGAGCGCGGAGGACGAGGAGAGCGAGACGATACGGCCGAAGCCCGCGTCGACCATGTGCTTCTGGCAGGCCTTGGCCATCAGGAACGCGCCCTTGAGGTGCACGTTCATGACCGTGTCCCAGTCGGACTCGGTCATCTTGAAGAGCAGGTTGTCGCGGAGCACGCCCGCGTTGTTGACGAGGATCGTCGGGGCGCCGAGCTCGGTGGCCACGCGCGCGACGGCGGCCTCGACCTGGGCGCTGTCGGAGACGTCGCAGCCGACGGCGAGGGCGGTGCCACCGGCGGCGGTGATCTTCTCGACGGTGTCCTTGCAGGCCGCCTCGTCGAGGTCGAGTACGGCGACGGCGCGGCCCTCCGCGGCCAGCCGTACGGCGGTCGCGGCGCCAATGCCCCGTGCCGCGCCGGTGACGACGGCTACGCGCTGCTCGGTGGTCGACATGCTGGTTCTCCTCGCCCTTGGATCATCCCTGGATGCGGCCCCACACGGTGCGTCCCAACACATGAGCGACCGCTTAGTACCTTCCGCAGACGAGACGCTAGAAGCCCTGGCACCCGGTGTCAACGGCCCACCGGGTGCACCGGATCACTCCGCAGCCGCGCGCCGGGGCTCAGCGCACCAGCAGTTCGAGCAGCCTTTCGACCTCGCCCTCGGGATCGGCGGTCAGACCGGTGTGAACGGGGCCCGGCTGGACGACGGTGGAGCGGGGCGCGATCAGCCAGCGAAAGCGCCGGCCGGCGTCGTCGCGCGCCGCCTGCCCGGCGTCCTCGCCGCCCAGGCAGACCCCCTCGACGGCATGCAGCGCGGCACGTACGCCCACGACGTCCGCGTCGGGGTCGAGCGCCCTGAGCTTGGCCTCGTCCAGGTGCGTACGGGCGGCGACGTAGGACTTGGCGCGGCAGTAGACCACCACGCCCGCGTTGAAGCACTCACCGCGCTCGACGCGTGGCACGACGCGCAGCAGCGCGTACTCGAAGACATCGCGGTCGGTCACGTGGTGCGGTCCTTCTGGGTGGAGTGCGGCCGGGGAGCGAGGCGGTCGGCCAGCCAGCCGGGCGGCTGCGCGGGCCTGCGCTCGACGCGCGGACCGAGGGTGACGCGCTCGTGGATGGTCGCGGCGCGCGGCAGCAGCGCCTCCACATAGGCCTCGCGGAGTGCGTCGGTGCTGTCGAAGCCGGGTTCGTCGACGAGCCACTCGTCGGGCACGTCCGCGGCGACCTCGCTGAGGAGCTCCCTGGTGACCAGCGGCGCGAGCTCGGCAGCCGCGGCGGCGATGTCCGGCGCGAAGGGCGCGAGGGCGTGGTCGGAGGCGTCGTACGGCTTGGCGGCGGAGGCCTGGGCGCCGGGCCAGTTGTGGTGCCAGATCATGGTGGCGCCGTGGTCGATCAGCCACAGGTCGCCGTGCCAGACGAGCATGTTCGGGTTGCGCCAGGACCGGTCGACGTTGTTGATCACCGCGTCGAACCAGACGACCTTCCCCGCCTCCTTCGGGTCCACCTCGTACGCCAGCGGATCGAACCCGAGCGAGCCGGGCAGATAGTCCATCCCGAGGTTGAGTCCGCCGCTCGCCTTCAGCAGCTCCTGGACCTCCTGGTCGGGCTCGGAGAGCCCGATGACGGGATCGAGCTGAATGCCGACCAGCTCCGGCACCCGCAGCCCGAGCCGCCGCGCGAGCTGCCCGCAGACGACCTCGGCGACCAGCGTCTTCCGCCCCTGCCCGGCGCCGGTGAACTTCATGACGTACGTGCCGAGGTCGTCGGCCTCGACGATTCCCGGGAGCGAACCGCCCTCACGCAAGGGCGTGACGTAACGGGTCGCTGTGACTTCTGTCAGCATTTCCCCAGGTTATCGGGCCCAAAGTCCTGTCTTCACGAGCAACGATGCGGCCGAAGCCCACTGCTCCATCAGAACCCGGGATGAGCCGTGGGGAGAATCTGGGGAGTTTCCTGCAGGTCAGACATGCGTGTCTCGGCCCCATGAGCAGGCCGCGGGTCGCCCGGAGCGTCGAAGGAGCGTCACGACCGGCGGTTCTTCGACCGGCGGAAGCGGCGGCACGGCCTGCGCGTGCTACCGGAACTGCGACACGGCCCCCGCCGCAGGTTCCGCACCCATCCACCGTGGACAGCCCGGCTATCGGCCCGGTCTCGACTACGACGGCGTGGCGTGGCGTGGCGTGCGACAGCTGACACCCCACGCAGGACGGAGGCCGTCTGTCCCGCGCGGGGGCGCACTGTGAGCACACAGCACGGGTCAGACCCGCCAGCGACGTCACCACGTCCATCCTCACTGTCGGAGCAGCTCGAGAAGGCGCGTACGGTGAAGAACGATCAGCTGAGCGGCCGCGACGGCGGCAGCGGTGATCAGCAGCGTGATCGAGAGGGTGCTGGCATACCCGAGCTCGCCGTACAGGAATGCGCGGCGGTAGACGTAGAGCGGTGCCACCAGTGTCGCGGAGTGCGGTTCGCCGGCTGTGATCAGCAGGGCCGGGATGAATGTGGTGTGCAGGAGGAGGACGACGTCCCGCAGCGCGAGCAATGTGAGGATCGGTGCCATCAGCGGCAGCGTGATGCGTCTGAAGGTGAAGATGCGTCCCGCGCCTTCCACGGCGGCGGCTTCGTGCAGGGAGCCTGGCAGGAGGCGGCGGGCTGCGAGGGCGACGAGGAAACCCTCGCCCATCTGGAGGGAGGCGACGAGCGCGAGTCCGCCTCGTGCGGCAGCGGGGTCGGTGAACCAGCCGGGTGAGGGGAGGCCGAATGCTTCGAGGGCGAGAGGTAGCGGCCCGTAAAGAGGGTTGAGCAGCCAGAGCCACAGGAGAGCCCATGCGGCGTCAGGAATGATGGACGGCAGGAATACTGCGGTGCGGGCGGCGCTGTTCATGCTGCTGCGGCGGTGGAGCAGGAGCGCGCAGCCGATGGCGAGTGCGGTTCGCAGGGGTATGGCTATGGCTGCGATCTTGGCCGAGTTGGCGAGAGAGTGCCAGAAGGTTCCGTCGGTGGCGAGTCGGTGCCAGTTGTCGAGGCCGGTGAATGAGGGGGCGCCGAAGCCGTAGTAGTCGGTGAAGGCGAGCCATGCCGAGCCGATGAGTGGGATGCCCACCAGAAGGGCTGTTGCGGCGAGCCATGGTAGGGCCAGTGCTGTCGGCCGATGTCTGAGTGAGGGTGTGCGCGCGCTGTCCCATCTGCGGTGAGGGGTGGACCGAGCGGGTTGGCAGTGTTGTTCGTTCATGCGGTGCGCGGTCCTTCGGCCGAAGCGAAATGGTGTTCGTCGGCGTTGCTCCAGGTGATACCGGTCTCGCTTCCGGGCCGGGGCACACCGGCCGAGGACGGCACCCTGACCAGAATGCGCGTGGTGTCAGGGCACACGACGTGAAGGACCGTCTCTTCGCCGCCTGGCTCCACGGTGGCGACGCGTCCCGTCAGATGCCCGTGTCCGGCATGTGCCAGGTGTGTGCGCTCAGGTCGGATGCCGGTCACCGGACCGTTCTCGCGGCCCAGCGCTTCGGGTGGCAGCAGGTTCATCGGCAGAGTTCCGATGAAGCGTGCGATGAATGCCGTGCTTGGGCGCGCGTAGAGCTCGTCAGGTGTGCCCACCTGCTCGATGCGGCCTGCTCGGACGACGGCGATACGGTCGCCCAGAGCAAGTGCCTCGGTCTGGTCGTGGGTGACGTAAAGCATCGACACGCCCAGGCGGCGCTGGAGTTCGCGGATTTCGGCGCGCGTGCGCAGTCGCAGGTCGGGGTCGAGGTTGGCGAGAGGTTCGTCGAGGAGGAAGGCCTTGGGTCGGCGGATCATGGCCCGGGCGAGTGCTACGCGTTGGCGTTCTCCGCCTGACAGTTCGCGGGGATACCGGGCCAGAGCTGCGGTGAGGCCGAGCATGGCTGCGGCCTGGTCGACGTCGGTGGTGATCCGGGTCTTGGGCACGCCTCGGGCGCGCTGGCCGAAGGCGATGTTCTCGGCGACGGTGAGGTGAGGGAAGAGTGCATAGTCCTGGAAGACCAGTGAAATGTCTCGATCGCCCGGTGCGGCCGTCGTGACGTCGCGTCCGCCGATCTCGATTCGGCCAGCGTCGAGTGCCTCGAGGCCGGCGGTTGCTCTGAGCAGAGTGCTCTTTCCGGAACCTGACGGTCCTACGACCACCATGAGCTCGCCCCTGGCCACGTGCAGATCGACCTCGGTCAGGGCGGTGATGGGCTGCTTACGGCGTGAACGGTAGGACTTGTGTGCACCGTGGATTGCGATGCCCATGGTCATGTCTCCAAGTCGCGGGGGGCGAGCGCTCGTTGTGCGGCGAGGAAGGCGAGCGCGGCGGGGGCGGTGGCCATGACGGCTGCTGCCATGTAGAGCGGATGCCGTGTCTGCTCGAGTGCGGAGAGGGCGCGCAGGCCGAGTGCGAGCGGCCAGTCGTCCTCCGTGGTGAGCAGGATGAGCGGGTCGATGAAGTTCCCCCAGTGGGCGGCGAAGGCGAGCGCGGCCACGGCGAACATGGTCGGCCGGGCGAGCGGGAATACGACCGACCTCCAGATACGAAACATCGATGCCTGTTCGATCGCCGCGGCCTCGTACAGGGACCGTGGGATGCGGTGGTAGGCGAGTGCGAAGAGCAGCACGTAGAACGGTGTGGTTCCCATGACCGCGGGCAGCGCGACGACGAGAGTGTGGCCCGTCAGCCCCAGCTGCTCCAGCATCACCTTGCGCGGCACCCACATGGCGGACGCGGGCATGCTGAGCACCACCAGCGCGATGCCGATCAGCAGGCGTCGTACGGCGGGCCGCGCCATGGCGATCGCGAACCCGGCCCAGGAGGCGACAAGTACGGTGACCGGTACCGCGGTTGACACGATGAGGACCGAGTTCAGCAGCTGTTGGCCGAACGGGATCAGCCTGGCAACGGTCTCGTAGTTACCCGACCAGAGCACGTCCGGCAGGAGTTCGAGCCCGCCAGGAGGCGGCAGTCCCGGCTTGCGCAGTGAGCCGACGGCCATGATGGCCAGCGGGAAGAAGAACACGACCGCGACTGTGCAGGCTGCCAAGGCCCGTCCTGCCGTGCTGCCGCGAAGTCGAGCCGGTCGTCGTATATGTGCCTCCTGATGCACTGTCATTTCGGCGGGTCCGGTAGTTCCACATTCGCGATGACCTGGCCGCACGACCCCGCGCCCATGCTGACGAACCCTTGGCCGTGGGGTGTTTTGATGAAGATCTCCGCGTCGATACCGTCATCCTGCGCGCTGAGGACGGTGAAGCCGGCCTGGTCCGCCAGCTTGTGCATGTGTCTGACGGCCTCCGGGATCGATTCCCGGGTGGAGATCACCACATAGGTGAAGTCGTGCTGCTTGCGGACGGCGGTGACCACGCCGAGCTCGCCGGCCCTGAACCCGGACGGTATGTCCGAGATCTCGGCTGCCGGGCTGGGGCTCGGGCAGGTGGCAGCGACTTCTGCCGCGTCGGGCCCGGATTCGGTGCTTGCCGTGGGAGGGGTGCAGGCCGTCAGCAGGGATACGCCGACCCCTGCGGTGATCAGCCCTGACAGAAGCCTCCTCATCGGGTGCCGTCACTGGAGGTGAACAACGGCCGGGTGCGCTCGTCGATCCGCTTGATCACGTCATCCAGGGGTGCACCGTCGTGGAAGGCGCGGGCCAGTTCCTCGCCGGCTACGTCCTCGATCTCCGGCCAGGTTGCCAGGACCGGGAGGCTCTTGAGATTCGGAAGGGCGTCGAGGAACGCCTGGGAGTTGGCCGGCTTCCTGACAGGGTCGAGGAACGCCGACGAGTTGGCGACCGCGTGCAGGGAGGGAACCACACGTCCGCTCAGCGAGGTGATCCGCTGGCCGTCCTTCCCTGTGGCGAAGGCGATGAAGCGGGCGGCTTCGTCGTGGTGCTTCGACTTGCGGGCGATGCAGTAGGCGTCCGAGTGCAGGACGCCGGCCGGCTTGCGGGTCACCGGCAGGGCCGCAACGTCCCAGTCGAGACCCTGTACTTCACGCAGGGCCGGGGTGTCCTTACGGGAACCGAGGAGCATCGCGAGCTTGCCGGAGGCGAATCGGGCCTGCAGGTCCTGACCCGCGAGCTCGGTCCTGTCCGGTCCTGCTCCATCGTCCCGCACGAGCTGAACCAGCGACTCCAGGGTCTGCCGAGCAGCGGGCGTGTCGAGCGTGAGTCGCGTCGGGTGCTGGGGGTTGTCGACGATGTCACCGCCGTTGCTCCAGACGAACGGAGCAAGGCGAACGATGGAGGGATCCATTCCCAGACCATGGACGCCGTCGCCGGTGAGGCGGATGGCCGCTTCCTTGAACTGCTTGAACGTCCACCCCGGCGCCGGGGCTTGCACACCCGCCTTGGCGAACAGCGTGCGGTTGTAGTAGACGACCAGCGAGGAGACGTTCTGGGGTATGCACTGCACCTGCCCGTCGTACGTGAACGCGCTGATCGGCTGCTGGTAGTAGTCCGCCGTGTCCACGCCGACGCCGGCCAGGCGAGGGCCGATCGGTTCGATGGCGCCGCGGGCGGCGAACTGGGCGTACTCCCGGTAGTTGATCAGGAAGACATCCGGCGGATTGCCGCCGGCGAACGCCGTCGACAGGCGGGTGAGGTGATCGGAGCTCTTCGCGACGGGCACGAGCTGCACCTTCGTCCCGGAATGGCTCTGCTCGTAGGCTTTCGCTATCGCGCTATATCCGGCAGTCTCCCCCGGCTCGCCCGAGACCTGGACACGGATGGTCGTGTCGCCGCTGGTGGCGGGCATGGCAGTGGTTCCGCAGCCGACCAGGAGGGCAGCGACGCCTACAGCGAGGGCCGTTCGATGCTTGATCATCTTTCTCACTTTTCTCTGTACGCAGCTGCACATCAGCGAGTTCAGTAAGCCCGCAGCATGGAGTCGACGCAGGGCCGTTCTGCTGCGGTTGGGTGGCCGGCGTTCCGGCGGCGGCGATAGTGGCGGTGCCGAGGCGGAGGCGTTGATTCCATCCGGTTGAGTATTGTTCCCGCACCGCTACCGGACGATGGGGCAGACGACCCAACTTTGCCGCCGCGCACGCCCGCCCAGCGGTCGTCGCCGGCCGCGAGGGGCCGCGGGTGCGGCCCCTCGTGCGGTATTTCGTCAGTGTCATTCAGAGTCGAGATTGAGCCTCCAGGCTCCGAGCCCGTGGGTCGCGGCGTAGAGGATCTGCTTGCCCGGCACGACGGTCAGGCCCGCCACCTCGGCGTGGGGCATCCCCGGGGCACCCTCGGTCCACGTCGTGGTCCCGGTCGCGAGTCGCAGCACGCCGAAGTCGGTTGCCGCGTAAAGGTCACCGGTAGCGTCGTCGCGCACCAGGTCGTTGACCGGCAGGTCACCGAAGTCGTACGAGCGGTCGGTCCAGTCGGCCGTGCCGGTCGCCGGGTCGAACCGGACCTCGAACACGTGCCCCGGGGCGGTCGGCGTGGCCGAGTTGAAGCCGCTGTAGGAGATCCAGGCGTGGTTTTCGTCAGCGGGGTCGACGTAGATGCTGCTGATGAACCGGTTCGGAGTCACCGCGTCGTCGTCGATCCGGGTCCAGGAGACCGAGGTCGCCGGCTCCGCGTCGATGTTGTGGGAGATGAAAATCCGGCCGGTGGTCGTCGCCGCCCAGGCGGTGGCGGTGTCGGCGGTGGTGCGCTCGACGGCCACCACCCCGCTCCCGGCCCGGTCTCCCCAGGCAGTGGCGTTGAGCGGGCTGGACCCGAGCTCGACCCAGTCGCCGCACGTCACGCGGCGGTCGCGGGTCCTGGAGTTGCAGAGCCGATTGGCCTCCTCGAGCGTCCGGTCACCGAGCCCGAACGTCTTGGTCCGGTAGACCGACCGTCCCGCGCCGGCGAACATCGTGCCACTGACCTTCGGGTCGCTGATGACCGGCGGGTAGAACTCGGTAAAGGCCTTCCCGTTGATGGGGTCGCCGGTCCAGATCCAGTCGGCGTTGTTCCCGTTGTTGAAGTTCACCTCCACAGACGTGCCGGCGAAGGTGTGGAAGCGGAATTCCGGCCGGCCGACGTCGAAGCCCGACTGGCCGCCGTCGCCGATCGCGGTGTTCCGCCACAGGTTCGGGCTGCCGTCGGTCTGCCAGGTGCCGTTGTCCTGCGTCCCGCCCTGTAGCAGGTTGCTGTTGTGCGGGCTCACCGACAGGCTGACGAACTGCAATGTGGCCAGCCCCTTGTTGAGGCTGCTCAGCTCAGCCGGGATGCGGGAGAGCATCTGCCTGCAGCGGAGCAGCCCATTCGCGTTCAGCTTCCGGCCAGGGTTGTCGCACCACGCCGAGCGGTCGACGAACGTGCCGCTGGACCGCATCATGCCGCCGTCACTGGCCTCAAAGAACTGGAACGGGTTGTTGGGGTTCGTCACCAGGGCATGCTGGTCCGGGTGCAGGCCGTTCGGGTGCAGTTCGTCGGTGCCGTCGAACGTCATGTCGGTGCCGGTCGCCCCGGCGTCGGTGGAGAGCACCACCGCCCGCTTGTTGGCGACGGTGTCACCGTAGAGGTAGGAACCGCCGACGTAGACCACGTCCGGGTGCCCCTCCGGGGTGTGGACGAAGACGTCGTACCAGCACAGCTGGCTGCAGAGGCCGAGCCAGACGTTCTTGGGGTTGGTGGAGTCGGAGCTGGTCAGATCGGTGAAGGTCGGGGTGTCGGTGGCCACGTCATCGCTGCGGAACAGCCGGGAGGCCGGCTTGCTCATGTTGCCCTCGTAGACGTACATCCGGGTCTTGCCGTTCGGCAGCCGGGTCACGTCGAAGGCGGGCCGGGTATAGGCGATCGTCGCGTTGAGCGACGGCTTGATCTGCGTCCAGGTGGTGCCGCCGTCCGGCGACCGCCAGATGCCCCGCGCCCACGAGGACGCGTACACGATCTCCGGGTTGCCGGGGTCCAGTTCGACGCCCTGGACGCCCTGCGGCGAGCAGGCGGTCTGGTTGCTGTACTCGGCTTGGCTGCCGGTGCAGGCCGCGGCGTCGGCCGACCCGTTGTGGACGAAGGTCCAGGTGGCTCCACCATCGGTGGACTTGTAGAGGCCCCACTTGTCCGCGTCGGGCACCGGACGGCTGGCCCCGGAGCAGCAGGTGCTCGACATACCGCGCATCGCGGTGGTGGTGCCGACGTAAATCGTCTGGGGATCACCCGGCTTGACCGCGATCTGACCGATGCCCTTGCCACCGAGTTCCGCCTGGCCCAGTGGCCCGGTCCAGGTTTCGCCACCGTCGGTGGACTTGTAGATGCCGACGCCGGCCACGCAACCGGAGGAGCAGCCGTTGGCCTCGCCAGTGCCGACGTAGACCGTGTTGCCGGTGGCGTCGTTGCGGTCGATCATCACCGTACCGGCGGCGTTGATGCCCAGCGGTCCGCCGAGGTACCGCCAGCGCACCTCGTCGGCGAGCGCGTTGTCGGTCCGCCAGACGCCACCACCGGCGGCCGTGATCCACATCTTGCAGTGACCCGGTACGCAGGTGGGGCTGATCGCCACATCGGTGGTACGGCCACTCGCGACGTACTCGTTGGGCAGATAGCTGGACGAGTCGCGGGTCGGGGCGTACGGGTAGACCGCCTCCTTGGGCCCGACCGTGACCCAGGTGCCCTTCTGTCCCTTGCCCGTCGGGAACGGGCGGCCCTTGGCGAAGCGGTAGGAGGCGCGCGCGCCGTTCATCTGCGCCATGGTGATGGTGTCACCGGGGTAGGCGCGCTGCTGGAATTTGACTTGCCCGGCGGTTCCCGGGCCTTCCTCGCCGGATTCCCCTTCCTCGCCTTCCTCGCCGGATTCCGAGCCCTCCCCGAGCGGGTCACCAGGGTCGGCCGCATGCAGCTTGTCCAGATTTTGGCCAGTCCCGGCCCTCTCCGCCTGTATTGCGGTTCCTGACGGATAAGTTGCCACTACACAGGCCAAGATAGCGGCTATCCCGGCCACGAGTGCGGCGAACAACTGGCGACGTCTGCGCGTCACGTGAATTCCTTTCTGTGTTCGCTGCCGACCGACGGCCCGGCAGGGCAGCCATCGCCGAGCGATGGGCGAGGATTGCAAAGGCCCTGCTCGTATTCGGCGAGGCTTCGCCGAATACGAGAGGGACGGCCGGGACGAGACTCACGTCTCGCCCCGGCCGCGGCCCCTCCGGGTGGATTCACCGCTTCATCGGTTCACCTCAGCGCAGTTGGTACGCCTTGGGAATCGTCTGCTTGACGGTGTCCCCTGCACTGTCGGTCGCGGTGATCCGCAGTCCGACTCCTCCGGGAGCCTCGCCACGCCTGGGGTGCTTGATCTGCGCGGTGAACGTGTTCTTCCCGCCGGCCTGGGTGATGGCCGGCTGCCAGGTCTTGCCGCCGTCGAAGCTGGCCTCGACCTGCAGCTCGGTCACGGTCGGTGGCGTGCTGAGGCGATCCTGGTAGTAGCCGGTGACGGTGACGAGGTGAAGACCGTCGGCCCTGGCGGTGTTGTCCAGATCCAGGCCCAGGTCGTACCGCAGGAAGATCAACGACTCCGGACGGCACGGACCGGTTTCCCTGGCGATGGTGTCCGCGATGCACGGCTGCGACGCCGGCACGTCAGGCTTGGCCGGCCGGTCGGACGTGTACTCCCATACGGTCTTGACCCCGTAGGTTTCCGCCTCGAACGAGTAGCGGGCTGATTGCGCGGGCAGGTCGTACGTGATGGCCTCAGCACCAGCCGCGCAACCCGTCAGCGCGAGCACCCCTACGGCTGCCAGCGCCGCCAGGTTCACTGTCCGGCGCCATCTCGATGGCGCGGTCGCGTTCATCGGACTGGTCTCCTTTCTCAGTTCGGTCATCACCGCTGGCCCCCCGACACCAGGTTCGGAACGTTGCCGGGCTCGCTGAGCTGGAAGACGAACTTCATCGGGACGAGCCGTTGCCCGAGTTCGCCGCCGGCCTCGTTGGAGAGGCTGACGTCGCAGGCGGAGGGCATACAGGCGCTCATCCCATAGAGCCAGTCGACGGCGCCCGTGTTGCTGGCGAAGCCGATGATGGCCTGGCGACCGCCTCCGCTGCCGGTCAGGTACATGGTTGGCCAGAAATGGTCAGCCTCCCGGCAGCCGGCGCACGGCAGGCCGGTGCTGGTGGTGAAGCCCGACTTGGTGCGGACCTGTGGCACCGCGCCGGGCAGGGACGGACCCGCGTTCCAGTCGATCGTGTTCCGGCTGTCGAGCGCCAGGTCCTGGGCTTCGCCCAGGCCCCCTGCACGCGCCACGGACGGCGCGACGTAATCCCTGGTGGACAGCTCGAAGTGGTCGACCGCGTGGTCGTCCCGCGGCCCGACCCACGTGGTGAGCTGCCGCTGACTGGCCGGCTTGGGCAGGTCCATGTCCACTACAACCGGGCCGCCGGACTCGGTGGTCCTGGTCCAGCTGAAGTAGGGAGTCACTCCAGGCCGGTCAGCGTGGATACGGTGGTCGACACGGTCGAGCTCCCCGGGCAGGAGCTGGTACGGCAGGCCGGCGGGGACCCGGCCGCTGGTGCTGAACGCCAGCGCGTAACTCTTCGACACCTCGCTGTTGCCACCGAGTTCGACCTGGACGCCGGGCATCTGCCCGCCGCCGATCCGCCGGATCAGCGTGGCGGCCTCGGCCGGGGGTACGGTCACGATCGGCAACGCTGCGTACGGCTCGACCGGCGGGCAGCTGTCCGGACCGTTCACGCAGTTGTAGATCCGGGTCCCGTACGACTCCAGGGTGACCCGATCGGTCCCGCCGGCCACCAGCACGCCGACCGCACCCGCCGAGGCAGCCGCCGTCACTCGCTCACGGAGTGCGGTGAAGTTGCAGGTCTTCGCGCAGATGTCGGTTGGCCTCAGCAGCACCAGCGCACCGGTCGCGTCGACCTTGGCGAGATCCTCGGCCGAGCCGGTGCCCGCGTAGACCACGGGCTTCTGCACGTTGGTGGGCAGTCGGGGGATCGTCAACCGCACCGGGCGGGCCAACGTCTTCCCGTTTTCCTTCCATTGCTGGACCCCGCCGTGAATGGAGGTGTCCGGCGTCGCGTAGCGGGCGTCCAGGTCGAAGGAGTCACCGGCTCCCGTGACCTTCATCGTTACTGACGGCGGTACCAGGACATGCTGGCTGTTGAAGGCGAGCGTGCCGACGCTCACCTCGCCGGTCGGCAGTACCCACCAGTTCGGTTCACCGGGACCATACGCGGTGGACAGCTTTGAGGTGAGCCCCCAACCGCCCTCCCCGGTCCGAGCCATGGTGAAGGCCGCCCGGTATGTCTCCGTCGGCTCCATGGCGTTCACCCTGACCTGCTTGGCCTTCCGCAAGTCCAGCTCCACCGTGGTCGCCCCGGTGACCTGCACCTGCGGTGCCATCGCTACGGCCCGGTTCAGGTCACCAGCCGCGTCCCGCCACATCACCCCGAGGGCCGCCGCGACCGTGCCGGTGAAGACCCTGGCCTTGATCGTCTCGCCACCCCGTACCGCCAGCGGGTCCTCGTAAAGGTTCAGCTTGTCCTCGTCCACCGGGACGATCAGCCCGTTACCGTACGAGATGTTGGTGGCGCCGGCCGGAGGAATGACCTTGATGGTCAGCTCGTGACGGACCGGCTCCAAGAACGCCGAGATCCGCGACGATCCGAGCAGCGCCCCCGCGCTGTCCTTGGCGGTCAGGGTGCCTGCGTATCTGCCGTACTGCCCGGCACTCTCCAACACCCTGCCGTCCATGGTCACCGTCACGTCGGCCGACCCCTTGGCGGGCACGGTCACCTGGTTGGCGCTGAGCGTGAACAGTCCCGTCGGCGCGGGCCCGCCCGAGGAGGAGGCGGAGGCGGACAGCGTGAGCGTGATCGGCTCCTCGCTCCAGTTGCTGTAGGTGACCGTCCTGGGCACCGGCGAGTGCGGGTATCCGAATCGGCCGAAGTTCAGGTTCCCGTCCGGGATGATCTTCGGATCGATCGCACGGGCCACGTCCACCCGGCCGGCGCCCTGCGCGTACGGGTCGTGCCCAAGGTCCCGTGCGGTCCCCATCAGCAGCGCCTTGATCTGCCGCCCGGTGAAGTCCGGGCGCTGCTGGGCGATGATCGCCGCGGCGCCGGCCATGTGGGGGGTAGCCATGGAGGTGCCACTGGCGGTCGTGTAGTAGTCGTCCACGGTCCTGCCCATCGCGGTGCCCTTGGCCCGGGCTGCGACGATGGCGACGCCCGGAGCCGCGATGTCCGGCTTGGCCGCGCCGTCCGCGGCCCGAGGTCCGCGGCTGGAGAAGGAGGCCATCTGGTCGCTCTTGTCCACGGCCGCGACCGTCAGCGCGTCGTCGGCCGCACCTGGCGACCCGATCGTCACTGAGCCCGGGCCCTTGTTGCCCGCAGCGACGACGAACAGGGTGCCGTAGGTCCGGCTGAGCTTGTTGACCGACTGGCTCATCGGGTCTCTGCCGTCGCTGGGCAGCGAGCTACCGAGGCTCATGTTCACCACATCGGCACCGGACTGGGCGGCCCACTCCATACCGGCCATGACCGCGTCGCTAGGGCAGGAGCCGTCCGAACCGCAGACCCTGCCGATAAGCAGCTTCGCACCAGGCGCCACACCGCGACGCAGCCCGTTGGAGGCCTTGCCGGTGCCGGCGATCGTGGACGCCACATGGGTACCGTGTCCGTGCTCGTCCGCCGTACCGCTCGGGCTGTTGGTGAAGTCGACCGCCTGGGTGATCTGGTCGGCGAGATCGGGGTGGGTGGCATCGATACCGCTGTCCAGCACCGCGACCTTGACGTTTGAACCGTCAAAGCCGCGGCTCCAGGCGGCGGGCGCGCCGATCTGCGGTACGGACTTGTCGAGCTGAAGCTTCGTCAGCCCATTCAGCCACACCTTTTCCACTCCGGCCAGCGGGCCGGCGGCCCGAGCGGCGGAGGCGGACCTGCCGGCGTTCTTCTCCCGCACCTCTCGCCACCACCGGCCGTTGCCCTTGATGGTCATCGAGCGGGCGTTGATGCTCTTCAGGACGGTCTTCGCCGTGGTACCGGCGACTGTCGGCGCCGTCCGGGCGCTGGTCTTTCCGGTGTACGCGGCGATCGCCGGGACCTCACCGGTCGTACCCTCGGCCGCCCAAGCGGCCAGCTGGGCAAGGTTGAAGAGCTCCCAGTCCAGCAGGTCGGCAGCGAGCAGCGGCAGCGCGTCGTCCGGTACGACGTAGACCTGGCCGCTCCTGGTGATGGTCTGGAAGAGCACCGACTCGTTCCCGGGCCGCGGCGCCGGCTCGATGTCGTGGACGACCGGCTGCCCGTCGGCGTTGACACCGATCTTCACCTTGTCGCCGGTCACCAGCGTCAGCGACACGTTCGCCTGAGTTCCGGCGGCAGCGCGGAGAAGGCTGTCGCCGACCGAAGCGGGCAGGATCTGGTTGAGGGCGGTAGGGGCAGGCGGGCCGACGGCATTCGCCGAGGCGGTCGGTATGACCATCCCGATGGCGGTGATGCCGGCTAGCGCGGCGGCCAGCCGTCGTCCGAAACGTCTCTTCGCCGGGCCTCCTGAAATGTCGTTCTCTCGGGTTCGCCGTGGAGATGGCGGGGAATGCACAAGCGCCTCCTCAATGTGGTGCTGGCCAGTGCTGCTCTCCAGCGCGATCGATGCCGCAGCGCCGGGGCTGCGGACCACGCGCCTTGCTGCTGTGGCAGTGACCTGCCACCGGTCGGTCAGCCTGCGGAGTTCGCACCAGAACCCAACTGCGCGGGAGAGCCCGGACAGTTGGGCCGGTCAGACGGTCCGCCGGGTCCGACCGTGCGGCAGAAACCTGCGGACGCGGGGCCGGGCGACGGTTCGCGGATCAGGCCACGGGCCGGCGCGGGCCGTGGTGCCCTCATGGAGCTGAGTGGCCGCGGCCGCAGGTGTTGTTTTCCACGCGGCTGAGTGTTGTTCCCGCACCGGCTACCGGACGATTGGGCAGATGACCCAACTTTGCCGCCGCGCGCCCGCCTAACGGTCGTCGCCGGCCGGTTCAGCAGTGACAACGCCGGTTTCGACGACCCTCACGGCCAGCGCCGTCCGGGACGACACCTCGAGTTTGCGCATCGCTGCTTCCAGGTGCCGCGCGACCGTCTTCGGCGACAGGGTGAGGACACCGGCGATCTCCCGGTTGGTCCGGCCCCCGACGAGCAGCCGGACCACGTCGCGCTCCCGGGGAGACAGTTGATCGCCGTAGCTTCGCCGTCCACCCCGCCACGGCGGGCGCTTCACCTCGACACCGTAGGCACGCAGCGTGTGCATGACACGCATGGCGTCGCCACGAGCGCCGAGGGTGGACAACCCATGGAAGGTCTCCCCAAGGACGGCGAGCGCCACATTCGACCGGTCCGCACGCAGCAGACAGCCGGCCTGTCGCTCACTGCTGAGCAGGGCCTCGTACGGCCGCGGGAGGCTCTGCCACGCATTGGCCGCACGCGCGAACAGTCCGGCGGCGCTGAGGAATTCGCCGTGATGCTCGGCCAGGATCGCCCTGCAGGTCGACAAGGCGGCGTGCGGGCCAGGTGCGCGGCGATCACGCACTCCCGCCGCGAAAGCGTCGACCAGGTCGCCGGCTTCGTCGGCGCGGCCGGCCAAGAGCAGTGCCTCGGCCCGGACCGGGGCGAGTTCGGTGGCCCAGATCCAGGTGCCCTTGCGGTCGAGGAACCGGATCGGCTCGTCGGTCAGCTGCAGCACGTCGTCGATCCGCCCGGCGCCGAGGCGGAGCCTGGCCAGGGCGGCGGCAGGTTCGACGGAGTACTCCGCCCCGCCGTACAGGTCCGCCTGTTCAAGGACGAGCCGCAGGCAGTCGTCCGCTCTGTCCCGGTCACCGCGGGCCGCATACAGCAAGCCGGTGACCAGGGCCGGCGCCAGGCGACTCACCGGCTGCAGGAGTTCCTCGTCGCCGGCCAGCGATCCGGCCCGGTCGGCCAGCCCGTCCCAGGCTCCGGTGAGCCAGTCCAGGTGGGCCAGCGTCACCTGCCCGATCCTACGAGGCTTCCGGTACCGGTACGTGTCGGCCAGCCCTACGGCCAGCGTGAGCACCCGCCTCGCCTCCGGGTACCTCCCCCAGATCAGCGCCATGTGCCCGACGTTGAGCCGGCCGGCCATGATCTGCTGCCTGTCCGCGGCGGTGGACGCGTCATCGCCGATCAACGCCGCCTCCGCCCACCCCTCCTCCTCACCGAGCAGCAGAAGCCCGCTCGCCCGTCCGACCCGGATGCCCAGCCGGTCCCCCGGCGCCATCGAGGCCGACACCTGCTCAACGCGTCGCAGCCACCTGAGGTGTTCGGCCGCCGGTGTCGTCGTCCCATACGGCAGGCCGAGAAGTACCATTGCGCGGGCTGCCTTCGCCGGGTCGTGCCCGAGGTCGGGCAGCGCGCGTTCCATCTCGATCCGCGACTGCTCGAACGCCTCCATCTGCTGCAGCAGCCGGGCGACGTGGAAGCGGATCTCCCCTGCCTCGCTCGGCGTCGGCTCACCGGTGTCCAGCACGAGGCGGAGGGCGTCCATCAGTTCGCGGTAGCGTTCGTGCCCGCTGAGCAGAGAGAACGGAACCTTGCCGGTCAGCCGGACCACGTCGGCGGGCGGCAGGTCGGCGTTGGTGAGCAGATCGTGCAACAGGATGACCGCCGTCGCATCGTCACCCGAGGCGATGGCGAGGTCGGCAGACTGTTCCGCATACCGGCACCACGCCGTCGTGTCACCGGCCACCCGGAAGTGGCGCGCCAGCTGGGCGACCGGGGGCGGGGTGACGCCTTCGAGGACGTGCGCGGCACGCAGGTGCATCGCCCGCCGCTGCGGCACGGGAATCGCCTCGTACACCGCGCGGCACGCCAGCATGTGCCGGAACGAGACCAGCCCGCTCGGGTCCTCCCTCAGCAGCCCTGAACCCACCGCCTCCGCCAGGCCTGCCAGCCGGCTCGCCGGATCGCCTGCCGGCGCCATCACCTCGACGACGGCCTCCTCGGGGGCGGGGTCGGTAAGTACGGCGGCCGCGCGCAGCGCCGCCTGCGCCGCCGGGCCGAGCCGTGCGCTGCGTTCCAGTACGGCGTCCCGCACCGTCGGTGGTACGTCGATCTCACTCGGCCGACGCCGCACCCATGAATCACCCTGCCGGGTCAGGTCGACGCGGTTCCACATCAGCCGGACGGACTCCTCGATCGCGAGCGGAAGCCCATCGGTCCGATCGTGCAGGAAGGTCGCGAACTCGTCGGAAACCCGTTCCCCACCGAGCATCGAGGACACCATCTCGGCAGTCCCGGGGACATCCAACGGCTCCAACGACAGCCGCAGCCCCGCCGCTCCCGCCGGTTGCCGCGACGACAACCGCAGCAGCAGGGAGTCCGGCGCGATTTCCTCGGGACGGTAGCTCACGAGGAGGCTGACCCGTTGCCGCTGACGTGATGCCAGGAACAGCAGAAACTCCAAGGTGGCCTCATCCGCCCAGTGCACGTCCTCGACCGCGAGCAGCTCGATGTCGAGCCGTTCGAGGATCTCCTCGATGGCCCGGAACAGCCGGTGTCGTGCCGCCGCTGCATCTTCGGCCGGGTCGGGTGCGGGGGGCAGCGCCGACGCCCACTCGGGGAACAACGGCCGGAGTGCCCCCGCCAACCCGCTCAGGCCGAGCCCGGCGATATCCTCGGTCGCCGGTCGGATCGCGTCCACCACCGGACCGAGCGTAAATGACTGCCGAACGGCCGGGCAGGTCGCCAGCAGCACCCGCTGCCGGGCCGGGGCATGCGCTGCGAGCAGCTCCTGGACCAGCCGGCTCTTACCAATCCCGGCCTCGCCCTCTACCAGCACGACCACCGGCGGGTCAGACAGCGCGGCTCTCAGGGCGGCGAGCTCGCGCTCGCGTCCGATCAAGCCGGGTGACGCGATCGCCGGCAGGTTGCTTGCGTCAGAACCGCTGGTGGACATTCGCTCCGTCGCGGGAGAGAGACGACGGCGTCCCCGAACCGCCGTACCGGGCCGGGCGGTCAGGGAGCAACCTGAGCAGCGGTTGCAAGGGCGGGACAGCGGGCAGACAGGCACGATCACTGTGGAGATTCCCGGGGCTGATGTGAGGCGGCGATTGGCACTGGTACGCGCGCTGCGATGTCGTGGGGTTGCGGGTCGCGTCGGTGACGGCCGAGCGGGCATCCTCGGCCCTTCCGGCCGCGCGGCGAGCGGGGCGGCCGTGTACGGCGGCTCCTCGGGAGGATGCTCCTGCCGACGGTCGCAGTAGTACGTGCGGTGCAGAGGGAGGTGCGTCCCCCGGTGCCGGGGGGTCCGCAGGGACAGCAGCGCGACGAGATCGGCCCCGTCGGTGTGGAAGGGCAGCGCCGCCCGGGTCTGGTAGCCGCGTTGTCGCCGGATCGGCCAGGCTGCGGCCGGTGTCCCTGATGTGGCCGAGCATGTGCCCGTCCACTTTCTGCGGGACGGGACGGCCCGTCAGCTGCAGCAGCGTGGGGTCGCGCCTGCGTGCCTCCCGCAGGACGGAGTCGAGCTCGGCGAGCTGGTCCGACGAGAACCGCGGGATCCACTCCTCGCGGTCGTCCGTCAGATCGGCGCCCCGCCACACCGAAGGGCCCGAACAGGGCGCGCGCAACGTCTCGTCCGCGTCCGTCCTACCGGTCATGTGCGCCTCCTGCCCTCACGCGCTCACCGGCCCAGGGCGGTTGGCACTGCGGACCGTGCCGGTGAACGGCGTCATGCTAGGTTGCCCACCCACGCCATGCTTGTCCTGACGGGACAAGAGACTTTTCGTTTCGGGACAGGCTTGGAGCGTGCAGATGAGGCCCCTGGTCCGCACCGCAGCCCTCAGCGGCTACGTCGAGCTGTGCCGCTCGCTCGGTATCGACCCGCAGGCGCTGATGAAGCGCGTGGGCCCGGACACCGCCGACCTCGCGGTCCAGGACCGGTGGATCTCCGGCGCGGCCGCGGTCCAGGTGCTGGAACTGTCGACGGCAGCCTCGGGTCACGAGGACTTCGGCGTGCTCATGGCGCAGTTCCGGCGCTTCTCCAACCTGGCCCGGCCTACCAGCCGTTCGAGCAGGCGGTGACGCTCGATGGTGGCGACCTGACTCCCGCTGCCATCGCCGCGACGGCGTTCGCCACGCTCACGCTGGCCAACAGCCTGCTCGGACTGGCCCCGGCCCCGCGGTCACCCGCGCGCTCGCGGACCGGCTCGGTCTCCTCGGCGCTCTCCAGCTCGTCCCGCTCGTGTCGATCGGGGCCACCGCGGCCTTCGTGTCCGGCCGCCGCGCCTACGACCGAGATCTACGCCGCCTGACCGGGCTCACCCCGGTGACGGAGCCGAAGAAATCGGAGGTGTCCTCATGAGCCGTACCACCGAACCGGAGGTCGTGATCGTCCCCGGAATCCGATTTCTTCGGGCGTCACTTGAGCGTCAAGAATGCTCAGCGATGTCCTGACACAATCGCCGGTACGATCGTCGGTTTCCATGAACCCACAGGCCAGGCCGGCTCCGCGACCTCGCTGTCCGTTCGACCCGTTGCCCAACCGAGAACAGGTCGGGCATTGCGTCACACGGCCAAAACTGCAAGTCACGCGTCCTTCTTCACCGGCTCCAGAATCGCCACGCACTCCACATGATGCGTCATCGGAAAGACGTCGGCTTCCCACGGCGGGGTTCGAAGGTGAGCCCTGCTCAGGCAGCGTCAGACTCACGCCTTACGCTCATCCGCTCGGCGCCACGCTTCTGCCCTGCCCTCACAGGCAGTCACTCAGCGTGCCCTTGGCACAGCGTTTCGCTCGGCGGCTACGACCCGGCAGCGGAGCGCAGCAGCAAGCGCGGGGACAGTGCCTGGGCCAGGGCCAGGGTGCTGAGGGCGAACATCACGACGCCCAGGGGGACATGGAACGAGGGCACGTGGGCGACGCCCAGTGCGACCTGCGCAGAGGCGAGGACGAGGAAGCCGGTGGCGTACAGGATCGGGCGGGGGGATCCGCCGCCGGGGCGCCACGCCAGGACGGCGATGAGGACGTACAGCATGGTGGCGGCGTACATGACCTTCGAACCGATGTCGTGGAGGAGGTAACCGTGGGACGAGGTCAGGAGCGCTCCGGCGGTGGCCGCCTGGAAAAAGAGGGTGAGGGTCTGCAGGGCGACCGCAGCCCTGAGGAACGCGGGGGTGCGGTTCGTGTTCGTCTTCTGTCTGCGCATGGTGTGGTCTCCTCCGTCGTCTCTGATGGGCCCGGCCTCAAGACACCGGGCCGTCGGTTGCCGTGACAGCATGTGACGCGGATCACTTCACGATCAATCGGTCTCTGTGGTCCACGTCACATCACGTTCCTGTCAGCAATCGGGGCGCTGCTCCGCTCAAGTCACCGAGAGCAAGCGAACCGACAGGAGCGACACATGAAGCACCGCATCGTCGTCCTCGGCGCCGGCTATGCCGGGGCCTACGCGGCCGGGACCCTGGCCCGCCGGCTGTCCCCGGAGGACACCGAGATCACCGTGGTCAACGCCGTGCCGGACTTCGTCCAGCGCATGCGGCTGCACCAGTTGGCGGCCGGCCGGGAGATCGAGGCTCCGAAGCTCGCCGACGTCTTCGCGGGCACGGGGATACGGCTGCGCCTGGCCCGTGTCACCGCCGTCGACCCCGAGCGCCAGGTCGTCGCCGTGGCCGATGCCGACGGCGGCGGCGAACTCGGCTACGACACGCTGCTCTACGCCCTCGGCAGCCACGGCGCCGACCACGGCGTCCCCGGCGCGGCCGAGCACGCCTTCGACGTCGCCGCCCGGCCCTCGGCGCTGCGCCTGCGCGAGCGCCTGGACAGCCTGGGCGAGCGGGGCGCAGGCGGGAGCGTGGTGGTCGTCGGCGACGGGTTGACCGGTATCGAGGCCGCCACCGAGATCGCCGAGTCCCGGCCCGGCCTGTCGGTGGCGCTGGTCGCCCGCGGCGAGCTGGGCGCCCGGCTCTCCCCCGGAGCCCGCGGCCACCTGCGCCAGGCCTGCGAGCGGCTGTGCATCACCGTCCTGGAGCACACCACCGTCGAAGCAGTCGAAGCGACGCGGGTGCTGTGCGCCGACGGCACCGCCCTGGCGTCCGACGCGACCGTGTGGACGGCCGGGTTCGCGGTCGACCCCATCGCCGCCGCCGGCGGGCTTGAGGTCACCGAGAACGGTCAGATCGTCGTCGACCGCACCATGCGGTCGGTCTCGCACCCGAACGTCTATGCCATCGGCGACAGCGCCTACGCCATCGGCGACAACGGCCGGCCGCTGCCGATGTCCTGCGCTTCGGCCGGCTACACCGGCCGGCAGGCGGTCGAGGCGATCGTGGGACGCCTGACCGGCCGCAAGATCGCGAACGTCAAGCTGGTCTACACGTACAACCACATCAGCCTCGGGCGGCGGGACGGGATCCTGCAGCCGATCGACGACGAGGGGCAGGCAAAGCCGAAGTATGCGGGCGGCCGGAAGCCCGCACGGATCAAGGCGGGCATCCTCGCGATCGCGCTGTGGGCCACTTCGCACCCCACCTTCGGCATGCCCAAGCGCAAGCACCGGCTGTCAGCCGCGCCGGATGCCTCCGCCGAGCAAATGGCAGCCGTCTAGGGTGATCCCCGTGGACAGCACCGACACCGATCGCTTCGACACCAGTCGGTTCGAGGCCAGCCGGAACCGGCTGGCCTCGCTGGCGTACCGGCTGCTCGGCTCCGCCACCGACGCCGAGGACGCCGTGCAGGACGCGTTCCTGCACTGGCAGGCCGCCGACCGGCAGCGGATCAAGGTTCCGGAGGCATGGCTGACCAAGGTCGTCACCAACCTGTGCCTCGACCGGCTCCGCTCGGCACAGGCCCGCCGCGAACGCACCGTCGGCGCCTGGCTGCCCGAACCGCTCCTCGACGGCGACCCGATGCTCGGCCCGGCCGCCACGTTCGAGCAGCGGGAATCGGTCTCCCTGGCCGTGCTGACGCTCATGGAGCGCCTGTCACCCCTCGAGCGGGCCGTCTACGTCCTGCGCGAAGCGTTCTCCTACAGCCACGCCGAGATCGCCGAGATCCTCGACGTCACCGAGTCCGCGAGCCAGCAGCACCTCCACCGGGCGCGGAGCCGCATCACCGCCGCGCGCCGCCGCGGCGGCGAGGTCGACCCGGCATCCGCCCGCAGGGTCGTCGAGGAGTTCCTCGCCGCCGCCACCTCGGGCCGCACCGAACGGCTGGTGGCGCTGCTCACCGACGACGCGACCGCGATCTCCGACGGTGTCGGCGGCCTGGCCGAGAGGCTGCTGCGGTTCGACACTCCGCAGCGCATCGCCGCCGTCGTACGGGCCGGCTTCAAACCCACACCCGCGAAGCGGCGACTCGCCGGCGGCACGCCCGCCCTCCACTACGCGGTCGTCAACGGAGCCCCCGCCATCCTCTTCGTACTCGGCCACCAGGTCGTCGGCTCCGTGACGTTCGACATCGCCAACGGCAAGATCGCAACGGTGCGAGGCATCGCCGCCCCCACCCGCCTCGCCCGCCTCACCGAAGCCTGGCGGCAACACGAACCGGACACGCCGCTCATCACCGAGTGGTGACCCCCAAGGTGCGGGTGATGACGTGCCGGTGGCGTCTCTCATGGGCGAATCGTCAACTCGCGGTGGCACCTGTGACCTTCACGGCGGCGAGGTCGTCCTCGACGTCTCCCCTGGTGCCGGAGAACGTCCATTGTGCGGGGCTTGCATCGGCGGGCAGTTTGTAGACGAAGACGGCGTCCCGCTTGAACCCAGGCTGCACCTCTTCGGCGCATGCGTTGTCGTTGCCCCTCACCTGGTACAGGTCATCGATGGCGTCGAAGGTCCGGCCCTTGGCGTCGATGAGTCCCTGGGAGATCCCTCCGGCGCATACGGGGTCGAAGGAGGCAGCGCCGTCGTTGTAGACGATGGTCTCCACGACGACGTACTTCGCACCCGCACCAGCCTTGAGGGTCTTAGCCTCGCCGAACTCGTCGATGGCTACGGTCGCGGATTCGCGGACCCTTTTCACGACGACGGTCGCGCCGCCGCTCTTGGCTTTCTCCCCCATGCCGTAGCTCTTCATCGTGGGGGTGGGACTCGGGGCTGGTTCGGCGCTCGGTGTCGTGTCGTCGGGGTAGGTGCGCGTGTCCTGCCATATCGACGGGCCGTCAGTCGGAGCGGAGGTGTTGTGGTCGTTGCCCGTGCCGACGACGGCCATGGTGATCCCGGAGGACACTCCGGCAACGAGGACCGTCCAGACACCCAGCAGGGCCGCAGTGCGCCAGGAGGGCCGATGCCTGGAGGGTACGGGCGGGGGAGGCGTGGTGTCGGTGGCGGGTACGGGCGCGTTCATACGGGTCTCCTCTGGGTGCGGGCGTGCGTGCGCCCCCCACCGGTCGACGGGGGCACTGCGTGGATAGGGAGTCAGGCGGAGAGGTTGCAGGTCGTGAAGGTGGCGAGCGCGGGGGTCGTGACCCGGGCTCCTCTCGAATTCACTTGCCGTATCCGTGACGGCGTCGGATGAGTCCGTCTCTGCTGCTGTGTGCGGCGAACGCGAGAGCGGCGCACACAAGCGCGGCGATGCCGAATGTCCACGCCAGCGGCTGAGCGACGAGCGCCACCAGACCGGCGCTCAACGCCTCCCCCACCGCTTCGCCCCACGCCTCCGGGTCGTCAGCCTTCTGCGGGCCATCGCTCCGGCTGTCTGCGTAGAGGATCAACGCGATGGACACGGCCGCGACGACGCCGGACAGCACCGCCGCCGCCTCGTAGGCCGCTGCGCGGGCCGTCTCCCTGGCTATGAGCCCCTCCAGAAGCGGACCGTTCACCGGCTGACCGGCCGGTGGGCGGGGTGGCGGAATGTCGGGGAAATCGTCGGAGTGCTGCACGGTGCTCGATGCCTTTCGGAGGGGAGCGCCTGCCGGCGGACGGACCGGCGGGCGCGAAGCGGCGGGGTGGGGCCTACTTCACGGGGGAGCTGTACTCGGTGCCGATCAGGCCCTCGGTGAAGTAGACCTTGGCCGGGGTGAACTCGCCGGAGCACAGAACCTTCCCCTTGGCGGTCTCGCCCTTGCGGAGCTTGACGTCTTCGGGGGCTGGGGAGGCATCCAGGGCTGTCCCTGCGGGCCGGGCTGGTAGGGCGGCGGGGGCGTGGTCATAGCGGTGCTTCCTTCTGCGGGCAGGGGAAAGCCCCGGCTCACTGCGGCATGATGGAGCCAGGGCGGCCGCCATCATGGCATGCCCACGATCAAATTGCACGCTCACGTCACATGCGAGCGATCAAATCTGGACGAGGGACAGGCGTGAAGGTCACCACCAGCACGAACGGCGTCACCGTGGAAGAGCTGCCCAACTACGCGGGCTACGCGTTCGTCGTCGGCTTCCCCCCGGGCGGGGCGAAGCCGAACGGCTTCTACGTCTCCGCGCCCGAGGGTGCGCCGGTCACGGCTACGTTCATCAGGCGCCTGCCCCTGGATCTGCTGCTCAAGGTCGCATCGGAGGCCCGCGTCGGCGAGATGCGCGAGCAGATCGAGCCGAAGGTCGAAGGCCGCAAGTACGGCGCCGGGGACGAGCATGCTGCCGCCGTCGCGGAGGTCTACAACTGGGCGGTCGAGCACAACATCCCGCCGCGCAGTGCGATCGCGACCCGGTGGGGACGGTCGGAGGCCACCGCCGGGCGGTGGATCGCCGAGGCGAGGAAGAAGGGGTTCCTCCCGCCGCACGGGAGCTGAAAGCCGGCCGGCGACCTCCGCACGCCGATCGAGGAACTGCGGGGTCGGCCGCGGACGGCCGAGACCCGGCGCGGGCACCTGGCGATCAACTGCCGGACCAGCTCATGGAGAACCCATGCCCACACGCCAGGCCGGCCTCCAGATGACACCTCGTGAGCGAGTGCCTCGGCAAGTCCCCTGAAGGGTGATCCACCCCTGTTCGACCAGGCCGGAATCGCCCCGGCCAGAGCCGCCTTGCCCTCCGCCGCCATTTAGAACATGCATTCCGGATCTGCTCCTCGATGCCCCGTAACGGGTGACGCTCATGGCCGTTTGAGAGCACACATGTACCCATCGAGCTCATCCGGAGGTCTCCATGCACCCCGTACCCCTCACCGCCCCGTACGCCTCCGGATTCGAACAGCAGCAGATCCGCTCCCACACGTCGAAGCCGGGCGCGATGGCGTGGTCCGCGCTCTCCGGTACGAGGTGTGGGGCATGAGCGAAGCGGCGAAGACCTCCGAGAGCCGTACCGAAGACGGGCCGGGGCCGTCGGCGTCCGAGCGGCTGCTGTTCGGTGGTGAGCTCGCGTACGACATGGGCTGGAGCCAGCACCACGGCGCCTGGCTGAAGCTGAGCCTGCGCTCCATGGGCGCCGCGCTCCCCCGGCAGGTGAGGATCGCCGTCCGGCTGCCCGCGAGGCCGACCGCCGTGCGCTGTACACGGTCGCGGGCTCCGAGTTCGGCAGGGGCGTCACCCAGGCGGTTTCCCTGGTCGCGGTGAACACCATCCTGGTCGAGCTTCTCGCCCAGGGGAGCACCGCCGAGCGTCTGCGCTCCGCCCTGCCCTCGCTCGTCGTGGTCGGCGTGCTGGCGGTGATCGGTGCGGCCTTGAAGTCGGCCTCCTCGGCGGCGACGGGGATCCTCGAGCCGAAGGTCCAACGGGTGGCCACCGAGCGTTATTTGGCACTTGTGGCGCGTGTGGAGCTGTCGGCGATCGAGGACGACGCGTTCCACAAGCTGATGGACTCCGCCCAGTGGGGCGCGGACTCGGCGCGCCGGATGGTCGGTTACTGCACGGCCGTGGTCACCTCGGTGATCTCGCTGATCGCGGCGGCGGGCGTGCTGACCATCCTGCACCCGGTGCTGCTGCCGCTCCTGATCGCCATGGCCCTTCCCAGCGCCTGGAGTTCGCTCACCATGGCCCGGGCCCGGTACGTGAGCTGGCACCGCTTCGTGCAGCACGCGCGGGCCGCGCAGCTGATCAGCCGGCTCCTGATCGATCAGCAGGCGGCGGGCGAGGTCCGCGTCCACGACGTCGGCCCGTTCCTGCTGGAGCACTTCCGGGGGATGGCGGAGACGAGCGAGCGGGAGCAGACGCGGCTGGCGTGGATCGGGGCCCGTACGGGGCTGACCGCAGACTCGGCCCGTGGGCTGGCCACCGTCGCCACGTACGCGGTGCTCGGACTGCTGCTGTGGAACGGCCAGATGGCGCTCGCCGTCGGCGGTACGGCCGTACTCGCGATACGTACGGGCTCGGCGAGCATCACGGACCTCGTCCTGCGGGTCACGGACGTCCAGGAGGAGAGCCTGTTCGTCGCCGACCTGGAGACCCTGTGCGAGGAGGCCGTACGACGGGCCATCCCGGCCACCGGCCTCGACCTGCCCCCGGAGGTCGACGAAATCCGCTTCGAGAAGGTCACCTTCACCTACCCCGGCGCGGACGAACCGTCCCTGAGTGAGGTGGACCTGGTCATCCCCCGAGGAAAGACCGTCGCGCTCGTCGGCCGGAACGGGTCGGGCAAGACGACGGTCACCAGGCTGCTGTGCGGGCTGTATCTCCCGGACGACGGACGGGTCCTGTGGGACGAGGTCGACGCGGCCCTGGCCGGCCGACCGCCGATCTTCTCCCGGATCGCGATGGTCGCCCAGAACTTCCACCGCTGGCCCTTCACGGCCCGCGTCAACATCGGTATCGGGCGGCCTGAGGCTCCGCTCGACGACGCGGCGATCCAGAAGGCCGCCGCCTACGCCGGCGCCGACGAGGTCGTCGACGGTCTCCCCCGCGGCCTGGACACGCTGCTCGCGCGCGGCTACCAGGGCGGGCAGGAGATCTCCGGAGGCCAGTGGCAGAAGATCGGCCTGGCCAGAGCGCGGTTCCGCGACGGGCAGATCCTGATCGTGGACGAGCCGACCAGCGCCCTCGACCCGGCGGCCGAGCAGCGGGTCTTCGACCAGATCCAGCGCCTCGCCGGCACCGGCCAGACCACGGTCCTGATCACCCACCGGCTCCACAGCGTCCGCCACGCGGACCTCATCTACGTGATGGACGAGGGCCGGGTCGTGGAGCACGGCAGCTTCGAGGAACTCATGGACCCCACCACGGGCACGGGCGCCTTCCGCGAGGCGTACGACCTCCAGGCCCGCCAGTTCCTCCACCCGGCCGTCCCGGGCCAGAACAGGCCCGCGCAGGACTACGCCGGCACGGACGGGCAGGTGACGTCATGACACCGGCGACCGACACCGCCGCCGTGTTCTTCAGCGCGTCCCGCTGGTCGGGCGAACCGGAGGTGCGCGAGCCCGACAAGTGAACCGCCTGGACGTGGTGGCCCCTCGACGCCCTGCCGGACCCGATGGTCCCCTACACCCGTGCCGCGATCGAAGGCATCCGCACCGGCACTCCGTACACCGAACTCGGCTGGGACTCCTCCGCACCGGCGGGCGCTGGTGGAGCGCCTGGAGGCCGTCACGTGTCCGCCGGGAAACTGGAGCAGCAATCTCGACGGGGCCCGCGACCACCTCGCACCAGGGGGCGAGGAGTTCATCCGTGCGATGGCCCAGAAGGCCGCCGAACTGCCCGGGCTGGAGACGGGACCCACGCACGGCGATTTCCAGCTCCGCAACCTCCGCTGGGACGCGGCAGGCAGCTCACCGCGGCAGAGGAGGAACGCCTCGCCGTGCACGCGGTGCTCGATGCCGTCTCCGGCATCCCGTACGGAGCCGCTCACCGCGACCCGGAGCTCGTCGAACGCGGCCGCCGCACCCTGGCCCGCCTCCGCGCCACGGGCCGCCCGTGACGCACCGGGCGCACTTGCTGCCACCGTGCCGGCCGCCGCCAGCTGGTCTGCCCCCGATCCGAGGCCCCGATGTGACGGGCATCACTCACTCACGCCGTGATGATTCCGGGGAGGGATCCGCTTGATCATCTGGAGAACTCGTCGACTCGGGCGGAAGGGTGATCACGCATGGACCGGGAGAGCCGGCAGTGGTGTGCAGCCGACATGAGGCGGCACGCCTCCGAGTTCGTCGAGCGCGCCACGGCGAGGGCGCGGCTGCCGCTTGACTACTCCGCGGCGAGTCTGCGGATCGTCGACCGGCTCATCGACGGGCTGCGCCGGGGCGGTCCCGCGCGGGAGAGTGTGACGGGGACGCTCCTGGGACTGGGCGCGTACGTGGGTGAAGTGCTGGTGCGTCAGGCCGGCGCGGTGTGGGTGGACCTGCCCTCGGAGCATCCCCTTCGTTCCGTGTTCGCGCACCCGGTCGGGGTGCG
>NZ_JBVHXA010000017.1:0-205841 GCF_055563935.1 Streptomyces sp. NPDC029169
GCACACCACTGCCGGCTCTCCCGGTCCATGCGTGATCACCCTTCCGCCCGAGTCGACGAGTTCTCCAGATGATCAAGCGGATCCCTCCCCGGAATGATCACGGCGTGAGTGAGTGATGTCCGTCATATAGGCCGCCGCCTCACGCGTTGGGCAGCTGCCCGCCGCTACAGGTGGCGCGACCGAAGCCACCCAGGGTGGTGCCGCGCTGGACGTGCTCGCCCCGGATCGCGATCGTGCAGGCGCTGCCTGCCCGCCCTCCTCGTCGAGGCCGACAGCCACGCTGGTCGTCTGCCCCAGGGGATCCGTAACGCTCTTCTTCCACGGCAGGATCACCGCCCTCTCGACGGTCGCAGTACCGGCCGTACCGCGGGGGCCCCTGTGCCCTTTTCTCCGAATGACGATCGCCCCCAGTAACCCTGGGGGCGATCGCCATTCACATGTGCTTGCGGCTCAGCTGCCGATCAATCGATGCGGTCGCTCAGGCCCAGCACCTGCGGGCTGTCGCTGGGGAAGTCCCTGGGCATACCGGGTACGTGGATGGTTCGCCGGTACACGCCGGTCAGGAACTCGACAGCGCCGACCGGGAACTCCGACCAGTCTCCGTTGTCTCCGCGGACGACCACCGGCCACAAGTCCGGGTCGGGAGGACTCGTCTTCCAGTAGATGCTGTCCCCCGAATTGGACTCCGCCCAGCAGACCAGGCCACCCGGCTCCGGGTAGGGCACGTAGTCCTCGGTGTCGCCCATCTCGTACAGATCCTGAAGGATCTCGTCCTCCCTGGACTCGGACGCCCATGACGCCTCGGCGCCGGGTCGGGGAACGGACACCGTCAGGAAGTCGTCGACGACCAGGACGGGATACGCCTCCGCCAGAGAACGGAAGTCCGAGGGCAGCGCCGTCCCGAGGCCGGCCTCAAGGGCAGCCCAGTCCACGCCGCGCCCCTCAGGCACACGCCACCGTGTCATCGACGGCAGCACCGCCTCCAGCTCTTCGACCCTCAGCATGTCGTCTGCCAATCCGTGATGTTCTTGACCACAACGTTCTCGAACAGTACTCCGTCCTCGGTGTAGGCCGACATGGTGATGCTGTCCGCATATCCCGTGCTGTGGCTGTAGTTGACCTTGCCGGTGTACATGACCCACTTCTGCGCCGCGAGCTGCTTCTCCATCTTGATCTCGCAGCGCCGCATGCCGCTCCTGTTCATGCGCTTGAAGCCGGTGAACAGGTTCTCGTCGACCCAGTCGCCGCTCACCTTGTCGCCCACGATGTGCGTGCGGTCGAGGATGTTGCCCTTCCCCGACCTGGGGGTGTTCTGCTCCGGGTCCGGGAATCCGTACACGTCCACCGAGCCCGTGTCCCTGTCCGCGAGCGGCGGCTTGAGGTCGCCCGGGCAGAGCAGCGCGGTCGCGCCCTGGGCACGGCCCGCGCCGTCCAGCGGCATGTAGTTGAAGCGGGACGACTTCGGCTCGGACTCGCACCGCTTCTTGTTGTCCGTGTCCGTGCCCCCACCGTCACCCGGCCGGGGGCCGGGACGCGGCTGAGCGGTCGGACCCGGCGCCGGCTCGTCGTCGGCTTCCTCCATGGCTTCGTCGATGGCGTCGTCGATGGTGTCGATGGCTGCCTCGACGGCGACGGTCACGGCTGCCGCCACGACCGCCGCGGCCACCGCGACGACCACGACAGCGGCCACGGGCACCAGTACGGCGAGGAAGGCCAGGTGGCCGTCGAGTTCGACGAAGCTGGTCGGATTGCCACCCGTGAAGGCGTACCTGTTGCCGGTGTACGGGTCCGTGCCGAGGTTCATGTCGGCGAGGGCCCCGGTGTACATGTCCCGGGTGGTGAAGCGGTTCAGACCCGGGCTGTAGTCGCGGAAGCCCATGTCGTACGTACCGGACTGCGCGTCCCAGCGCTTGGAGTTGTACCGGTAGGGGTTGTACTCCTCCTTGGACGGGTTGGCCGCGTCGGGCTTGTCGATGCCGGTGAACTCGGACGTGTCGTCGCCGCCGTAGGCGGTGTAGCCGTACGTGGACTTGGTGTTGCCGGTCTTGTCGGTCACCGCGTCGACGTCCGTGCGACGGTTGTAGCTGTAGTAGGCGTCCTCGGTCGTACCGTCCGTGTTGCGCTTGACCTGGGAGAGCCGCTCGCCCCACGGGCTGTACTGGTAGGAAGCCGTCAGCTGGCCGGCGACCTCCTCACCGAGCACCTCGCTCGACAGACCGAGGTAGCTGAAGCTGGTCGTCTTGCCGTCGGCGGTCTTGGACTGGGTGCGGTCGAGCGGATCGAAGGTGTACTTCGTCGACTTCATCGCGCCGGTCCCGTCCATCTTCTGGGACTCGACGACGTGGTCGAAGCCGTCGTACACACTGCGTCCGACGACCTTGCCCGCGCTCGTGACCGACTCCTGGCGGCCGAACGGGTCGTAGTTGTACTGGAACGCCGTGCCGGCCACCGACGCGCTCAGCAGCCGGTTGCGGTCGTAGGTGAACGTCGTGGCCGTGCCCTGGACGTTCTGGCTGACGACGTTGGCGTTGTCGTCGTGGACATAGGTGTCCGTGCCCGAGCCGTTGCCCGTCTTGACCGACTTGGCGAGGCGGTCGACAGGGTCGTAGCTGTAGTCCGTGGTGGAGTCGAGGTACGCCGCGTGGTTGTCGGCGTTCATCTTCTTCGCCACGTCCTGCGCCACGTTGCCGTGGGCGTCGTACGTGTAGGAGTGCGAAGCGACCAGCGAGCCGGCCGCCTTCTTCTCCGTGCTGCTCCTGACCGCGCCGTCGAGGTAGTAGACGAAGTCGACCGTGTTGCCGTTGGCCTTCGTCTCCCGCAGGACCTGACCGCGATCCGTGTACGTGTACGACGTGACCTTGGGAGCGGGATCCGTGGGCGTGTTGCCGATGGAGACCGTCTTGGTCAGATCACGTGCGTCGTAGGAGTACTGCGAGAACTGGTCGGGATGGGTGACCGAGAGCGGCTGGCCCGTGGAGTCGTAGGTGTAGGAGGTGGACTTCTTCTCCTGACCCGTCAGCGACTCGGTGACCTTCTGGATCTGGTCCAGGCCCGTGTACGCGATGGCGTACGCGTCGACCTTGGAGCCCGGTGTGGTGTCGTCGATCGACGTCAGGTTGCCGTTGACGTCGTAGGCGTAGGCGAAGGTGCGCTTCTCGGTGTCGGTGTCGCCGGAGTTGTTCCGTACCAGCTTGACGCCGTCGGCGACGACCGCGCCGGCGCTGTTCTGGAACAGCTGGAGCTTGGCCGCGTTGCCCTGCGTGAGGGTGAACGAGCCGAGGCTGACCCAGCCGCCCGCGCCCGTGCTCTGGTCCCGGACCACGTCCGTGGTCGTGCCGTCGGACTTGGTGACCGTGTACTTGGCGGCTGTGGCCGCGCCGGCGACCTGGGGGTACCTCACGTAGGCCGTGTAGGTGCCGTCCTTGGGGATGTTCAGCGTCCAGGTGAACGCGTCGGTCCCGGTTCCGGCGGCGTGGACCTGATGGTCGTAGCCCTGCTGACCGGTCAGGCTGCCCTTCGTCCAGGTGCCGGTGAACGTGGTGTGCTGCGTGTCGGAGTTGTCGACGAGGGTGACGCCGGTACCCACCGGCACACCGTCGTCCGACTTCGTCCTGAGCTTGCCGTCCGGGTAGAACGACCAGCTCATCGTGCGGTTGGCGGAGCCTCCCGCCGAGTTCAGGGTCCGGGTCGTCTGCCGGCCCAGCTCGTTGTAGTCGTACGTGGTGACGATGTCCCACGGGTCGGTGGCGGACTTGGTCCAGCCGTTGTCGTAGTAGGTGAAAGCGGTGTCGTTACGGACCGTCTGGCCCTCGGACGGCGGCATCGAGGTCTTGGAGACCCGGCCCACCGCGTCGTAGAACGTCTGGGTGTAGACGTTCGGGTTGTTGTACCGGGCGTCGGCCGGGTCGTACGGCTGGAACTGCTTGACCGGGCGGTTCATCGCGTCGTACTCGGTACGCATGGTGAAGTCGTCCGCGGCGGCGGTGTCCACGCCACGCGGAGTGATCACCTTGACGGTGTTGCCGGCCTGGTCGTACTCGTACTTGGTCGTCCGGTACGTGATGTTCGGGCTGGTGCCCGAGTGCGGAGCCTTGACCTGCGTCGTCTTGCCACGCTCGTCGTAGGTGGTCAGGGTCTCGTTGTTGTCGGCGTCCTTGGTGGAGACGACCAGCGAGTCCTTGTCGTACGTACGCGAGGTGGTCTTGCCCAGTGCGTCGGTGACCGAGACGGACCGGTGGTTCAGGTCGTAGGCGGACTTGGAGGTGAAGTCGGTGGTGTCGGCGGTCGCGTTCTTCTTCGGGTCGATGACCGTGACGAGGTTGCCGACGTTGTCGTACTCGTAGGAGATCTTGTCGCCGACGGAGTTGACCACCGACGTCAGCTCGTAGATCTCGTTGTAGTTGTGGGTGGTGACGTAGTCGTTCGGGTCCGCGGTGGTGGCGGTTCCCTTCGGCTGGGTGGTCGTCTTCAGGTGACCGGTCTTGTCGTGCGTGTAGAAGGTGGTGCGTTCCGGACCGGTCGGCGTGTCCTTCGGGTCCGAGGACGAGAGCATCTGGTCCGCGGCGTCATAGGTCGCCGTCATCACCGCACCGTTGGGAGCGGTGGAGGAGGTGACGTTGTCGTTGGCGTCGTAGACCGGGGCCGGCGTGGTGAGCAGGACACCGGCTGCCTGGTCCTTGGGCACGGTCTTGCTCAGCGGACGGCCGAACGTGTCGTACGTCTGCGTGGTGCTCTTACCGAGCGCGTCGGTGATCCGGGTGACCTGGCCACGCTCGTCGTAGACGAAGGTCGACGACTTGTTCAGCGCGTCCGTGATGGTGCTCGGGTAGCCGACCGGGCCGAAGCCGCTGTAGCTGGTCGGGTTCCCGTTCGGGTCGGTCGACTTCGTCGGCTGGCCGTACGCGTCGTACTCGTACGTCGTGGTGTAGTCACCGGCGACGGAGGTCGTGGCGACGCCCTTGGGGTCGGTGACCGTCTTCAGGTTGCCGAAGGTGTCGTAGCCGAACTGCCACTTCCGGCCCTCCGGGGAGGTCTTGGTGAACAGGTCGGCCGAGTAGCCGTCCGCACGCGTCTGGTACGCGTACTGGGCCGAGTTCGCCGGGTAGACGCCCGGGTCACAGTCCGAGGGCAGCGGGATGCCGGTCTTGTTGTTCTCTGCGTCGCGCTTCCAGAGCGGGTAGCCCGTCTTCTGGTCGAAGCAGTACGCGGTCTTGGCGCCGTTGGCCTCCTCCAGGTACGTGACGTTGTTGTCGGCGTCCCACGCCATCTTCGTCGTCTGCGACTTGGCGTTGGTCGTCTGGACCGGACGGCCGAAGTCGTCCGTCACGAAGTTCGTGGCGCGGTTCTCCGCGTCGGTGACCTTGGTATCGGTGAACTTCGCGTTGGTGGCGTTCGCCGCGTAGGCGAAGCCCGTGGTGCCCAGGAGACGGTCGGTGATCGTCTTGGTCCACCAGTGGTACTTCGGGTCGTCACCGGTCTGCGGGGCGTAGTAGGCCATCGCGGTCGCGTTGCCGCGCGGGTCGGTGGCCTTGACGAGCTTGACGTTCTTGTTGCCCTGGGTGGCGTCGTACTCGAAGGTGAACACCTTCGGCTGGGACGAGCCCGCGCCGTCGGTGAGCGTGGTAAGCAGGCCCTTGTCGGAGTACGCGAAGGTGAGCTTGCGCAGCGAGATGTCGGTCATCGACTTGATGTGGTCGATGATCTTCGGGTTGCTGCTGTCGGCCTTCGTGTAGTACTCGACGGTCAGCGACTGCCTACCGGCCGGGTCGGTGATGTACTTGAGGAACTTGGTCGGCTTGTTGTTGGACTTCCGCTCCTCGTACGTGTACGTCTGCGTGTTGCCGTTCTTTTCGATGACCGACGTCATGAAGCCGTCGCAGCCGAACACGAACCGCGTCCCGTCGGGACGGGTCATCGTCCACGCGTCGGGAACCGGGTCCTTCAGCGGGGTGCAGTCCAGACCGGGCTTGGCCGTCAGCTTGTAGTGGACGCCCGCGGGGGCCTTCCAGGCGTTGGCGGTCGAGTCCCAGCGGAAGACGTGCGTGGTGCCGTCGCCGTCCGGGAGGCGGATCTCCGTCGGGTTCGGCTTCGGGTGGAACTCCAGCGGCGCGCCGAGCCGGATCGGGCCCGCCACCTGGAAGGACCAGCCGTGGCCGGAGACCGTGTCGGACGTGTCCAGCGAGTTGTACGCGAACCGGGCGAAGGTGGTGACGCCGCGGCCGGGGTTGGTGAATGCGTTGTACTGCCAGACGCTGTTGCCGGACGCCAGGTTGTTCATGACCGTGGAACCGGCGCCGGTGTTCTTGCCCGTGTAGGAGTAGAACTTCTCCATGCCGAGCTGGTTGGAGGTCGGGTCCTCCACGGCCACGTTCTGCTTGAGGCCCGGGATGCCGGAGGTGCCCGACACCCAGGTGCCGGTGGTCTTGTTGTAGACGTCCCAGGTCAGGACGTAGTCGGTGCGCTTGTTGCCGTTGTCCGAGTTGATCGGGGTCTTCACCAGGGCCTGGAGGTTCACCGAGTCGCCGGGCGCGACGTTGGCGGGCAGGGCCGTCTGGACCTGGTTGCCGGCGTTGGTGACGTCGGTGCCGTCCGGCAGGGCCCACTTGTAGGTGAGGACCTGGTCGGCCGCCGCCCAGGTGGAGGCGGTGGTGTTGGTGAGGGTGAAGTCGACCGTGTAGTCGGTGTTCGGAGTCATGCGCGCAGGGGTCTGCGGCGCGTAGTACGTCGACTCGGTGGTCGAGTCGATGTACGTGACCACGATGCGGGGCCGCAGGCGCTGCTCGGTGCCCTCGGAGGACAGGAACAGGGTGCGCTCCTGCGAGGCGACCTCATCGGCCATCTTGATGACGACGCCCTGCTGGGAGGCGGGGGTGGTCACCCAGGACTGGGCGAGGGAGGTGACGCTCCAGTCGTGACGGGCCGGGTCGTTGGTCTTGGACCCGGTGTTGCCCGCCACGGCGCCGAAGTCGCCGCCCGCGGTCGTCCAGTTGGTGGTCGCGTTCGCCTTCACCCAGGTCGCCGCGGCTTCGTCGAAGTCACGGGTCAGCGGGCGGATCTCGTACAGCGCGCCGGCGCTGTCCGTGGCGGTCTGCGTGCTCCACAGACGCACCTTGGCGTCCAGGACCCGGGCCGTGGTCGGAATGCCGAGGGCCGGGAACTTCAGGACCGCGCGGGTGTCGCCGTAGGTGGCGGAGTTGTTGCCCACCGACAGCCAGTTCTTCGGGCCGCCGTCGTCGATCGTGTCGTGCGTCGACGTGGTCCGCACGGACGAGAGCGTGGTGTCCTGCGTCGCGTCGAGGACCTTCGTCGTGCGGCCCGCCTTCGGCAGCCGCACGAGCTGCGTCGGGGCGCCGACGACCTGCCCGTCCTTCGTCTTGACCGCGACCATGTAGTAGTACGCCCGGCCGAACGGGTCCGGGTCGTCCGCCTTCGTGGGCGTCGCCGTGGTGTCCGTGAACGCGGTCGTGCCCGGGGCAACCGGGGAGACCAGCGTCGACGCCGACGGCGTGAAGGTCTGGCTGATCGAACGGTGGACCTGGTACTCGACGATGTCGTCGCCCGTGGCGACCGGGTCCTTGTCCTGGTACGCCGACCAGGACAGCTCCGCGCCTGTGTCGTGGATCGTCGTCGGGGCCGCGAGGTCCACGCCCTGCCGGCCGAAGGTCAGAACCAGGCGCGGGTAGTTGGCGGTCTCGCCACCGTACCCGAACTCGCTGCCCTCGTACCGCGGACCGCCCTTCGGACCGCTCGCGGACTCGTCGCCCGCCTTGATCACGAAGCCGTTGTTCGTGTACGTGCCGTCGACCCACTGCTGGACGGTCTTCGTCACCGGGAAGGTGTGCCAGGCGTTCAGCTCACCGGCCTGCTTGGTGACCACACCGCCCTTGGTGAACCGCACCGCGTCCGCGATCACCGAAGTGGTCGTCGACGCCGGACCGTCACCGAGGACGATCTTGCCGAGCGTGCCCGCCTTGAACGGGTGATTGCCCAGCGTCTTCCACACCCCGGCGGTACCGGCCTGCTGGTTCACCAGGTACTGCTTCGACCCGCCGTCGTACGTCACCGTGTACGGGGCGTTCGTCGCACGGTCCGACGCCGGAACGTAGTGCGCCTCGACCTGGTACGTACCGTCCTCGGGAAGACTCGGCTGCCAGGTGTACGTGTCACCGGCGACCGTGTCCTTGTTGTACAGATAGTCGCTGTTCACCGCGTACTGCGTGTACGCCGTGTTCCCCGACGCCGGCCACGCACCCACCGCCGCGGTACGGCCCGCGTCGCCGTCATCGACCACGACCGCGGTACCCGACAGCTCACCGGTGAACGTGTTCGCACTGTTCCACGTCGCCGTGTCCTCCGACCACGCCTGGGTGGCCCGGTGGGCCTCCAGCTGGACCTCGGAGTCACCCGTGGTGTGCGTCTGGTCGAACCACAGCTTCAGATCGGCCGAATCCAGCCTCGTCCCCGCCGGAACCCCGGTGATCGGGAACTTCAGCAGCGCACGCGAGATGCCTGCGCTGGTGTTGCCGACCGACAGACGCCAGTTGTCCTTGTAGTTGGTCGTCGGACCGTCCGAGGAGATCATCACGTCCTGCGCCGTGGTCGGCGTCGGCGCAATGGATATCGTCGGATCGATGATGACCGGGTACTCCCGCTCGGGCGCGGCAAGCCACTTCGCGTCCGGCGTAACCGTCAGCTTCCAGCCCTTGCCCGCCCGCGTGAGCTTCTGCTGCACGGCCGAGCTGTAGCCCGTCCCGTACGTGGACGCGGCGTCCTTCTTCGCGTCCGTCATGAACGCGGCCGGGATCACCAGGACCGGATCCGCGCCCTCGCCGAAGAAGGAGACGGAACCGTCCTTGTTCGCCTTCGGCGTCAGACCACCCGCATCAAGGGTGAAGGTGAAGGAGACCGGGCCTTGCGGCTTCCGGTCGAGAACGATGTTCTCCTTCACCCGGCCCGGACCGACCTGGTACGACAGGTCGGCACCGAAGACTGCGTCCTTGTACGTGACGGTGTCGCCCTTGGCGACGGGGGCGAGCTTTCCCGCGCCCTCGATGCCCAGGGTCACCGCATGTCCGTCACCGGACTCGAAGCGGAGCAGCCTGTGGGCGTCCGATCCGAACCAACTACTTGCGGCATTGGTCGTGTTGGCGAACACGAAACCCTTGGTGTCGGTCGGGGTGACCGTCGGGTCGATGTCCTTCCAGGACTTCCCCGACCGGTACCCGGTCGGCACCGCCGACACCTCGGCCTGCACCCGCCCGTCGGACAGCTGCCAGTACCGTGCATTCGCCGTACGACTGCCCGTCAGTTCCGCAACGCGCTTCGGCTTGGGAGCCGCCTTACCCTCCGGCAGCTTCTCCCGACTCGGCAGCACGGGAGTCCCACCGGTCGACGGCTGCTCCGGTCTGCCCGGCTCGCCCTCGTCCTCCGAGAACCAGCCGGCGAAGGCATCGACGATACCCTCGCCATTATCACTCGAAACCGGTGCCGCATAAGCGACTTGTGGAAGCATGGTCCCGACGACCGCCGAAACCACGAGGCAGGCTATTGCCCGCCCGTATGTCACTTTCACGCCATTCCCTTCATCGGCACCATTCCGCGCTAGGCGAAAAAAGCGCACCGACGCGCCGGCACGGGCACTCCGTCGCCGGTCACGGTGGACCTGACCTCGACCGGAGCACCTCAAGGCATGGCAAACCAGGCCACCTTCCGTATGCGGAAAATTGACCTCGCAAGAGGTGATCCGATCGTGCGGGGGGATCTTCAACACGGAGTTGATGGTTCGTCAACCGATTACGCATACAGGGCATTTCGCTGGCCAGGTCGATGGCGATTGAGGTTACCTTGCCCGACTTTTCCGATGCCTGGCGTCCGTTGAATCTGATGGTGTATAACCCTGGCGAATTCACTCTCGACAGAAAGCGCGGCCATGCCGACGACCGAAGAACCGGCAGGGCCGGACGAGTTCGAACTCCCGGATGCCACAGGGGTTTCCCGGCCCTCGGACCACCGTCGCATCGATCGCGGTGGCATCGCCGTCGCCGCGGCTCTGCTGCTCGCGTGCGGCGCGTTCGTCACCTACGGAGTCCTCGACTCCGATGACAAGCCGGCGGACCGGCGGGAGGCGGCGACGCCCACCGCCGAGGTGACCTACGAGGTGCTCGGCGAGGGCGCCGCCGGGATCTCCTACCGCGGAGCCGACGGCGACAAGGCGAGCGTCGTCACGAACGTCGGCCTGCCGTGGCGGAAGACCGTGATCGTTCCGCTCGGCGCTTCCCCGATCGTCCATGTCACCCTCGGCGAGAAGGGCGGCACGGCCAGCTGCACCCTGGTCGTGCGTGGCAAGCACGTCCAACGCGCCACAGCCACCGGGGCCTTCGGCCGGACCACGTGCAGCAGTGAACTCCCCACCCCCGAAGCGTCCGCAGCCCCTGAAGGAGCCCAGTGAACCCGCACCTCAACCGTCGTACGGCCAGAGTCGTGGCGGCCACCGCCGTCGCCCTCGCGACCCTCGGCCTCACCTCCCCAGTGACGCCGGCGGCGCAGCTTCCGGCCGGAGTGCGGAGCATCGCCCTGCACGGTTCCGACCCCGCCCAGCGCGTGCTGTCCGCTCGGCGCACCGAACCGTTCAGCATGCTCGGCATCACCTGGGCCGACCCGCGCGCCGAGCTCGGCGGCACGGCGCAGATCCGTACCCGCGACAGCGTCACCGGCGTCTGGTCCGGCTGGCGTGAGCTCGAACTCGACATACGTACGCCCGAGGTCGGGGCCGCCACCGAAGCCGGCGAGGTGCGCGCCGGAACCCAGCCGTTGTGGACCGGGCCGTCCGACGGTGTCCAGGTCAGGGTGACCGGTCAGCACGGCAAGCTGTCGCAGCTTCCGACGGGGCTGCGCGTGGAACTGGTGGACCCGGAGGTGGCCGCGGCCTCCACGTCGTACGCCACCACCACGGCCACGGCTACGGCGAGCACGGCTCCTCAGCCCGTCGTGACCCCACGTTCGGGCTGGGGCGCCGACGAGTCACTGGTCAAGGACCCGGCGACGTACACCACGGACACGAAGGTGGTGTTCGCCCACCACACTGCGGGCACCAACGACTACACCTGTGAGCAGTCCCCGGACATCATCCGCGCGATCTTCCTCTACCACGTGCAGAGCCAGGGCTGGAACGACATCGGCTACCACTTCCTCGTCGACAAGTGCGGCACGGTCTTCGAGGGCCGCGCCGGCGGCATCGACAGGCCACTCCTCGGGGCGCAGACTTATGGCTTCAACACGGACACCTCGGGCGTCGCGGTGCTCGGCAACTACAACGACGCCCTCTCCACCCCCGCGGTGCGGGAGGCGGTCGCGTCCGTCGCCGCCTGGAAGCTCGGCCTGTACGGATACGACGCTGCCGGCACCGTCGTTCTCACCGCTGCCGCCGACAACGGCAAGTACGTCAAAGGCCAGAAGGTCACCCTGAACCGGATCTCCGGCCACCGCGACGGCTACCCGACCGAGTGCCCCGGCAACAACCTGTACGCCGACCTGCCAGCCGTCCGCACGGTCGCCTCGGCGGCACAAACGGGTTGACCCTGCCGGGAAAGGACCGCCGCTGACCGCGGTCGAGGAGGTCAGGTTCGTCCTCTTCGACGAACAGGCGTACCAGGCGTTCGCCGAGCAGGTCCACACCTCGTGACTCGGCCCTGGGACTCAGCCCTGGGACTCCCGCGTGCGGAGCCCGGGGGCCTGGTTCGAGCGCTGCTGTGCGCGCTGCCCATAGCGCGTCCGGCCCGGTGGCTTGTACGTCGACAGGGCGATGGCCACGACGAGGACGACCAGGGCCGCGGCAGACTGGACGACGAGCTGGGTCCGCAGGCCGGTGAGGGTGTCACCGGTCCAGTCCGGCGCCGCCGCCGCGCGGGCGATGCGGCTGATGGGCGGCATGTGGAGGAGCAGAGCACCGGTCGCGAGCACGGTGATCGCGAGCTTCACCGTGACCCAGTAGTAGCGCAACAGCCCCCACGTGGTGCCCAGGGACGACACGATGCCGGTCGCCAGTGAGGCGAAGCAGAGCGGCACGATGACGTACCAGCCGGTCACGTCCATCGAGACGTACACCGACCTGACCGTCAGGGCGTCCTCGGCGGTCAGCCCGGCGACGGCGAGGGCGAGGAAGACGGCGACCGCGCCGAACCAGCCGACGGAGGCGGTCACATGGGCGGTGAGGGCCAGCTTGCGCACCCGTGGGGACATCGGCATCAGCCGTGGCCCCGCATGCCGCCGCCCGCCAGGTGCAGGGCGAGGAAGGCCACAGCGAGGAGGACGGCGCAGATCAGCAGCGCGGTCACCCAGCGCGGCCTGGGCGTGTGCGGGGGAGTGGTCTGGTCGGGCATGGAGAACTCCGCTTCGTACGCCGGGCAACAGGGGGGCGGCGGGTGCCGGGGCCGCCCACCTTTTCGAGACAGGGTGTCTCTGTCAAGTCATGGTGTCACGCTCTCGTCGTCCCGTACATTGTGGGGATGCCGAAGCTGTGGAACGAGACGATCGAGGCGCACCGCAGCGCCGTGCGGGACGCCGTGCTCGACGCGGCGGCGGCGCTGGTCGCCGAGCACGGTCTGCTGTCGGTGACGATGTCGCGGATCGCGCAGGACACCGGCATCGGGCGGGCGACGCTGTACAAGTATTTCCCGGACGTCGAGTCGGTCCTGGCCGCCTGGCACGAGCGCCAGGTGGCCGGTCACCTCGAGCGGCTCGAAGCCGTACGCGACCGGATCGCCGACCCCGGCGAGCGGGTGGAGGCGGTCCTGGCGGCGTACGCGCTCATCTCGTACGAGCGTCACGAGCACCACGGTGCCGACATGGCCGCCGTCCTCCACCAAGGCCCGAGCATGGCCCGCGCCCACGAGCGGCTCGTGTCGCTCGTACGGGACCTGGTCGCCGAGGGCGCGGCGAGCGGAGTGCTGCGTTCCGACGTCGCCCCGGACGAGCTGGCCGGCTACTGCCTGCACGCTCTCGGCGCGGCGGCGGGACTCCCGTCGAAGGCGGCGGTCCGGCGGCTCGTCTCGGTCACCCTCGCGGGGCTGCGTCCCCCGGATCACCCGGTCGAAGCCGTCCCGTCGTCCCAGGCCGAGGCGGATCCGGCCCTCGGCCGCCATCACCACCGTCACGGCTCCCCCTGACCCGTCACTCGACGGTCATGGTCGCCGTCATCTGTGGGTGAATCGAGCAGAAGAACGGGTACGTGCCGGGCTCGTCCGGCGCGGTGAAGGTGGCGGATCGCCCGCCGGCGATCTCGCCGGTGTCGAACGCCCTGCCCTCCGTGGCCGTCACCGTGTGCGCGGTCGAGTCCTGGTTGACCACGGTGACGACGGTGCCGGGGCGGACCTTCAGGTCCTTCGGCAGGAACGCGAAGCCTCGGATGGTGATCCGGGCTTCGACGGCTGCCGTGGGGCTCGCGGGCGGTGGGCTGGGCGACGTGGTTGCCGTGGGGCTCACGGGCGGTGGGCTCGGCGAGGTGGCTGCCGTGGGGGTCGCGGGCGTTGGGCTGGGCGAGGTGGGCGTCGTGCCGTCGCCGCCGTCGTCGCCACAGCCGGTGAGCAGCGTGGCGAGACAGACAGCGACGAGCACGGCGACACCGGCGCGGCGTGAGAGGCGGAGAGGCGGCATGGGAACCCCGGTGAGGTCGGTCGCGTGACGGGATGGGCTGGGCGGTCGAGCCGAGGCTCACGACCAGCCTCGCCGCCACGAGGCCATCCGGCAGAGACCACTCGGCCGTTCGGCCCGGTCCCTCATCCGCACGGGGGCCCCGGGTTCCGTAGAGCAGCCGCGACCAGGACCCCAGGAGCGTGGCCGACCGTGCCACCACCACGGTCATCACCGCCGCGGTACGAAACCGGCGGTTCCTCCGTGCCGATTTCCCGGGATCAGCCGCTCAGGGCGGGGAGAACCGGCCCCGCGGCCAGGCCGAGGCCGACGGAGAGCGCGGCGGTCGCGTAGGCGACGGCTCGTGCCGGGCGGCTGCCGTCGGCCGGCTCGTCGGCGGCGCCTCGCGACACGGCGGGCACGATCCAGCGCAGGTAGTAGAAGAGCGAGGCGACGGTGTTGACGGCGGCCAGGACGGCCAGCCAGGCGTAGCCGCCGTCGAGCGCGGCGCTGAACGCCTCCAGCTTGCCGACGAACACCGCGGTGGGCGGCGTGCCCACGAGGCCGAGGAGGCAGACGGCGAGGCTCGCGGCCAAGAGCGGGCGCCGTCGGGCGAGGCCTCGGTAGTCGCGGAGCCGGGTGGCACGGGGGAGCGCACACACCACGGCGAAGGCTCCCAGGTTCGTGACGGCGTACGCGGCCACGTAGTACAGCAGCGCCTCCTGGGCGAATCCCGACCGGCCGGCCACCGCGACGGGCAGCAGGAGGTAGCCGACCTGGCTGATCGTCGAGTACGCGAGGAGCCGCTTCACGTCGTCCTGGAAGAACGCGGCCAGATTGCCCAGCGTCATCGAGGCCGCCGCCACGACGGAGATCACGGCCGCCCATGGCATTCCGCTGTCGGCGAGGACGGCCTCGCCGAGCCGCAGCAGGGCCGCCAGAGCGCCGGCCTTCGGGATCGTGGTCAGGAACGCGGCGACCGGAGCCGTACTGCCCTGGACCGCGTCCGGCACCCAGAAGTGGGCCGGGACCGCTCCCGCCTTGAACAGCACGCCGGCGAGCAGCGCGACGGCCCCCGCCGCGACGAGCGACTCGGGCGCCTCGGGCAGGGCGGGGCCGAGCAGAGGGTATCCCGTGGCCCGCCCCGCCGCGTAGAGCACGGTGATGCCGGCCAGCATGAGGACGCCGAGCAGCGCACCGATCACGAAGTACTTGAGCGCGGCCTCGGTCCCCGGGCCGTCCTTGCGGAAGCCCGCGAGCGTGTACGCGGGGATGCTCGCGAGCAGGTATCCGGCGGAGAGCAGCAGCAGGTCCTGCGCCCCGGCCAGGACGAGCGCACCCAGGGCGGAGAGCTGGAGCAGGACGTAGAACTCGCTCTCGCGCGGGTGGGCGTGGAACGGCCGGGAGGCGAGGACGAGGACGAGCACGGTGCCGCCCAGGACGACGACCCGGGACGTGCTCGTGACCGGATCGACGGTGAACGCCTCGCCGAACGCGGTCACATCGGGGCGGGCGGCGGCGACGGCCGCCGCCATGAGTCCCGCGCTCGCCGACACCGTCGCGAGGAGCCCCACGAGCCATTGCCGGCCGCGCGGCAGCCATGCCCCGAAGAGCAGTCCGAGGACGGCGGAGGCGGCGAGGAGCACCTCGGGGAGGAGGTCGAGCGGGTTCTCGTTCATGCCGGTCATCGGCCGACCAGTTCCAGAACGGTGCGGGAGGCGGGCTCGATGACGCCGAGGAGGAAGCGCGGCGTGATGCCGAGGACCACGGCGAGCAGGAGGAGGGGGACGACGGCCGCCTTCTCGTGGGCGCGCATGTCGAAGAAGGCGCGGGGGGTGCCCGGGGCGTCGGGCAGCCGGAGCGGGCCCATCAGGATCTGTCGGAGCGCGCGCAGGAACAGTCCGGCCGTGAGCAGGATGCCGAGTACGGAGAGGGCGGTGGCGAGCGGCCTCGGCCCGAGCGCGCCGGTGAAGATCTGGAACTCCGCGATGAAGCCGGAGAAGCCGGGCAGCCCGAGAGACGCGAAGGCGGCGGTGCCGGTGAGGGCGGCGAAGACGGGGGCGCGGGCGGCCACGCCGCCGTACGCGCTCATCTCGTACGTCCGCCCCCGCTCGTACAGGACCCCGGCGAGGAGGAACAGCGCGCCGGTGATCAGGCCGTGGCTGACCATCTGGGTGACCGAGCCGGTGATCGCGAGGGAGCGGGCCTGGACGGAGGTGCCGGCGGTCGCAGCGGCGGCGCCGACGGCCAGGATGATGTACCCCATGTGATTGACCGAGGTGTACGCGATCATGCGCTTGAAGTCGGTCTGGGCGAGCGCCACGAGCGCGCCGTGGAGGACGGACAGGACTCCGACGACGACCAGCACGATCGCGTACCGCCGCCACGCGTCGGGCAGCATCGGCATCGCGATGCGGAGGAACCCGTACGTCCCCATCTTCAGGAGCACGCCGGCGAGGATCGCCGACCCGGCCGCCGGGGCCTCGGTGTGGGCGGGCGGCAGCCAGGTGTGGAACGGGACCGTCGGCGTCTTCACTGCGAGGCCGACGACGACGGCGAGCAGGACCAGCGTGGCGTAGGCGGACCGGCCGGCGAGCGGGTTCTGGCGGGTCAGTTCGACCATGTCGAAGGTGTGCGGGGTGGCGGCCAGGTAGAGGCCGATGAAGCCGAGCAGCAGGGCGAGCGATCCGGTGAACGTGTAGAGGAAGAACATCAGCGCCGCCCGCTTGGCGTCGCGGTGCCCCCATCCGGCGATGACGAAGTACATCGCCACGATCGACAGGTCGAAGAAGACGAAGAACAGAATCAGGTCGAGGGCGCTGAACAGCCCGAGGCACGTGGTCTGGAGGAAGAGGAAGAGCGCGGCGAACTCGCGGAAGCGGCGGCTGTCGCGGAGCGAGTACAGCGCGCAGGCGAGGAACAGCACGCACGTGAGGGCGAGCAGCGGCAGGGACAGACCGTCGACGCCGATGTGATAGCCGACCCCCGCGTCGGGGATCCACCGCGCCCGTACCTCGTACTGCGTACCACCGCCGGTCCGGTAACCGGCCCACATGGCGACGACCAGGCCGAGTTCGGCCGTGGCCGTCGCCACCCAGACGGCGCGCAGAGCCTGGACGGGGGTACGGGAGGGCAGGGCGAGGAGCAGCAGGGCGAACGCGGTCGGGGCGAAGACGAGGGCGGTGAGCATGGGTTACCTCGCGAGGACGAGCACGACGGCGATGACGGAGAAGGCCGCGACGGCCTGGGCGAGGTACTGGTGCAGCTGGCCGGTCTGGGGCCTGCGGGCCCACCGGCCGAGCGCCCGTGCGCACGTGGCGACGCCCTCGACCGCTCCGTCGACCGCCCGCTCGACGACCCGGTTCGTCCAGCGGGCGATGCCGAGCGCGCCCCGGGCGGTGGCGCGCACGGCCCGGTCCAGGATCCGGTCGTCGAACGTGGCGGCGGCGCGGGCGACCCGGAGAGTGGGGGTGACGAGGAGGGCATGGGCGGCACGCTCGAGCCCCAGCCACTCGCGGCACATCCCCGTCACCCGGCGGGGAAGGGGGAGCGGGCGATCGCCCCAGGCCCAGGCGATGGCGCCGGCAGCGAGTGCGAGAGTTCCGGAGAGGGCGAACTCCCAGCCGTACGGCTCCGGTTGACCTCCGCTGCCGAGATAGTCGGCGAGCCTGTCGCGCACCGGTGGGAAGGCCACGGGCGTGAGAGCGAGGCAGCCGGCGGCGAGCAGAGCGAGCGGGGGAACCACGGCGCCGGGAATCCGGGGCCGGCCTTCAGTCAGACGTGCAGGTGCGGTGGGACGCCACACGAACCAGAGGATCTTGACGCTGTACACGGCGGAGAGCACGGCGGCGGCAAGCCCGGCCGCGTACAGCCACGGACTGTCGTCCAGAGCCCCCGCGAGCAGCACGTCCTTCGCTGCCCACAGAGAGAGCGGTGGCAGCCCGGCGAGCGACAGCGCGCCCACGGTGCAGAGGGCGCCGACGGTACGGTACGACCGGGCGGCCCCGCGCAGGGCCGGGAGCCGCTGGGTCCCCCACACGGTGAGCCAGGCCCCGGCCACGAGGAACAGCAGGCTCTTCGCGGCTGCGTGCGCCATCAGTTGCAGGGCCCCGCCGGTGGTCGCCCCGGCGCCCGCGGCGAGCACCATGAACCCGATCTGCGCGCACGTGGAGGCGGCGAGCAGCTGTTTGACGTCGCTCTGCGCCACGGCGACGAGCCCGAGGCCGACCGCGGTCGCCGCACCCACCCACGCCGCCGCGGGCGCGCCCCAGCCGGAGGCTTCGAGCAGCGGCCCTGTCCGCAGCAGCAGATACGCCCCCGCCACCACCATGGCCGCGGAGTGCAGCAGAGCCGATACCGGGCTCGGACCCTGCATGGCTCGCGACAGCCAGAAACCGAAGGGTAGTTGGGCCGACTTGCCGAGTGCCGCGACAAGGATGCCGGCCGTGACGAACGACAGCCACGGTTCGTCTGCCCGTACGAGCCCGTCGAGGGTGAGCGGACCGGGTCCCGCGGCGAGGGCGGCGCCCGCGGCGAGGTAGAGGCCGAGGTCGGCGGTGCGGGTGGTGAGGAAGGCCGTGTCGGCCGCCGCGGTACGTTCCGGCTCGCGCCACCAGTAGCCGATGAGCGCCCAGGAGGTGGCGCCCATGACCTCCCAGCCCATGAGCAGCACCGGCAGGGTCGTCGAGGTGACCGTGACGAGCATGCTCCCCGCGAAGAGGAGCATCAGCCCGAAGAGGCGGGCCCGTGCCTCGGCGGCGCCGAACTCCGCCGCGCTGAACAGCAGTACGGCCGTCGTCACGGCCGTGACGGTCACGACGAGGACCCCGGAGAGGCCGTCCACCGCGAACCGTACGGGGAGCCCTTCCAGCAGAGGCGCCTCGACGGCCGGGTGCCGCAGGGCGGCGGTGACGGCGAGTGCCAGGGCCGCCGCCGAGACGCCCACCGCGAGCGGCGGCGCCCACCGGTCCGCCCGCCGTCCGGCCAGGGCGAGCAGCGCCCCGCCCGCCGACGGCAGGGCGATCAGCGACCACAGCAGCAGGCTCACTCCCTCAACTCCGCCGCCATGTCGGTCATGTCGACCTCGCGCGACCGGAACAGCGCGGTGACCACGGCGAATCCGATCGCCATCTCCACCGCCATGGCCGTGATGACGAGCACGATCAGGACCTGTCCGTCCGCCGAGGCGGGAGCGATGTAGTGCCATGCGGCGCCGGCGGCCAGGATGATCCCGCCGATCATCAGCTCCAGGCCCATCATCAGCATCACGATCGACTGCTGGGTCAGCGCGCCGAACAGACCGACGCAGAACAGCGCCGAAGCCACGATCAGGAACAGCTCCAGGTTCACCGGCCCACCCCGCCGCGTACCGGATCGTCGGGCCGGGGTGCACGGACGGTGTCGCCGAAGCGGTCGTACCGGCCGCGCCGGGTGGAGAGCACGACGGTCGCGACGATCGTCGCGAACAGCGCCATGCCCAGCGTCATCATGGTGAGCATCTGCGGCCCCATCAGGGACATCCCGAGGTCCATCGTCGGATCGGCGGGGGCCCGGCCGCGGCGGGACGGCCAGGGTGCGAGGAGAACGCCGGCGACGAGCAGCGCGAACGACAGGGTGCAGATGACCGCCGCGCCGCGCTTGTTGTGCACCATCGTCATCGGCATGAGTCCGGCCGGGTTCATCATGAACATGATCATGAAGACGGCCATGATCGCCATCTCGATCGTCATCATCAGCACCGTGACGATCCCCAGATAGTCCAGGCCGAGCACGATCAGCTCCCCGCCCACACACAGGAGCGCCGTGAGCAGCGAGAACGTCGCGCGCGCCATCGAGTCGAAGCGGAAGACCATCACGCCGCTCGCTACGGCGAGAACGGCAAGCGCCCAGAACGCGGCCGTGCTCACCGCCCCAGCACCACCACGGCCACGACCAGCGCCTGCGCCACCGCCAGCGGTGTCAGGACCACCCAGGCCAGCTCCACGTACCGCTCCATTCGTACGGTCGGCACCCGGCGCCGCGCCCAGACCAGGAGGCCCAGCACTGCGGCGGTCTTCAGCACGGTCCACGCCCACCCGGGCAGGAGCGGACCGTGTCCGCCGCCGAGGAACAGCGGTACGGAGAAGGCGGCCGCCACGACGAGCAGCAGCCACCGCCCGCCCAGGAACACCAGCCGGTCCACACCGGACAGTTCGGCCGCGGCGCCGCCCGCCGCGTCCGCGCCCGCGGGCTGGTCGAACGGCCCCCAGAAGGCCATGGCGAGCGCGCTCAGCAGATAGATCCCGAACGCCGCCGGCATCCACACCGCGAACCAGAGCCCGCTCTGCGCGTCCACGACCGCGCCGACCCGCAGGGACTCCGCACCGAGCGCCGCTGTCGTGATGGCCAGCATGTGCGGCAGCTCGTACGCCAGCCCCTGCGCGAGAAAGCGGTAGCCGCCGATGAGCGAGAGGGACGAGTTCGGCCCCCAGCCGGTCAGCCACACCGCCGCCCAGGCCAGCGCCTCCATGGCGTTGAACCACACGATCCCATCCGGCAGATCGGACACCGAGCGGAAACCGAAGGGGAGCACGACCGCGGCGAGGACCGCAGCCACCGGGAGCAGCGTCGTCCCCAGCCGGACGAGAGGGACATCGGCCGCCCTCGTGACGCGCCGCTGCTGCACCAGCAGCCGCACCACCTCACGGCCCGGGCCGGCCGACCGCGCGTCGACGTTCGCGACGCTTGCCACGCCCCACGCGACGAGCGTCAGCGCGACGGGGAGCACGGCAACCGCCCACAGCGGAGCGGGCTCAGCCATCGGTGTGCCCTTCCGACGTATGCGGCCGGGCGAGTTCGTCGAGATCGGGGTCGAGGCTTGCCACGATGAGCCGAGCGCAGGCGAACTCGGCGCCTTCGAGCAGTTGGGGGAGTACGTCAAGCAGCGCTCGGGACGGCGGGGTCTGCGCGTCGACCTGGCCTCGGGGTCCGACCAGCGGCCGGGCGGTGAGGGCGCCCCCGTCGTCGCAGAGGCCGAGGGCGCGCTCAGTCTCGTCCAGCCAGACGGTCAACCGGTCGTGCACGTCACCGTCGGCAAGGAGGGCGGGCCCGCTGACCCGGTGGTGGTGCGCGAGCTCGGCGGACAGCTCTCCCACGCCCGCGGTGAGCCAGCGCAGGGTCCACGACGTGCGGACCCGCCGGATCAACCTCCGTACGAGCGGACGGAGTTCGGCCACCGGCGCGTCGGCGAGAACGCGGTCACGGGCCGTGCGGGCCGCGGCCGCGGTGTCGCGCCAGCCCGCCACGGCGAGGAATCGGCCGATGCTGTCGAGATGGGCCGCGCACCGACGCCGAGCGGCCTCGCCGACGGTCACCCGCTCGCCGGCCAGGGCTCTGAGCCACGGCTCGCTCCAGAAGGCGAGCCGTGGCGAGGGATACGGAGGGATCGGTTCGACCTCGGCGCGCTGGACGACATCCCCCTGAAGCTCCACCCGCAGCACGAGCCCGGCGGGCCAGTCCGGCAAGGCCGGTCCGAGTGGCACGTGCAGCCGATCGAGCCTCAATCCGTCCCGGTCGTCGGCACGTTCCGCCATCGGCAGCCCGGCCACGACGCCCATGTGGTGACCGTGATGGTCATGGCCCTCGTGATGTCCGTCAGGCTCGTGGTGATCGTGATGACCGTGAGGGCCGTGATCGTGCTCGGCGCTCGGCTCCAGGAGCGCGGCGTGACCCTCGTCCAGGGCGTGTGCCACATGCGCGGTATCCGTCACGGCCACCCGCGCCTTGGGAGCCGGTACGCCGAGCCACAGGCGCTGCGCCCAGTCGTCCTCGTGCACGGGAACCGCCGTACCCGTGAAGACCACGAGGTCCGCCGAGGCTGGGCCGTCGACCTGTGGCCAGCGCCTGCGCGCGAGTTCGGCCTCCACCGCCAGCCGCTCGCGCGTTCCCCCGGGAGAGGCGACGAGCAGCACACCGGGACGGCCCATCGCCGCCGCGATCACCCGGGTCCTCAGGTCCACCGGAACGCCCCTTCGCGCCAGGCGTATCCGACTCCGGCGAGCAGCACGCCGAGAAAGAGGAACATCTCCACGACCGCCGGGACGCCGACTTCGGACACGACCCTCGTCCACGGGTACATGAAGAGCATCTCCATGTCGAAGGCAAGGAAGATCATCGTGACGGGATACCAGCGCACATGGAACCGGGACACCGGGTGCTCCCGTGGTTCGAGTCCGCCGCTGAACGGCCCGGTGTGCAGCGGCTTCCGGACGGTGCGGGCGGCGGCCCCGAGACAGTGGAGCAGGAAGACGCCCGCCAGGACGACCGCGAGCAGGACGGCGACCGGCTCCCAGGCGGCGGCTTCCACGTGATCCCCTTCCCGGCGGACCGATCGCTCCCGCCCACCATCGGCAGGCAGCATCTCAACGCGTACAGCCGAGAACGAAGAACAACACGGGTGAAACGGAATCTTCTTCGCAGGGTGGCGATCAAGGCACCCGCAGCAGGACGGCGGTCAGAGCGCGCCGCCCGCCCGCATCTGGTCCATGTCCATCGGCGGACCCGAGTCGTCAAGGCCGGGAAGCAGCCAGTCCTGGAAGGGGGCGAGTACGGCCAGGACGAGGAAGGCGAGCCCGACCGCCCAGCTGAGCCAGGGCCCTTGCCGCCACAGCTTCTCCAGGAAGATCACCGCTGCGACCCCCGCCATCGCGGCCACGTTCATGACGCCCAGCGGGATCAGGACGACCATGAGTCCCCAGCAGCATCCGACGCAGTAGAGCCCGTGGTGCGCGCCCACGCGCAGGTCCTTCGCCCAGGGACGGAAGCGCGCGTACCGGAGCAGTTGGAACATCGGGTTCCGGCAGTGCCGCAGACAGACCCGCTTCAGCGGCCCGAACTGTTGCAGCGCGGCCAGCAGGAAGGCGCCGGCGCCGATCCACCGCCCCGCGTCCGGATGGTCGTCGACCAGGCGTCCGGTCAGTGCCAGGGCGCCGTAGATGACGACGCCGAAAGCGGTCCAGACGAGCAGATACCCGCTGAGGAACGCACCGGTCCGCAGCGCCCGTGTCCAGCCCGCCGAGACGCGGCGGATGCCCCGCACCCAGGTGATGGCCACGGGCGCGACCGACGGCAGCATCATCGCCGCCATCATCACCACCCACAGCAGGAGGAACAGGGGAAGAGCCAGGCCCATCGTGCCCGGCTCCATCCCCATGTCACGGGCCTGGCCGACCGTGAGCACCCACGCCAGAGCGGCGAGGAGCACCAGCAGAATCCAGGCGGCCGCGATCTCGCGACGCGGCAGCAGAACACCTGGCCGCGTGGGTGCGGGCGGGGCTACGCGGAGGTGGTGCGCCATGGAAAGCCTCCCAGGGGGCGCGCGAGCTACCGCAGCTACACCTCCAGCAGAGCACACAACCCACGGCCCCAAAACCGGGGACGGTTCACCTGAGGGGGGCGCCGGGGCGCGGATAGACCCGGGACTGCTTCACGCTGCCGTAGGCGAAGCTGGACTCGATCGAGGCGATGCCGGGGATGGCGTGGATCCGGTCGCGCACCAGGGATTCGTACGCCTCCAGGCTCTCGATCACGACCCTGAGCAGGTAGTCGCTGCTGCCCGCCATCAGATAGCAGTCCTGGATGTGCTCGATGAGAGCGACCTGCCGCTCGAACACGTTGACGGCCTCGGCGGTGTGGCGTTCCAGCCGGATCCGTACGAAGACGGTGATCGGCAGGCCGTACGTGACCTGGTCCACCATCGCCGTGTAGCCGCGGATCAGGCCCGACTCCTCCAGGCGGCGCACCCGGCGCAGACACGGCGAGGGGGACAGCCTGATCCGGTCGGCGAGGTCCTGGTTGGACAGCCGCCCGTCCGCCTGCAACTCGTGGATGATCTGGAAGTCGACGGCGTCCAATGTCACTCCTTTGCCACTCCTTGGCAGATTCTGCTCCCACGCTATGGCCGGCTGGCAGAACTGGCAATCGGCTGCCCCGCCCAAAGCCCTACCGTTGCTTGAGGCAGCGGTTCGGCGAGCGGGAGGCTCTTCGGTGAGTGGGATACGTACGGCGGGGGCACCGCCGGCAGGGCCGGCGCCAGGCATCGGCCGGGTCCGGAGCCGGACCGGAGCGCTCTCGCCGCAGACCGTGGGCCTCGTCGCCCTGCTGCTCACCGTCGCCATCTGGGCCGCGTTCGCCCTGAGCGCCCGGGCGCTCAGCGCCTCCACCCTGCTGCCCGCCGACGCAGCCCTGCTGCGCTTCGGTGTCCCCCTTGTGGTCCTCGCGCCCGCCCTGTGGCGGCGCAGGCGCCTGCTGGCCGCGGTGCGGCCCGGTCCCGCCGCCAAGATCATCTGTGGCGCGGGCGTCCCGTTCTTCCTCGCCGCCATGTTCGGCGGCTCGCTGACGTCGGCCGCGTTCGTCGGGGCGATCGTCCCCGGCATGGTCCCGCTGTTCGTCTCCGGCCTCATGGTCGCGGGCGGCAAGAGCGTCCCGCGCGGTACGCAGTCGGCCGGTCTCGCCCTGATCGTGGCCGGAGTCGTGGCCCTGGTCTGGCGCTACACGGCGGCCCTGGACGCGGACGTCCTGCTCGGCGCCGGAACGCTGCTCGTCGCCAGTGGCCTGTGGGCGCTGTACACCGTGGGCCTGCGCGAGGTGGACCTCGACCCCGTCGGGTCCATCGGACTGCTGTGCCTCCCCTCCTTCGCCGTCATCGCGCTCCTCGCCCTGACCGGCGTCCTGCCCACCGGCCTCGCCCACGCCGCCGGCGCCGACATCGCGCTCTTCCTCGTCGTCCAGGGCCTGGGCGTCGGCCTGTGCGCCGGTCTGCTGTACGCGTTCGCCATCCGCCGCCTCGGCCCGGAGCGCAGCTCGGTCGTCGGCAGCCTCAGCCCCGTCGCCGTCGTCCTGCTCGCCGTACCCCTCCTCGACGAGTCGCCGACCGTGTCCGTCGTGGTCGGCGTCCCCCTCATCACCCTCGGCGTCGCGCTCGCCAACCGGCGCCCCCGACACCCCCGCCTTCCCCACCTCCACCGATCCAAGGTCTCCGCCGATGCTTGAGCTGCTTCCCGCCCCGCCCGTCGACCCGCTGTGGGACCTGTCCGCCGAGTTCGCCGCCGACCCGCGCCCCGAACGCCTCGACCTCGTCCTGGGCGTCTACCGCGACCACACCGGGGCCACGCCCGTCATGGGCGCGGTCAAGGAGGCCGAGATACGCCTGGCGGACCGCTCCGACTCCAAGGAGTACCGCGGCCTCTCCGGCCACACCGCCTTCAACCGGGCCATGCTCGCCATGGTCCTCGGCACCGAGGCCAGGACCGCGCGGGCGACGGCCGTCCAGACCGTGGCGGGCACCGGCGCCCTGCGCCTCCTCGCCGATCTCGTACGCCAGACCCGCCCCGGCACCACGGTGTGGATCAGCGACCCCGCGTACGTCAACCACCGCCCCATCCTGGAGGGCGCCGGACTGACGGTCCGGACGTACGGGTACGCCGACGGCATGCTCGACGACCTGCGTGCCGCGCGCCGTGGCGACGTGGTCCTGCTCCAGGGCTGCTGCCACAACCCCACGGGCGTCGACCCCTCCTACGAGACCTGGGAGGAGCTGGCCGGTCTCGCCGAGACGAACGGCTGGGTCCCCTTCGTCGACCTCGCCTACCACGGCCTCGGCGACGGCCTCGACGCCGACCTGCGGGCCACCCGGATGCTGGCCGACCGGCTGCCTGAGGTGCTGATCGCCGTCAGCTGCTCCAAGAACTTCGGCCTCTACAGCGACCGCACCGGCTGCGCCATCGTCATCGGCCCGTCGCGGCAGACGCTGCGGCACGTCGAGACGGCCCTGCAGAACGCCGCCCGCGTGATGTACTCCATGCCGCCCGACCACGGCGCCGCCGTCGTCGCCACCATCCTGGAGGACGATGGCCTGCGGGCCGCCTGGCGGGCGGAGCTCGACGTCATGCGGCAGCGGATCACGGCCAACCGGTCGGACCTCGTCGCCCACCTGAACGCCCTCGGGTACCCGGACGCCGCCACCTCTCTCGGGCGCCAGAAGGGCATGTTCTCGATGCTGCCGCTCACGCCGGACCAGATGCGCCGGATGCGCGGGCAGTCCGCCATCTACGGTACGAACGCGGGACGCATCAACATCGCGGGCGTCTGCGCGCACCGCATCCCGTTCCTGGCGCAGGGCATCGCCACCGCCCTGGAGACACCCCGCGCCGTGTCCGCGGTCTGAGAATCCCCTACGCCTCCGGGGGCGCCGGGCGGCAGAGCAGGGCGGCCGGGGAGGGCCGGGAGCCGACCCGCGTGGTGAAGGCGATCCCGGCCGCGTACTCGCCGGGTGCGCACTGGCCCTTGTAGTGGCCGTGCGCGTACTCCCCGCCGGGCGCGCCCGCCGGGCGGTTGTCGCCGCGGTCGAACCACACCGTGCGGCCCCCGCTCTCCGGCAGCGCCGTACGGGCCGGAGCGCACAGGGCGGCGGAGACCCGCTCGCCGCGCACGCTGTAGCCGATGAGGAACTGCCCCGCCGGGCACTGGAACTTGGTGTAGCCGCCGGCCCAGTCGCCGCCCGCCGGGACGTGCGCCTCGTCGCGGACGACCGTGTGGCCGCCGGTGCCGGACCGTAGCGCCGAACTCGCGCACAGGCCGCGGCCCCCGGTGTGGCTGAGCCCGGCCAGCCGGGACCCGTCGGGGCAGACGGCCTTGCGGGCGCCGCTGTCCCAGTCCCCGCCGGCCCGCACGCGCAGCGAGGCGTTGTGGTCACGGTGGTCGGTCGTCAGCTGGTACCAGCCGGGGGTGAGCGGAACCGCTCCGGTGCGGCCGGGCGAGCCCGTCAGTCCGGTCCAGGCGGGGGTCCGCCAGTCGCCCGCGTCGAGGACCCCGGTCCGCCAGCCTTCGGTGTCGTACCGCAGCAGCGCCCAACTGTCCCCGCCGCCACCTGGGTTGTTCCAGCCGACCAGCGGCCAGTACGCGTAGTCCACGTCGGCGTCGCCGAGCAGCTCGGCCAGGTGGTGGAACCAGTCGCGTGGGCGGCTGTTCTGTTCGTCGGCGCCGATGCCGAACTCGCTGATCCAGACCGGAGCGGTGAAGTGCCGGCCGGTCTCTGCGGAGACGTAGAGCGCCTGGTCGTGGACGACCTGGCGGAGCTGCTCGCGGGTGAGGTCCTGGTAGCGCGGGTCGCTCGTCTCGCCCAGGCCGGTGGCGCCACTGTGGTTCGGGCCCGTGTAGCCGTAGAAATGGGCCGAGTAGACGAGCTTGTTCGACACGACCAGGGTGTGCGAGAGGGTACGGACCGGGGTGAGGGCCGGACGGCCGTGCGCGAAGCCGTCCACCGGAATGCCCTGCCAGTTGATGCCCTCGACGACGATGAGCAGGTCCGGGTTGGCCTCGGCCAGGATCCGGTCACCGGCCTCCTGGGCGGCGGCGTGCCAGTCGTGGTTGTCGCCCAGGCCCCAGTTGGGGTCGTCCCAGACGTCACGGCGGACCTCGTTGTACAGGTCGGCGCCGACCACGCGCGGGTTGGCGCGGTAGCGCTTCGCCATGAACACCCAGTCGTCGGCCCACTGCGCGGTGGACTGCCCGCTGCTGTTCCAGCGTTCGTTGCCGTCCACGCCACAGCACCAACGGGTGGTCACGGTGTGGTTGTTGAGGATGACGGCGAACCCGCCGTCGGTGAGGGCGGCGACGACGGCGTCGAAGACCTGGAGCGGGGTCCTGCCGCGCAGGGCCGGATTGGCCGCGACGGCCGCATCGGGCACGGGGGCCGTGTCGCGCAGCATCCGGTTCGAGAACGGCAGCCGGACGCTGTTCAGGCCGAGGGCGCGGAAGTCGGCGAGAAGGGTGGGGAGCGGGGTGCGGTCCAGGCCGATCGGGATCCCGTGGGAGTTCTGCCCGGCGTGGTGGTTGGCGGGGTCGGCGATGTCGCCCGAGCCGTTCCAGGAGCCCTGGGCGCCGTCCCAGTTGGCGGACCGCAGCCGGAAGCGGTCGCCGTCGGCGTCGACGATGTACCGGCCGCGGGTGGACAGCGGCGGGGTCCAGTCGGGTGCCGCGGCGGCGGTCGTGGCCGGTGCCTCGGGAAGCGGACCGGGCTGCGCCGCGGCGGCGCCCGGCAGGGCCGGTGCCAGAAGGGCGCCCACGAGGAGGGCGCCTCGGACCACACGTAACAAGCTCTGCATCTCGTACCTGCCAGGACGGTGGGGAGTGGGCGGCGCAAAGTTACCGGCGGGTCGGTACGAGTGGAACCCCTGGAGCGCATCGTCCGCCACCACCGTCGCCGCAGCCGCGGCGACCGCACGCACCCACCGTCCGGAGCCGTACCCGCAGGGCCCCGTGTCGACTGCTCGGATAGGGTGATCGGGTAGGAAACACCCCCCGGGGTTAGGTCGGACCGTTGGACACTGATCAGTCGCCGCGTGAGACGCCGGAGCGGCCGCCGGCGGCCATCGGTTACGCCGGTGTCCTGCGGGAACTCCTCCCGATCGCCCTGTGGCGGGAGGACGCCGACGGGTGCGTCGTCGAGTGGTCGCTGGCCGCCCAGGACCTGCTCGGATACCGCCCCGAGGACGTGCTCGGACGCCCCGCGTCACCCATTCTGGTGCCCGACGCCAACAAGGAGCTCGCCGATCAGCTGACCCGGCGCGTCCAGGCCGGCGAGACCGTCGTCGGCACCCTGCCCACACGGCACCGCGACGGTCACGAAGTGACCATGGAGATGTGGATCGTCCCGGACGTCGACCCCCAGGGGCGGCCCGGAGCGATGCTCATCGCGGTGGAGACCTCCGAGGTCCTGCGCATGCGGGACTCGCTCGCCGCCCTCCAGAGCCTCTTCACCCAGTCGCCCATCGGCCTCGCCACCCTCGGCCCCGACCTGCGGTTCATCCGGGTCAACGACGCGCTGGCGCGGATGAACGGCGTACCGCCCGCCGAGCACGTCGGCAAACGGCTCACCGAGGTGGTGCCCGGCGTCAACGCGGTCGCCCTCGAATCCACCATGCGGCAGGCCCTGGAGAGCGGCCGGGCCTTCGTCGACGTACGCCGCACCGGCCGCACCCCGGCCGACCCCGACCACGACCGGACCTGGTCCTGCTCGTACGCCCCGCTGCTCGACGGCTCCGGCCGGAAACTCGGACTGATCGCCTCCCTCATCGACATCACCGAGGGCCAGCGCGCGCTCGTCGAGGCCGAACGGGCCCGCCGCCGCTTCGCCCTGCTCGCCGAGGCCGGCACCCGGATCGGCACCACCCTCGACCTGCACCAGACCGCCGAGGAGATCGTCCAGGTCCTGGTCCCGCAGCTCGCCGACTCGGCCGACGTCCAGCTGCTCGAATCGGTGCTCGAACCCGACGAGGCCGGCGCCTCCGCCCACGGCCTGCTGCGCCGCCTCGCGGCCGTCTTCCCCGACCCGACGGCCCCCACCGCGCTGCTGAGCCCGGGGCAGACCTTCCAGATCCCGCCCGGCACCGTGTACGAGCAGGTCATCGCCGACGCCCGGCCGATGAACCTCTACCACTCCGACCTCCCCGCCCTCTTCCCCGATCGCCGCACCACACCCCTGCGGGCCTACTTCGAGTCCGCCCTCGGATCCGCGCGCCTCGTCCCGCTCGTCGCCCGCGGCAAGGTGCTCGGTGCCGTCACCGTCACCCGGGTCCGCCGCCGCGAACCCTTCGACGAGCAGGACTGCGTCCTCATCGACGAACTCGTCGCCCGAGCGGCCCTGAACATCGACAACGCCCGGATGTACACCACCCAGCGCGAGGCCGCCCTCACCCTCCAGCGCAGCCTCACCAACAACCCCCTGCCCAGGGTCGACGGCCTGGAGCTGACCGGCCGCTACCTCCCCGCGAGCGACCACGACGTCGGCGGCGACTGGTTCGACGTCATCGCCCTGCCCGAGGGCCGGACGGGGCTCGTCATCGGCGACGTCATGGGCCACGGCATCCACGCGGCGGCCGTCATGGGCCAGCTCCGTACGGCGGTACGGACCCTCGCCCGGCACGGCGTGCCGCCCGCGGAGCTGCTCCGGTCGCTCGACGCCGTCGTCGCCGACCTCGGGGAGTACGAGATGGCGACCTGCGTGTACGCCGTCCACGACCCGGCCACCGACGGCGTCGTCATCGCCCGGGCCGGCCACCCGCCACCGGCCGTGGCCACCGCCGACGGGGCCATCACCTTCCTGGAGGGGCCGCCCGGCACACCGCTCGGCACCGGCGGCCAGGACTTCAGCACCGAGGAGCTCAGACTGCCGCCCGGCAGCCTGCTGGTGCTCTACACCGACGGCCTCATCGAGGCCCGGGACCGCGACCTCGACGAGGGCATGGACCGGCTCGCGGAGGCGCTGCTCCATCTCGAACGGCCGCTCAGCCAGCTGTGCGACGACATCCTCGAGCAGCTGCTGCCGTTCGCGCCGCCGGACGACGTGGCCGTCCTGCTGGCCCGCACGTCGCTGCGGTGAGGGGCCGGGCGGGCTGCGGTGAGGGCCGGGCGGCTCACCAGGCGAGGTCCTCCAGCGTGTCCAGGTCCGGTACGGCCGTCGCCGGCAGCCCCGAGTCGGCCGTGCTCAGGGGGAGTTCGGCCCAGATGACCTTGCCCCGCTCGGTGTAGCGCGTGCCCCACCGCTCGGCGAACTGGGCCACGAGGAACAGTCCACGGCCGCCCTCGTCGGTGGTCGCCGCGTACCGCAGATGCGGAGCCGTACTGCTGCCGTCGGAGATCTCACAGATCAGCCGGCGGTCACGCAGCAGCCGGACGCGGATGGGCTCCGCGCCGTACCGGATCGCGTTGGTGATCAGCTCGCTGAGGATGAGCTCGGCCGTGAACGCGATGTCGTCCAGGCCCCAGGCCGCGAGCTGCCGGGCGCCCGCGCCGCGGACCCGGGAGACGTCCGCCGGATCGGGCGGCACGTCCCACTCCGCGATCCGCTCCGGGTCCAGCCGGCGGGTGTCGGCGACGAGCAGCGCGATGTCGTCGTCCGGCGCGGGCACGAGCAGCGACGCCAGGACGTCCGCGCAGGCCTGCTCGGGGCTGCGGCCGGTCGTGGCCAGCGCGTCGCGCAGCAGTGCGAGACCGGTGTCGAAGTCCCGCTCGCGGCCCTCCAGGAGGCCGTCCGTGAACAGGACAAGTCGGCTCCCCTCCGGCAGGTACAGCTCCTCGGCCTCGAACGGCATCCCGCCCACGCCCAGCGGCAGCCCGGCGGGCAGCTCGGGGAACTCCACCCGGCCGTCCTGGTGGACGAGCGCGGGCCCCAGGTGACCGGCCCTGGCCATGGTGCAGCGGCCGTCGGCGGGGTCGTAGATGACGTACAGACAGGTGGCCCCGGTGATCCGCTCGTGCCCGTCGCCGCCGCCCGCACCGCCCTCGGAGCCGGACTCCGACGCGCTCGTGTCGATGCGGTCGATCAGCTCGTCGAGGTGGCCCAGGAGCTCGTCCGGCGGCAGATCCAGGGTGGAGAAGTTGTGCACCGCCGTACGCAGCCGCCCCATCGTCGCCGCGGCGTGCAGCCCGTGCCCGACCACGTCGCCGACGACCAGCGCCACTCGCGCGCCCGGCAGCGGGATGACGTCGAACCAGTCCCCGCCCACCCCGGCCTTGGCCGGCAGATAGCGGTACGCGACGTCGACCGCGGACAGGTCGGGCAGGATCCGCGGGAGCAGGCTGCGCTGGAGCGTGACCGCCATATCGTGCTCCCGGGTGAACCGGCGGGCGTTGTCGATGGAGACCGCGGCGCGCGCGGTCAGCTCCTCGGCGAAGTTCAGATCCTCCTCCCCGAACGGCTCCGCCGTCTCGGACCGCCAGAAGTTCGCCATCCCCAGGACCACGCCCCGGGCAAGGAGCGGCGCGGCGACGAGCGAGTGCAGCCCGTACGCGAGAGCCTCCGCGGCCCCCTCGGGGTCCTGGGCCCGCCAGCCGTCGGCCGAGGACAGGTCGGCCACCAGGACCGCGTGACCGCTGTCCAGCGCCATCGCCATCGGCGTCGTCGGCACGACACACCGGATCCGGTCGCCCACCGGCTGGAACGGATGCTCGGCGCGGATCCCCGTCATCGCCGTCCGCCGCATCTCGGTGAATGCGCCCGACGGCTCCTCGCCGCGCAGCACCGGTTCGAGCAGCTCCACCGTGACGAAGTCGGCGAAGCGCGGAACGGCGACCTCCGACAGTTCCTCGGCCGTCCGCCCCACGTCCAGGGTGGTGCCGATCCGCACCCCCGCTTCGTACAGCAGCTGCAGCCGCCCCTTGGCCACCTCGGCGCGGCCGGAGAGCGTGGCGAGCTCCGTCGAGTCCCGGAGCGTCATCACGGTCCCGGTGGGCCGGCCCCGGTACGGCGCGGTGGGCCGTACGTTGATGGCGAGCAGCCGGTCGCCCGCCAGATGCACCTCGTCGGTCACCTCCCGGCCGGAGGAGAGCAGCGCGGCGGTCTGGGGAGCCAGACCCAGCTCGGTGACGTGCCGCTGCTCGGCGTCGGGCGCCAGGTCGAGCAGCCGCCGGGCCTCGTCGTTGGCGAGCAGCAGCCGCCGGTCCGCGTCGATGATGAGCACCCCCTCGCGCACTGCGTGCAGGACCGCCTCGTGGTGCTCGTTGATCCGGGTCATCTCTTCCGGCCCCAGGCCGTGGGTCTGCCGGCGCAGCCGACGGCTCACCAGCGCCGCGCCGCCCATCGCGAGGGCCAGGGCGCCTGCCGCCGTGCCGAGGAGCAGCGGCAGTTGGTCCTCGACGACGTTGCCGACGTTCTCGATCTCGATGCCGGTGCTGACCAGACCGACGATGTCGCCGTCCTCGGTACGCACCGGGACGATGGCGCGGACCGCGTCCGACGGCTCCCCGGTGAAGATCTCGGTGAACGACTCGCCCGCCCTGGCGCGCGCGATGTCGCCGGTGGTGCGCTGCCCGATCAGCTCCGGGCGGGAGTCCGTGTAGCGGATCCCGTCCGTCGTCAGCACGGCGACGAAGTCGAGCCCGGAGGCCTGCCGGACGCCCTCGGCCCGCTCCTGGAGCACGGCGGTCGGGTCGGGGGTCCGCAGGGCGTCCACCAGCCCCGGAGCGTGCGCAAACGCCTCCGCGGCGGCGAGCGACCGGTTGCGGGCGTCGCGCTCCGTGTCGTAACGGGCCTGGAGGATCAGGGCCAGCGCGCCGACGGCGACGAGCAGCACCACGATGATCGCCTGGAGGGCGAACACCTGCCCGGCGACGCTGCGCAGCCCCCACCCCTTGGGCCGATGGCCCAGACGTCCGGTCATGGGGTGCTTCTCTGAGATTCGTCTGTCGTCAGGGATTCTGCATTCACCCGTCCACTTCCTCGGTTCCTCGGCCCGCCGGCGGCGTCGGGGATCCGCTCCTTCCATGCTGCTCCAGTGTCGACGGGATATCGAGGCGGGGCACGCCGGGCGGCCGGACGAGGACCTTGCAGGGCCCGCTCGCGGAACGTCCATGTCGTTTTCTCGCCAGCGGACGACCCCTCCGGTCCCCGACGATGGAGCCATGCACACCGACACCGAGCGCTGCGTACGGGCCGTCCACTCGAAGGATGCCCGTTTCGACGGCGTGTTCTTCACCGCCGTCCTCACGACCCGGATCTACTGCCGTCCCAGCTGCCCGGTCGTGCCGCCCAAGGCCGAGAACATGGTGTTCCACCCCAGCGCCGCGTCCTGCCAGCGCGCCGGATTCCGGGCGTGCAAGCGCTGCCGCCCCGACACCAGCCCCGGCTCTCCCCGGTGGAACGTGCGCGCCGACGCCGTCGCCCGGGCCATGCGGCTGATCCAGGACGGGATCGTGGACCGCGAGGGCGTTCCGGGTCTTGCCGCCCGCCTCGGCTACTCCACCCGCCAGATCGAGCGCCAGCTCCTCGCCGAACTCGGCGCCGGACCGCTCGCCCTGGCCCGCGCCCAGCGCGCCCAGACCGCGCGGCTGCTCATCGAGACGACGCCGATGCCGATGGCCGAGATCGCCTTCGCGGCCGGGTTCTCCTCGATCCGTACCTTCAACGACACCGTCCGCGAGGTCTTCGCGCTGGCCCCCGGCGAGCTGCGCGCGAGGGCCGCCCGGTCCTCGGCCGCACAACCCGTGACCCCGGGGGTGATCGTGCTGCGGCTGCCGTACCGCGCGCCCCTCAACCCCTCCAACCTCTTCGGCCATCTCGCCGCGACCGCCGTCCCCGGCGTGGAGGAGTGGCTCCCCCACTGCCTTGACGGCGTGGGCGGTACCCCCACCGGCGCCTACCGGCGCACCCTCGCCCTGCCCCACGGCCACGGCATCGTCGCCCTCGCCCCCCGGCCCGACCACATCGCCTGCCGGCTCTTCCTCACCGACCCCCGCGACCTGACCCTCGCCATCAGCCGCTGCCGCTGGATGCTCGACCTCGACGCCGATCCGGTCGCCGTCGACGAGCAGTTGTGCACGGACCCGCTGCTCGCCCCGCTGGTCCAGCGGGCGCCCGGGCGGCGTGTGCCGAGGACCGTCGACGCGGCCGAGTTCGCCGTACGGGCCGTGCTCGGCCAGCAGGTCTCCACGGCTGCCGCCCGCACGCACGCCGCCCGCCTCGTCACCGCACACGGCGTGCCCGTCGAGGACCCCGAGGGCGGCCTCACCCACCTCTTCCCGGCCCCCGAGGCGCTCGCCGGGCTCGACCCCGAGACCCTCGCGCTGCCCCGCAGCCGCCGCACGACCCTCCTCACGCTCATCGAGGCCCTCGCGGACGGCTCACTCAGCCTCGGCCCGGCCACCGACTGGGCCGAGGCCCGCGCCCGGCTCCTCGCCCTGCCCGGCTTCGGACCCTGGACCACCGAGGTCATCGCGATGCGGGCGCTCGGCGACCCCGACGCCTTCCTCCCCGGCGACCTCGGCGTCCGCCGCGCCGCCGAAGGCCTCGGCCTGCCGTCCACCCCTGCCGCGCTGACCGCCCGCGCCGCGCGGTGGCGGCCCTGGCGCGCGTACGCCGTCCAGTACCTCTGGGCCACCGACAGCCACCCGATCAACCACCTCCCCGCGTAAGCCTCTCCGCACAAGGAAGCCGACCCGCCATGCCCGACATCCGGCACACCGTGATCGACAGCCCCTACGATGCGCTGACCCTGGTCGCCGTCGACGGCGTCCTGAGCCGTATCCACATGACCGACCAGCGTCACCGCCCCGCCGAGGAGACCTTCGGCGATCCCGACCCGCGCCCCTTCGACGAGGCGATCCGTCAGCTCGACGCGTACTTCGCCGGTGAACTGACCGAGTTCGACCTGCCGTTGAGGCTGATCGGCACCCGGTTCCAGCTCCGCGTCTGGGAGCAGCTGTGCCGCATCCCGTACGGCGAGACGTGCACGTACGGCGAGTTGGCCGAGGCCCTCGGCAACCCCGGTGCCTCCCGCGCCGTCGGCCTCGCCAACGGCAAGAACCCGGTCAGCATCGTCGTACCGTGCCACCGCGTCGTCGGGGCGAGCGGCTCCCTGACCGGGTACGGCGGCGGCCTGGACCGCAAGAAGCGCCTGCTGGCCTTCGAATCGGGCGCGGAGCCGGACGCGTTGTTCTAACGCAGCTGTTCGAGGAGCGCGGGCAGCGAGGTGCCGATCGGCTCGCGCACGATCTCGTCGGCGAGTTCGTCGTACGGAGTGGGTTCGGCGTTCACGATGATCAGCCGGGCCCCGTGCTCGGCGGCGATCCCCGCGAGGGAGGCGGCCGGCTGCACCTGGAGGCTCGTACCCACCGCGATGAACACCTCGGTGGCCTTGGCGATCGACATCGCCTCGCCGAGCACGACCGGGTCGAGCCGCTGCCCGAACATGACCGTCGCCGACTTCAGGATCCCGCCGCACAGCAGGCACTTCGGATCGTCCTCGCCGGCCTTCACCCGCTCCAGGGCGTCCGCCATCGACGACCGGGCATGGCACCCGGTGCACACCACCGACCGCGCCGAGCCGTGGAGTTCGAGCACCTTCCGCTCGGGCACCCCGGCGAGCTGGTGCAGCCCGTCCACGTTCTGCGTGATCACCCGGAGCGCGTGGCCGCTCGTCCCGAACGCGGCGACGGCCCGGTGCGCCGCGTTCGGCTCGGCCCGCAGCACCGGGCCGTCGAGCCGCATCCGCCACGCGCGGCGCCGGATCTTCGGGTCGCGCATGTAGTGCTCGTACGTGGCGAGCTTCTCGGCCTCCGGGTCGCGCGTCCACACCCCGTTGGGGCCCCGGTAGTCGGGGATGCCGGAGTCCGTCGAGATACCGGCTCCGCTGAGAATCGCGACCATGGTCATACCGCGAGCGTAGGCAGGTCCGCGCGCCGCCCGCGAGCGGATTACCCGGTGCTAGGTTCCCGGCATGGCCAAGGTGAACATCGAGCTCGACGCCGAACTCGTCGTGGACGTCATGGTCCTCGCGGGCATCGGCAACCCGCAGGACGCGGTGGAGGCGGTCGTCCGGGACTACATCGCCCGCGGCCACCGCACGGAGGCCCGCACGGCCTCCCGCGAGGAGTCCCACCGCACCGGCGAGGGCCTCGTGCAGCCCGAACCCCCGCAGGGCTGACCGATGAGCACCCTGCGACGCACCCCACGACGGGCCGCCCGGGTCGCCGTACTGGATCCCGACGGGGCCGTCTTCCTCTTCCGCTACGACAACGAGGAGGTCGGCGTGCACTGGGCGATGCCCGGCGGCGGCCTGGAGCCGGGGGAGAGCCCACGGGACGGTGCCGTGCGCGAGCTGCGGGAGGAGACCGGCTGGGAGGGGATCGAGCCGGGCGAGCTGCTGTGCACCTGGGAGCACGACTTCACCCGCGCCGGAGTACCCGTACGCCAGCACGAACACGTCTACGTGGCGTACGCACCACGCCGCGAGCCGGCCGGGGACCTGGCCGCCGCGCACGCGGCCGACCGCATCCAGTACGGGCGCTGGTGGAGCCCGGAGGAGCTGGCGGCGGCCGAGGAGGCGCTCTGGCCGCCGGACCTGGCCGCCCGCCTCGCCCGCTTCCGCGTGGCGGGCCGCGACGGCCGTGCGGCGGCGACCTGACATGCCCGGAGATCCCGTCGGACGGGCCCGCGTCACGCTCGGGATCATCTACGCCGTCATCGGCGCCGTCCTCCTGGCCGTGGTCGGCCTCCTGCTCGCCTCCGTCATGACCACCGGGTTCTTCGACCGGCCCGGCGAGCCGCCCAAGAAGGTCGTCGGCACGACGGGCGCGGGGTGAGCCGCTGCACAGGGGAATCCCTCACCCGCGCGCCGGGCGGCCGTTCTCCAGTTCCGCCGGGCCCGTGCCGGCCCTGAGGGCGTCGAGGGCCGCGAGGACCCGCAGGCCGAGGTTGACAGGCATATGGGCGGTCGCCTCGGCGGGGTCGATCAGCTTCCAGGAGAGCAGCTCCTCCTCCTGGAGGCGGATCGCGGCGAACCGCTCGTCGGTCAGCACCCCGCCGTCGTACACGTACGCCACGATCGGCGGCCGCGCCGCGCCGTGCACCCAGTCGACCGCGAGCAGCGCACCCAGCTCCAGGTCGAGGCCGATCTCCTCCGCCGTCTCGCGGCGCGCGGCCTGACGGGGCGTCTCGCCCGTGTCGGACTCGATCGTGCCGCCCGGCAGCGCCCAGCCCTCGCGGTAGTTCGGCTCGACGATCAGGATGCGGCCCGCCGCGTCCCGGAAGAGCGCGGCGGCACCGGCGAGGACCCGGGGCAGGCCGGCGATGTACGTGGCGTAGTCGGTCGTCGTCATACCGTCAGCGTAGCCAGCCGCAGCGTCCGTTCGGCCAGGTCGCTGATCCGTACCCCGTCGAAGCCGAACACCGCGCTGCGCACCCGGTCCCGCAGCGGCTCCGACCACTGCGGCGGGATCGCCGCCGCGCCGCACAACACCCCGGCCACCGAGCCCGCCGTCGCCCCGTTCGAGTCGGTGTCCAGGCCGCCGCGGACGGTCAGGGCGATCGTGGCGGTGAAGTCACCGCCGCCGTAGAGCAGTCCGGCCGTGAGGACCGCCGCGTTCGGGACCGTGTGGATCCAGCCCAGGCCTGCCGTCCGCTCCGCGAGTTCGGCGAGGGCGTCGGACCACTCCACCCCCGACTCGTACAGGGCGATGGTGTGCCGCACCGTGCGCGCGAGCCGGCTGCTCGCCGGGATCCCTTCGAGTGAGGTCTCCAGGGCCGTGCGCACGTCGGGCGCCGTGAAGGCGGCGGCGATCAGGGCGGCCGCCCACATCGCGCCGTACACGCCGTTCCCCGTGTGGGACAGCACGGCGTCGCGCCGGGCCAGGGAGGCGGCCCGGCGGGGGTCGCCCGGGGAGGTCCAGCCGAAGACGTCCGCCCGGATCAGCGCGCCGATCCACTCCTGGTGGGGGTTGTCGTACGTCGCGGTCAGCGGCGGCTTCAGACCGTTGGCGAGATTGCGGTAGGCGGCTCGCTCGGCCGTGAACGTCTGGAGGTACGGGAGCCGCAGCAGCCAGTGCTCGCCGACCTGCTCGGTCGTGAACGCGAAGCCGCGGGTCTCCAGGAGGTGGAGGCCCAGGATCGAGTAGTCGATGTCGTCGTCCCGGCAGCTCCCGTGGATCCGCCCGCGCACGCACTGGGGCCACTCGGGCCGCAGCTCGAACCCCTCGGCCAGGGCGTCGGCGGGCGGTGGCGGCAGGTAGTCGGTGAGCGGGAGCGCGTCCGTCAGCCGCAGGTACCGGTCGATGCGCTCGGGCGTCCAGTGGTCGCCCCGCTCGACGGGCTTGCCGAGCATGTTCCCGGCGATCCGTCCCGTCCAGCCCCCGAGGATGCGGTCGGCGAGTTCGCCGTGCTTGAACGCCATACGTCCGGTGTACCGAATGGGGCGGCGCGGCGCGCGCGGGACGCGCCGCGAGGCGCCGGTCCGGTGCCTCCGGCGACGGGGCGCGCCGGCCTCGTGCCGGACGCTCTGCGCGGCCGCTGCCTCAGCCCACCCCGCGCGGCGGCACTTCATCCCCCGCCCGGTGCGGGCGGTGGTGGCGGGAGTCGGCGTCCCGTTCCGTCAGCGTCTCGCCGACCATCGCCGGTACCGCGTCCCGTACGCCGTGCAGCGCGTGGTGCCGGGCCGGGCCCGCGCCCGGGTCCTCGCGTAGTTCCTTCAGGAGCGCCCCGCACAGGCCCAGCATCACGATCACGAACGGCAGCGCCACCAGGATCGTCGCCGTCTGCAAGGAGGTCAGCCCGCCCGCCACAAGCAGCACTGCCGCCACCGCGGCCATGAGGATGCCCCAGGTGACCACCAGCCACGTCGGCGGGTGGAGCGAGCCGCGGCTCGTCAGCGAGCCCATCACGAGGGACGCCGAGTCCGCGCTGGTGATGAAGTACGTCATCACCAGGAGCATCGCGATCACCGACGTCACCGTCCCGATCGGCAGCGCGTCCAGCATCGCGAACAGCGCGGCCTCCGCGCCGTCCTCCACCGCGCCCGAGAGATCCGCCGCCCCCGTCGACTCCAGCCGGATCGCCGTCCCGCCCATCACGCAGAACCAGACGACCGTCGCCCCGCTGGGCACGAGCAGCACGCCGGTGAGGAACTCCCGGATCGTGCGGCCCCGCGAGATCCGGGCGATGAACGTGCCGACGAACGGCGCCCAGGACAGCCACCACGCCCAGTAGAAGATCGTCCACGCGCCCAGCCAGGCCGGGTCGGTGAACGCGCCGGTACGGCTCGCCATCGGCAGCAGCTGGTGCAGATAGCCGCCCACGGACGCGGGGACGGTGTCCAGGATGTAGACCGTCGGTCCGAGGAGGAAGACGAAGAGCATCAGACACGCGGCGAGCACGACGTTGATGGTCGACAGCCACTTCACGCCCTTGTGCAGCCCGGAGAACGCCGAGAGGACGAACGCGGCGGAGAGCGAGGCGATGATGATCAGCTGGGTGGCGGTGGAGTCCTCGACGTCCATCGTCAGATTCAGGCCCTTGGAGACCTGGAGCGCGCCGACGCCGAGGCTGGTCGCCGTTCCGAAGACCGTCGCGAAGACGGCCAGCAGGTCGATCGCCCGGCCCTGCCACCCGGCGGCCCGGCCCGCGCCGATCAGCGGCACGAACGCGGAGCTCAGCCGGCTGCCGCGGCCCTTGCGGAAGCCCGCGTAGGCCAGCGAGAGGCCCGCGATGCCGTAGATCGCCCAGGGCGTGAGCGTCCAGTGGAAGAACGAGGTCTCCATGGCGGCGCGGGCGGCCGTGCCCGTGCCGGCAGCGGCGCCGCTCGCCGGGGGCGGCGACAGATAGTGCTGGAGCGGCTCCGCGACCCCGTAGAACATCAGACCGATCCCCATGCCCGCGCTGAACATCATGGCGATCCAGGCGAGACTGCCGAACTCGGGCTCCGAGTCGTCGGCACCGAGCCGGATCCGGCCGAAACGGCTCAGCGCGATCACCACGCACAGGACGAGGAACGCGTCGGCGGCGATCACGAACAGCCAGGCGAAGTTGTTCAGGACCCAGTTCAGGGCGGTGGACGAGGCGCTGTCGAAGGATTCCTCGCCGAGGGCGGCCCACGCCACCATCGCCACGACCGCCGCCACGCCGATGCCCACGACCGCGAGGTCAGGGGCCTTTTGATCGATCGGATCCGGTTCCGTGCTCATATGGCCCCACTATGGTGCGGAATATCGCCTTATCAGGGGGTGGCACGCCGTCCGAGCGTGCGGATAGGCTCGGCCCCGGCGCGACTGCACGTTCGAAAGCAAAGGGATGCAAGGTGACGGACGGAGCAGTAACTGAGGTCGCACGCGTACTCGTCGCGGCTGACAAGTTCAAGGGCTCGCTCACGGCCGTACAGGTCGCGGAGCGGGTCACAGCAGGTCTGCGACGGGTCGTCCCGGAGCTGGAAGTGGAGACCCTGCCGGTGGCGGACGGCGGCGACGGTACGGTCGCGGCCGCGGTGGCGGCCGGTTTCGAACGCCGTGAGGTACGGGTGACCGGACCCCTCGGCGACCCGGTGACGGCGGCCTTCGCGCTGCGCGGCACGACGGCGGTCGTGGAGATGGCGGAGGCCTCGGGCCTTCAGCTGCTGCCGGCCGGTGTCTTCGCGCCCCTCACCTCGACGACGTACGGCTCGGGCGAGCTGCTGCGGGCCGCGCTGGACGCGGGCGCGACGACGATCGTCTTCGGTGTGGGCGGAAGCGCGACCACGGACGGCGGCGCCGGGATGCTGGCCGCGCTGGGCGCGGTCTTCCTGGACGCGGCGGGTGAGCCGGTGGGCCCGGGCGGAGCCGCGCTGGCGGGGCTCGCCTCAGCGGACCTGTCGGGCCTCGACCCACGCTTCGCCGCGGTCGACCTGATCCTGGCCAGCGACGTCGACAACCCGCTGACCGGCCCGAAGGGCGCGCCGGCCGTGTATGGCCCGCAGAAGGGCGCGACGCCGGAGGACGTCGAGACGCTGGACGCGGCGCTCGCGCACTTCGTGACCGTCCTGGAGAAGGCGATCGGGCCCAAGGCGGCGGAGTGCGCGGTCGCGCCGGGCGCGGGTGGCGCGGGCGGCATCGGGTACGGGGCGCTCGTCGGCCTGGACGCGAGCTTCCGCCCCGGCATCGAGCTGATGCTCGACGTCCTCGGCTTCGCGCCGGCGCTGGAGCGGGCCACGCTCGTCATCACCGGCGAGGGCTCGCTGGACGAGCAGACCCTCCACGGCAAGGCCCCGGCGGGCGTCGCGGCGGCGGCGCGGGCTGCGGGCAAGGAGGTCGTCGCGGTCTGCGGCCGCCTGGCCCTCACCCCCGAGGCCCTTTTGGCGGCGGGCATCCGCCGCGCCTACCCCCTCACCGACCTCGAACCCAACCCCGCCAAGTCCATCGCGAACGCGGGCCCGCTGCTGGAACAGGTGGCGGCGAACATCGCCCGGGACTACCTGGCGTAGCCCGGGGCGGGGCCCTCGGGGCCCCGTCGGCGGGCGCCGCGCCCAAGGCCCTCCGGGTCCCCGGCGGCGCGAAGCTGCCGCGTTCGTGGGCGCCGGACTCACGGGGCTACCGTGTCCTGGCGGCGCGCGCGACCGAATGGCCCAACGGGCGGGGGCAGCGGCGTGAAGCCGCCGCTCACGTGGGGCCGGGCCCACCGGGGCGGGCGCGCGGCGCGAAGCTGCCGCCCTCGGGGGCGCCGGGCCCATGGAGCGGACGCGCCCGCAAGGGCGCCGTCCGTTGTGCCCACCCGTTCCGCCCCAGCGGAACGATTGCCCACAACGGGGCCCCCGGCAGCCCGCGGCGGAGCCGCTGATGGGGGCTGCCGGGAAGGGGCGGGGTGGGGGGAAACCCCCGCCCACTCAGCCCGCCGCCGTCAAGCGGAACGCGTCCAGTGCCAGCGTCATCTCCGTCAGGTCTCGCGGCCGGGACAGGGAGCGGGACGTCAGCTGCTCCAGGCGGCGCAGGCGGTTGAAGACCGTGTTGCGGTGGCAGTACAGGCGGGAAGCCGCCCGGCCCGCCGAGCCCTCGCAGTCCAGCCAGACATCCAGCGTCTCCAGCAGGACCGCCCGGTCCCCCGGGTCCAGTTCCAGCAGGCCGCCCAGGACGTCCGTCACCAGGAGCCCCGCCAGTTCCGGCTGGCCCACCACCAGCGCGCCCGCCATCCGGCGGTCCAGGCGGACGATCTGGTGGGAGTCGGGCGGGCAGGCGCGCAGGGCCAGTTCCGCCAGGCGACGCGCCCGGCCCAGCTCCGAGAGGCCGGCCACCACCGGGCTGATCCCGCCCGGCCCCGGGCACCGCCCCTCCAGCAGCTCCGACAGCGCGTCCAGACCCGTGCCCTCCGCCAGCGACACCACCCCGATCTCGCAGTCCGCGCCCATCCGCCACAGGAACCGCACCCCGGCCCCCTGCAACCGCCGGTGGAACGGCTGCGGCACCTCACGGCGGTCGTGCCGCAGCACCACCACCGCGTACCGCCCGTGCTCCGGCAGGTCCAGGCCCGCCGCCGCCCGTGACGTGACCTCCGGCGAGCGCTGCCCCTGAAGCAGCGCGTCGAGCAGCGCCTGGAGCTGCTCGTCCGTGCGCCGCCGCAGCTCCAGCTCCGTCGCCCGGTACGCCTCCGACGCCGTGTCCGCCTGCGCGTCCACCGCCGACCAGATGATCGTCGCCGACTGCGTCAGCGCGGCCAGCCTCGGCGGGAACGCCGACGCGTCCTCGATCAGCGCGTCCCACACCAGATGGCCGGCGCGCCGGTACGCGTGCACCACCAGCTCCAGCGGCATCCCCTGCTCCGCCCGCCGCCGCCCCAACTCGTCCGCGTGCTCCAGATCCCGCCGCGGCGAGTCCCGCGGCGCCGAGATCATCTCGATCCCGATCCGCAACGCCTCATGGGCCTCCTGCCAGTGCTGGTCGTACGGCACGATCCGGCCGTACGCCGGCTCGTACTCGTGCAGCTCCCTCAAGTGCTCGTCCACCAGCTCCGGCAGCCGCTCCAGAAGCGCCGTACACGCCTCTGCCAGCAGCTTCCAGTCGTCGCCGGTCCGCGGTCTGCGCCGTCCCATGCCCGGAGGATGCCACCCCGGCCCCCTTCCCGACAGGCCCCCGACACGCGGTGTTGTGCGCGTGCACAACCCACCGCCGTGCCCGCTGGTCACCGGCAGCGTTTCGGCCGCCGCACGTGGACGGACGGCCACCGCGGTGCTGGGGTGAGCGCCACTGAACGGGCCACGGAAGGGGAACCATGGGAGGGACCGCACTCGCCCTCGAGGTAGCGGACCTGTCGGCGGGGTACGGACCGGTACGTGCGCTGAGGCAGGTGTCGCTCTCCGTGCCGGAGGGCGGCGTCGTCACCGTCCTCGGCGGCAACGGAGCGGGCAAGTCCACGCTGCTGCGCGCCGTCTCGCGCACACTGTCGTTCCACGGCGGAGCCGTCACCTCCGGCACCGTGAGCTTCGACGGCCGCCCGATCGGCGGGCTCGCGCCCGACCGGGTCGTCGCCGCCGGGGTCTCCCAAGTGCCGGAAGGCCGACAGGTCTTCGCCCGGATGACGGTCGAGGACAACCTGCGGGCGGGAGCGCTCGGCGCGCGGGGAGACCGGGCCGCGAAGGCGGCGGCGCTGAAACGGGTTCACGAACTCTTCCCCGTGCTCGCCGAACGCGCCCACCAGCGCGCCGGACTCCTCTCCGGCGGCGAACAGCAGATGCTCGCGGTCGGCCGCGCCCTGATGGCCTCGCCGAAGCTGCTGCTCCTGGACGAGCCCTCGCTCGGCCTCGCGCCGCTGATGGCCGCCCGCATCGCCGACACGATCCGGGAGATCAACGCCCAGGGCACGGCTGTCCTCCTCGTCGAACAGAACGCGGCGCTCGCGCTGCGGCTCGCCTCCCGGGCGTACGTCCTGGAGGTCGGCGAGGTCACCCTCTCCGGCCCGGCCGCCGAACTCGCCGCCTCCGACGAGGTACGCCGCCGCTACCTGGGCGTCGTGGACGAGGAGGCCGCCGCCGACGCGGCGACCGCCGCGACCACGCACCCGGTGCTCTCCCCCTGGCAGGAGGCCGTCCGGTGACCGCCATACCCGCCCTCGACGTCCGGGCCGTCACCGTCCGCTTCGCCGGGCTCACCGCCCTCGACTCCGTCTCCTTCACCGTCCGCCCCGGCACCGTCCACGCCGTCATCGGCCCCAACGGCGCCGGCAAGTCCACCTGTTTCAACGTGCTCTCCGGCGTCTACAAGGCGACCTCCGGCAGCGTCCGGTTCGGCGAGCACGAGCTCACCGCCCTGCCCCCGCACAAGATCGCCGACCTCGGGGTCGCCCGCATCTTCCAGAACCTCGCGCTGCCGCCGCGCGCCACCGTCGAGGACAGCCTGATGCTCGGCCGCCACCGCCTCACCCGGACCGGCTTCCTCGCCGCCGGGCTCCGGCTGCCCTCCGCCGCCCGCGAGGACGCCCGCCACCGCGCCCGCGTCCGGGAGATCGCCGCGTTCGTCGGCCTGGAGAAGCAGCTCGCGCAGCCTGCCGGATCCCTCCCGTACGGGCAGCAGAAGCTCGCCGAACTGGCCCGCGCCCTCTGCATGGAGCCCAAGCTGCTCCTCCTCGACGAACCCGTCGCCGGCATGACCGCCGACGAGCGCCGCCGTACCGCCGCCGTCATCGCCGGTGTCCGCGACAGCCTCGGGATCTCCATCGTCCTCGTCGAACACGACATGGGAGTGGTGATGCGGCTCGCCGACGCCGTCACCGTCCTCGACTTCGGCCGTCGCATCGCCGACGGCGCCCCCGGCGACGTACAGAACGACCCGGCGGTCGTCCGCGCCTATCTCGGAGAGGAGACCGCCGAGTGACCACCTTCGCCGAACTCCTGCTCAACGGCGTCTCGTTGGGCTCCATCTACGCCCTCATCGCCCTCGGCTTCGTGGTGATCTTCCGCGCCACCGAGGTCGTCAACTTCGCCCACGCCTCACTCCTCCTCGCCGGTGGGTACTTCACTGCCGTCCTCCATGACGACATCGGCTTCTGGCCCGCGCTGCTCGTCGGCATCGGCGGCGCGGCCCTCGTCGGCGCGGCCGTCGAGTTCCTCGTGATGCGCCGCTACCGCGGCTCGGACCACAGCGTCCTCGCCATCGTCACCATCGGCGTCGACATCCTGCTCGCCACCGAACTGACCCGCCGCATCGGTACGGACATCCTCTCGCCCGGCGACCCCTGGGGCGACGCCGTCGTCACCCTCGGACCGATCACCCTCGCGCAGACCCGGATCGCCGCCTTCCTCGCCGCCGCCCTGCTCATCAGCGCGTTCCTGCTCGCCTTCCGCCACACCTCCTGGGGCGTCGCCATGCGCGCCGCCGCCGAGAACCAGGAGACCGCCGCCCTCATGGGCATCCGGCTCGGCCGCGTCTCGCTCGGCGCCTGGGCCGTGGCCGGCGGACTCGCCGCCGTCGCCGCGCTCTTCCTCACCGTCTTCCCGACCCCCGGCCTGGAGCGCACCACCTCGCTCGCCGCGATGAAGGCCTTCCCGGCCGCCATCCTCGGCGGCCTGGACTCCACCACCGGCGCCCTCGTCGGCGGCCTCCTGGTCGGGATCACCGAGTCCCTCGCCACGGGCTACCAGGGCGATCTGACCTTCCTCGGCCGGGGCATCGGCGACCTCGCCCCGTACCTCGTGATGGTCGCGGTGCTGCTGATCCGACCGGCCGGACTCTTCGGTACGAAGGAGCTCGCCCGTGTCTGAGACCCTCGCACCCCGCGCCTTCGCCACGCTCGCCCGACCCCGCGTCTACGGATGGGCCGCCGCCGGTCTCGTCCTCGCCGCCTTCCCCTTCTACCTGGACCGCTTCTGGCTCCAGGCCGGGCTCTTCGCCATGGCCGCCGCGATCGGCGCCATCGGCATCAACCTGCTGACCGGCGCCACCGGCCAACTGTCCATGGGCCACGCCTTCTTCCTCGCCGTCGGCGCGTACGGCTACTGCGTGTTCGCCGGTGACGGGAAGGACGGGCTCACCGGGCTCGGCCTGCCGGGCTGGCTCGCCGCCGTCCTCGCCGTCGTCCTCGCGGGCCTGGCCGGCGGGGTGTTCAGCCCCATCGCGGGCCGGCTGCGCGGCGCGTACCTCGGCATCGCCACCCTCGCGCTCATCTTCATCGGCCAGCACGTGCTGTTCAACGCGCACGACCTCACCGGCGGCTTCAACGGCCGCGCGGTGCCCCCGCTCAGCCTCTTCGGGATCACCTTCGACGACAGCGAACTCCTCGTCGCACAGGTCCCGTTCGGCTCCGCCGAGAAGCTCTGGTACCTCGGCCTCGTCCTCCTCCTCGCGGGCGCCCTCTTCGCCCGCGGAGTCCTCCGCGGCCGCCCCGGCCGCGCCATGAACGCCATCCGGGACCACCGGATCGCAGCCGGAGTCATGGGCATCCCCGTGGCCCGCTACCGCGCCGCCGTCTTCGTCCTGTCGTCCATGTACGCGGGACTGGCGGGCGTTCTCCTCGCGCTGGTCTTCCAGCGCACCGTGCCGGAGTACTTCGGCATGCTGCTCTCCCTCGAATACCTGGCCATGATCGTCATCGGCGGTCTCGGTTCGGTCGCCGGTGCGGTGGTCGGAGGCGTCTTCGTCTCCCTCCTGCCGCAGCTCCTCAACCGGTACAGCGACGCGCTTCCCCTGGTCTCCGCCCCCGGGACGGGCGGGATCGCACCGGGGGAGGCCGCGCGCTATCTCTATGGCGCCGCCGTCGTCGCGGTGGTGCTCTTCCTGCCCGGAGGCCTGGTCCGGCCGGCCTTCCGGACATCCGCCTGGAAAACAGCCCGGAAAACAGCCCGGAAAACCCAGCGAACCGCCCAACCCTCGCACTCCTCTGGGGAGGAACGATGATCCACCGACGACAGGCGACCAGAACCATGGCCGTCGCGCTCGCCACCCTCGTCGCCCTGACCGCCGCCGGCTGCAGCTCCAAGGCCAAGAGCGGCGACGACAAGGACACCGGCGCGGGCGGGGTGAAGACCGGCAAGGGCGTCACCGACAAGACCATCGCGGTCGGCGCGCTCACCGACATGACCGGCGTGTACGCCACGCTCGGCAAGAGCGTGACACAGGCTCAGCAGCTGTACGTGAAGCAGGTCAACGCGGCCGGCGGGATCTGCGGCCGGCAGCTGGAGCTGACGGTCCGTGACCATGGCTACGACCCGCAGAAGGCGCTCTCCGCCTACACCGAGCTGGAGCCGAAGGTCGCCGGCTACATGCAGTTCATCGGCTCCCCGTTCGTCGCCGCCGTCAAGCAGCGCGTCGACGGCCAGGACAAGGGGCTCGTGCTGCCGCAGGCCTGGTCCGCCTCGCTCCTCGGTTCCCCGTACATCCGGGTCCTCGGCTCCACGTACGACGTCGAGACGATCAACGCCGTCGACTTCCTGGTCAAGGAGAAGGGCCTGAAGGCGGGCGACAAGCTCGGGCACGTCTACTTCGAGGGCGACTACGGCGAGAACGCGCTGACCGGCTCGAAGTACGCGGCCGGGAAGGCCGGGCTCACGGTCGTCGAGCAGAAGATCAAGCCCACGGACAACGACATGTCGGCGCAGGTCGCGGCGCTCAAGCAGGCGGGCGTCAAGGGCATCGTCATCAGCGCGGGCCCGCGCCAGGCGGCCTCGCTGGTCGGCGTCGCCGCGGCGACGAAGCTCCTGGTGCCGGTCATCGGCAACAACTCGGCCTTCGCGCCGCAGCTGCTCGGTACCCAGGCCGGGCCGGCGCTGGAGAAGCTGTACTGGTTCGCCTCGCCGAGCCTGCCGATCGGCGCGGACACCCCGGCGGCGAAGAAGCTCGTCGCCGACTACAAGGCCGCCTACCCGAGCGACAGCCTCGACAACGGCATCGTCGCCGGCTGGACCGCGGCGAGCGTCTTCGGCGAGGCCCTGAAGAAGGCCTGCGACGCCAAGGACCTCAGTCGCGAGGGCATCGACAAGGCCCTGCTGACCCTGAACGCGTACGACGCCGGCTTCGGCATGACGCACGACCTCAGTGACCCGAAGGCCCCCTCCTCCCGCCAGTCCGTCATCCTCCAGCCGGACAAGTCGGTCCCGGGCGGCATGCGCACGGTCCGCGAGCCCTTCGTCTCGGACGCGGCGAAGGAGTTCACCCCGAAGGCCGGCTGACGTCGGCGGTACGGAAGGCCCCGCCGCGCGCCCGCGCGGCGGGGCCCCGGCGTGTCACCTCCACGAAACACGGAAGTGTGAAGCTCGGGCCCATGCATGATCACCTCATGGCGCCACCCGGAATCGACCGCCTGGACCCCGCCCGGATCCGAGCCCACGCCCCCGACGGACTCGCCGCCCTCCTCGTCGACGCCGTCGACGGCGGGGCCTCCCTCGGCTTCCTCGCGCCCCTGGACCCGGCAGAGGCGGCGCGCTGGTGGCAGGGCGTCGCCGACGAGGCGGAGCGGGGCGTACGGGACGTCTGGGCGGCCCTCGGCCCCGACGGCGAGGTCCTCGGGGCCGTCACGCTCGTCCGGACCGACAAGCCGAACGGCCGCCACCGCGGCGAGATCGCGCGCCTGATCGTCCACCGGGGCGCCCGCGGCCGGGGCCTGGGCGCCCGCCTGCTCGACGCGGCGGAGGCGCACGCGGCGCGGGAAGGCCTGACGCTCCTGGTCCTGGACACCCAGACCGACAGCCCCGCCGAGGGCCTCTACCGCAAGGCGGGCTGGACCCCGGCCGGCACCATCCCGGACTTCGCCGCCGACCCCACGGGCACGCTGCGTCCGACGACGCTCTACTACAAGCGCCTCGGCTGAGCGCGTCCGCGAGGGGGAGGGACCCGTCCGCGAAACGGCGCCGAACCCGGCGACCGCGCGGGCGACCCGGCCCGACCCGTCTGCGGGCAGACGAAGGGCCCGGTGCTTTCCGCACCGGGCCCTTCGTCGTACACGTACACGTACCGCTACGGCAGCTGCGCCGCCTCCGCCTGACGGGCCTCGCGGCTCTCGCGGCGGTTGTCGCGGAAGGTGTTCACTCGCCGGGCCGTCGCGAAGAGGGGGATCACGGCGCCCATCACCACCTGCAGCGCGCAGCCGGTCTGGAGCAGGAGCTGCCCGCCCGGGGCGTCGAACGCCCAGGCCGCCAGCATGGCCATCGCACCCACGATCCAGCTGAGCATCGCCACCGCGAGGATGCCCCGCGGCTTGGGGTACTCGACCCGGCTCACCATCAGCCAGGCCACTCCGATGATCGCGAGCAGCGTCGGGATGAACGGCAGCTCCAGGAGCACGATCGAGACCACCGTCAGCGCGCCGAAGGGGGACGGCATGCCCTGGAACATGCCGTCCTTCATGGTCACGCACGAGAATCTCGCGAGTCTCAGCACCACCGCGAGCAGCACCACGATCGCGGCCACCGCCGAGACCTTCTGCATCGCGTCGTTCAGGTCCGCGACCATCCCGTACACGAGCACGAAGTAGGCCGGGGCGAGACCGAAGCTGATCAGGTCCGACAGGTTGTCGAGCTCGGCGCCCATCGGCGACGAGCGCAGCTTGCGGGCCACGATGCCGTCGAAGAGATCGAAGATCGCCGCGGCCAGCATCAGGATCACGGCGGTGGCGGCGCTGTTGCGCGCCATGCCGGTCTCCGTGCTGCCGGTGAGGTGCGGGATGAGGATGCCGGTGGTGGTGAAGTACACCGCCATGAATCCACACGTCGCGTTACCGAGCGTGAGGGCGTCCGCTATGGACAGCCTCAGCGACAGCGGCATCTCCTCGGCCTCGTCGGCCGCCTCCGCGTCGGCGACCCAGTCGGCGGCCCGGGTGTCGGGATCAATCACGGTCAATGCGAGTCACCCCCGCGGTCGTGGTCTGACCGACCTCGACGGCGACGTCGACACCTTCCGGAAGGTAGATGTCAACGCGCGACCCGAAGCGGATCAGACCAATGCGCTCGCCCTGCTCGACCTTCGTCCCCTGGGGGATGTACGGCACGATGCGCCGGGCGACCGCCCCGGCGATCTGCACCATCTCGATGTCACCGAGCTCGGTGTCGAAGTGCCAGACAACGCGCTCGTTGTTCTCGCTCTCCTTGTTGAACGCCGGGACGAACCCGCCGGGGATGTGCTCCACGGACGTCACCGTGCCGGCCAGCGGCGCGCGGTTGACGTGGACGTTCAGCGGGCTCATGAAGATGGCGACCCGGGTGCGTCCGTCCTTCCACGGCATGATGCTCTGCACCACACCGTCGGCGGGGGAGATGACCCGGCCCTGAGCGATCTCACGCTCGGGGTCGCGGAAGAACCACAGCATGCCCGCCGCCAGGGCGGTGGTGGGCACGGCGATGGCCGCGGCGCGACGGGACCTGCGCGCACGCGCGAGGCTCAGCGCCGCGGTGGCGACGGTCGGCAGAAGCCACGGCGATGCTCCGCGTGCGATGCGTACGCCGGCGAGGCTGTCGCGAGGTGCAGAGGTTTGGCTGTGGGGCATGGATGACCTTCGTAGCGGATGATGCCGCACTGGCAACGGGGGACGGCGGCTTTCAAACGATGCTATCGGTTGCGGGCCGCAACTGGGTAAGCCAGAAGCCGAGTCGGCGGCCGGAAGACGAACACGGGGTGTGATCTTCTTCGCGGCCGAACCGACTCAAAGGCGACAATCAACCCTGGAACCGGTACTCCTCGAGCAGCCGACGACCGATGATCATTTTCTGGATCTCGGCGGTACCTTCACCGATGAGCAGCATCGGAGCCTCTCGGTAGAGACGCTCGATCTCGTACTCCTTCGAGAACCCGTATCCGCCATGGATACGGAAGGCGTCCTCCACGACTTCCTTGCAGTATTCGGAGGCGAGGTACTTCGCCATCCCTGCTTCGAGGTCGTTTCGTTCCCCGGAGTCCTTTTTGCGTGCTGCGTTCACCATCATGGCATGAGCGGCCTCGACCTTGGTAGCCATCTCGGCGAGCTTGAACTGAATCGCCTGGTGCTGAGCGATCGGCTTGCCGAAAGTGTGACGCTGCTGGGCATACGAGACACCCAGTTCGAAGGCACGCTGAGCGACGCCGCAGCCACGCGCCGCGACGTTCACGCGGCCGACCTCGACGCCGTCCATCATTTGGTAAAACCCTCGGCCGGTGACCCCGCCGAGGACCCGATTGGCCGGAATGCGCAGTCCGTCCATGATGAGTTCGGTGGTGTCGACCCCCTTGTAACCCATCTTGTCGATCTTCCCGGGGATGGTGAGGCCGGGGCGGACCTCTCCGAAGCCGGGCTCCTTCTCGACGAGGAAGGTCGTCATCGACTTGTGGGGCGCGGTGCCCTCGGGGTGTCCTTCGTCACTTCGGACGAGAACGGCGACCAGCGTTGACGTTCCGCCGTTCGTCAGCCACATCTTCTGGCCGTTGAGGACGTACTCGTCGCCGTCCTTGACCGCCTTCGACGTGATGGCCGACACATCCGAGCCGAGGCCCGGCTCCGACATCGAGAACGCGCCACGCGTCTCGCCGGCCGCCATCCGGGGCAGGAAGTAGTCCTTCTGCTCCTGGGTGCCGTGCTGCTTGAGCATGTACGCCACGATGAAGTGCGTGTTGATGATGCCGGAGACCGACATCCAGCCGCGGGCGATCTCCTCCACGCACAGCGCGTAGGTGAGCAGCGACTCACCCAGACCGCCGTACTCCTCGGGGATCATCAGACCGAAGAGGCCGAGCTCCTTGAGCCCGTCGACGATCTGCTGCGGGTACTCGTCGCGGTGCTCCAGCTCCGTCGCGACCGGGATGATCTCCTTGTCGACGAACTCCCGGACAGTCTTGAGGATCTCCTGCTGGACGTCCGTGAGCCCGGCGGTCTGGGCGAGTCGGGCCATGGCTACTTCTCCGTCTTCTTCGCGGGCTCGATGAGCTCGGGGCGGCCGGGCTGTTCGCCGCCGCGCTCCTTGATGTACGTCTCGGTGGGAACCATGACCTTGCGGCGGAAGACGCACACCAGGGTGCCGTCCTGCTTGTAGCCCTTGGTCTCCACGTACACGATCCCGCGGTCGTTCTTCGACTTCGACGGGGTCTTGTCGAGGACCGTGGTCTCGCCGTAGATGGTGTCGCCGTGGAAGGTCGGCGCGACGTGGCGCAGCGACTCGATCTCCAGGTTGGCGATCGCCTTGCCCGAGACGTCCGGGACGGACATGCCGAGCAGCAGCGAGTAGATGTAGTTGCCGACGACGACGTTCTTGCCGAAGTCCGTCGTGTTCTCGGCGTAGTTCACATCCATGTGCAGCGGATGGTGGTTCATCGTCAGCAGGCAGAAGAGGTGGTCGTCGTACTCGGTGACCGTCTTTCCGGGCCAGTGCTTGTAGACGGCGCCGACTTCGAACTCTTCGTAGGTGCGGCCGAACTGCATGGGACTCAGGCCTCCGCCTTCTTTTCCGAATCGGGCTGTTCGAACTTGCTGGTGCGCTGCATGCCGGCGGCGCGGCCCTTGCCGGAGATGACCAGGGCCATCTTGCGGGAGGCCTCGTCGATCATCTCGTCGCCGAGCATGGCCGAGCCCTTCTTGCCGCCGGCCTCGGACGTGTAGTAGTCGTACGCGTCCAGGATCAGCTCGGCGTGGTCGAAGTCCTCCTGCGAAGGGGAGAAGATCTCGTTCGCCGCGGCGACCTGGTCCGGGTGCAGCACCCACTTGCCGTCGAAGCCGAGGGCGGCGGCGCGGCCGGCCACCTCGCGGTAGCCCTCCTGGTTGCGGATCTGGAGGTAGGGGCCGTCGATCGCCTGGAGGTTGTTGGCGCGGGCGGCCATCAGGATGGCCATCAGGATGTAGTGGTACGCGTCGGCGCCGTAGCCGGGCGGCTGCTCGCCGACGACCAGGGACTTCATGTTGATGGAGGCCATGAAGTCGGCCGGGCCGAAGATGATCGTCTCGACGCGCTGCGAGGCCGTGGCGATCGCGTTGACGTTGTTGAGACCCTGGGCGTTCTCGATCTGCGCCTCGATGCCGATCTTGCCGACCTCGAAGCCCATCGTCTTCTCGATCTGGGTCAGCAGGAGGTCGAGCGCCACGATCTGCTGGGCGTCCTGGACCTTCGGCAGCATGATGCAGTCGAGGTTCTGGCCAGCGCCCTCGACGACGGTGACGACGTCACGGTACGTCCAGTGGGTCGTCCAGTCGTTGACCCGCACGACCCTCGTCTTGCCGGTCCAGTCGCCCTCGTTGAGGAACTTGACGATGGTGTGCCGGGCCTCGGGCTTGGCGAGCGGCGCGCAGGCGTCCTCCAGGTCCAGGAACACCTGGTCGGCGGCGAGCCCCTGGGCCTTCTCCAGGAAGCGCGGGTTCGAGCCGGGCACCGCGAGGCAGGAGCGGCGGGGGCGAAGCCGGTTCACGGGGCTGGTCATGCGGGGACCTCCAGAGGGTCGAGCTTGTTCGCTTTCCGGATCTCGTCGACGATACGGCCGATGATCTCGGTGATACCGAAGTCCTTCGGTGTGAAGACGGCGGCCACACCCGCGCGCTTCAGTTCTGCGGCGTCGGCGTTCGGGATGATCCCGCCGACGATGACGGGAATGTCGGTGGCGCCGGCCTCCCGGAGGCGGTCGAGCACGTCGGGCACCAGCTCGGAGTGCGAGCCGGACAGGATCGACAGACCGACACAGTGCACGTCCTCGGCGAGGGCCGCGTTGACGATCTGCTCGGGCGTCAGCCGGATCCCCTGGTAGACCACCTCGAAACCGGCGTCACGCGCGCGTACGGCGATCTGCTCGGCCCCGTTGGAGTGCCCGTCCAGGCCCGGCTTGCCCACCAGGAGCCGCAGCCGCCCGGAGCCCAGCTCCGTCGCGGTCCGCGCCACCTTCTCCCGTACGAGAGCCAGTGGGGTGCCCTCCTCGGCCGTCACCGCGACCGGGGCGGAGGAGACGCCCGTGGGGGCGCGGAACTCGCCGAAGACGTCCCGCAGCGCCCACGACCACTCGCCGGTCGTGACACCGGCCCGCGCGCACTCCAGGGTGGCGGCGAACAGGTTGCCCTCCCCGGCCGCCGTCGCCTTGAGGGCGGCCAGCGATTCCTGGGCACGGTTCTCGTCGCGGTTGTCGCGCCACTCGTGGAGCTTGGCGACGACCTTGGCCTCGTTGGCCGGGTCGACCGTCATGATCGCCGTGTCGAGATCCGCGGTGAGCGGGTTCTCCTCCGTCGACTGGAAGATGTTGACGCCGACGATCTTCTCGTCGCCGGCCTCGATCCGGGCGCGCCGCTCGGCGTGCGAGGAGACCAGCTGCGACTTGAGGTAGCCGGACTCGACGGCGGCCATCGCGCCGCCCATCTCCTGGATCCGGTCGATCTCGGCCAGGCACTCCTCGACGAGGGACTCGACCTTGGCCTCGATGACGTGCGAGCCGGCGAAGATGTCCTCGTACTCAAGGAGGTCGGACTCGTGGGCGAGTACCTGCTGGATGCGGAGCGACCACTGCTGGTCCCAGGGGCGGGGCAGGCCCAGCGCCTCGTTCCAGGCGGGCAGCTGGACGGCACGCGCGCGTGCGTCCTTGGAGAGCGTCACGGCCAGCATCTCCAGGACGATCCGCTGGACGTTGTTCTCCGGCTGCGCCTCGGTCAGCCCGAGCGAGTTGACCTGGACGCCGTAACGGAACCGGCGCTGCTTGGCGTCCTCGATGCCGTACCGCTCGCGGGTGACCTTGTCCCAGATGCAGCCGAAGGCGCGCATCTTGCACATCTCCTCGATGAAGCGGACACCCGCGTTCACGAAGAACGAGATACGGGCGACGACCTCGCCGAAGCGGTCCGCCGGGACCTGGCCGGAGTCCCGGACCGCGTCGAGCACCGCGATCGCGGTGGACATCGCGTACGAGATCTCCTGGACCGGAGTGGCCCCCGCCTCCTGCAGGTGGTAGCTGCAGATGTTGATCGGGTTCCACTTCGGGATGTTGTTCACCGTGTAGGTGATCATGTCCGTCGTGAGGCGGAGCGAGGGGCCGGGCGGGAAGACGTGCGTCCCGCGCGACAGGTACTCCTTCACGATGTCGTTCTGGGTGGTGCCCTGGAGCCGGGTGACGTCCGCGCCCTGCTCCTCGGCGACCACCTGGTAGAGCGCCAGCAGCCACATCGCCGTGGCGTTGATGGTCATCGAGGTGTTCATCTGCTCCAGGGGGATGTCCTGGAACAGCCGGCGCATGTCACCGAGGTGCGAGACCGGGACCCCGACCCGGCCGACCTCGCCGCGGGCGAGGATGTGGTCGGGGTCGTAGCCGGTCTGCGTGGGCAGGTCGAAGGCGACCGAGAGGCCGGTCTGACCCTTGGCGAGGTTGCGCCGGTACAGCTCGTTGGACGCCTCGGCGGTCGAGTGACCGGCGTAGGTCCGCATGAGCCACGGCCGGTCCTTCTGACGCTCTGTCATATGCGGTCCCGGGTTCAGATGTTACGGAAGCGGTTGATGGCGTCGATGTGCTTCTCGCGCATCTCCGGGTTGCTCACGCCCAGGCCCTCCTGCGGGGCGAGCGCGAGGACGCCGACCTTGCCCTGGTGCAGGTTGCGGTGGACGTCGTACGCGGCCTGGCCGGTGTCCTCCAGGGAGTAGACCTTGGAGAGCGTCGGGTGGATCTTGCCCTTGGCGACCAGGCGGTTGGCCTCCCACGCCTCGCGGTAGTTGGCGAAGTGCGAGCCGACGATCCGCTTCAGCGACATCCACAGGTAGCGGTTGTCGTACTCGTGGTTGTAGCCCGAGGTCGAGGCGCAGGTCACGATCGTGCCGCCCTTGCGGGTGACGTAGACGCTCGCGCCGAAGGTCTCGCGGCCCGGGTGCTCGAAGACGATGTCCACGTCCTCGCCGCCGGTCAGCTCGCGGATGCGCTTGCCGAAGCGCTTCCACTCCTTCGGGTCCTGGGTGTGCTCGTCCTTCCAGAACTTGTAGCCCTCGGCGTTGCGGTCGATGACCGCCTCCGCGCCCATCGAGTGGCAGATGGCGGCCTTCTCCGGGGAGGAGACGACACAGATCGGGTTGGCGCCGCCGGCCAGTGCGAACTGGGTGGCGTACGAGCCGAGGCCGCCGCTCGCGCCCCAGATCAGGACGTTGTCGCCCTGCTTCATGCCGGCGCCGTTGCGGGAGACCAGCTGGCGGTACGCGGTGGAGTTGACGAGGCCCGGGGACGCCGCCTCCTCCCAGCTCAGGTGGCCCGGCTTCGGCATCAGCTGGTTGGACTTCACGAGCGCGATCTCGGCCAGGCCGCCGAAGTTGGTCTCGAAGCCCCAGATGCGCTGCTCGGGGTCGAGCATCGTGTCGTTGTGGCCGTCCGAGGACTCGAGCTCGACCGAGAGGCAGTGCGCGACGACCTCGTCACCGGGCTTCCAGGAGTTGACGCCCGGGCCGGTGCGCAGCACGACGCCCGCGAGGTCGGAGCCGATGATGTGGTACGGCAGGTCGTGGCGCTTGCTGAGGTCGCTGAGCCTGCCGTAGCGCTCCAGGAAGCCGAAGGTCGACACCGGCTCGAAGATCGAGGTCCAGACCGAGTTGTAGTTCACGGAGCTGGCCATGACGGCGACGAGGGCCTCGCCCGGGCCGAGCTCGGGGAGCGGCACGTCGTCGAGGTGGAGCGACTTGCGCGGGTCCTTGTCTCGGCTGGCGAGACCGGCGAACATCTCGGTCTCGTCCTTGTGGACGGTGATGGCGCGGTACGACTCGGGGAGCTTGAGGGCGGCGAAGTCCGAGGACGTGGAGTCCGGGGACTGGATCGCGTCCAGGATGTCCTTCACGGGGTGCCTCCGGCGGTGCGGTTACGTCAGGGGAGTTACTGGCGGTGGAGGTGTGCCGTCGGTTCGGCGGGTGGAGCGGTGGCTGCGCCGGGTGGGCGCTGAAGTTTGCCTGTGACGCAGGCGTCCGGGCGCACAATCACGATCGCTTGTGGGGACAGCCGGCGCACGAGGAGACCTCTGCGCGCCGACCGCCCGGACAACATCAACGTATGGCACCGCGTGTCACCTGACAAGGCACTGCGTGCCAACAATTTCACTCATATGCAATCTGCCGGTCACACATGAGCGATGATCGATCGAAGGCCCGCCACAAAAGCGACGAAGGCCGCCCCGTATCGGGAGCGGCCTTCGTCGTACGTGGGGTGTCTCACCTCTTGAGGGCTTGCTGGATCGTCCGCATGACCTCGTCCAGCGGGGCGTCCGTGCGGGCCACGGCGATCACCACATCGCCCTCGGCGGCGGTGGTCGCCTTCGGCCCCGGTGCGGCCGTCTGCGGGCCCCCCTGCGCGGCCGAGGACGGCCGGGCGCCTATCCCCGAGCCGAACGTCTCCCGCACGATCGCGAACGCGTGGTCCAGCTGCGCCTCCACGTCGCCCTGACCCCCCGCCCGCAGCCAGCGGCGCAGCACGTGGTTGTGGGCCGTCACGACCGCCGAGGCGGCCACCTCGGCGAGCAGCGGGTCGTCGTTGCCGACGTGGTGGTCGCGCTCGTCGAAATGGCCCAGCAGATAGCGGGTGAACAGCCGCTCGTAGCGGGCCACCGAGGCGATCTCGCGCTCGCGCAGGGTGGGCACCTCGCGGGTGAGCCGGTACCGCTCCACGGAGACCGCCGGGGACCCCGCGTACATCTTCATGACTTCCTTGATGCCCCGGCAGACGGTGTCCAGCGGGTGCTCGTGCGGCGGGGCGGCGTTGAGCACCGCCTCCGCCCGCACCAGGGTGTCGTCGTGGTCGGGGAAGATCGCCTCTTCCTTGGACCGGAAGTGGCGGAAGAACGTCCGGCGGGCGACCCCGGCCGCCGCGGCGATCTCGTCGACCGTCGTGGCCTCGTACCCCTTGGTCGCGAAGAGCTCCATCGCCGCCGCCGCCAGCTCGCGGCGCATCTTCAGCCGCTGTGCGGCCGCACGGGTGCCGGCCGCACTCTCCTGAGTGTCGGACGTGGACGTGGCACGGGGTGACTTCGCGGCCTTGGACATGTCCTGAACGTACTGCATCAGTGCGGGAGTGTGCCCAGGTGGGGGAGGGTCGCCGGGGCCCGGGCAGGGGGTGCCGGTGGCACTCCCTGGGCTCAGCAACCCTCCCCAGCCCGCGTAGGGATCAGCGTCGGGCATATTCGCGGAAGCCGCGCCCCGTCTTGCGGCCCAGGCAGCCGGCCGCCACCAGGTGCTCCAGAAGCGGCGCCGGGGCCAGGCCCGGGTCGCGGAACTCGCGGTGCAGCACCTGCTCGATGGCGAGCGAGACGTCCAGGCCGACGACGTCGAGCAGCTCGAACGGGCCCATCGGGTAGCCGCCGCCCAGCTTCATGGCGGCGTCGATGTCGTCCAGGGACGCGTAGTGCTCCTGGACCATCTTGATCGCGTTGTTCAGGTACGGGAAGAGCAGCGCGTTCACGATGAAACCGGCCCGGTCACCGCAGTCCACCGGGTGCTTGCGGATCTTCGCGGTGACCTCGCGGACCGTGGCATGCACGTCGTCGGCGGTCAGGACCGTACGGACGATCTCCACCAGCTTCATCGCGGGCGCCGGGTTGAAGAAGTGCATCCCGATGACGTCCTGCGGGCGCGAGGTGGCGCGGGCGCAGGCGACGACCGGCAGCGAGGAGGTCGTGGTGGCGAGCACCGCGCCCGGCTTGCAGATCTTGTCGAGCCGGGCGAACAGCTCCTGCTTCACCGCCAGGTCCTCGGCGACCGCCTCCACTGCCAGGTCGACCTCGGCGAAGGCGTCGACCGATCCGGCCGGGGTGATCCGGGCCAGCGTCTCGTCGCGGGCCTCGGCGGTCATCCGGCCCTTGTCGACCGAACGGGCGAGGGACTTCGCGATCCGGGCCTTGGCGGTGTCGGCCTTCTCCTGGGAGCGGGCGGCGAGCACGACCTCGTACCCGGCCTTGGCGAAGACCTCGGCGATGCCGGAGGCCATCGTGCCGGAGCCGGCGACGCCGACCGAGCGGACCTCGCGGCCCTGGGCGGTGGCGGCGCTCTCCAGCGGGGTCAGGGCGTCACGGACCACGGTGGCCGAGGCGGGCGCGTCGTACGTGTAGAAACCGCGGCCCGACTTGCGGCCGGTCAGACCCGCCTCGCTGAGCTGCTTGAGGATCGGGGCGGGGGCGTGCAGCCGGTCGCGCGACTCGCTGTACATCGCCTCCAGGACGGTACGGGCGGTGTCGATGCCGATCAGGTCGAGCAGCTCCAGCGGGCCCATCGGGAGACCGCAGCCGAGCTTCATGGCGGCGTCGATGTCCTCGCGGGAGGCGTACTTCGCCTCGTACATGGCCGCGGCCTGGTTGAGGTAGCCGAAGAGCAGCCCGTCCGCGACGAAGCCGGGGCGGTCGCCGACCGCGACGGGCTCCTTGCCCAGGTCGTGCGCCAGGGCCGTGACGGCCTCGACGGCCTGCGGCGCGGTGAGGACGGAGGAGACGACCTCGACCAGCTTCATGGCCTGGACCGGCGTGAAGAAGTGCAGGCCGAGCACGCGCTCCGGGTGGGCCGAGTCGGCGGCGAGCCGGGTCACGGAGAGCGCGTTGGTGCCGGTGGCGATGATCGCGTCGGGCCGGACGATGCCGTCCAGGGCCCGGAAGACCTCCTGCTTCGCCTCGTACGACTCGGGCACGACCTCGATCACGAGGTCGGCGTCGGCCGCCGCGTGCAGGTCGGAGTAGGTGCGGAAGCGGGCGAGGACGTCCTGCCGCTCCTCCTCGGTGATCCGCTCACGGGCCACCGCGCGGGCGGTGGACGCCTCCAGGGCGGCGACCGCCTGTGTGGCGGCGGCTTCGCTGATGTCGATACCGATGACCTCGCGGCCGGCCCGGGCGAGGACATCGGCGATGCCCTTGCCCATGGTGCCGAGACCGACGACGGCGATGGTGGAGAGAGGGGTGTCCATCAGGGGACTCCAGGAGGGAAGAGTGACGACTGAAGGCGGCGATTGCGGAGCGCGGAAAACGCGTCGCTTACGAGGCGAAACAGATCGCGTGCGGGCGAAAGGGATCGCGTGCGGGCGAAACGGGTCGCTTTACGGGCGCGAGAGGAACGCGCGGGAAAGGGGTGACGGACTCTGTCCCGAAGTCACGTCGAAAACTGCCGAACCGACACACTCGATCTCACGACGGCTGCGTCACCAGGCCGTTGTGAGGGTGCGGGGGGTGACCCGCTCACCTGAGATTAACCGGCGGGTAACGAGCGCGCCAGTCCCGGGGAGTTCGGAAAATGTGATCTGGATCGCGGATACGCTGGCCGCCATGGATATCGCCCAGGACCCGGAATTCTGCTCGATGATCGATCGATTGCGGGACGAGATCCACGACGGCGGGGAAGCCGGTCGAAAGCCTTTCGAAGAACTCGTCGCCGCCGACGATCCCGAGGAGTTCGCGCGCGTCCTGACCGCACCCGGCCAACCCCTGTGGGCCCGCGAGATCGCCGCCTTCCGGCTCGGCCTCGCCGGCGACCCGCGCGCCTTCGAGGCCCTGGTCCTCCTCCTCAACCACCGCGACCCGGAGCGCTGCGTCTCCGCCGCGTACGCCCTGACCCGGCTCGGCGACCCCCGCACCGCGCGGGCCGCCGCCGCCCTCGCCACCAACGAACTCCGCGTCGCCTACGCCCTGTTACCGGTCAGGCTGCTCACCGACCTGCGCGCCCCCGAGTCCGTACCGGCACTGCTCGACGTCCTTCAGCGGCGCCTCGCGGCCGACGACCCCCACTGGCGCGTGGGCCTCGCCTGCGTCGAGGGCCTCGGCACCCTCGGCGACCCCCGCGCCCGCCCCGCCCTCGAAGCCGCCCTCCCCCACCCCCGCCTCGGCCCGGCGGCCGCGCAGGCGCTGGCCCGGATCGCCGGCTAGCGGGCGTCGTCCTCCGGGACCAGCGCGAAGGCCTCGATCTCGATCAGCAGGTCCGGGCGGACCAGGGCGGCGACCTGGACCGCCGAGCTCGCCGGGAGCGGCGCGGCGCCGAAGGCCTCGTCGCGCGCCGTGCGGACGGCGGGGAGGTGGGCGATGTCCGTGACGAAGTACGTCAGCTTCACCACGTCCTCGAACCCCGCGCCCGCGGCGGCGAGGCAGCGGCGCAGGTTCGCGAAGACCTGACGGGCCTGCGCCGCCGGGTCGTCCGCTCCGACCACGGCGCCCGAGGCGTCGAGGGAGCACTGGCCGGATATCGCGACGAACCGGCCGGTGCCCCACACGACATGGCTGTACTGGGGGCTGGCGGCGACGCCGTCGGGGGCGGGCACATGGGTCAGGTGCGTACTCATGCCCGACATCCTCGCGCACACCACTGACAGTCCCCGCCCCCATGCCCTGTCAGCGCGCGTGACCGAGGAGCCCGTGCAGGGCCGATCCGCCCGTCGCGGCGGGCTCCGAGGCGTCGCGGCTCGTGCCGACCTTCAGCGGCTCCGGCTCCGGGAGCGCCTCGCAGACCGCGTCCGCCTCCGACTGCCCGTCACCGCGCGGCACGTGCCCCGTCCGGAGATAGGCCGCCAGGTGCGCGTCCATGCAGTCGTTGCCGGCCAGCGTCACCCCGTGGTTCCCGCCGCCCGCCTCGACGATCAGGCTGGAGTCCCGCACCATCCGGTGCAACGCCGCCCCGCCCTCGTACGGAGTGGCTGCGTCGTCCGTCGCCTGGAGGATCAGGACCGGCGGCACCTCGTCGTTCGAGACGTCGGGCGGCGTCAGCGAGTCCACCGGCCAGAACGCGCACGGAGCGTTGTACCAGGCGTTGTTCCAGGTGGAGAAGGGTGCCTTGGCGTGGACGTCCCAGTTGTCCGTGCGCCAGGTGTTCCAGTCGCGCGGCCACTTCGCGTCCCGGCACTGCACGCTCGTGTAGACCGAGTAGCCGTTGTCGGCCGCCGCGTCCGCCGCCCCGAACCTCTCGTACGCCCGGGTCAGCGGGACCGCGTCCTTGTCGTTGACGTACGCCGAGAACGCCTCGGCCAGCTTCGGCCAGTAGCCGTTGTAGTACCCGCCCGGCAGGAAGGTGTCCTCCAGCTCGCCCGGGCCGACCTTGCCGCCGGCCGGGCTCTCCCGCAGCGCGTCCCGCATCCCGTACCAGGCGGCTTCGACCACCGCCGGGTCCGTGCCGAGCGCGTACGTGGCGTTCTGGCGGGCCACCCAGGCCATGAAGTCCTTGTGGCGGGTGTCGAAGGCGTAGTCCTGCGCGATGTTGTCCTCGTACCAGACGCCCCGTGGATTGACGACGGAGTCCAATGCGAACCGGCGCACCCGCTCCGGGAACAGCCGCGCGTACACGGCGCCGAGATAGGTGCCGTAGGAGTACCCCAGGTAGTTGAGCTGGGGCGCGCCGAGCGCCGCGCGGATCGCGTCCAGGTCTCTGGCCGTGCTGACCGTGTCGATGTACGGCAGGACGTCGCCGTGCTTCTCTCCGCACGCCGCCGCGAAGGCCTGTGCCCGCTCGACGCCCCGCTGTTCGCCCTCCGTCCCGATCGGTACCGAGTCGGGCCGCACCGGGGCGAAGTGGCCCGGCCGGCAGTCGAGGGCCGGCTCGCTCCTGCCGACCCCGCGCGGGTCGAAGCCGATGACGTCGTACTGCGCCGCCACCTCCGCCGGCAGCGAGGCGGCCACGTACCCGGCCATGGCTCTGCCGCTGCCGCCCGGTCCGCCCGGGTTGACGACCAGCGGCCCCTGGAACTCCTGCGCGGTGTGCGGGACCCGGGTGAGCGCGATCGTGATGCGCCGGCCGGCCGGATCGTCGTGGTTCAGCGGCACCTTGAGCGTGGCGCACTGGAGCTTCGGGTACGCCGTGGTGGCACAGCCGCTCCAGACGAGCGGCGCGATCGGGCGGGGCGTCGGCTCGGGCCGGGGTGCCGCGGATGCGGGCAGGACGGTGGCCGTCCCGGCGACCAGCGCCCCAGCGGCGATCAGCATTCCTGCACGTGTGGTCATACGGCGTGGGTGCCCCGAACCACAGGCGGAAGGACCCGTTCCGCCGAGAGTTGACCCGATCAGAGGATCCGTCGGACGCGTGTCAGAGCAGGGTGAGCTGCTCGGCGGCGCCCGCGAGCGCCGGCTCCTCCGGTACGGGTATACGGCGCGGCGCGTCCCGGTGCGCCGGTCCCATCCCGAACTCGGCGGCCAGCTCGTGCACCTGACGGGTGATCCGGCGCTGGTACCAGGTCGGCGCGTAGGCCCCGTCCGCGTACATCCGCTCGTACCGCCCCACCAGATGCGGGTGGTGCTGCCGCAGCCAGGCGAAGTACCACTCGCGTGCCCCCGGCCGCAGGTGCAGGACGAGCGGGGTCACGGAGGTCGCGCCGGCCTCGGCGATGGCGCGCACGGTCTCCCGCAGCTGCTCGGGCCGGTCGCCGAGGAAGGGGATCACCGGGGCCATCAGCACCCCGCAGCCGATGCCGTGCTCGCCGAGCGTCCGTACGACGTCCAGGCGGCGCTGCGGGGAGGGCGTGCCGGGCTCGACCGTGCGCCACAGCTCCTGGTCGGTGAAGCCGACGGAGACGGAGATGCCGACCTCGGTCACCTCGGCGGCCTGGACGAGCAGGTCGAGGTCGCGCAGGATCAGCGTGCCCTTGGTGAGGATGGAGAACGGGTTGGCGTGGTCGCGCAGGGCCTCGATGATCCCGGGCATCAGCCGGTAGCGCCCCTCGGCCCGCTGGTAGCAGTCGACGTTCGTGCCCATCGCGATGTGCGCGCCCTGCCAGCGGCGGGAGGCGAGCTGCCGGCGCACCAGCTCCGGTGCGTTGATCTTCACCACGATCTGGGAGTCGAAGCCGAGACCGGTGTCGAGGTCCAGATAGCTGTGGGTCTTGCGGGCGAAGCAGTAGACGCACGCGTGCGTGCAGCCGCGATACGGGTTCACCGTCCATTCGAACGGCATGCGGGAGGCGCCCGGCACCCGGTTCACGATCGAGCGGGCCCGCACCTCGTGGAAGGTGATCCCGCGGAATTCCGGGGTGTCGAACGTACGCGTCGTGACCGCGTCCGTGCCGAACAGCGCGGTCTCGGCGGTGGCGGGGCTGTCGCCCAGATTGTCCCAGCGCATGGACGCCTCCTCGGTAGCGGTGAGCCACAGAATAGAACACCTGTTCCCTTGATCGTCGCAACCCGAGGAGGAACCCCGATTTGGGAGGCCAGGTCCCAGGTGGTTGGCTTGGCGCCACACCCCTGAAGAACCACGTGTTGGAGGAAGTGCCATGGCGCAGGTCGAGGCCACGACGGAGCGGATCATCGCGGCGGACCCGGAGACGGTGTTCGACGCCCTCGCCGACTACAGCGGCACGCGCGCGAAGCTGCTGCCCGAGCACTTCAGCGAGTACGAGGTGCGCGAGGGCGGCGACGGCCAGGGGACGCTCGTCCACTGGAAGCTCCAGGCCACCAGCAAGCGCATCCGCGACTGCCTCCTGGAGGTCACCGAGCCCACCGAGGGCCAGCTCGTGGAGAAGGACCGCAACTCCTCGATGGTCACCACCTGGACCGTCACCCCCGCCGGCGAGGGGAAGTCCAAGGCCGTCGTGACCACCGTCTGGAACGGCGCCGGAGGCATCGGCGGCTTCTTCGAGAGGACCTTCGCGCCCAAGGGACTTGGCCGCATCTACGACGCCATCCTTGCCAAGCTCGCCACCGAGGTGGAGAAGTAACGCTCCCGCGCTCACCGATTCGAGTGGTTTTCCCGCGGCCCCCGCAAGAGCGCCCCGCGCGCCCGGGGGTCGCGCGGCTCTCCGTAAACGCGCTGATGGGCGCCCCAAGTGCGCTGCATCACAGGCCCGTTCACGACCATGAGCCGGGCTGTTCTTCCGTACCGCCCGACTTGCTCCCGCTTCGCACCCAATGCGAAGAATGGCGCGGCGCTGATGTCGTGACGAGGGGAGCAGCACGTGGGTGCGATCACGCTGGTGAAGGACGACGGACCGCGCGTCGCCGACGATCCGCCCTCCGGCCAGGCGTCGCCGCCCCCACCTGAGGAGGCCGCCCTCGGCCCCCGCCGCGTCCGGCTCGTCTTCTTCGGCCTCATGCTCGCGCTGCTGCTCGCCGCGCTGGAGCAGATGATCGTCGCCACCGCGCTGCCGAAGATCGTCGGTGAACTCCAGGGCCTGGACCGGATGTCGTGGGCGATCACCGCCTATCTGCTGACCGCCACCATCGGTCTGCCCGTCTACGGCAAGCTCGGAGACCTCTTCGGCCGCAAGGGGGTCTTCCTCTTCGCCATCGTCGTCTTCGTCATCGGCTCGGCCCTGGCCGGCTGGTCACGGTCCATGGACGAGCTCATCGCCTTCCGCGCCGTGCAGGGTGTCGGCGCGGGCGGCCTGATGATCGGCGTCCAGGCGATCATCGCGGACATCGTCCCGGCCCGGGAACGCGGCCGGTACATGGGTCTCATCGGCGCCGCGTTCGGCCTCGCCTCCGTCGCCGGACCGCTGCTCGGCGGCTTCTTCACCGACCACGTCTCCTGGCGCTGGTGCTTCTACTTCAACGTCCCCTTCGGGCTCGTCACCCTCGCCGTCGTCGCCGTCGTGCTCAAGCTTCCCAAGCCGGAGACCCGGGCCCGGCTCGACGTCCTCGGCGCGATCCTGCTCGCCGCCGCCTCCACCTGCCTGGTCCTGCTGACCAGTTGGGGCGGGACCCAGTATGCGTGGGACTCCAGGGTCATCCTCGGTCTCGGCGCCGGCGCGGCCGGAACGGCCTTGCTCTTCCTCGTCGTCGAGCACGTCGCGCCAGAACCCCTCATCCCGCTGCGGCTGTTCCGCGACTCCGTCTTCACGGTCACCAGCCTTGTCGGCGTGGTCGTCGGCATCGCGCTCTTCGGCGCCGCCAGCTATCTGCCGACCTTCCTCCAGATGGTCGAGGGCGCCACCGCCACCGAGTCCGGCCTCCTCATGCTGCCCCTGATGGGCGGGATCGTCCTCGCCTCGATCGTCTCCGGGCAGCTCATCACCCACACCGGCCACTACAAGGTCTATCCGGTGCTCGGCGGCGCCGTCTCCGTCGTCGGCATGTGGCTGCTCTCCCGGATGGAGACGGACACCCCGCGGTTCCACCACAGCCTCTGGCAGGCCGTCCTCGGCATCGGCATCGGCCTGGTCATGCCCGTCCTGATCCTCGCCGTCCAGAACTCCGTGCGCCCCACCGACCTCGGCACCGCCACCAGCGCCCACAACTACTTCCGGCAGATCGGCGGCAGTGTCGGGGCCGCCGTCTTCGGCACCCTCTTCGCCTCGCGGCTCGACGATGCCCTCGCCGACTCCCTGCCCCGTACGGCCGGAGCCCCGCTGCCCGCCGCCGAATCGATCACTCCGCAGGCGGTGCACGCCCTGCCGCCCGCGCTGCGCGACGCCTACATCCAGGCGTACGCGGACGCGATGCCGCGCATCTTCCTCTACCTCGTGCCGGTCCTCGTGCTCGGACTCGTCCTCGCCTTCTTCCTCAAGGAGAAACCGCTCGTGTCCCACCACACTCCCACCACCGAGGCCCCCGCCGCCGTCCCCAGGGCCAGGAGCGCGGTCCCCACCCTCGCGGGACTCCCGGTCTGCGGCACCGTCCAGCACCACGACGGCAGCCGCGTCCCGCGCGCGGCCCTGACCCTCATCGACGTCCAGGGGCAGCAGATCGGGCGCGGCGGCAGCGGTGAGGACGGGCGGTACGCGCTCAGCGTCCCGGGCCCCGGCTCGTACGTCCTGATCGCGGCGGCCGGCGGCCACCAGCCGCAGGCCGTCTCCGTCACGGTCGGCGAACGGCCCGTCGAGCTCGACGTGGTCCTCGGCGGCGCGGGAAGGCTGGCCGGCTCCGTCGTGACCGCCGACGGAACTCCCGTACGGGACGCGGCGGTCACCCTCACCGACGTACGCGGCGAGGTCGTCGCCTCCACCCGCAGCGGACGCGAGGGCGGCTACGTCATCACGGAGCTGGTGGCCGGGGAGTACACGCTGGCCGCCAGCGCCCCCGCCTTCCGGCCCGCCGCGTTGCCGGTGAGCGTGCAGGCCTCCCGCGAGACCCGCCAGGACATCGAGCTGGCGGGCGGCGCGGTGCTGCGCGGGACGGTGCGCGCGGGGGGAGGACGGCCGGTCGAGGACGCGCGCGTCACGCTGCTCGACGCGGCGGGCAACGTCGTGGACACCCTGACGACCGGCCCTGACGGCACGTTCCGCTTCGTGGACCTGTCCTCGGGCGAGTACACGGTCATCGCGGCGGGCTATCCGCCGGTCGCCACCGTCCTCCAGGTCGCGGGCGGCGGCCGCACCGAACGCGACCTCCAGCTCGGCCACGAGGACTAGTGCTGCGCCGCGGAAGTTCGTGGAGGGGTATTCATCAGATGGCCGATCCGCTGAGGTAGAGGTCTCCTGCGCGGTCGAGGGCTTCCTCCGGGGATCCGGCGGGCAGTCCGCTGGGCAGGATGCTGTCTTCGTAGCTGTCGTTGCCGGCCAGATGGAGGGCGAAGCGCCAGGTGCGCAGCACGCCGGTGAACCGCAGGCGGCACAGCGGGAGGCTCTGCTCACCTGGCAACTCGGCCGCCACATAGGCGAATCCGGCGCGGAAGCGGACCCGTGATGGCCTCCACGTGCGGCCAGCGCTCGCGGGCGCGGCGGTTCTGGCGCCGACGCAGGTGGTGCTGCATCGATTCTGGTGTCTTCTTCGGCACCGGCCCATCCTGCCGGGTGCGGCATCGACCGCCGTGATCGTTGGCCATGCGTGGTGATCAAGGGGCGGGAACGGCGGTTGCGGCCGAGCGGCCGGGGCGGCCGAAGGCCTACGGTCCCGAGGCGCGCCGTCGATCGGCCCGAGGGGGCGGTGGTGCTCTCGATCGACGAGAAGACGCGATCGCCGCCCGCTCACGCCGCCATCCGAGCCGCCCCGCGCGGCCTGGCGAGCCCGCCCGGCAGGAGTTCGAGTGCCGGCGCCACGGCACCGCCTCCCTCGTTGCGGACGCCGATGTCCGCACCGGCGAGGTACTCACCGAGGTCATCACCCGCAACGACGCGGCGACCTTCGCCTCCTGGCTCAACCAGGTCGAACTGTTCTTCTCCGCCCTGACCCGCCGGGTCCTGCAAGACGGCGACTTCGCCAGCCGCGACGACCTGATCGAGAAGCTCGAGGCTTACACGATCGGGTACAACGAGACCGCGAGGCCCCACCGGTGGACCTGCGAAGGCACCCCGCGCAAGGCAGCCTGACCAACCCCCTCCACGAACGTGCGCGGCGCAGCACTAGGGTGGTCTGTCATGAGAGACGCTCCACAACCGGCCCCCCGGTCGCGCCGGCGCCGGACGACCGGTCTCGTCGCGGTGTCCGTCGCCGTGGCGGCGCTCGCGACCGCATTCGTCGTGGCGGCTCCGCCCTCGCGGCCCGCGCCGAGCCCCGCGCGGACCGCCCCGTCTCCGGCCCCGGAGAGTCGGTGGATCCGCCCGGTCGGCGCCCCGCTGACCGTGATCGCCCACCGCGGCGCCTCCGCCGCCGCTCCGGAGAACACCCTGGTCTCCGACGAGGTGGCCCGTCGCGGCGGGGCCACGTGGATCGAGAACGACGTCCAGCCCAGCCAGGACGGCGTGCCGTACATCCTCCACGACACCACCGTCGACCGGACGACCGACGGCACGGGCCCGATCCGCTCGCTGACCTCCGCCGAGCTGAACACCCTGGACGCCGGTTCCTGGTTCGCCCCCGCCTTCGCCGGTGCCCGCGTCCCGACCCTTGCCGCCCAACTGGAGGATCTGCGGGAGCGCGGGGGCCGTCTGCTCCTGGAGATCAAGGGCCGCCACAGCCGTGCCGAGGTGGCCAGGATCGTCCAGGAGGTCCGGGAGCAGGACATGACCGGCCGGGTCTTCGTGCAGAGCTTCGACATTTCCTCGCTGCGGTACGTTCGCGAGTTGGCGCCCGAACTGCCGGTGGGCCTGCTGCGCGGTGTCCTGGACGCCGATCCGGTCGGACTCGCCGAGGAGTTGGACCTCGACGCGTACAACGTCTCGGACACCGCGCTGTCCGCCCGCCCGCGGCTGGTTCAGGAGCTGCACGCGGCGGGCGTGGCCGTGAACGTCTGGACGGTCGACGCCCCGGCCCGCTGGCAGGCCCTGAACAGCCTGGGCGTGGACGGGGTCATCACGAACCGGCCGGCGGAACTCACAGGCTGGAACGCGGGCCGCCGGTCCTAAGTGCTGCGCCGCGGAGGTTCGTGGAGGTGCGGGCGATGGCCCGCGCCATCTCGGTCTGCAGGGCCGGGTCCTCCTTCATCCGGTCGAGCAGCGCGCCGCGCGCGGCCTCCGCCGTGCCCGGGTCGGCCAGGATCGCGGCGCGTAGCGCGGTCGGGTTCTCGGCCACCTCCAGCGCCTTCGTCGGCCGGATGCCCTCGGCCTCCGCCGGGCGGTGATCGCGTGCGGGCTGCCCGCCCGGCCGGACGCTGCGGGCCACCTTCAGCGCGAACGCGAGAGGTCTCCTGCCGGGCGGGGGCAATTGATAGGGCTGTAGGGGTTGTCAGTGCAATTTCACATTACTATGTTACAGCGCACACGGCGTGCTGAACATCCGTCACATGCCGTGCGAACCACAACAGTTCTTGCTCCACTCCCCACAGCCACCCCCCTACAGCAGGAGTTCTGTTGTCCATCCACAGACGTGTGCGCTCGTCCCTGCTCGCCTCCGCGATCGCGATGACCCTCCTGGCCTCCGCCGGTCAGACCGGCGCCTCCGCCGCCACGGACCCCGTCCCGGCCCCGGCGCCCGGCGCGGCGGGACCGCAGGAAGCCGGGCACGGGGCCAATCCGTTCGACGAGGTCGAGCATCTCGGCAGCGCTCCGCGCCAGACCTTCGGACCCGCACCGGCCCCCGGCGGCCTCGCCATCGGCCGCGTTCCCGGCCGGGCCCCGGCGGTCACCACTGCGCGGGCCTATGCCGCCGCCGTCACCACCACAGCCGCCGGTGTCCCCTGCACGCTCGACGGGATCACGGGCCTCGGCCCCGAGCAGTTCGCCGACTTCCTCGCCGACCCGGCCGTCACCGCCGACGGCTGTCTGCGGGGCCTCATCTGGACCTGGGACGCCCGGCTCACGCCCGTCATGTCCGACGCCCACGTGCAGGCCGTCGCCCGCCGAATATCGAGCCTGGCCGCCGCCCACGACGGCCGGAACTCCTCCCACCTGGAGGAGATGTTCACCTACCTGCACGCGGTCGCGTACCACGACTACGGGCGCGACGAGATCGACACCAGCGACGCCCCCACGGTGAACGCGATACGTCAGGCCGTCGCCGATTTCGGCGCGGCCGCCCGCACCTTCGACGTCACCAGGACCAACGCGAACACCCTGCGCGAAGCCCTCTACGCCGCGAGCGCCCCGGGCCTGCGCCAGCACCAACTCGGCCTGATACCAAGGGTCCTGGCCACCATGGACCCGTCCCACACCGCCACCCACCTGGACACCGCCTGGGCGGGAGCCGCGCTCGCCGCGCTCTCGGTCAACTACCTGGGCGTCTACCCGGGCAACCAGGACACGGCCTTCCACGCGGCCGTCGCCGCCGACCCGGCCTACCGCGCCGCCTTCAAGGCCTTCGCGAGCTACGGGCACCTCAAGGGCACCGCCAACAGCTGGGTCGCCCGCGACGCGCTCAGCGAGTACGGCCGCTTCGGCCAGATCGACAGCCTCAGGAACGGCGTCGTCGCCGACCTCGGCATCCTGCTCACCCCGGTCGTGGACACCTTCGGACGCGGTAGCCAGCAGTGGGCCTCGGTGGTCTCCTGGCTCAACTTCTACGAGGCGTGCAAGCCGTACGGGGTGTGCAAGGAGGACATCGAGAAGCAGATCTTCCCCTACACGTACACCTACGACAACGGCGCCATGAAGGTCCGCACCGGTCTCGACCGGGCCACCGTCGACCAGCTGTACTACGCCAGCAAGCAGGTCAAGGCGCAGTTCCACCGCGTCCTCGGCACCGACCGGCCACTCGTCGGGGACCCCAACACGACCCTGAACATCGTGCTCTACGGCTCCCGCGCCGACTACGAGAACTACCACCCCATCCTGACCGGCATGGGCACCAACAACGGCGGCATCTACATCGAGCGGGGCGCCACCTTCTACACGTACCAGCGCCGCGTTCCGCAGGACTCGTCCCTGACGCTGGAGGAGCTGTTCCGGCACGAGTACGTCCACTACCTCAACGGCCGGTTCGCCGTCCCTGGCTTCTTCGGCGAGGGACCCTGGTACCAGGACGACCGTACGACCGCGATGGACGAGGGCACGGCCGAGTTCTTCGACGGGGCCACCCGCGACGACGGCATCGCGGTCCGCAAGTCGCTCGTCCGCAGCATCATCAACGACACCGCGGGCGGCGGCCCCCGGATGACCGTGGAGCAGATCCTCAACGCCACCTACGACGGCGACGGCTTCCGCTTCTACGCGTACGCCGGCACGTTCTTCGAGTACCTGTGGACGGAGCGGCCCGCGCTGCTCCGCGAGATGTACACCCACCTGCGCGCCAACGACGTCCGGGCGTACGACTCCTGGCGCCGGCGGATGAGCTCCGACACCTACCTCCAGCGCGGCTACGACCGCTTCCTCGACGCGCAGATCGCCAAGGTCGACGACCTGTTCGTCCCCAACACCACGTACACGCCCAACGACCAGCTGCGCGACTCGGCGCTCGCGTCCGTGAAGTCCTCCTTCGCCGCCGCCACCTACAGCACCCCCGACTGCGTGGAGAACGGCGACCCGGGCAAGCGCCGCTTCGTCTGCACCGGCCGGATCACCGCCAACCTGACCAACTGGGCGAGTGACGACCAGAACTTCAAGGACATGTCCGAGACGGTCGACTACTTCATCCTGGACCGGGCCGGCGCCGCGTCCACCAACCTGGCCGACATGAACTGCAGCTTCGGACCCGTCGAGATCTGGTCCAACAGGATTGCCGGAACGTCGAGTTACAGCTGCGAGGGTCCGCTGCGCAGCTGACCCGCCCCATCCGTCCGGGCCGGCCTTCACCCACGGGGGGAGGGCCGGCCCCCCGGCACCCTCGAAACACCGTCCCGGAGGCCATACTTCGTGAGCAGCACCCCGCACACCGTCGTCCGTACCACCGACTACCACACGGCGGGCGAACCCTTCCGCATCGTCGCCGAGGACCTGCCCCGATCCCCGGCGACACCTCGCCGAGCGCCGCGCCCTCGCACCACGGCTCGGACCGCTCGACGAGCTGCGCCGCCTCCTGGTCCGGGAACCACACGGGCGGACACGGGGGAATGTACGGCGGGTTCATCGGACGGGAGGCCGCACCACCGGCGTCACCTTCCGCAACATCCCGACCCGCGTCATCGCGCGCAAGGTCCCGGTGACCACCGGACGTGGCACCGTCGAGGCCGACCTCGCCCACTCCGGGGCCTGTTACGTCTCCGTCGCCGCCCGCGACCTCGGCCTGGACGTCAGCCGCGCCTCCCTGCCCGCCCTGGTTTACGCCGGGCGGGAGATCCGTGCCGCGCTCGCCGCGCACGACGTGTACGGGGTCATCCTGTACGAGGACCTGCCCGACACCCCCTCCGGCCCACGCCAGCGCAACGTCACCGTCTTCGCTGACGGGCAGATCGACCGCTCGCCCTGCGGCTCGGGCACCTCCGCACGCCTCGCCCTGCTCGCCGAGGACGGGCGGCTCGCACCCGGGGGACACCCTGCTCCACGAGTCCGTCGTCGGTACGGTGTTCACCGGCCGCCTGCTGCCCGGGAGGATCACGGAGGTGACCGGCACGACGCACCGCACCGGCACCCACACCTTCGTCCTCGACCCCCATGACGACCTCGGGACGGGATTTCTGCTGTGACCCATCTGCTCCAGATCGACGCCGCGACCATGACACGTCTGCTCGACCCGGCGGCGGCCGTCGAGGTGTTGGCCGACGTCCTGCGCGCCGGACTCGACCCCGAGGCCGGACCGCCCCGCACCGCTGTCCCCGTCCCCGCCGGTGAACTCCTGCTCATGCCCGCGGCCTTCGGTTCATACGCCGGCGTGAAGATCGCCGGTGTCGCCCCGGGCAATCCGGCCGCCGGCCTGCCCCGCATCACCGGCTCCTATCTGCTGTTCGACGGCGTGAGCCTGCAGCCGCTCGCCCTCCTCGACGGCGCTGCCCTGACCGAGCTGCGCACGCCGGCCGTCTCCGCCCTCGCCGTACGGCATCTGACACCGGTCGTCAGGCCACTGCGGCTCGTCCTCTTCGGCTCCGGTCCCCAGGCCTATGGGCACCTGGAGGCCGTCCTCGCCGTACGCGAGGTCGCCGAGGCGGTCGTCGTGGCGCGCAACCCGATCGGGGCGCGCGCCCTGGCCGGATACGCGCGGAAGCTCGGCGTCCCGGGCCGCACCGGCACACCCGACGACGTGTCCAAGGCCGACCTCGTCGTCTGCTGCACCACAGCCCGTGAACCCCTCTTCGACGGAACCCTGGTGGCTCCCGACGCCACCGTCGTCGCGGTCGGCTCGCACGAGCCGGCCACCCGCGAGACCGACACCGCGCTTGTGGCCCGGTCCGATGTCTACGTCGAGGCGCGTACCGCCGCCCTGCGCGAGGCCGGTGACCTGATCATCCCGGCCGCCGAGGGGGCGATCGGCGCGGGCCACATCGCGGGCACCCTCGCCGACCTGGTGAACGGCCGCCGGGCGCCGTCGACGGAGCGCCCGCGTCTCTTCAAGAGCGTGGGCATGGCCTGGGAGGACCTCGCCGTCGCAAGCGCCCTGTACCGGGCGGCCCGCGCGGCCTGACGACACACCGATGCCCCGGCCCCGCTCGACGCGCGGGCCCGGGGCATCGGCACGTCGTCAGGCCGCCTCGGGGAAGTGACAGGCGACCTGACGTGACTCGCCGGGCGAGGCGATCCGCAGCAACGGCGCCTCGGCCCGGCAGATCTCCTGGGCCTTCGGGCAGCGCGGATGGAACGTGCAGCCGGGCGGGGGAGCGGCCGGGCTGGGCGGGTCGCCGAGCAGCGTGATCCGCTCCCGGGTCCGCTCGGCCGCGGGGTCCGGCAGGGGCACGGCGGAGAGCAGCGCCCGCGTGTAGGGGTGGGCGGGGGCCGCGTACACCCGTTCCTTCGGACCGATCTCCACGATCCGGCCGAGGTACATCACGGCGACCCGGTCGCAGACCCGCTTCACCACCGACAGGTCGTGGGCGATGAAGAGGTACGCGAGCCCGAGTTCGCGCTGGAGCCGCTCCATCAGGTTGACGATCTGCGCCTGGACCGAGACGTCGAGGGCGGAGACCGGCTCGTCGGCGACGACGAGCCGGGGGCTGGTGGCCAGGGCGCGGGCGATGCCGATGCGCTGGGCCTGGCCGCCGGAGAACTCGTGCGGATAGCGGTCGATGTGCTCCGGGATGAGTCCCACCAGATCCATCAGCTCCACGGCCCGTTTGCGCGCCTCGGTCGCCGAACTCCCTTGCACTAGCAGCGGGTCGGAGATGATCCGGGCCACGGTCTGCCGGGGGTTGAGGGAGGAGTGCGGGTCCTGGAAGACCATCTGCAGATCGCGGCGGAGCGGCTTGAGCTCCCGCTGGGACAGGTGGCTGATGTCCCGTCCGTCGTACGAGACCGAGCCGGCGGTCGGCTCCAGGAGCCGGACGATCATGCGGCCGGTGGTCGACTTGCCGCAGCCGGACTCGCCGACGAGGCCGAGCGTCTCGCCGGCCGCCACGTCGAAGCCGACCCCGTCGACGGCCCGGACCGGGGCCGAGCGGGCCCGGCGCCCCGGGAAGGTCATCGTCAGGTCCTGTACGCGGAGCAGGGGTTGGGGTGTCGTGGTCATCTGGTGACGCCTTCGTACGCGGGGAAGTGGCAGGCGACCTGATGGCCCTCCGGGCCGCCGAGCGGCGGGCGTTCGCTCGTGCAGCGCGCCCGCTCCTCCTCGGAGCCCTGGGCCGCCCGGGGGCAGCGGGGCGCGAACGCGCAGCCCGGTGCCGGGTCGAGCAGGGACGGCGGGCTGCCCGGGATCGCCCGCAGCGGGGCGTCGTCCGGGTCGTCGAGCCGGGGCAGCGAGTCGAGCAGGCCGCGGGTGTAGGGGTGGGCGGGCGCCGCGAACAGGGCGTCCACCGGGGCGTGTTCGGCGGCCCGCCCGCCGTACATCACCAGGACGTCGTGGGCCACCCGGGCGACCACCCCCAGATCGTGCGTGATCATGACGACGGCGAGCCCCCGCTCTTGCTGGAGCCGGGCGATCAGCTCCAGGATCTGGGCCTGGACGGTGACGTCCAGGGCGGTCGTCGGCTCGTCGGCGATCAGCAGATCCGGCTCGCAGACCAGCGCCATCGCGATCATCACGCGCTGGCGCATGCCGCCCGAGAACTGGTGCGGGTACTCGCCGGCCCGGCGCCGCGGCTCGGGGATGCCGACCTCCGCGAGCGCCTCGACGGCCCGCTCACGGGCGGCCCTGCGGCGCGAGCCGAAGTGGACCCGGTGGTGCTCGGCGATCTGCTCCCCGACGGTGTAGTACGGGTGCAGGCTGGAGAGCGGGTCCTGGAAGATCATGGCCATCTTCCGGCCGCGCAGCCCGTTCAGCTCGCGGTCGGACAGGCCGATCAGCTCGCGTCCGTCCAGTGTGACGGAGCCGGTGACCTCGGCGCCGGTGTGCAGGCCCATGACGGCCAACGACGTGACGGACTTGCCGGAGCCGGACTCGCCGACGATGCCGAGGGTCCGGCCGCGCCGCACGTCGAAGGCGAGGGAGTCGACGGCCCGGACCGGGCCGCGCTTCGTCGGGAAGGTGACCGTCAGGTCCCGTACCGACAGGAGAGAGGCGGAGGGGTCCATCAGTACCTCACTCGCGGGTCGACGACGGCGTACAGCAGGTCGACGGCCAGGTTGGCGACGACGATGAAGGTGGCGGCGAGCAGGGTGACCCCGAGGATGACCGGCTGGTCCCCGGTGGACAGGGCGCCGTAGAAGAGCCGTCCTATGCCGGGAAGGCCGAAGATGGACTCGGTGATCACCGCGCCCGCGAGCAGGCCGCCCAGGTCCATCCCGAAGATGGTCAGGATGGGCGTCATGCCCGCCCGCAGGCCGTGCTTGACGACCACCGTGCGACGCGGCAGCCCCTTGGCGCGGGCGGTGCGGATGTACGGCTCCGCCATGCTCTCGATCATCGAACTGCGGCTCTGCCGCGCGTACATGGCCGCATACAGGATCGCGAGCGCGAGCCAGGGGAGCAGCAGGTTGGAGGCCCAGGCGAGGGGGTCGGAGCCGAAGGGCACGTACTGCGGATAGGGGAGCAGCCCGGTCACTCGGATCAGCCCGTAGATCAGGATCACCGAGGTGAAGTAGACGGGCAGCGAGGCGGCGGCGACCGCGCCGACCATCAGGGCGCGGTCGGTGAAGGTGTCCTTGTGCAGGGCGGCGGTGACCCCCGCCGAGAGCCCGAGCACGAGCCAGATCACGGCGGCGCCCAGGGCGAGCGAGGCGGAGACCGGGAGCCGGTCCACGAGCAGGTCCCACACGCCCTGGCTGCTCTCGTACGAGTAGCCCAGGCACGGGAAGTCGCAGGCCAGGGCGTACTGCCCGCTGCCCATGGTGCGGCCCGTGAAGATGCCGGTGACGAAGTCGGCGAACTGCCGCCACAGCGGGTCGTCCAGGCCCATGTGGGCGCGGATCGCCTCCAGGCGTTCGGCGCTGCACGACTTGCCGCAGGCCGCGGCGGCCGGGTCGGAGGGAAGGACGTAGAAGATGGTGAAGGTGACGGCGGCGATGGCGATCAGGACGCCGAGCACGCCGAGGAGCCGGCGCCCGAGGTAGAGGATCACGCGCTGCTTCCTCTCGGGTCGAGGATGTCGCGCAGCGCGTCGCCGAGCAGGGTGAACGCGAGCACCGTGAGGAAGAGACAGAGGCTCGGGACGACGAAGTACATGGGATCCGTGTCGTAGTAGGCGACGCTCTCGGCGATCATCTGGCCCCACGAGGGGGTGGGCGGGCGCACGCCGACGCCGAGATAGCTCAGGGCCGCCTCGGTGGCGATCATCCCCGGGATGATCAGCGTGGTGTACGCGATGACGGGCCCGGCGACCCCCGGCAGGATGTCGCGCACCAGGATCCGCCAGGGCCCCGATCCGCCGACGCGGGCGGCGTCGACGTACTCGCGGTGCTTGAGCGAGAGGGTCTGGCCGCGCACGACGCGGGCGATGCCGGGCCAGCCGAAGAGGCCGATGACGGCGGTCATCAGCAGGATCCGGTTGACGTCCCGGGCCACCGACATCATCGCGATCATGAAGATGAGGGAGGGGAAGGACATGGTCAGGTCCATGAGGCGGGAGAGCACGGTGTCGGTTCGGCCGCCGAAGTACCCGGCGGCGATGCCCGCCGCCGTTCCGGCGAGGACGACGATCGCGGTCGCGGCGAAGGCGATGAGCAGCGAGACCTGGGCGCCGTGCACGACCCGGGCGAACAGGTCGCGGCCGGTGACGGGTTCGACGCCGAGCCAGTGCTCGGCGGAGACCCCGCCGAGCGGGCCGATGGGCTGGCCGCCCAGGTAGGGGTCGACGGCGCTCTTGTCGAACTCCTCGGGGCCCCAGCCGCCCAGCGCGCTGAGCAGCGGGGCGGCCACGGCCATCAGCGCGAAGAGCGCGACCACGGCGAGCGAGAGCTTCACGGAGGAGCGGCGGCGCAGTTCCGCGCGGGCGAGCTGCCAGGGGCCGCTGCCCGTGGCGAGCGGTGCGGTGGTGGTGGACATGTGACGGAGCCTCAGTCGTTGCTCTTGGAGGGGTCCTTGAGGCCGACCGTGGCGTAGTCGATCTGACCGCCGAAGGAGGTGTGGCCGAAGGCTCCGGCGATGTTGGTACCGATCAGCAGGGGCATGCGCTCCACGACGGCCGGCGCGGTCGGGGCCTTGGCGAGGATCTCGCCGTCCAGCTGCTGCCAGGCCTTGTTGGCCTGCGCGGCGTCGGCCATGGCGGCGATCTCGTCCATCCGCTTCATGGTCGCCTCATCGCGGAAGAGCGAGTGGTTGCCGGAGTTGCCTTTCTCCTTGATGTAGCGGCCGTCGAAGACGAAGGGCAGGAAGGTGGAGCCGGAGGGGTAGTCAGGGCACCAGCCGGTGTAGACGAGGTCGGTGCGGTTCTTGGTGTCGCCGATGGTGTCGTAGAACGCGGAGGCGTCGACGGTCTCGATGGTGACCTTGATCCCGGCCCTGCCCAGGGACTGCTGGACGGCCTCGGCGACGCCTTTGTCGCCGTTGGAGACGGTGATGCTGGTGGCGAATCCGTCGGCCTTGCCGGCCTCCTTGAGCAGCTGCTTGGCCTTCTCGACGTCGCCGGTCGCGGGGATCTTGAGGGTGTCGGGCTGCTTCCCGCCGTCGAAGAGGGAGCCCGGCATGAGGGCCGTGGACGGGTCGTTGAGCGCCGGGCCGCCGGAGGCGGTCAGGATCGCCTCGCGGTCCAGGGCGTACTGCACGGCCTGCCGGACCTTGACGTCGTCGAAGGGGGCGCGGCCGGTGTGCATCTGCACCATCTCGGTGCAGTTGGTGGACTCGGCGAGCAGCCGGGCCTTGACCTCGTTCTTGGTGAGCACCTTGGGGGTGGACTCGGGGCGCAGCTTGGCCCAGGGCACGGCGGAGGCGTCGGCGCCCGACGAGCTGATCAGACGGTCGTCGATCTGATTGGCCTTCAGGCCCATCGTCACGACCACCTTGTCGGGGTACGCCTTGCGCACCGTGTCCGTCTTCGGGTCCCAGTGGGTGTTGCGGACCAGGACGAGCTGCTTGTCGCGGGCGTAGGACTCGATCTTGTACGGGCCCGAGGAGAACGGGCGGTTGTCGTACTGGGGGCCGTTGTCCTTCGCCTTCGGCACGGGGGCGAAGGTCGGCAGGACGGTGGCGTACGGGAACTCGGCGAACGGCGTGCGCAGTTCGAAGACGATCGTGCGGTCGTCGGGGGTCTTGATCGAGTCGAGGTGCTTGCCCTGGGCCGGGCCCTGGTAGCCCTCGGCGCCGGCGAGGTAGCGGGCCGCGTAGTCGGGGCCGCCGGGCAGGTCGGGCGAGAAGGACCGCTCGACGTTGTACTTGACGTCCTGGGCGGTGATCGGCGAGCCGTCCTCGTACTTCAGCCCCCGCTTGAGCCGGAAGGTCCAGGTCTTGGCGCCGTTGGAGGAGGTGCCGAGGTCCTCGGCGAGATCGGGGACCAACTCCCCGCCCTTCGCGCCGGGTTCCGCCTTGTACGTCACCAGGGTGCGGTAGAGCAGCCGGGTGCCGAAGTCCATGTCGCCCATGACCCAGTTGCGGGCCGGGTCGAGATGGGTGAAGTCCTGGTTGGACAGGACGGTCAGCGTGCCGCCCTTCTGCGGCGTACCGCCGAGTACCGCGCCGTTGTTGGCAGTAGCGGGGTTCTTGGCTCCCCGGCCGTCGTCGGCCTTGTGCCCGCCGGAACAGGCGGCCGCTCCGAGGGTGAGGGCGGCCACCAGGGCGGTGGCGAGGGCGGTACGGGTGCGCGTGTCCATCAGTGATCACTCCGAGAGCAGAGTCGGACAGCCGGCCGGGCGACGAAGGACGGCCGCTGGAATGTGACCGGTAACATAGTAATGTGAAATTGCACTGACAACCCATCGGGAGTCTCGTTACCCATCCGTGTCCGGCCGGACGCGCCGCTTGGGTCAGGGGTCTTGGCGAGAGGCTGTGCAATGTGAAATATTACTGACGTGCTCACGAGAAACAGCTCGGACGTCATCGTCGTCGGCGCGGGCGTCGTCGGCGCGGCCTGCGCCTACTATGCCGCCCGGGCCGGCCTCAGCGTCACCGTCGTCGACCGTGGCCCCGTCGCGGGCGGCACCACGGGGGCCGGGGAGGGGAACCTCCTGGTCTCCGACAAGGAGCCCGGCCCCGAACTCGAACTCGCCCTGCTCTCCGGAGCGTTGTGGCGGGAGCTGGCCGAACTGCTCCCGCCGGACATCGAGTACGAGCCCAAGGGCGGGGTCGTCGTCGCCTCGGACGAGGACGGGATGCGCGCCCTGCGCGTCTTCGCCGCGGGGCAGGGCAAAGCCGGTGTCGACGCCCGGGAGGTCCCGGCCGAGCGGCTGCACGAGCTCGAACCCCACCTGGCGCCCGGGCTCGCGGGCGGCTTCCACTATCCGCAGGACGCCCAGGTCATGCCCGCCCTCGCCGCCGCCCACCTGCTGCGTGCGGGCGCGGCGCACGGGAGCGCCGTACGCAGCAGGCTCGGCGAGGAGGTCCGGGCCATCCTCACCGGGGCCTCCGGGGAGGTGCGCGGGGTACGTACGACGGCCGGGGAGATCCATGCCCCGTACGTGGTGAACGCCGCCGGAACCTGGGGCGGCGAGCTCGCGCGGCTCGCCGGAGTGGAGCTGCCCGTCCTGCCCCGCCGGGGCTTCGTCCTGGTCACCGAACCCCTGCCGCGCCTGGTGCGCCACAAGGTGTACGCGGCGGACTACGTGGCGGACGTGGCGAGCGGATCGGCGGCGCTGCAGACCTCGGCCGTGGTCGAGGGCACCCCGGCGGGCCCGGTCCTCATCGGCGCCAGCCGGGAACGGGTCGGCTTCGACCGCACCCTCTCCACCGAGGTACTGCGCCGGCTCGCGGCCGGGGCCACCCGGCTCTTCCCGGTGCTCGCCGGGGTGCGGGCGCTCCGGACGTACGCGGGCTTCCGCCCCTATCTGCCGGATCACCTGCCCGCGATCGGCCCGGACCCGCGCGTCCCCGGTCTGCTGCACGCCTGCGGACACGAGGGGGCGGGGATCGGCCTCGCGCCGGTCACGGGGCTGATCGTCGCCGACTGCCTCACCGGGGGCGAACCACCGCTCGACATCGGGCCGTTCAGGCCCGAGCGATTCGCGTCGACGTCCGCCTGACGAGATGCGCGTCGACTTCCGTCTGACGCGATGTGCGTCGACCTCCGTCTGAACCCACCCGAGAGGAGGGGCCCCGTGGCCCGAACCCCCGCCGACCTGGTCGGCGCGCAGTCCGACCCGCCGTTCGAGATCACCTTCGACGGCCGTCGGATCACCGCCCTGCCCGGCCAGTCCGTCGCCGCCGCCCTCTGGGCGGCCGGAATCCTCGCCTGGCGCACCACCCGGATCGGCGGGCGCCCACGGGGAGCGTTCTGCGGCATCGGCCAGTGCTACGACTGCCTCGCCACCGTCAACGGCGAGCCCAACCGCCGGGCCTGCCTCGTCCCCGCCCGGCCAGGCGACGCGATCACCACCCAGGAAGGACACGGCCATGACCGCCTCGGGGTGTGAACCTTTTGAGCCGTACGATCTTCTCGTCATCGGCGCGGGCTCCGCCGGAATCGCGGGAGCCGTCGCCGCGTCCGAACTCGGCCTGTCCGTCGCCTTGGTGGATGCCTCGGCCCAGACGGGCGGGCAGTTCTACCGGCATCCCGCACCGGCTCTGGGGGCCGCACGGCCCGAGGCGCTGCACCACGACTGGTCGGCCTTCCGCGACCTGCGCCGGCGGCTGGCGGCCAGTGACGTGACCCATCTGGCCGGGCACCACGTATGGAGCGTGACCAGGGACGCCGATGCGGCCGTCGACGGCCCGTGGACGGTGCACGCCGTCACCGGGCCGGACGCGGCCGAGGAACGGCCCGTCCGGGTGCGGGGGCGCGCCGTGCTGCTCGCCACCGGAGCGTACGAGCGTCAACTCCCGTTTCCCGGCTGGACCTTGCGCGGCGTCGTGGGTGCCGGGGGAGCGCAGGCCATGCTCAAGTCCGGCCTGGTCCTTCCCGGTCGGCGGATCGTCGTCGCGGGCAGCGGTCCGCTGCTCCTCGCGGTCGCCTCGTCGCTGGCCGCGGCGGGGGCGCGGGTGCCGGCCGTGGTGGAGGCGTCCGGATATCTGCGGTACGCCCGCAGTCCCCGGGCGCTCGTGACCAACCCGCACAAGGCCGCCGAGGCGCTGGTCCACGGCGCGGCGCTGCTGCGGCACGGCGTACGGCTGCGGACCCGCAGCGCCGTCACCGAGGTGCACGGCACCGACCGGGTGGAGGCCGTCACCGTCACGCGTCTCGACCGCGACTGGCGGCCCGTACGGGGGTCGGGCCGGCGGATCGCCTGCGACGCGCTGGCCGTCGGGCACGGACTGGTTCCCCAGATCGAACTGGCCACGACGCTCGGCTGCGCCACTCGCCCCCTGCCGGACGGCACCCTGGCCCTCGCTCTGGACGGTCTTCAGGAGACCTCGGTGCGCGGTCTGTGGGCGGCCGGTGAGACCGGAGGGGTAGGGGGAGCCGAACTGGCTCGCGCAGAGGGTGAGTTGGCCGGGGTCGCGGTGGCGGTCCGGGTGCGGGGGACACACGTTCCCGGCAGCCGGGTACGCGAACTGCGCCGCCGCCGGGACCGGATGCGGGCCTTCGCCGAGGTCATGGCCGCCGCCCACGCGCCCGGGTCCGGGTGGCCGGGTTGGCTGACCGACGACACGGACGTGTGCCGCTGCGAGGAGGTCACCGCCGGGCGGGTCCGCGAGGCGGTCGCCGAGCTGGGGGCGCGCGACGCGCGGACGGTCAAGCTGTTCACCCGGGCCGGCATGGGCTGGTGCCAGGGACGCATGTGCGGGACGGCCGTGGCCTGCCTCGCGGCGCGCGACGGCGCGGCCGTCGAACCCCCGGCCGAGCGGCGTCCGTTCGCGGTGCCGGTCCCACTGTCGGCGCTGGCTGCACTCGGCGAGGCCGACGAGACACCCGAGACACCCGAGACACCCGAGTCCGAACAGTCCTAGGCGCTCCCCACCCCTTGTGGGCGCCGGGGAACCCCCAATAAAATGTCACACGATACAGAAAGGTTCGTCGACATGACCGCCACCTCCTGGACCAGCGCCACCCCCTGGCGCGGCATCATGGTCGCCACCACCCTTCCCCTGCGGGACGACCTCTCCGTCGACCACGACGCCTACGCCGAGCACGTCCGCTGGCTGATCGACAACGGCTGCGACGGAGTCGTCCCCAACGGCTCGCTCGGCGAGTACCAGACCCTCACCGACGAGGAGCGGGCTCACGTGGTCCGCACCGCAGTCGAGGCGGCGGGCGACGGGGCGCGGGTCATGCCTGGCGTCGCCGCCTACGGCAGCGCCGAGTCCCGTCGCTGGGCGGAGCAGGCGGCCGAAGCAGGCTGCGGTTCCGTGCTGCTCCTGCCGCCGAACGCCTACCGCGCCGACGAACCGGCCGTGCGCGCCCACTACGCCGACGTGGCCAGGGCCGGGGTGCCGGTGGTCGCGTACAACAACCCCATCGACACCAAGGTCGACCTCACCCCCGAGCTGCTTGCGCGGCTGCACGAGGACGGCAGCATCGTCGCCGTCAAGGAGTTCAGCGGCGACGTCCGCAGGGCGTACGAGATCGCCGAACTCGCCCCTGAACTCGACCTGTTGATCGGTGCCGACGACGTCCTCCTCGAACTGGCCGTGGCCGGTGCCGTGGGCTGGATCGCCGGGTACCCCAACGCGCTCCCGGCCACTTGCGCCGAGCTGTACCACGCCGCGGTCGCCGGCGACCTGGCCACCGCTCTGCCGCTCTACAAGTCCCTTCACTCGCTGCTGCGTTGGGACTCGAAGACCGAGTTCGTCCAGTCGATCAAGCTGTCCATGGACATCGTCGGCCGCCGGGGCGGCCCCACCCGCCCGCCGCGCCTCCCGCTCACGGGCGAGACCGAGGCCCGCGTACGGACCGCCACCGAGAAGGCCGTCGCCAACGGTCACCACTGACCCCTCAGCCGTCCACCACGGCACACGACCCGGTCCTCCACCGAAAGGAAGCCCCGTGCGTACGCGTCATGTCTTCCACGCCGTCGACTCGCACACCGAGGGCATGCCCACGCGCGTGATCACCGGAGGCGTCGGGGTGATCCCCGGCGCCACCATGGCCGAGCGCAGGCTGCACTTCATCGAGCATCTGGACCACCTCCGGACGCTCCTGATGTACGAGCCCCGGGGGCACGCCGCCATGAGCGGCGCGATCCTCCAGCCGCCCACCCGGCCCGATGCCGACTACGGCGTGCTCTACATCGAGGTCTCCGGGCTGCTGCCGATGTGCGGACACGGCACGATCGGCGTCGCCACCGTCCTCGTCGAGACCGGCATGGTGCCGGTGACCGAGCCGGTCACCACCGTCCGCCTCGACACCCCGGCCGGCCTGGTCGCCGTCGACGTACGGGTGGAGGACGGCGCGGCGAAGTCGGTCACCTTCACCAACGTGCCCGCGTTCTGTGTCGGCCTTGACCGCAAGGTGACCGTTCCCGGCTACGGAACGGTCACCTACGACCTCGCCTTCGGCGGCAACTTCTACGCCTTCGTCGAACTGGACGCCCTGGGGCTGCCGTTCGACCGGGCCCGCAAGGAGGAGCTGCTCGCCGCGGGCCTCGCGATCATGGAGGCGGTCAACGCCTCCCCGGACCGGCCCGTCCACCCGGAGCGGCCGGAGATCGCCGGCGTGAAGCACGTGTACCTCGCGGCCTCCGGCTCCGACGCCCGCCACTCCCGCCATGCCATGGCCATCCACCCCGGCTGGTTCGACCGCTCCCCGTGCGGTACCGGCACCTCGGCCCGGATGGCCCAACTCCACGCCCGCGGCGAGCTGCCGCTCGACCGCGACTTCGTCAACGAGTCCTTCATCGGTACGAGCTTCACCGGCAGGCTCGTCGCCGAGACCGAGGTCGGCGGGGTGCCCGCGGTCATTCCGACCGTCACGGGCCGGGCCTGGATCACCGGTACGGCGCAGTACTTCCTCGACCCGGACGACCCCTTCCCCGGAGGCTTCCTCCTGTGACCACCGACCTCACCGATCCCACGGGCGTCACGACCCTCACCTCCCGCAATCCCGCCGATCCGGCCGACGTACTGCTGCGGATCCCGGCGCCCGGCGCGTTCGCGGCGGCCGACGCCGTCGAACGGGCCCGCGCCGCCCAGACCGACTGGCTGCACGGCGGGGCGGCGGCCCGCTCCGCCGGCCTCGGCGCCGTCGCGGCGGCCGTCGAGGCCGCCGGGCCCGAACTCGCGGCGCTCGCCGTGCGCGAGGTGGGCAAGCCGCTCACCGAGGCGAGGGCGGAGGTTGCCCGGACCGTCGCTGTCTGGCGCTACTACGCCCAGGCCCCCTTCGAGTCCACCGGAGCCGTCCACGACACCGCGGCGGGCCCCGGACTCCTCCTGACCCGGCGCCGCCCGCACGGCGTGGCGGGGCTGATCACACCCTGGAACTTCCCCTTCGCCATCCCGAGCTGGAAGGCGGCCCCGGCGCTCGCCGTCGGCAACACCGTCGTCCTCAAGCCGGCCCCCGAGGCCACCGCGTGCGCGCTGCGCCTCGCCGAGATCGTCGAAAAGGCTCTGCCCCAGGGGGTGTTCACCGTCCTGCCCGGCGGAGCGACCGAGGGCAACGCGCTCGTCTCCGCCGCCGATGTCGTCTCCTTCACCGGCTCGACCGCCGTCGGCCGGGCCGTGGCGGCGTACGCCACGGCCCGGGGCGTCCCGGTCCAGGCCGAGATGGGCGGCCTGAACGCGGCGATCGTGCTGCCGGACGCCGATATCGACCAGGCCGCCGCCCACATCGCCGCCGCCCTCGCCGGGTTCGCAGGACAGAAGTGCACCGCCACGAGCCGGGTGATCGCCGTCGGCAGCGCATTGCCGCCCCTGCGCGAGGCGCTCACCGAGGCGCTCCGCGCCGTCCCGGTCGGCGACCCGGCCGACCCCGCCACCGTGTGTGGCCCGCTCATCGACGCGCGCGCCCGCGACCGGGTCGGCGAAGCGTGGCAGGGGCTGCCGGCGCTCGCCGGCGGCACCCTGCCGTCCGGGCCGGGCTGGTACGCGACCCCGACCCTGGTCGAGAAGGTCTCCCCGGAACACCCGCTCCTTCACGAGGAGGTCTTCGGCCCGATCGCGGCCCTGCTGTCCGCCGACGACCTCGCCCACGCGGTACGGATCACCAACTCGGTGCCGTACGGCCTGGTCGCCTCGGTCCACACGGCCGATCTGAACACGGCCCTGCACGGCCTCGACGCGCTCGACACCGGGATGATCCGGATCAACGCCCCGTCCAGCGGCGTGGACTTCCACCTCCCGTTCGGCGGGGCGAAGGCGTCCAGCCACGGGCCCCGCGAGCAGGGCCGGGCAGCGCTGGACTTCTACACGTCGAGTCGCACGTACACCCTGTCACCTGCGGGAGCAACGTGACATTGTACGGTGGTGGTCGAAGAACGAACGAAGGGACCACCACCGCCATGGGGCACCTGATCCACCGCGACCTCAACGCCTCCGTGGAAAGGCTGCGCGACCAGGTCGCCCATGCCCTGCGCGCCGCCCTGATCTCGGGCGAACTGCGGCCCGGCGTGGTGTACTCCGCGCCGACGCTGGCCGAGGACTTCGGCATCTCCGCCACCCCCGTCCGCGAGGCGATGCTCGACCTGGCGCGCGAGGGCCTGGTCGAGCCGGTCCGCAACAAGGGGTTCCGGGTCACCGAGGTGGACGAGCGCGACCTCGACCAGTACACCGAGATCCGCGCGCTCATCGAGATCCCCGTCGTCGGCCGGGTCACCCGGACCGCCGCCCGTGAGGATCTGGAGGCGCTGCGACCGGTCGCCGAGGAGATCGTGCGCGCGGCACGGGACCACGACCTCATCGGGTACCTCGAGGCCGACCGGCGGTTCCACCTCACGCTCCTCGGCCTCGCGGGCAACGAACGGCTCGTCGAGACCGTGGGTGAACTCCGCAAGCGGTCCCGGCTGTACGGGCTCACCGCGCTGGACGAGCGCGGCGAGCTGATCCCCTCGGCCGAGGAGCACCTGGAGCTCCTCGACCTGATGCTCGCGGGTGACGCCAAGGGCGCGGAGAAGTGCATGAAGAGGCACCTGGGTCACGTCCGTTCCCTCTGGGCCAAGAGCGAGCGGGCGTCGGACACCGCCGGGTGACAGTGGCTCCTCGGAACCGGGGGCCGACTTCGATGAGCTATGCAATGTCACATGCCATAAATGGGCATGCCGTAACGGGAAGGATCGGATGAACCCCGCGTACGCAACCGTCGATCATGTCTTCGCCGCTCCCCTCGATCACCGCGCCCCCGACGGGCCCGCCATCGAGCTCTTCGCACGCGAGGTCGTCGATCCGGCCCGCACGGGCGAGCAACTGCCCTGGCTGCTCTACCTCCAGGGCGGACCAGGCGGCAAGTCGCCCCGCCCGTCAGCCGGTTCACCCGGCTGGCTGGACCAGGCGCTGAAGACCCACCGGGTCCTGCTCCTCGACCAGCGCGGCACCGGCCGCTCAAGCCCGGTCACCGCCCGGTCCGCCGCGCGCTTCACGTCGCCGGGGCAACTCGCCGCCCATCTCGCCCACTTCCGCGCCGACTCGATCGTGGCCGACGCGGAACTCATCCGCCGCAGGCTCTGCGGTGACACCCCCTGGGAGACGCTCGGCCAGAGCTACGGCGGCTTCCTCACCCTCACTTACCTCTCCCAGGCCCCCGAGGGCCTGCGGGCCTGCCACGTCACCGGGGGTCTTCCCGGCCTCACCGCCACCGCCGACGACGTGTACGCCCGCACCTACCCCCGCGTACGCGACCGGGTCCTCGACTTCTACGCCCGCTACCCCGACGACGCGCCCCTCCTCAGGAAGATCGCCGACCTCCTCGCGGCCACTGACGTCCGCCTCCCGGACGGCGACCGGCTCACACCCCGCCGCCTGCGCACCCTCGGCCTCGCGCTCGGCATGGGCGACGGATTCGAGCGCGTCCACTGGCTGCTCGACGAAGCCCTCGACGCGCACGGTGAGTTGACCGACACCTTCCTCCATCAGGTGATGACCCTCACCGGCTTCACCGACAACCCGCTCTTCGCCGTCCTGCAGGAGACCCTGTACGGGCAGGGGGCCGGCCCGACCGGCTGGGCGGCCTCCCGGGCGCTCGCCGACTTCCCCGAATTCTCCGAGGACGCGGACCCGCTCCTCCTCACCGGGGAAATGATGTACCCCTGGATGTTCCGGGACATCAGGGGCCTGCGCCCCTTCGCCGACGCCGCCGACCTGCTCGCCGCACGCACCGACTGGCCACCCCTGTACGAACCGCACCGCCTCGCCGCGAACCGGGTCCCCCTCGCTGCGGTCGTCTACCACGACGACATGTACGTCGACGCGGGCCTCTCCCTGAGCACGGCACGCGCGGTCGGCTCCAGCCGGGTCTGGGTCACCAACGAGTGGGAGCACGACGGCGTCCACGTCTCCGGCGGCCGGGTCCTGTCCCGCCTGATGGACCTGGCCGCCGGCCGCGCGTGACACCCCCTTCAGTCCCCGAGCCCCCGAGCCTCCGACGGGAGACCCGCACATGCCTGCTCCGAAGTCCCGCCTCGCCGCCGCTCTTGTCACCGCCGCCTCCTGCCTCGCCCTCCTGACCACACCCACCGCGCAGGCGGAGCCGCTCCCCGCCCCCGCCGCCGACTGCGCGCTGCCCGGCAGGACCGGCTGGACCGACGAGGGCCACGACACCGACCCCGTACAGTTCCAGCCCTCCACGGGAGCCCGCCGGGTCCTGACCCTCTTCGTGGACTTCCCCGACGCCCAGGCCGACGCCACCACCGACCCCACCCATGCCTACGCCGCCCAGCTCGCCCCCGCCGCCGACTGGATGCGGACGGCCAGCCACGGCCGCGCCGAACTCACCCTCAGCTCCCTGCACCGCTGGATCCGCATGCCGGCGGACTCCGTCTCGTACGGATTCCAGCGCGGCCTCACCTTCGAGGCCCACGAGGCGTACGTGCGCGACGCGATCGAGGCCGCCGACCCGTACGCGGACTTCTCCCGCTACGACATGGTCTACGTCGTCCCCACCCGGGCGGCCACCGCGATCCCGTTCTCCCCGACCTACCTCTACGACCCCGCCGGAACCGGCGTGACCGCCGACGGCACGCGCCTCAAATGGGCCGTCACCTTCGGCCAGGACATGCGGCGTTGGGGCCACAAGGTCGTTGCCCACGAGACCGGCCACACGTTCGGCCTGCCCGACCTGTACTCCTTCACGGGCGCCACGCACCAGTACGCGGGCGGCTGGGACGTCATGGGCAACATCGCCGGCCACGCCCCGCAGTACCTCGGCTGGCACTCCTGGAAGCTCGGCTGGACCCGCGACGACCAGGTCGTCTGCCTGTCCGCGCTGTCCGCACCCGGACAGCGCACAATCCGCCTGACCCCCGTGGAGCGCCCCGGCGGCACCAAGATCGCCGTCCTGCGCACCGGCGAGACCACGGCGTACGTCGTCGAGTCCCGGCGCGCCGAGGGCAACGACCGGTCCGCCTGCTCCACCGGGGTCCTCGTCTACAAGGTCGACTCGTCCACCCCGACCGGCGAGGGCCCGGTCCGGATCCTGAACGGCAACCCGGACGCCACCCCGCCCGCCGGCTGCACCTCGCTCGACCTGGCGGCGTACAGGCCGGGCCGGACCTTCACCGACCCGGACGGCGGAGTCCGGATCGAGGTCCTCGCGGGCGGAACGAAGGGAGACCTGGTGCGACTCCGCCTGTCCTGACCCTGTCGCTCTTTGCCGGGTTCCCCTTCGCACTTAAGGTGGGGCTGCGTCGAGGACACCGGGAGCGAGATGAAGATCCTGATCAGTGCCGACATGGAGGGCGCCACCGGCGTCACCTGGCCCGCCGACGTGCTGCCCGGGACACCCCAGTGGGAGCGGTGCCGGTCCATGTTCACCTCGGACGTCAACGCGGCGGTCCTCGGCTTCTTCGACGGCGGCGCCGACGAGGTGCTGATCAACGAGGCGCACTGGACCATGCGGAACCTCCTCCTCGAACGGCTCGACGAGCGCGCCGAGATGCTCACCGGGCGCCACAAGTCGCTCTCCATGGTGGAGGGGGTGCAGCACGGGGACGTCGACGGCATCGCCTTCGTCGGCTACCACACCGGCGCGGGCGCCGAGGGCGTCCTCGCCCACACCTATCTCGCCAACTCCATCACCGGCGTCTGGCTCAACGGTGAGCGGGCGAGCGAGGGGCTGCTCAACGCGCACGTCGTGGCGGAGTACGGAGTGCCCGTCGTCCTCGTCACCGGCGACGACCTGACCTGCGAGGACGCCCTCGGGTACGCGCCCGAGGCGCACAAGGTCGCGGTCAAGGACCACGTCTCGCGGTACGCGGCGGTGTGCCGGACCCCGAAGCGTACGGCGAGCGAGATCCGGGCCGCGGCGAAGGCCGCCACCGCCCTCGCCGTACGGCACGATCCAGTGCTCGGCGGACCGTTCACGGTCGAGCTGGAGTTCGACGCCGAGCATCTCGCGGCCGCCGCCACCGTCGTGCCCGGACTGGCGCGGAGTGGCGAGCGCCGGGTCGCGTACACCAGCGAGACGATGTGCGAGGGCATTCGTACGTTCAAGGCGGTCACCACGATCGTCTCCGCAGCGGTGGAGGAGCAGTATGGCTGAGCCGATCCAGACGGTGGACGCCACGGCGCTCGACGAGGTGGTGACCTTCACCTCCGAGCTGATCCGGATCGACACCACCAACAAGGGCGGCGGGGACTGCCGGGAGCGGCCCGCCGCCGAGTACGTCGCCGAGCGCCTCGCCGCCGCGGGCCTGGAGCCCACCCTCCTGGAGCGGACCCCCGGCCGCACCAACGTGGTCGCGCGCATCGAGGGCACCGACCCGTCCGCCGACGCCCTCCTCGTGCACGGCCATCTCGACGTCGTCCCCGCCGAGCCCGCCGACTGGGCCGTCCACCCCTTCTCCGGCGAGGTGCGCGACGGCGTGGTGTGGGGCCGCGGCGCCGTCGACATGAAGAACATGGACGCGATGGTCCTCGCCGTCGTCCGCGCCTGGGCGCGCCAGGGCATCCGGCCACGCCGGGACATCGTCCTCGCCTACACCGCCGACGAGGAGGCCAGCGCCGAGGACGGCTCGGGCTTCCTCGCCGGCGAGCACCCCGGGCTCTTCGAGGGCTGTACGGAAGGCATCAGCGAAGCAGGGGCGTTCAGCTTCCACCCGCAGCCGGGGATGACGCTCTACCCGATCGCCGCCGGCGAGCGCGGCACCGCCTGGGTCAAGCTCACCGCGCACGGCCGGGCGGGCCACGGCTCCAAGGTCAACACGGCCAACGCGGTCACCCGCCTCGCCGAGGCCGTCGCCCGGATCGGCGCCCACTGCTGGCCCGTCCGCCTCACCCCGACCGTACGGGCCGCGCTCACCGAACTCGCCGCGCTCCACGGCATCGAGACGGACGTGAGCGCGCCCGGTTTCGACGTCGACGTGCTTCTGGAGAAGCTCGGCCCGGCCGCCGCCCTCGTCGAGCCGACCGTGCGCAACAGCGCCAACCCGACGATGCTGGACGCCGGTTACAAGGTCAACGTCATCCCCGGGCACGCGGTCGCCTATGTCGACGGCCGGATGCTGCCGGGCGGCGAGGAGGAGTTCGCCGAGACGATGGACCGGCTCACCGGGCCGGACGTGGAGTGGGAGTTCCACCACCGCGAGGTCCCGTTGGAGGCCCCGGTCGACTCGCCCACCTTCGCCCGACTGCGGGCCGCCGTCGAGCACTTCGACCCGTCCGGACACGTCGTCCCGTTCGCCATGTCCGGCGGGACCGACGCCAAGCAGTTCTCCCGGCTCGGCATCACCGGATACGGTTTCTCCCCACTGAAGCTGCCCCCGGGCCTCGACTACGGAGCGCTGTTCCACGGAGTGGACGAGCGCGTCCCCGTCGACGCCCTGCACTTCGGCGTCCGCGTGCTCGACCACTACCTGAAGTCCGCGTAAATCTCGTTCGGTTCGTGCAAGTCCGCGTAAAGGAACTCGCGATGGTACCCACGGGCGCCTACGGCACCTGGCCTTCCCCCATCGACGCCGCGCTGGCCGCCCGCCACGACGGGCGCCCCGAGTACGTCGGCGTCGTCGGGGACGAGGTGTGGTGGACCGCGCCCCGCCCCACCGAGGGCGGCCGGCGCGCGCTCGTACGCCGGCGGGCCGACGGCACCGAGGAGTCGGTGCTCCCCGCCCCCTGGAACGTCCGCAGCCGGGTGATCGAGTACGGCGGACAGCCCTGGGGAGGCGTGGCGCGCGCGGACGACGGGCCGCTCGTGGTGTTCAGCCACTTCCCCGACCAGCGGCTGTACGCGTACGAGCCCGATACGGACACTGACCGCCCCGGAACCGCGGCCGGGCCGCGGCCGCTCACCCCGCTCTCGGCCGTCGGCGGCGGACTGCGCTGGGCCGACCCCGTGATCCACCCCGAGCGCGGCGAAGTCTGGTGCGTCCTGGAGGAGTTCACCGGTCCCGCACCCACCGACGTGCGCCGCGTCCTCGCCGCCGTGCCCCTCGACGGATCGGCCGCCGAGGACCGGAGCGCCGTGCGCGAACTCTCCGACGGGCGGCACCGGTTCGTCACCGGACCCCGCCTCTCCCCGGACGGACGCCAGGCGGCCTGGATCGGCTGGGACCATCCCCGGATGCCCTGGGGCGGCACGGAGGTGATCCTCGCCGACGTCGCGCCCGACGGCACATTCCAGGACGCGCGGACCGTCGCCGGCGGCCCCGAGGAGTCGGTGCCGCAGGTCGGCTGGACGGCCGACGGACAACTCCTGTACGTCAGCGACCGCAGCGGCTGGTGGAACCTCTACCGCGCGGACACCGGAGGCGGCGAGCCGGTCGCCCTGTGTCCGCGCCCTGAGGAGTTCGGCGGACCGCTCTGGAAGATCGGCCTCAGCTGGTTCCAGCCCCTGGAGAACGGCCTGGTCGCCGTCATCCACGGCAAGGGCGCCACCGCGCTCGGGATACTCGACCCCGACAGCGGCGAACTCGTCGACGCCGCCGGCCCCTGGACCGAGTGGGCCGCCACCCTCGCCGTGCACGGCGCCCGGGTCGTCGGCGTCGCCGCCAGCCCGCGCAGCGCGTACGAGGTCGTGGAGCTCGACACCTGTACCGGCCGGGCCCGGGTCATCGGCTCGGCCCACGACGACCCGGTCGATCCGTCGTACTACCCCGAGCCTCAGATCCGTACCTTCACCGGGCCCGACAACCGCGAGATCCACGCCCACGTCTACCCGCCGCACAGCCCCGACCGGATCGCACCCGGCCAGGAGCTGCCGCCCTACGTGGTGTGGGCGCACGGCGGACCGACCGGGCACGCCCCGCTCGTCCTGGACCTGGAGATCGCCTACTTCACCTCCCGGGGCATCGGCGTCGCCGAGGTCAACTACGGCGGCTCCACCGGCTACGGACGGGAGTACCGGGAACGGCTGCGCGAGCAGTGGGGCGTGGTCGACGTGGAGGACTGCGCCGCCGTCGCCGAGGCGCTCGCCGCCGAGGGCACCGCCGACCCGGCGCGGCTCGCCGTCCGGGGCGGCAGCGCGGGCGGCTGGACCGCCGCGGCCTCCCTCGTCACCACCGGCGTCTACGCCTGCGGCACGATCATCTACCCCATCCTCGACCTCCTCGGCTGGGCCACCGACGAGACCCACGACTTTGAATCCCAGTACCTGGAGTCGCTCGTCGGCCCGCTGGCCGAGGTGCCGGCCCGCTACAAGGAGCGTTCACCCCTCGCCCACGTCGAGCGGATCTCCGCGCCCTTCCTGCTGCTCCAGGGCCTGGACGACGTGATCTGCCCGCCGGCCCAGGCCGAGCGGTTCCTCGCGCGCATGGCGGGCCGGGGGATCCCGCACGCCTACATCGCCTTCGAGGGCGAGGGCCACGGCTTCCGGCGGGCGGAGACGATGGCCCGCGCTCTCGAGGCCGAACTCTCCCTGTACGCCCAGACCTTCGGCATCGCCCGGGCCGACGTACCCCTCCTGGAGCTGAAGAAGTGACCGCGTCCCCGCTCACCCGGCCCCCGCGACTGAGCCCCGGCGCCCGGGTCGCCGTCGTCGCACCCAGCGGGCCGATCCCGGAGGACCGGCTCGCGGCGGGCCTCGACATCCTGCGCGGCTGGGACCTCGACCCGGTGGTCGCTCCCCATGTCCTGGACGGGCACCCGGAGTTGGGATACCTGTCCGGTACGGACGAGGGCCGGGCCCGGGACCTCCAGGAGGCCTGGTGCGACCCCGGCGTCTCCGCGGTGATCTGCGCCCGGGGCGGCTACGGAGCCCAGCGGATGGTGGACCTCGTCGACTGGGCGGCGATGCGGGCCGCGGGGCCCAAGGTGTTCGTCGGCTACAGCGACGTCACCGCCCTGCACGAGGCGTTCGCCGTCCGCACCGGCCTCGCCACCCTGCACGGGCCGATGGTCGCGGCGGCCACGTTCCTGAAGGACGCCCGCACCCAGGAGTCCCTGCGGGCCACGCTCTTCGAGCCCGAGTCCGTCCGGACCCTCGGCCTGGACACCGCCCGCCCGCTGGCGCCGGGCCGGGCCCACGGCGTCACCCTCGGCGGCTGCGTGAGCCTGCTCGCCGCCGACCTCGGCACCCCGCACGCCCGGCCCTCGGCCGCCGGCGGCCTGCTGCTCCTGGAGGACGTGGGGGAGGAGCCGTACCGCCTCGACCGGATGCTCACCCAACTGCTGCGCTCCGGATGGCTGGACGGGGTCGCCGGCATCGCCCTGGGCTCCTGGGCGGAGTGCGGCCCCTACGACGAGGTCAGGGCGGTGCTCGCCGACCGGCTGGGCGGACTCGGCGTCCCGGTGGTGGAGGAGCTGGGCTTCGGCCACAGCGAGACGGCACTCACCTTCCCGCTGGGCGTGCCGGGCGTCCTGGACGCGGAGTCGGCGACGCTCACGCTGGACATACCTGCGCTGGCCTGAGCGGTCAGGAAGCCGACCGTACCTTCACTGAATCTCCGTCAATGACATCTGTCAGACGCGTTGACGCACTCTGACACGTGTCACACCATGGGCCCCGCTCGGTACTTACCAGTCGGTAATCCTCAGCGTGGAGGTCCCCGTGTCCGTGTCCCGTGCGCTACCGCTGTCCCGCAAGCTCCTTGCCCTGGCCGCGAGTACGGCGGTGGCCGCGCCCCTCGCGCTCGCCGGTCCGGCGCGCGGTGCCGAGACCGTCCCGTACACCGTCACCCCGCTGACCTTCACGGTAGAGGCGGGCGGGCGTACGTGCACGGTCGACGCCGATCTCTACCGACCGGCCGGAGTGGACGCCGCGCACCCGGCTCCCGCCGTGCTCGCCACCAACGGCTTCGGCGGGAGCAAAGCGGACGGGTCCACCGACGCCATTGGCAAGGCGTTCGCCGCCCGGGGCTACGTCGGACTCGTCTACTCCGGGCTCGGCTTCGGCAGGACCGGCTGCCTGATCTCCCTCGACGACCCCCGCATCGACGGTCAGGCCGCCGCCCGGCTCCTCGACTTCCTCGGCGGCACCCGCGCCGCCGACGACGGCACTCGCGCCGACTTCGTCACCCTTGACGGCGCGGGCGACCCGCGCGTCGGCATGATCGGCGGCTCCTACGGCGGCGCGATCCAGCTCGCCACCGCTTCCGCCGACCCCCGGCTCGACGCGCTCGTCCCGCTCATCACCTGGAACGACCTCGCCTACTCCCTCGCCCCCAACAGCGCCGACCGCGCGACCCCGGGGGTCTTCAAATGGCAGTGGGCCAACGGCTTCTACCTGATGGGGGAGGGGCAGCCGCTGCTCGTCCCCTCCCTCGACCCTTCCCGGATCAACAGCCTCGGCTGTCTGCACTTCGTCACCGACGCCTGCGACACCGTCCGGCTGCTCAACTCCGGCCGCTACCCCGAAGCCGACACCAAGAAGATGCTCGACTTCGCCCGGAGCGTCTCGCCGGTCTCGTACCTGGACAAGGTCAAGGCTCCGACCCTCATCGTCCAGGGCCAGTCCGACAGCCTCTTCAACCTCAACGAGGCCCAGGACACCTACGAGCAGCTGAAGGCACGGGGTGTCGACACCCGGATGATCTGGCAGTCCTGGGGCCACAGCGGCGGCATCACCGACCCGGCTGCGGGCGAGCTGAACCTCGGGCAGGGCAATCTGGAGACGAGTTACGTCGGACAGCGCATCCTCGCCTGGTTCGCCCGGTACCTGCGGCGCGACCCGAGCACCGACACGGGGCCCGCGTTCGCCTACTACCGTGACTGGCAGAGCGGCTACGGCACCGCGGGCACGGTCCCGGCGCTCAGCCAGAAGCTCTACCTCTCCGGGGACGGCAAGCTCGTCGACAACCGCGCCAAGGTCGCCCGGGGCTCGCGCGAGTACCTGAACTGGCTGGTCCCGACGAGCCATTCGGAGTCCTCGCTCGTCGGCCTGATCGGCCTGACCGACCCGCGGCCGTACGACCTCCCGGGCACCCACCTCGGCTGGACCAGCGCCCCGCTCGCCGCGCCCGTCGACGTCGTCGGCGCCCCGAAGGCGACGCTCCGGGTCGTCTCCCCGGAGACCGAACGCGTTCAGCACTCCGGCGACGCCGCCGACAAGCTGGTCCTCTTCGCCAAGATCTACGACATCGCGCCGGACGGCACCAAGACGCTGGTCGAACGCCTCGTCGCGCCGGTGCGGGTGCCGGACGTCACCCGGCCCTTCACGGTCGAGCTGCCGGGCATCGTCCACCGGTACGAGACGGGCCACCGCCTCCAGTTCGTGATCGCGGCCAGTGACGACGCGTACGTCGGCAACCGGGGGATCAAGCCGGTGACCGTCACCAGCGCGCCGGAGGACACGGGAACGCTGGAACTGCCCGTTGTCAAGGGCCGGGTGGGGTAGCAGCCGGATGGGTGGATTCACGCGACCTTCGGTCTTTCTTTACCTGTCCTTTTCCCACTCTGCGGGCGGCGGGACGGAGACTATGCCTCCGCCTTCGCGCCGTGACGTCGGTGCGGGGCAGCTCCCCACTCCTAGAAGGACCGAAGGCCCCGTGCCACTTCCCGTTGTGCTGTCCGGCCGCACCGTACGGCTGGAACCCCTCGCACCACAGCACGCCGCCGCCATCGCCGCGGCCGGCACCGAGGACCGTACGACGTACGCGTTCACGCCCGTCCCCCACAGCCTGGACGCGGCAGAGATCTACCTTGAACGGGCCCTGGCCGAACAGGCCGCGGGCCGGGCGATCCCCTTCGCCGTGGTCAGTACCGCCGACGGACGGGTCGTGGGCTCGACACGGTTCCTGGAGCTCCACTACTGGCAGGGACCGCTGGTCTGGCCCTCGGTGCCCGGGGTGCCGTACGGCGATCCGCTCACGGCCGTGCCCGACGCGGCCGAGATCGGCAACACCTGGCTCTCGCCCCGGGCCCAGGGCACGGGGATCAACACCGAGGCCAAGCTGCTCATGCTCCGCCACGCCTTCGAGGTGTGGGGCGTACGGCGGATCTCGTTCCGTGCCGACGCCCGGAACGTGCGCTCCCGGGCGGCCATCGAACGGCTCGGCGCCACCTGCGAGGGCGTGCGCCGTGCGCATTCGCGGGGCCTGGACGGGGCCGTGCGGAACACCGCCTTCTACTCGATCCTGGACGAGGAGTGGCCGGCGGTACGGGCCGTCATCGAGGCCCGGCTCGACCGGGCGGCCCTGTTCGACGGGGTGCCGCGCGGGCCGCTCGTACCGGCGTAGGGCGGCTCAGCAAGGAGCCCCCCGCCCGGCAAGCCGGGCAGGGGGCTCCTTGCTCCTTGAGTACGCCTAGCGGGCCGCGAGCGCCGCGTATCCCGGGCGGATGACGTCGTCGATCAGCCGCTGCCGCTCCGGGAGCGGGAGGAAGGCGGCGTCGAGCGCGGCGACCGTGAACTCCTCGAAGACCTCCGGGCCGTAGCCGAAGGCCTCCGCCATGTGCTGGAACTCCTCGCTCATGGTGGTGCCGGAGACGAGCCGGTTGTCTGTGTTGAGGGTGATCCGGAAGCCGAGGCGGCGCAGCTCGTCGATCGGGTGCGAGGCGTAGTCCTTGGCCGCGCCCGTCTGCAGGTTGGAGGTCGGGCAGACCTCGAGCGCGATCCGGTTGTCGCGGACGTACGCGGCGAGGTGGCCGAGCGTGCCGTCCTCGGCGATGTCGTCCGTGATCCGCACGCCGTGGCCGATGCGCTCGGTGCCGCAGACCTGGACGGCCTCGTGGATCGACTCCGCGCCGACGGCCTCGCCGGCGTGGATCGTGAAGTGGCAGTTGTGCCGCTTCAGGTGCTGGAAGGCGGGCAGGTGGCGGGTCGGCGGGTTGCCGATCTCGCCGCCGGCGATGTCGAAGCCGGCCACGCCCTGGTCGCGGTGGGCCACGGTGAGCTGCGCGATCTCCAGCGAACGGTCGGTGTGGCGCATGCCGGTGAGGAGCGTACGGACGGTGATCCGGCCGCCGGAACGGCGCTCGCCCTCGCGGAAGCCCTCGTTCACCGCCTCGACGACCTCGTCGAGGGTCAGCCCGCCCTCCAGGTGCTGCTCGGGGGCGTAGCGGATCTCGGCGTAGACGACCCCGTCCGCCGCCAGGTCCTCGGCGCACTCGGCCGCGATGCGGTGCAGCGCCTCACGGGTCTGCATCACCGCGCAGGTGTGCGCGAAGGTCTCCAGGTACCGCTCCAGCGAGCCGGAGTCGGCGGCGTCCCGGAACCAGACCGCGAGCGCGGCCGGGTCCTCGGTCGGCAGCGCGGTGTAGCCGCACTCCCGCGCCAGTTCGACGATGGTGGCGGGGCGCAGCCCGCCGTCCAGATGATCGTGCAGGACGGCCTTCGGCGCGCGGCGGATCCACTCGGCGACGGGCGTGCGGAGGGAAGCGGCAGAGTTGTCAGACAAGTGCATGGCGCGGAAGTGTACGCCACGCCGGGGTGCGGGTGCTGTGACGGCGCCGACAGGCGCTGCGGCGCTGGCGGAACGGGACCGCCCCGGAGCGCGGGGCGGCGCCGCAGGCGTCGCGGGTCAGTTCGACTGGAGCACCGGCAAGGCCGGCGCGCCCGTGGGGAGCATGTGTTTGGCGGCCAGGACCGGGGTGTCTCCGACCCGGACGACCTGGGTGACCAGGACCGCCGGGGTGTCGGCCGGGCGGCCGAGCTGTTCGCCGCGGCGCTGGCCGAGCAGCGTCGCGGTCACGCTGCTGTGCGCCGCCAGCGGCACCCCACGCGAGGCCCCGGCGAGCACCGCCAGCATCGAGGTCCGCTCGGGCGAAGGCTCCGTGCGCAGCGCCTCGGCGAAGTCCGGATGCGCCCGCGCCAGTACGTCGTCGGCCGCCGCCCACTCCTGGCTGAGCGCGGCCGCCGCACCCTCCCCGGCCAGCAGCGACTCCCAGAACCGCAGCTCCGCCCGGGCCGGCGCGAGCAGGTGCTGGGTGGTAAAGTCGGTGGGCTCCTCCACCGTCCGGAGCAGCGCCCGTACGCGCAGCGACGCGCCCGCGCCGATCAGCTCCTCCAGGGGCTGGATGTGCTCGAAGCCACGCCGCGGCGGGTGGTCGTTGACGGTCCGGCCGACCCCGCGCCGTACGGACAGCAGGCCGTCCTCCTGGAGCAGCAGCAGGGCCTCGCGCAGGGCGGGCCGGCTGACACCCAGCTCACCGGCGAGCTTCGGCTCCGAGGGGAGCGTCGAGCCCGGGGGATAGGTGCCGTCGTGGATGGCGTCGGCGATCCGCTCGTAGAGCACCACGACCGGTCGCCGCTGCTGTCCGCTGACTGCCACTGCCCCTCCTCCACGTGCTTGTCGGCAAGTGAACGGTATCCGGAATCACAGGTCAAAGGGACTTGACGTGTGACGCGCGTAGAACTCACTCTGTCTGGGCGCTGCTTGTCAGACAAGCAAGATTCATCGACAGGACATCCACGGCAAAGGGGCCCACATGTCAGCCGCATCCGACCTCAAGGGCCGTGGGCCCATGCTCCTGGCGATGGTGCTCGCCGTCCTCGGGTACCAGATCAACGCCACGATGCTCAGCCCCGCACTGCCGGATGTCATCGAGCGCCTCGGCACCACCACGGCCGCCGCCGGTCTCTCCCAGACCCTCTTCTTCCTGATGGCGGCCATCGGCCAGGTCACCCTCGCCCGCCTCAGCGACCAGCGCGGCCGCAAGCCGATGATGATCGTCTGCGCCCTCGTCCTGATCGTCGGCAACCTGCTCTGCGTCTTCGCGCCGAACATCGAGATCTTCATCGCCGGCCGCATCCTCCAGGGCATCTCGGCCGCGATGTTCACCCTCGTCTTCCTCACCCTGAACCAGCTCCTCACCCCGGCCGGCTTCGGCAAGGCCGCGGGCATCATCACGGCCGTGAACGGCGGCCTCGCCGGCGTCGACGCCATCGCGGGCGGACAGATCGCCGACACCATCGGCTTCCGCGGCATCTTCGTCTGCTCCACCCTCATCGCGGTCGCCGGCCTGATCGGGGTACGCCGGTACGTCCCCGACGTCCCGCCCACCGCCGCCGACGGGCGCTTCGACTCCCGTGGCATCGCCGCCCTCGCGCTCGGCCTCACCGGCGTCCTCGTCGGGCTCGCCCAGGGCGCCGCCTGGGGCTGGACCTCCGTCCTCACCCTCGGCTTCCTGCTCGGAGGCCTCGCCTCGCTCGTCTTCTTCGTCGTCTCGCAGAAGAGCGCGGCCAACCCGGTCATCGACATCGAGGTCCTGGCCTCGCGCCGCGCCTGGCCGCTGCTGCTCACCACCATCTGCACCCTGGGCGGCGCCTTCGGGGCCATCGCGCTGACGATCCCGCTCTTCTCGCAGGACGCCCGGGTCGGCCTCGGCCTCTCCGCCGTCACCGCCGCCGTCCTCTTCCTCACGCCGATCCAGCTGATCGGCGTGATCTCCGCCCCGCTGACCGGCCGCCTCGGCCCGAAGATCGGCTGGCGCACGATCGTCGTCACCGGCGCGATCGCCAACTTCGCGATCTTCCTCTTCGCCACGTTCTTCCTGCACAACGAGTGGATCCTGGTCGCCTCGCTCGCGGCGCTCGGCGTCACGTACGGCGGCTTCATGCTGACCGGCCTCAACGGCCTAGCCGTCACCACGGCCCCGAAGGACAAGCCCGGTTCGCTCTCCGGCCTCAACGGCGCCTGCTTCGGCATCGGGGCCTCCCTCGGCATCGCCCTGGCCTCCGCGATGATCACGGCGGGCAGCGACGCGGGCGGTCCGACCGAGGCGGGTTACCAGCACGCGATGTACACGGCGCTCGCCCTGCTCGGCATCGGGGTCGTGACCGCGTTCCTCATCCAGCGGCCCGACCCGGCGGCCGACGCGCCGGACGAAGAGCCGCAGCTGGTGCTCGCCCACCACTGACCGGGTACGACGGGCGGGGCCGCACCCTCACCCGTACGGCCCTCCCACCGCCCCCGTGCGGACCGGATCCCTCCATCCTGGTCCCACGGGGGCGGCCGCGTACGACGGAGGAGAGGTCCGGGCATGAGTCCCACGGAGACATCGAGCACCGGCGGGCCCCGGCGCTCCGGACCCTTCACGCCGGGCCGGATCGCGATGGCGGCCGTCGCCGTGCTGACGCTCGTCCTGATCTTCGAGAACACCCGGCACGTCAAGGTCCGGCTGATCGTCCCCGAGGTGACGATGCCCCTCTATCTGGCGCTGCTCGCGACGACCGTGCTCGGCGGGGCGTGCGGCTACTACGCGGCCGCCCGGCGGCGCTCATGAGGCGGGCGGCGATCCTGGGCGCGGGCGCGGTCCTCGCGCTCGCGGCGATGGCGGTCAGCTCGGGGGAGGAGGCGGTCGCCGCGGACGACGCCGCGCCGATGCCCGCGTTCCTCGGCAAGGGCCTCTGGCGGGTCTTCACCACCCTCGCCCCCCGCACCCGCCTCGACGTCCACGACGTCGGCGGTCGCGACCGCCGGGTGCTCTGGCCGCCGAACTGGCGGGTGTGCACGCAGTACCCGTCCGAGGGCGCGGCGCTCGACGGCCGGACGACGGTCGTGATCGGCGTAACGAAGAACGGCGAAACCTGCCCACCCCGAGTCACCTCAGCCCGCCGCTGACCCCGCCGCTGACCCCGCCGCCCCCCGCCGCTGACCCCGGCGCCGTAGCCTGAGGGCATGGGCGACGATCTTGGTCAGTACCTCACCGCCGGTCCGCGCGTCGGGTTGCGGGCCTACTCACTCGGTGATGCCGAGGAGTTCACCGCGCGGGCGCGCGAGAGTCGTGCCATGCACCGGCCCTGGCTCTTTCCGCCTGACAACCCCGACGCGTTCGCGACCTACGCGCGGGCGATCACCGAGGACCCAGCCAAGACCGGTTTCCTCGTCTGCGAGCGGCGGGAGGGCGGCCGGATCGCCGGGTTCGTCAACATCAACAACATCGTCCGCGGCGCGTTCCTCAGCGGCGCCCTCGGCTACGGGGCCTTCGCGCACGCGGCGGGGCGCGGGCTGATGAGCGAGGCGCTGGGCCTTCTCCTCCCGTACGCCTTCGGGCCCTTGGGGCTCCACCGGCTGTCGGCCGACATTCAGCCCGGCAACGCCGCCTCCCGCGCGCTCGTGCAGCGGGCCGGCTTCCGGCTGGAGGGGTTCTCGCCCGCCCTGCTCTTCATCGACGGCGCCTGGCGCGACCACGAACGGTGGGCGATCACCGCGCCCGCACCGGCACCCGCGTCCGCTGCTCAGCGCCTGTAGTTGATCTTCATCGTGTCCATGTCGGTCACGGACGACTTCAGCTCGCCGTGACCATGCCCCAGCTCCCCGAGCACCGTCTCCACCCGGTCCTCGGCGATCGCCCCGGCCATCTCCTCGCCGTCCGCCGCGTCCGAGACGACGACCAGCCGGTACGAGAAGTGCTTCAGCGTCCTGTCGTAGGCGAGCGAACCCTCCTCCGTGAACCGCAGCGCCGACATCCCGTGCGCGTCGACCTCGGCGAGCAGCCGGGCCCGGCTCTCCTCCGACAGCCCCTCGAACGCGCCGCGCACGATCACCCGGTAGGTGTGCTGGGTGCTCATCTCTCTCCGTACTCCCGTCACCGTTGAAGATCCAGACTACGGCGGAGAGGATGAGGCGCATGCGGAATATCGTGGCCCTCGACGCCCCGTCCAACCTCGGCCTGCGCCCGCCGGCTCCCGGCACCGTCCCCGGCTGCCACAAGCTCGCCGGTGCCCTCCGCGACAACCGGATCGTCGCCCGGCTCGGCGCCCTGGAGGGCGGAGTCGTCGTCCCGCCGCGCTACGACCGCGGCGACTGGCAGGAGGGCGACGGCGTCTTCAACGCCGCCGCCCTCGCGACGTACACCCGCACGCTCGCCGACCGCATCGAACACCACGTACGGGCCGGGGACTTCCCCGTCGTCCTCGGCGGTGACTGCTCCATCCAGCTCGGTGCCTCCCTCGCCCTGCGCCGCATCGGCCGCTACGGGCTCGCCGTGATCGACGCCTCCCCGGACTTCCGCCACCCCGGCAACTCCCACCGGGTCGGCGCCGCCGGAGGTGAGGAACTGGCCCTGGCCACCGGACGCGGCCAGCGCGACCTCACCGACCTGGAAGGCCTCGGGCCCTACCTCCGCGAGGAGGACGTCCGGCTCTTCGGCATCCGTGACGCCTACCACGACGATCCCGAACTCGTCGAGCTGCGCTCCCTGAAGGTCCCCGTCGTCACCGTCGCCGACCTGCGCGCCTGGGGCCCCGCCGAACTCGCCGCCGCCACCGTCACCGCCTTCGCGACACCGGCGCTCGACGGCTTCTGGGTGCACCTGGACGCCGACGTCCTCGACCCCTCCGTGATGCCGGCCGTCGACAGCCCCGACCCCGACGGGCTGCTGCCCGGCGAACTCGCGCCGCTGCTACGGACCTTGGTCCGCTCCGAGCGCTGCGTGGGGCTCAACGTCACGATCTACGACCCCGATCTCGACCCGGACGGCACGGCCGGAGCGCTCCTCACGGACCTCGTCGTCGCCGCCTTTGCCGAAGACTGACGGAGAGACCCACTGGTCAGCCGCGGGCCCGCCGTGTTCCATGGTCGACATGACGACCGTACGACGTGCCGTACTGACCCTGCCCGCGGCCCCGTTGGGCCCGGACAACCCGCTGCCCGCCCTGCGGACCCTCGACGGGACCCCGACGGTCGACCGACGCGACACCCAGGACATGCCGCGCGACATGGCCCGGCAGCTCGGCTTCGCGCCGCTGCGCACCCTGTTGCCGGTCCCCGTCCGCGACGGCTACGGACGCGAGCGCGTGCCCGCCGACCTCGACGCGATCGTGATCGAGAACGACCGGCTGCGCGCGACCGTGCTGCCCGGCCTCGGCGGCCGCGTCCACTCCCTGCACCACAAGCCCACCGGGCGTGAACTCGTCCACCGCAACCCGGTGTTCCAGCCCGCCGCCTTCGCCCTCAACGGCGCCTGGTTCGCCGGCGGCATCGAGTGGAACATCGGCGCCACCGGCCACACCACCCTCGCCTGCTCCCCGCTGCACGCCGCGATCGTCCCGGCGCCCGGCGGCGGGGAGATGCTGCGCCTGTGGGAGTGGGAGCGGCTGCGCGATCTGCCCTTCCAGGTCGACCTGTGGCTGCCCGAGGGCAGCGACTTCCTCCATGTCGGCGTACGGATCCGCAATCCGCACGAGCGGACCGTCCCGGTCTACTGGTGGTCCAACACCGCCGTCCCCGCGGACCGCCGGATCCTCGCCCCGGCGGACACGGCCTGGCTCCACGGCTACGAGGGCGGCCTGCGCCGCGTCCCCGTCCCCGTTCCCCAGGACGGTGTGGACCGTACGTACCCGCTGCGCAGCTCCCTGCCCGCCGACTACTTCTACGACGTCCCGGACACGGGACGGCGCTGGATCGCCGCCCTCGACGAGACCGGTACGGGACTCGTGCAGACGTCGACGGACCTGCTGCGCGGACGCAAGCTGTTCCTCTGGGGCACGGCCCGGGGCGGCCGCCGCTGGCAGGAGTGGCTCACCGCCCCCGGAGCCCCCGGTTACGCCGAGATCCAGGCAGGCCTCGCCCGGACCCAGCTGGAGCACCTGAGCCTGGAGGGCGGCGCGGAGTTCAGCTGGCTGGAGGCGTACGGACCGCTGGCCGCCGTGCCCGGAGTCGTACACGGCGAGGACTGGGCGGCGGCCCGCGCGGACGTGGAGCGGTCCCTGGAGACGGCCCTGCCGCGCGCCGCCGTCGACGCCGCGTACGAGGCGTGGCGCGCGGGCCCCGCCGATGCCGAACCGGTCACCGCCCTCGCGACGGGATCCGGCTGGGGCGCGCTCGAAGTCCTCGCCGGGGCCCATGAGTTGCCCGGAACGCCGTTCCCCGCGTCGACCCTGGGGGAGGAGCAGAAGCCCTGGCTGGAGCTCCTCCGCACGGGTGTCCTGCCGCCCCTGGCCGAAGGCGCCGCACCTGGTACCTCCCTGGTCGCGGACCACTGGCGGGACATGCTGGAGACCGCGCCGGCCGAGCCCCTGACCGAGTACCACCTCGGGATCGCGCAGTGGCACGCGGGCGATCTCGCCCAGGCGGTACGGAGCTGGGAGCGCGGCCTCCAACAGGCGGGCCTGCGCTGGCCGTTGCTGTACTGCCTGGCCGTCGCCGACCAGGAGGGCGGGCATCCGGTGCGGGCCGCCGAACGGTACGCGGAGGCCTTCGAGGCCCTGCCCGCCGACCCCGCCGATCCCGCCGACGGCGACGCCGACCCCGCCGACGGCGACGCCGTGGTGACCGCCGCCCTGGGCCGTGAGGCCGTCACCGCGCTCCTGGCGGCCGGGTGTGTCCCTCAGGCCCGCGCCCTCCTGGACCGACTGCCGGAATCGGTGCGCGCCCGTGGCGCCTTCCGCCTCCTGGAGGCCCGCCTCCTCCTCGCCGAGGGGAGGAAGGCCGAGGCCCGGGCGGTCTTCGACGAGGGCTTCGAGGTGGCGGACCTGCGCGAGGGCGCGGAGACCCTGGGCGAGGTCTGGTCGGCCCTCACCGACGAGCCGCTCCCGGACCGCTACGAGTTCCGGATGCGTCCCTAAGCCCCGGACGGCCGGGCCGGCACCCCTCCCTTGTCAACTTCGGTTGACAAGGGAGGGGTGTCAACGTAGGTTGACATCATGACCGATGCAACCGATCTCGCCGCACGGGCGGGGGACCGCGATCCCAGGGTCGGCCTCCGTGCCGTCTCCGCGCTGAGGCGGCTCCTGGAGCAGTTGGAGGCCGTCCAGGTGCGCAGCGCCCGCGCTCAGGGCTGGTCGTGGCAGGAGATCGCGGCGGAGCTGGGTGTGAGCCGTCAGGCCGTGCACAAGAAGTACGGGAGGCATTGATGTTCGAGCGATTCTCGCGAGGGGCCCGGGCGACGGTGACCGGGGCGGTCGACCAGGCCCGGCGTCAGGGCGCCCCCGTGGTCACCGAGGGGCATCTGCTGCTCGCGCTGCTCGACGCGGAGGGCACCAAGGCGTCCTTCGTGCTGCGGGCGCTGGGGGCGGCGGACACGCGATCCTCGCTGGAGGCGGCGCTCGCCGATGCCCGGCGGAGGGGCGGTCTGTCGAAGGCCGACACCGAGGCGCTCGCGGAGCTCGGCATCGACGTGCCGGAGATCGTCGCCCGCGTCGAGGAGGCGCACGGTCCGGGCGCGCTCGCCGACGACCGTGAGGAGAACGGCCGCGAGGAGAACGACCGGCGCTCCGGACGGCCCTCGTTCAGCCGTGACGCCAAGAGCGTCCTGGAGCGGTCCCTGCGGATCTGCCTCGGCCGCCGCGAGAAGACGATCGGTGACGAACACCTGCTCCTGGCCCTGACCGCCCGCCCGGGTGTCGTGGCCGAGGCGCTGGCGGACCACGGCATCACGTACGAAGCGGTGGAACGGACCCTCGGCCAGGGCGTGTCCGCCACCTGATCCGGAGCGGAGCGGGTCAGGACCGCCGGTCGACGTACTCGAAGACCGAGCCGTCCGGGTGCACCGCGATCAGGTTGCGGCCCACCGGGGTGGGGACCGGGCCGGCCATGATCTTGGCGCCGGCCCCGGTCAGTGCGGTGAACGCCGCGTCCACATCCTCGACGGAGATGGTCGCGGCAACCTTGCGCAGGACCTCCAGCTCCGACTCCGGTCCGCTCATCAGGAGGAAGCAGCCGACGGCCGCCACCGACACCCCGCCCCGCTCGAAACGGAGGGCGGGGGCGCCGGTGAGCCGCTCGTAGAACTCCACCGCGGGTTCGAGCTCGTCGACGCAGACACGAAGCGTGGTCCCGAGAATCTCCATGCGGGCGAGCCTAATTGAGGATCAGGGGACCCGGCACAGGATCTCGCCGTGCGGGACCATGAACCAGGCGTCCTCCTGCCGGCCCCACTCCCGCCACGCCTCGGAGATCTCCGTCAGCGTCTCTGACGTCGTGTGGCCGCCTTCCACCGCCAGCTTCGCGTAGACGGACTCCGTCGTCCGGTCCGCCCACAGCCCGCTCCACCAGGCCCGCTCCTCCGGCGTCGCGAAACACCAGGTGGCGGCCGTCGTGGTGATGTCGGTGAACCCGGCCCGCCGCGCCCACGAGAACAGCCTCCGTCCGGCGTCGGGTTCGCCGCCGTTGGCCCGGGCGACTCGCTGGTACAGCTCCTGCCACCGGTCCAGGGCCGGTGAGGCCGGATACCAGGTGAAGGAGCCGTAGTCGCTGTCCCGGGCGGCGACCACGCCGCCCGGACGGCAGACCCGCCGCATCTCGCGCAGCGCCTGCACGGGATCGCCCACGTGTTGCAGCACCTGATGGGCGTGGACGACGTCGAAGGAGTCGTCGGGGAAGTCCAGGGCGTGGACATCGGCGACCGCGAACTCCACGTTCTCCAGGCCCCGTTCGGCCGCCGCCGCCCGCGCCTTCTCCAGTACGTCCTCGGCGGCGTCGACCGCGGTCACCCGTCCCGGTGCGACCAGCGCGGCCAGATCGGCGGTGATCGTGCCGGGCCCGCAGCCCACGTCCAGGACGTCCAGACCGGGCCGCAGCTCGGGTACCAGATACGCCGCCGAGTTCGCGGCGGTACGCCAACTGTGCGAGCGCAGCACCGACTCGTGGTGCCCATGGGTGTAGACGGCGGTTTCCTGAGGCCTGGACTGTTCGGATGCGTGCGTCATGACCGGACTCCCTCGTGTGGGTGGCTAGGGCAACGGTACGCCCATCTGACACATGGTGAGATCGTGATCTCGCGATGTGGACGGCATAGTCGAGATTCGGCGCATTCTCGGCGGTCGCCGCGCCCCGGCGACCCCATATTGGCGGGCATACGGTTCCGCGGCCTGGGTACCCGGGCGGTGTGGATCCCGCAGCGACCGGACGCGCCGCACAGGCACGTGGAGGAAGGCTCTCGATGCGGTACGAAACGATGTCCTCGCTCGCCCAGCAGCTCCGCGTCGACGCCGTACGCGCCGCCGATGCCGCCGGCTCCGGCCATCCGACCTCCGCGATGTCGGCCGCCGAGATCGGCGCGGTCCTCCTCGCCCGGCACCTCCGCTACGACTTCGACCGCCCCGACCATCCCGGCAACGACCGGCTCGTCCTCTCCAAGGGGCACGCCTCGCTCCTGCTCTACGCCATGTACCGGGCCGCCGGCGTGGTCGGCGAACGGGAGCTGCTGACCTTCCGCCGCGAGGGCAGCCTCCTCGAAGGCCACCCCACACCCCGGCTGCCCTGGGTCGACGTCGCCACCGGCTCGCTGGGGCAGGGCCTGCCCATCGGGGTCGGCATGGCGCTCGCAGGGAAGTTCCTCGACCGCGTCCCGTACCAGGTGTGGGTGGTCAGCGGGGACAGCGAGATGGCCGAGGGGTCCGTCTGGGAGGCCGTCGAGCACGCCGCGTACTGCCGTCTCGACAACCTCACCCTGATCGTCGACGTCAACCGGCTCGGCCAGCGCGGCCCCACCCGCCACCAGCACGACCTGGGCGCCTATGCCGATCGCCTGGAGGCCTTCGGCTGGCACACCGTACGGATCGACGGCCACGACGTGGAGGCCGTCGACGCGGCGATGCGCGAGGCCCGCGCGACCGTCCGCCGGCCCACCGCGATCCTCGCCGCCACCCGCAAGGGCCGGGGCGTGGCCGCCGTCGAGAACCGCGAGGGCATGCACGGCAAGCCCCTCCCGGACGCCGAGGCCGCCATCGCCGAGCTCGGCGGCTACAGCGACCTGAGCGTCCAGGTCACCGACCCGCCCGCCGCCCTGGTGCCGCGCCCGTTCCGGGGCGGCGCGCCACCGCTCCCCACGTACGACCGGGGCGAGAAGGTCTCCACCCGGGACGCCTATGGGGCGGCCCTCGCCGCCCTCGGGCAGACGCGCGGCGAGATCGTCGTGCTCGACGGCGAGGTCAGTGACTCGACCCGGACCGATCGGTTCGCGAAGGAGCACCCCGAGCGCTACTTCGAGTGCTGGATCGCGGAGCAGCAGCTCGTCGGGGCGGCCGTCGGGCTCCAGGCGCGCGGCTACGTGCCGTACGCCTCGACCTTCGCCGCGTTCCTCACCCGCGCGTACGACTTCGTCCGGATGGCGGCCGTGAGCCGGGCCGGGATCAACCTGGTCGGCTCGCACGCCGGCGTCTCGATCGGCGAGGACGGGCCGAGCCAGATGGGCCTGGAGGACCTGGCCATGATGCGCGCGGTCCACGGCAGCACCGTCCTCTACCCGTGCGACGCCAACCAGACGGCGCGGCTCGTCGCGGCCATGGCCGACCTGGACGGGGTCCGCTATCTGCGCACCACGCGCGGCGCCACGCCGGTCGTGTACGGGCCCGACGAGGAGTTCCCGGTCGGCGGGAGCAAGGTGCTCCGCAGCCACGGCGAGGACGACCGGGCGACCGTGGTCGCCGCCGGAGTGACCGTGCACGAGGCCCTGCGGGCCGCCGACCGGCTGGAGGAGGAGGGCCTGCCGGTCCGCGTGATCGACCTCTACTCGGTCAAGCCGGCCGACGCCGCCACCCTCGACCAGGCGGCCGGTACGACCGGATGCGTCCTGACCGTGGAGGACCACCGCCCCGAGGGCGGCCTCGGTGACGCGGTCGCCGACGCCTACGCCAACGGCCACGGCGGGATGCCGCGCCTGGCCCGGCTCGCGGTCCGCTCCATGCCGGCCTCGGCGACCCCGGAGGAACAGCTCCACGACGCGGGCATCGACGCGGACGCGATCATCTCGGCGGTCGAGCTGATGCTGGAACGCGTTCTGGTGCGGTGAGCGGGGGGCGGTACCCGGCGGGGAGCCTACGCGGCAGGCCCGGCTTGGCCCGACTCGGCGTGCCGTGGGCTCCTGGCCCCGCCGGGGCGGGACGCCCGCAGGTCCCTTGTCCCGCCGGGGCGCCACGGCGGTGACCCGTCGGGGCGCCACGCGGCAGGCCCGGCTTGGCGTGTCGCGGCGAGCCGCCAGGGCGGCACGCGGCAGGCCCTCCTGGCCCGTCGCGGCGAGCCGTGGGCTCCTGGCCACGCCGGGGCGGGACGCCCGCAGGTCCCCTGTCCCGTCGGGGCGCAACGCAGGAGGCCTGCGGGGCCCGTCGCGGCGAGCCGTGGGCTCCTGGCCCCGCAGGGGCGGGACGCCCGCAGGTCCCTTGTCCCGTCGGGGCGCCACGCGGCAGGCCCGCGGGGGCCGTCGCGTGGCGTGCCGTGGGCTCCTGGCGTGACGCTGTCGGCTCCGGCCCGCTCCGGACCCTCACCCGGACGGCCCTGGGCGCCCGGGGCGGGGGCTTCGGCGGTGACACCCGGGGCCGGGTGCCGCGCGGCCCCGCCCGAAACCCCCTACCGGCGGCGCGGCCGACGGCCGCTGAAGCGGCGAAGCCCTCCCAACCTTCGTATAAAGGGCAGTGAGGCGCGCCGTGCGGGGCGGCGGCCGGTGTTCGGGAGGTGCGGGAGATGCGGCAGACGGCCCCGGAAGGGCGCGGCCCGGTGAGCTACGGACCACCCGCCCCGGAGCCCGGACTCCCCGTGGTGCCCGGGCTCGCCGCGATCCTCGCCGCCGCCGCGGACCGCACCGACGTCGAGCCGCCCGGTGGCGGACCCGTGCTCCGCGAGGCCGCCGTCGGCTACTTCTGGCGGCGCGGCCTGCGCACCCACGCCGGGGACGTGGTCGCCGCACCCGGCGCCCAGCCCCTGCTGCTCGCGCTGATCGCCGCCCACGGCGGCGACCTCCTGATGCCCCGGCCCTGCCCGGCCTACTGGACCCCGCAGGCCAGACTCCTCGGCCGCCCCGCGTACCACGTGCCCACCCCCGCCGAGTGCGGCGGCGTCCCCGATCCGTACGCCCTGCTCGAAACCGTCCGGCGGATCCGCGCCGAGGGCGGCCACCCCCGGGTGCTCCTGCTCTCCGTCGCCGACGACCCCACCGCCACCGTCCCCCCGCCGGAACTGGTCCGCGAGGCGTGCGAGGCCGCCGTTGCCGAGGGGCTGCACATCATCAGCGACGAGACCTGGCGCGACACCCTGCACCGGCGCCACGACACCGTGCTCCTCAGCCCCGCCGAGATGTGCCCCGACGACGTCACCGTCCTGTACGACCTGGGCGCCGCGCTCGCCCCGGCCGCCTGGCCCTGCGCCGTGGCCCGCTTCCCGCCCACCGCCCCCGACCGCGCGGACCGCTACGCCGACCCGCGCGCCCGCACCCTCGACATCCTCACCGCGCTCGGCGCCTTCGTCGCGGGACCGGTCGCCCCCGCCGCCGCGCACGCCCTCGACGAGCCGGAGGACGTCACCGTACGGGCCGCCCTCGTCGCGGCCCTCCACGCGCGCGTGGGCGCAGCCGCCCACCGCGCCGTCCTCTCCGCCGGCGCCCTCGCCCGGCCGCCCCAGGCCGGCCGCCACCTCTACGCCGACCTCGGACCGCTGCGGGCCGGGCTCGCCGCCCGGGGCGTCACCGACTCCATGGAGCTGGAGAACCACCTCAGCCGGCGGCTCGGCACCGCCGTCCCCGGCGGCCACCGCTTCGGCGACGAACTCGGCGCTCTGCGGGTGCGTTTCGACACCGGCGCGTTCCTGGGTACGACGGAGGAGGAGCTGATGGAATCCCTCACCTCGGCGAACCCGGTGGAATTGCCGCACGTGGCCCGCGCGTTGAGCTCCTTCGGAGCCGCCCTGGAGGAACTCCGGTGACCGAAGGGGCACTTCATCCGCCTGCACGACCGTCCCGACGAACCGCGTAGAACGGAGCCCGCAGATGACGGAACAGACGGCACGGCCGACGCAGGCCCCGCAGGCCGCACGCGACGACCGCACCGCCTCCGCCCGGACCCCGCAGGCCGCACGCGACGACCGCACCGCCCCGGCCCCGCAGGCGGCACGTGACGGCCGGACCGCCTCCCCCCAGGTCCCGCAGACCGTGCGTGACGGCGGGACCGCCTCCCCCCAGGTCCCGCAGACCGTGCGTGACGGCGGGACCGCCTCCGCCCCGGCCCCGCAGGCGGGACGTGACGGCCGGACCGCCCCGGCCCAGGCCGCGCAGGCCGTGCGTGACGGCGGGACCGCCTCCGCTCAGGCCGCGCAGACCGTACGCGATGGCCGCACCGCCCCGGCCCCGCAGATCGTGCGCGAAGGCGGGACCGCCCCGTCCCCGGCTCCGCAAGCGGTACGTGACGGCGGGACCGCCCCGTCCCCGGCCCCGCAAGCCGTGCGCGACGGCCGCACCGCCTCCGCCCCGGCCCCGCAGGCCGTACGCGACCGCCGCACCGCCTCCGCCCCGGCCCCCACCCCGTCGCCCGTCCTCCATCCGCTCGGTCGGACCAGGACCGACTGGCCCCGCTCCTTCGCCGACCGCCTCACCGCGCCGCTTCCCGGCGTTCGCGCCATGGCGCGGCTCGCCCGCGAGGGTGCCGTGCGCCCCGGTGCCGACGGGCTGCGCGACATCCCGCTGCTGCCGTTCGCCCCCGGACCCCTGCCCGACGCCGGGCCCGACACCCTCGCCGTCACCTGGGCCGGCCACGCCAGTTGGATCCTGCGTACCGGCGGCCTCACCGTCCTCACCGACCCCGTCTGGTCCCGCCGTATCCTCGGCACCCCCGCCCGGATCACCCCCGTCGGGGTCCGCTGGGAGGACCTGCCGCCCGTGGACGCCGTCGTCATCAGCCACAACCACTTCGACCACCTCGACGCGCCGACCCTGAAGCGGCTGCCCCGCCACACGCCCGTCTTCGTCCCCGCCGGACTCGGCCGCTGGTTCACCCGGCGCCGCTTCACCCGCGTCACCGAGCTCGACTGGTGGGAGGCAGCCGAACTCGGCGGCGTGCGCTTCGAGTTCGTCCCCTCCCACCACTGGTCCAAGCGGACCCTCCTCGACACCTGCCGCTCGCTGTGGGGCGGTTGGGTGCTCACCGACCGCTCCGGCCGCCAGGTGTACTTCGCCGGCGACACCGGCTACGGCCACTGGTTCGCCGAGATCGGTGCCCGCCACCCCGGCATCGACCTCGCCCTGCTCCCGATCGGCGCCTACGACCCGCGCTGGTGGCTCAGCGACGTCCACACCGACCCCGAGGAGGCCGTCCGCGCGTTCCAGGACCTCGGCGCGCGCCGGATGGCCCCCATGCACTGGGCGGCCTTCGTGCTCTCCGCCGAGCCGGTCCTCGAACCGCTCACCCGGGTCAGGGCCGCCTGGGCGCGGGCCGGGCTGCCCCGCGAGGACCTCTGGGACCTCCCGGTCGGCGCCTCACGCGTGCTCGCTCCCCGACCGTGAGTCCCCCGACCGTGAGTCCCCTGACGGTGAGCCGCCGCGCCGTACGCCCCGTACCCGCCGCCACACCGCCGGAGCCCCGCTGATCAGCAGCGCCAGAGCCACCGCCGCCACCACGCCCTGCCACGGCTCCGGAAACAGCGAGCCGCCCAGGATCCCGATCAGCTGGTACGTCGCCGCCCAGGCCAGGCATGCGGGCACGTCCCCGCGCACGAACCCGCGCAGCGGCACCTCCGCGAGCAGACACGCCAGCATCACCGGGATCCGCCCGGCCGGCACAAGCCGCGACAGGACGAGCACCGACACCTGATGGGTCTCCAGCTGCGCCTGCGCCTGCGCGAGCCGGTCGGGGGCGGCCCGGCCGCGCAGCACCGACAGCCACCGCGACCCGTTCTTCGAACGGACCCCGCGCTGCCCCAGCCAGTACAGCGACACATCCCCCACGAGCGCGGCGAAGGCGGCCACCAGGAAGACGAAGAGCAGGGCGAACGGCGTGCTCTGGTGGAAGGCGACCACAGCCGCCGAGCTGACGATCGCTCCCGTCGGCACGACCGGCACCAGCGCGCCGAGCGCCACGAGGAGGAACAGCGTGGGGTAGCCGACGGCCTGCTGCGTCGACTCGGGCGGCAGCTCCCCGGCCGCGCCCAAGGCGCCAAAGGCGCCCATCGCGCCCACCGCCCCCATGGCGCCCACCGCCCCCACCGCCCCCACCGCGCCCATCAGCCCGTCGATCACCGGGCGACCTCGGGCCGCACCCGCTCGCCGTGGCCGAGCAGATGCACCGCCACCTTCGGCGCGAGCCGCGCCGCGTGCCGGACGAACTCCTCGCCCGGCGCGTGGAACTCGTGCGGCCGCACCGCGTCCATCCCGACCGGCCAGTACGTGCCGTAGTGCACCGGAACCGCCGCCGCCGGGGAGAGCGCCGCGAGCGCCCGCGCCGCCCGCCCCGCGTCCAGATGCCCGTGTCCCAGATACGGCCCCCAGCCGCCGACCGGCAGCAGCGCCACGTCCACCGGCCCCACCGCGTCCGCCATCCCGTCGAAGAGCCCGGTGTCACCGGCGAAGTACGTGCGCGCCTCGCCCTCGACGACGTACCCGAGCGCGGGGGAGCGATGCGGCCCCAGTGGCAGACGACGGCCGTCGTGCAGCGCCGGTACGGCCCGTACGGTCAGGCCCCCCACCGCCACCGTGTCGCCAGGCTCGACCTCGGCCAGCCGCAGCCCCCGGCCGTCGAGCCTGCGCAGCCCCGGCACGGCTCCCGGCGCGCCGCGCGGCACGATCACCAGCGTCCCCGGCGCGAGGCGGGCGAGCGAGGGCAGATGGAGATGGTCGGCGTGCAGATGGGAGACGAGCGCCACCTCGGCGCGCGCGGCCTCGGGCGGCGGCAGCGCGCCGCGCCTGCGCCGCAGATGCGCGAGCCGACGGGCGAAGAGCGGATCCGTGAGGAACCGCACCCCCGAGTCCTCGACCGTGCAGGTGGCATGACCCCACCAGGTGACCTCCACCGGCACGCCGCCTTCCGCTCGCCACGGGGACTGCACTCCACTGCTCACGAGGGTAAATGTCCGAAGCGGGTGACGCGGGGCGTCTACGGTGGTTCGCGGGGGTAGCCATCCATCGGCAAGGGGATGGGAGTCGCGGTGAGCACGATGGGGACGACCTGCAATTCGGCGCAGTGTCCGCGCTGCGGGGGCGTCCTGGCCGTCACCCAGGACGGCTGGAAGATCTGCCACACCTGCGGTTACTCCTCACCGCCGTGAGGTCCGGGGAGCCTAAGGAGGTGCCCTCCTCGGGCGCTGCGGTTCGGAGTAGGGTCGGCCCATGGACGACGTTCGGGTGGCGGCGATCGCCAGCCTCACCCCGCTCGAGGAACTCGACAGCGACCCCTTCCTGGTCGACACGCGCAGCCAGCACGCCATGTGCGCCCGCTGGGCCCTGGACAAGGGTTACGTCGTGACGAGACAGCTGCTCTTCTACGGGATCCGGCCCGACCACGCCGCGCTCTGGGCGGATGTGGACGGCGGCCACGTCGACCTCTTCGTCGCCCCCAACGAACGGGTTCTGGCACGGGCGTTGACCGACGTGTCGGGGTTCTTCGCCGAGTGCGAGCGGCGCGGCGTTCGCCTTGAGACCGCGGGTCTCGACGAGCCGTCCTACGACGCCGCGGGAAAGGCCGACGTGCACCGCCGCCTCTCCATGCCCACCGCCGGCTACGACGGCTGCTAGTCGCCACACCCCCCTGCGCCGTGGGGCGATGTGCCACGCTTGGAACAGGTAACGGGCGAAAGGTGAACCGGGCGTGGGTGACGGGCGATGGCGTACCGCCGGCCGCTGGCGGACCGCGGGGCGCGCCCTGGTGCGGGTGATCGTGGTCTGGGCCGTGTCCACCCTGACGATGCTCGCCCTGGCCGGACTGCTGCCCGACTTCCAACTCCAGTCGGCCGACGGCGACAGCATCACCCGCACCGCCCTCACCGCCGTGTGGGGAGCCGGCGCCTTCGGTCTCCTCGGCGCGCTGGTGTGGCCCGTGATCGTACGCGCGCTGCTGCTCGTACCGGCCCTGGTCCTCGGCCTGTTGGTGTTCTTCCTCAATGGTTCGCTGCTGCTGATCGCGCTCTGGCTGATCCCCGACGGGCGCGGCGCCGCCGACCCCGAGACCGCCGTCGTGGTCGCCGCCGTGATGTCGGCCGTCGCCTCGGCCACCTCCACCGCGCTCGCCGTACGCGACGACGACGCCTACCGCCGCCGTCTCTACCGGCTGGCCGACCGCAAACGCCCCCGACGCGCGGAGATCGGCCCGGAGCCCGTCCCCGGCACGCTCTTCCTGCAACTCGACGGCGTCGGCCACCGGGTGCTCCGCGCCGCCGTCGCCGGCGGACTGATGCCTACCGTCGCCGGCTGGCTCGACACCACCCACCGGCTCACCCCCTGGCGCACCGACTGGTCCAGCCAGACCGGCGCCAGCCAGCTCGGCATCCTGCACGGCTCCAACGAGGACGTGCCCGCCTTCCGCTGGTACGAGAAGGACACCGGCCGGCTGATGGTCTCCAACCGGCCCGCGAGCGCCGTCGAACTCCAGCGGCGGGCGATCGCCCGCACCGGGGACGGCGGGCTGCTCACCGTCGACGGCGCCTCGCGCGGCAACCTGTTCAGCGGCGGCGCCGACCAGCTCGCGCTCGTCCTGTCGATGGCCGCCCGCCGCGGGCGGAGCAACCGCTCCCGCGCCGGGTACTTCGCGTACTTCTCCGACCCCGCCAACGCCGTCCGTACGGCAGGCTCGTTCGTCGCCGAGGCCGTCCGCGAGATGGCCCAGTCGACGCGGGCGCGGCTGCGCAAGGAGTCCCCGAGGGTCTCGCGCGGCGGCGCCTATCCCTTCGTCCGGGCCTTCGCCACCGTCGTGGAACGGGACGTGGTCGTGGCCGCGGTGATCGGGGACCTGCTGGCCGGGCGGACGGCCGTCTACGCCGATCTCGTCGCGTACGACGAGGTGGCGCACCACTCCGGCCCGCACGGCCATGACACCGACCGGGTCCTCGCCCGTCTCGACCGGTCGATCGCGCTGATCGCCAAGGTCGCCGAGCACGCGCCCCGCCCGTACCGGATCGTGCTCCTCTCCGACCACGGACAGAGCCCCGGCGCGACCTTCGAGGGCGTGTACGGGCTGACGCTGCGGGATCTCGTACGGGCCGGCTGCGGGCTGCCCGTGCCGCGCCGGGTCGGGCGCACCCCCAGCGGCTCGGAGGCCAGGGACGCGGCCCGCGACGCGCTGCGCAGCGCGCTGCACCGGCCGGTGGAGGACGAGGACGGGGGGCCGGTGCCCGACAGGGCCGAGCCCCTCGTGCTCGCCTCCGGGAACCTGGGGCTGATCTCCTTCCCGGGCGTTCCGCACCGGATGACGCGCGAGGAGATCGACCGCCGCCACCCCGCGCTGCTCCGCACCCTCGCCAACCACCCGGGGATCGGCTTCCTGCTGGTGGCGAGCGCCGAGCACGGCTCGGTCGTGCTCGGGCGGAACGGCGCGGAAGTGCCGGTCGCCCAGCTCGGCGACGACGGGCCGCTCGCGGCCTTCGGACGGGGCGCGGCGGACGCGGTCCGGCGCACGGACGCCTTCCCCCACGTCGCCGACATCATGGTCAACTCGATGTACGACCCCGAGACCGGGACCGTCCACGCCTTCGAGGAGCAGATCGGCTCGCACGGCGGCCTCGGCGGCGAGCAGACGCATCCCTTCCTGCTGTGGCCCGTGGACTTCTCGGCGCCGCCGGTCGATCTGGTCGGGGCCGAACGGCTGCACCGCGTGCTGCGCAGGTGGCTGCGGGAGTGTCACGGCCCGCAGGTGCCGCTGGAGATTTCGCCGTCGACGGCCGATTCGGAAGCGCTTCTTCCGGTTGATGGGCCTGTCGTACCGGACAAAAACAGCTGATTTGGCGGGGCGTCTCACCTGCCGGACCATGTTCGGGTTTGTACGACGCGAGAGGCGCACCACCCCCCATGAGCACGGCCATATCCGAAGAGCAGAACAAGCACGCCCGGCGGTTCGGACTGCCGATCGCCACCGCCCTGGTCATGGGCAACATCATCGGCGGCGGAATCTTCCTCCTTCCCGCCTCCGTCGCCCCGTACGGAACGATCAGCCTGGTCGCCTTCGGCATCCTCACCCTCGGCGCGATCGCCCTCGCGCTCGTCTTCGGCCGGCTCGCCCACCGCCACCCGCAGACCGGCGGCCCGTACGTCTACGCCCGCGCGGCCTTCGGCGACTTCGCCGGCTTCCTCGCCGCCTGGTCGTACTGGATCACGGCCTGGGTCTCCAACGCGGCCCTCGCCGTGGCCGCCGTCGGCTACCTCGACGTCCTGATCCCCGTCCACGAGTCGAAGGCCGCCACCATCGCCGCCGCGCTCACGCTCCAGTGGCTCCCGGCGCTCGCCAACCTCGCCGGTACCCGCTACGTCGGCGCCGTGCAACTCGTCGCGACCGTCCTCAAGTTCGTCCCGCTCCTCCTGGTCGCCGTCGGCGGACTGTTCTTCTTCGACAGCGCCAACCTCGGGCCCTTCCAGGCGGCCGACGGGGGCGGCGCGCTCGGCGCGGTCTCCGCCTCCGCCGCGATCCTGCTCTTCAGCTACCTCGGCGTCGAGTCGGCGGCCGTCAGCGCCGGCGAGGTCCGCGACCCGCGGCGCAACGTCGGCCGCGCCACCGTCCTCGGCACCCTGGGCGCCGCCGCGATCTACCTCCTCGGCACCGTCGCCGTCTTCGGCACGGTCGCCCACGACCGGCTGGTCGACTCCACCGCCCCGTTCTCGGACGCCGTGAACGCCATGTTCGGCGGCTCGTGGGGCGGTACCGCCATCGCCTGCATGGCCCTCGTCTCCATGGTCGGCGCGCTCAACGGCTGGACGCTGCTCAGCGCCCAGACGCCGTACGCCGCCGCGCGCGACGGGCTCTTCCCGAAGGTCTTCGCCTACAAGCGGCGCGGCGTCCCCACGGTCGGTGTCCTCGTGACCGTCGTCCTCGCCTCGCTGCTGACGGTCTACAACTACACGGTCGGCACCGAGGGCGTCTTCGAGATCCTCGTCCTCGTCACCACCTTCACCGCCACCGTCCCCTACCTCCTGTCCACCGCCGCCCAGATCTACTTCCTGCTCTCCGGCCGCTCCGAGCGCGTCGACCGCGCCCGGCTGATCCGCGACGGCGTCCTGGCCGTGGCCGCGTTCGGCTTCTCCATGTGGCTGGTGGCGGGCTCCGGTTACGCGGCGGTGTACCAGGGCGTGCTGTTCCTCTTCGCCGGCGTGCTCGTGTACGCCTGGATGTCGGCCCGCAAGGCCCGGCGGGGGACGGGGGAGGCGGCGCGGGTACCGGCGCCGACGGCTGAGGACGCGGCCCTGCCGGTGTCCGAAGGCGCGTCCGCATAGGGCGCCCGGGCGGATACCCCTCAGACGGCCGCCTGGTCGCTTCGCGCGGGCGCGGGCCTGCCGTGCAGGACGACGAGCGTCGTCAGACCGGCCGCGAGGGCCACCAGCGACACCAGGGCCGGGACGAGGCCGACGAGCGCGCCGGCCGCCACCGCGCACACCCCGCCGACGGCGAGGACCGTCGGGCGGCGGCCCGAGGTGCGCAGCACGATCGCGGCGCCGCCGAGCAGGAAGACACCGACTCCGCCGGTCAGCGACCAGGCCACGACCCCGTGCAGCGGCTCGGCGAGGTCGTAGTGACCGGTGTCGGCGACCTGCTGCAGGACCTTCTTCATACCGAGGGCGCACAGCACCACGCCCGCCACCAGCGGAAGGTGAAGGAAGGTGTACACGTCCCGGGCGAACCGCGTCCGCTCGTCGCCGTCAAGGCCGGTCAGCCGGTGCTCCGCCCCCTCCGCGAGCCGCCGGAAGTACAGCGCCCACAGCGCCGCCGAGAGCAGCAGCCCGGCGGCCGCCGCGCCCAGGACCGCGACCGTGATGGGGAGGCCGGACACCCCCACGCCCATCGCCACGATCGACTCGCCGAGCGCGATGATGACGATCAGACCGTGCCGCTCGGAGAAGTGCGCGGGGGAGTTGACCCGCCAGCCGGAGCCTCCCGTGACGTAGATCCCGCCGTAGTCGATGACCACCGCGCCCAGCCACAGCAGGAGTTGGACCTTCCCGGTGTACGCGGAGCCGATCAGCAGCAGCACCATCGGCGGCGCCACGGACAGCAGCGCCGTGCGGCGCAAGGTGGCCCGCAGGGCGGCGTCGTCGGGGCTGGAGAGCCAGTACGAGACGAGATGGAGCGTGCGCACGGCGCCGTAGCAGAGCACGAAGAGGAGCGGGGCCGAGAGCCCGCCGGGCGCGTCCGCGAACACCTCGGGAACCACGAGCGACACGATGAAGACGACCGCCATCACGGTGACGAGCACCGCGAACAGCGCGCCGGAGTCCGCCCGGACGACATTGCCCAGCCACGCGAAGCAGCACCAGCACCACCACAGCAGCGCGAGCACGACCATCGCGCCGACCACCCGCATCGGCGAGGGACCGGCCGCCATGAGGGCGGTGACCTGGGTGATCGCGTATACGAACACCAGGTCGAAGAAGAGCTCTGCGGGTGTCACCCGGTGTTCTTCCCCGGCCGCGACCATCCGCGCCCGCTCCTTGCGCCCTGCCATGTGCGCTCCCCGCGTCGACGGCGGCCCCCGCCGCCACTAGCGCGCACCCTACCCCTGGTCAGACGCCCGGCCGGAACACCCGCAGTTCGCGCACCTCGAACGACATCTCGCGCGTCTCCGGGTCCGGCGCCGGGTGGTAACGCCCGGCGCATACCGAGAGGTTGACGATCAGAAAGGCGTGCCAGGACCGCCCGACGCCGCGCCCGTCGGAGAACACCTCCTCGTCGTCGAGCCACCACACCACCGAGCGCGCCCCGAACTCCGTCCGCAGCCGGATCCAGCCGCCTGGCCGCACCGAGGGGGAGCGGTGGTAACGGTGGGCGCCGCGCACGCGGTTCGACAGTTCGAGCAGGTCGGGGTTGTCGGGGTGGTACTCGAAGACGTCCACCTCCTGCCCGCCGTCGCGCCAGGTCCAGATCGCGGGCCAGGCCCCCGTCTCCTCGGGAAGCCGCACCCGCGCCTCCAGCACGTCCCCGGCCCGCACCTCGAACCCCTCCGGGCTGCCCTCCGTCGTGAGCAGTCCGGCGTCCCACAGCCCGTCGCTCCGGCGGGTCGCGCGGAAGAGCCCCGAACGGCTGTAGGAGTCGTCCTCCACCAGGTGGTCCAGCTTGTTGTCCGCCGGGTTGACCGGTCCGCCGTCGGGATACGCCCACGAGCGGCCGGCGATCCACTGCTCCCGCGAGGTGAAGTCCGCGGTGAAGACCGGTTCGGAGGCCGGAGGCAAGGGCGGCATGGGTGGCTCCTCGAGCAGAAAGTGTCGTACGACGGGCTTCCTGCCCGCAGGGGTCGCCGCCACGCGGAACATCTCACTCTGTGTCGAGAACTCGTCACGAGGTGGGGGAATGACCGTTCTGTCCCCGCCCCTCTTACCTCGCAGGTAATCGACCCGCGCCCGGCGCGGCGGCATCGTGGTGTCCACCGGAACCCGGCCGGCGCACTCCGGCCGGGCTCCGGGCCCATGACCAGCAGTTACGTCGCCATGGAGGGTGATCCGTCATGTCCCAGGCCCTGCTCGCCGGTCTCTCCCGCACCACCCAGCCGCAGTCGATGGTGCGCCGGTTCCTCGCCCTCGACGCCCTCGTCACCGGCGGCAACGGCCTCGCCTACCTGGCCGCCTCCGGGCCGCTCGGCGAACTGCTCGGTGTCGACGCCGGTCTGCTGCTCGAACTCGGCGTCCTCCTCACCGCGTACGCCGCGGGCGTCGCCTGGCTGGCGAGCCGCCCCAAGCCGCCGGCCCTCGGCGTCAAGCTCGTCGTCGACATCAACATCCTCTGGGCCGTCCTGAGCATCGTCGCCCTCGTCGCCTGGCTGGAGCCCACCACCGCCTGCCTTGTGTGGACCCCGCTGCAGGCCGCCACCGTCGCCGGGTTCGCCGGACTCCAGTGGGCGGCGCTGCGGGCCGCTACCCCCTGAGCGACCACAGATACGCGACCGTCGCCGGGTCGGCCGGGAGCAGCGTCTCGATGGCCAGCTCGGCGACCGTCACATCCATCGGGGTGTTGAACGTGGAGATCGAGGACACGAACGACAGCACCCGCCCGTCATGCTCGATCCGCAGAGGCAGTGCGAAGTACGGATACGGCTCCGGGTCCTCCCGGTCGTCGGGATCCGAGGCCTCCTCCGGCAGCGGATACGCCGCCACCTCTTCGTACACCGTGCGCAGCGCCTCCGAGCGGGACAGGGCGATCTGCCGCTCCATCTGGGCCAGCAGATGCCCCCGCCACTCCCGCAGGTTGCGGATCCGTGGCGCGAGCCCCTCCGGGTGCAGGGTGATCCGCATCGCGTTCAGCGGAGGGGTGAGCAGATGCTCAGGCAGCCCGGCGAGCAGCATCCCGATGCTGTCGTTGGCCGCCACCACCGTGTACGAACCGTCGACCACGAGCGCCGGATACGGGTCGTAGCCCCGCAGCAGCTGCTCGATGCCCTCCCGCAACGTGCCCAGCTGCGGATCGTCGAGCGTCGACTCCCGGTACCTCGGCGCGTACCCGGCCGCGAGGAGCAGCGCGTTCCGCTCCCGTACCGGCACGTCCAGGTGCTCGGCGAGGCGCAGGATCATCTCCTCGCTCGGCCGGGACCGGCCCGTCTCGACGAAGGAGATGTGCCGGGCCGAGGAATCGGCCCGCAGGGCCAGCTCCAGCTGGCTCAGTCGGCGCCGTTCGCGCCACGCGCGCAGCAGCGGCCCTACTTCCGTGTCGGTCACGACAGTTGTCATGACCTGACGGTATCCCAGGTGTCGGCCCGGGTATCGAGTCCCCGGGACCGTATCGTCACCGTCAGCAACCCCGACCGGAGGGAGTACGGACATGCCCACAGAGCCGCTGTCGCAGAAGGAGATCGAGGACCGCCTGCGAGAGCTCCCCGGCTGGTCCCTCGACGACGACCGGATCACTCGCACCTACCGTCTCGGCGACCACTTCGCGGCCACCGCGATGGTCGTCCATGTGGCCCAGATCCAGCAGGAACTGAACCACCACTCCGATCTGACGCTCGGCTACAACACCGTCGCCGTGTCCGTGAACACCCACTCCGCGGGACCCGCGCTCACCGAGAAGGACTTCGAACTGGCCACGCGCGTCGAGAACATCGCCCCGGGGCACGGCGCGAGCTGACGGACAGGCCCTGACGGTCGCGGCGGAAATCGAGCTCTTCGGGCCGGAGACGATCACCATGTCCGCCGAGGCCGTAAAGCGGTGGACAGCCCTCACGTGCTGGGCGAGCATCTCCGCGATGAACACCGAACCTCTCTCCATCCCCCGACGCGTCCGCTTCGTCGAGCTCAGCGCGAAGGCGCTGCGGGCGCTTGCCGACGGTGACCTCGCCGGCGGCAGCGCCGAGGCCGGGGTCGACCTCGACGAGTACTTCGTCTGCGACCGGGCACGCTCGATCTTCGGCTATCGGGCTGCCCAGCTCGCCGAGGACCCGTCTGCCGCGCCCTGGATCACGCGGGCCGCGGTGTCCGAGCCGGACGGGGCCGTCGTCGGCGACGCCGGGTTCCACGGGCCGCCGGACGAGGCCGGCATGGTCGAGGTCGGCTACAGCGTCGTGCCCGGGTACCGCCGCCAGGGCTATGCCCGCGCCATGCTGACGGCGCTGCTCGTCAGGGCCGCCGCCGAACCCGGTGTCAGGACCGTGCGGGCCAGGATCAGATCCGACAACGACGCCTCCCTGGGCACCATCGCGGGCTTCGGTTTCACGCGCGTCGGCGAGCAGGGGAACGAGCGCGACGGGCTCGTGATCGTCTTCGAGATACCGGCAGACGCGATTCGGGCCGCTTAGCCTCACGGCCTCGACGGACATGAAGTGGTCAGGCCGCGTGGGGTGTCCGGCGGCTCATCCGTTCCTGCATGTGCCCGAAGAACACCTCGGGCAGCGTCACCCCCGCCGTGACTCTGGCGAACTCGTCCCGCGCCGAAGGGCTCTGGGACGCCGCGAGGAGCAGTTGCTGAGTCTCGGGGGGCGGCGGTTCCATCGTCGCGAACTCGGCCGTGAACTCGTACATGCTCATGACCTTGGCGTCCCGTGCCTCCTGCGCTGCCCGCATGGCCTCGTCGAACGGTCGGCGGCCGGCGAGTACGTCGTCGAGCGCACGGGTGACTCGCTCCGCGTCCAGGAAGGCGTCCTGGATGCCCTGGCTGTGATGGGGTCCTTCAGGTATCCCGCGTCGCCGACCAGGACCCAGCCCGGGCCGTAGGGCTTGCGGAAGTAGTGGGGGATGGCCATGCCGACGAACCGCTCGGCCCGGGTCGCCCGGGCGATCCGTTCGGCGAAGGCGGGCGCTCGGGCCGGCGTGGCGTGGTAGTTGCCTTCGATGTCGTCCCCCTTTGCCTCGACCTGATGCCGGTCACCGTCTCCCCGTCGAAGAGGATCTCCTCGACGCCGAACCCCTCGCGCACCTCGGCGCCGGATTCGGCGGCGGCGTCGACGAGGATCTTGTCCAGGACCGTGCGGCGCGGTGCGTACGAGGCCTCGAAGCCCTCGCCGGCCGGGGACCCGATGACGGCGAACGGTCCGAGGTAGAAGGCGTAGGTGTCTCGGATACGTCGCCCGGTCGACGAGGAGGACCAAGTGCCCGAGCCGGGCGAGAAGCATCGCGGTGGGCGCGCCCGCACAGCGCGCGCCGACGACGATCACGTCGTCGTCGTGGGTTCCGCCCCCGGCCGTGCGGGCCGTGCCGGTCATGGATCTCACCTGCCGGTCGCGCCCATCGCCACAGGACGGCGGACCGGACGAACGGAAGGCCCAAGCCGCCGCCGCTGAGCGGTGAATAGCCTCTTCCACGCTGGACGCGATTCGCCTCCCGGTCTCGGCAGCCCGGCGACCCGCAGCTCGTCCTGGTCGGGGGCGGCCGCCCGGACGCGGACCGAACTCGTTCTCGTCCGCGACACCGCGCGCCGATCACCCACCGGTCGAGCCGCCACGCCGGAACGCCCGAAGCTCGATCTCCCGCGAGACCGTAAGCTCTCGCGCGTGACCGAGACCCTGCTGGACTACGACGCCGAGGCGGACCGTTACGACGAGACCCGCGGCGGGGTGCCGCGCGCGCGGGGCGCGGCGGAGGCCGTCCTGCGCCTCGTGCCGCCCGACGCCCGCACGCTCCTCGACCTCGCCTGCGGCACGGGCCTCGTCACCGAGCGGCTCGGCCGCCCAGGCCTGCGGGTGTACGGCGCCGACGCCGCGTACGGCATGGCCCGCAAGGCCGGCCGACGCGTCCCGGGCGGGATCGTCCTCGCCGACGCCCGCCGGCTGCCGCTCCCGGACGCCTCCGTCGACGCCGTGAGCGCGGTGTGGCTGCTGCACCTGGTCCCGTTCTCGGCCGCGATCGTCGCCGAGGCGGCCCGGGTGCTGCGCCCCGGCGGCGTGCTCGTCGTCACGGTCGACAAGGACGCTGCTCACGACGTCGGCAGCGACATCGACCGCGTCCTCGCCCCGTACCGCTCCCACGAGCGGGCCTCCGACCGCGCCGCCCTCATCACGGCGGCCGCCGCCGCCCACGGCCTCGAACCGGCCGGCGCCACCCGCTTCACCGGCCACGGCCAGGGCACCACCCCGGCCCGTACGGCCCGGCTGCTCCGCGAGGGCTACTACGCCTCGTGGTTCGACGGCTCCCCGGAGACGACGGCCGCCCTCGTCGCCGAACTCGCCGGCCTGCCGGACCAGGACCGCCCCCGTGCCGACCCCGACTACCGACTGGCGTCCTACCGGCGGCCGCCCCTCAGCCGCGGCTGAACTCCCTCACCCAGAACAGGATCCTGTGGTGCCGGCGGGAAGGGCGTCGAGGACATAGGCGTCGAGGTCGGGGGAGTCCGGCGCCAGTATGTGCCGTACCCACGCGTTCCGTTCGTGCTGGATCGGCGGCAGCTCCCAGACGCAGCCGATCCAGCGGAGCTCGGTCGTCACGAAGTGGGTGGGGTCGGTGTCCGGGCAGCCGACGACCGGCTGGCCGGCCGCGGCGCCGCCGAAGTGGATCACGTTGTCCCAGACCCAGCTGTACGCGTTCAGGTACGCGCCGCTGTCGCCGCCCCGGTGCAGGACGACGAAGGTCGCGGGCGGGGTGCCGTCCGGCGCGGGGAGGATCTCCGGCAGGATCGCGTACGCCGCCTTCTCCACCTCCGGTTCGATGCCCGCCGGGTCATGGGTGACGTGGTAGCGCTTGACGCGTCGGCCGGCCGCCTCGATCGGCGGCGGCACGAAGAGCAACTTCTCTGCGAAAGCCATGGCTGGACTGTAGGAGCGCTTCACTGACACCTTGTGTCAGTGAAGTCCAGCCGGCTCATCTCGATCCTCCTCCTGCTCCAGACCCGGGGCCGGATGACCGCCGCCCAGCTCGCCGCGGAGCTGGAGGTGTCCGTACGGACGGTCTACCGGGACGTCGAGTCGCTGCACGCGGCCGGTGTGCCGCTCTACGGCGACGCGGGCCACTCCGGCGGGTACCAGCTGCTCGCCGGGCACCGCTTCTCCCGGCTGACCGACCTGTACAGCGGAGAGGCCGAGGCGCTGTTCCTCGCCGGGATCCCCGGGGCGGCGGCCGAACTCGGGCTCGGCGCGCACTTCGTCGACGCCCAGCTCAAGCTGCGCGCCTCCCTGCCGACGCCGCTGCGCGACCATGTCGACCGGCTGCGGGCCCGGTTCCACATCGACGCGCCCGGGTGGTACGCGGAGGACACCGACGCGCCCTTCCTGCCCCAGGTCGCCGAGGCCGTGCGCGCGGGCCGCGTACTGGCCGCCCGCTACCGGCGCTGGAAGGAGCCGACCGACGTCGACCGGCGCCTCGAACCGTACGGACTGGTCCTCAAGGCAGGCCGCTGGTACCTCGTCGCCGGACCCGGGCCGCGCACCTACCGGGTCGACCAGATCCTCGAACTCGACGTCACCGAAGAGGAGTTCGAGATCCCCGAGGACTTCTCCCTGACCGACTACTGGTCCGCCCACCAGGTCGCCTTCCGCGCCCGGCTCCATGGCGGCGACGCGCTCGTCCGGCTCTCCCCGGACGGCGCGAAGCGCCTCACGGGCGAGGCCGCCCGGGTCCTTGAGGAGACCGGGATCCGGGAGCCGGACGGCTGGATCCGCGCCACCCTCCCGATCGAGTCCCTCGACCACGCCCACGCCACTTCCTCGGCCTGGGCGCGGACGTGGAGGTCCTGGAGCCGGTGGAGCTCCGCGCCCGCATCGCCGAGACCGTCGCGCGACTGGCGGCCCGGTACGGTACCGGGCCTACGCCCCCGCCGGTCACGCCCCCGTCGCCCACGCCTCCGCCGCGAAGTCCGTGAAGTCGCGCGGCTCGCGACCGAGCACCCGCTTCACCCCGTCCGTCACCGACGCGTTGTGGCCGTCGAGCAGCATCGCGAACAGCGCGGAGAGCCACTGCGCCTCCGGCTCCGGAAGCCCGAACTCGCCCAGCAGACCGGCGTATTCGGACTCGCTCATCGGCACGTACGTCACCTCGCGGCCCGAGGCCCCCGAGAGCTCCGCCGCCACCTCGGCGAAGGTCAGCAGCCGGGGGCCCGTCACCTCGTGCACCAGGCCCGCATGGCCGTCCTGCGTCAGCGTCTCCAGGACGACGTCCGCCAGGTCGTCGGCGTGAATGAACGGCTCGGCCGTGTCACCCGCCGGGAAGGCGAGCGCGCCCGCCGAGACGCCCTCCGCCAGCGCGCCCTCGGTGAAGTTCTGCGCGAAGAACGAGGCCCGTACGACGGTCAGTTCGGCCCCCGAGCCGTGGAGCGACGCGCGCAGCGCCTCCTCCGCCCGGACCGCCTCCGGCTCGCCGCGCCCCGACAGCAGCGTCAGCCGCCGCACGCCGTTCGCCACGGCCAGTTCGCCGAAGGTGCGCATCGCCTCGACCGCGCCGGGTGCGGCGAGGTCCGGGTAGTAGTTGACGTACGCGGCGTCCGCGCCCCGGAGGGCCGGGGCCCAACTGGACACGTCCTCCCAGTCGAAGCGGGTCGCACCGGAGCGCGAGCCCGCCCGTACGCTCGCGCCGCGGGCCGTCAGCCGCTCGGCGACCCGTCGGCCCGTCTTGCCGGTCGCGCCCGTCACCAGAACCGTCTGCGTGTGGTGCGTGTTCGTTGTCATGGCTCAAGATTCGCGGGCCCGCGGCCTTCTTCCCATGCTCCAGGGACTCACTCCCATACGCGTCCGTCTACGCTTGCTGCTCATGGACGCTCTCGCCGGACTCCTCGACGGACCGCGGGCCAGAGGGGCCTTCCTGCTCCGGATGATCATGGAGCCGCCGTGGTCCGTACGGATCGAGGACCGCGCGCCGCTCTGCCTCATGTGCGTCACCGAAGGCGAGGCCTGGATCGTCCCCGACCGGGGCGACCCCGTGCTGCTGCGGCCCGGCGACGTCGCGATCGCCCGCGGCCCGGAGCCGTACACCGTCGCCGACGCCCCCGACGCCCCGCCCCGCGCGACGATCGGCCCCGGCGGCGTCTGCACCACCCTCAGCGGGGAGCCGCTCGCCGAGTCCATGCACCTGGGCGTACGGACCTGGGGTAACGCCCTCGACGGCGCCACCACCGTGCTCGTCGGCACCTACCAGCTGGACGGCGAGGTCAGCCGCCGCCTCCTCGACGCCCTGCCGCCGCTGCTGCACCTGCCGGCGGAGGCCTGGAACTGCCCGCTGATGCCGTTCCTCGACGAGGAGATCTCCCGCGACGAACCAGGGCAGAGCGTTGTCCTCGACCGGGTCCTCGACCTGCTCCTCATCGCCGTCGTCCGGACCTGGTTCTCCCGGCCGGGAGCGCAGGCGCCGGCCTGGTACCGCGCCATGGCGGACCCCGTCGTCGGCCGCGCCCTGCGCCTTATGGAGAACGACCCCGCCCACCCCTGGACGGTCGCCTCGCTCGCGGCCAAGGCGGGCGCCTCGCGCGCCGGGCTCGCCCGCAGGTTCGCCGAGCTCGTCGGCGAACCGCCGATGGCGTACCTCACCGGCTGGCGCCTCGCACGCGCCGCGGACCTGCTGCGGGAGACGGACGCGACGGTCGAGACGGTGGCCCGGCAGGTCGGCTACAGCAGCGCGTTCGCGCTGAGCGCCGCGTTCAAGCGGGTACGGGGGGTGAGCCCGCAGGAGTACCGGCGGGCGGAGTGAACCTTCTTGCCGGAACGGCAAGAAATCTCGCGTTCCGCGAGTGCCGGACCCAGGCTGGCACCATGACTCACGACCACCACAGCAGCACCCACCTCGACTGGGCCGCGATGGCACCGCTCCTGGAGCGCCAGGCCGAACTCCACAGCCCCCTCTACGCCCGCGCCGCCGCCTGGATCGGCGAGCTCGTCCCGGCCGTCGGCGTCCGCCGAGTCCTCGACGTCGGCAGCGGTCCGGGTGTCGTGTCCACCCTCCTCGCCGAGGCCTTCCCGGCCGCAGAGGTGGTCGCCGTGGACGCGACCCCGGAGCTCCTGGAGCGGGCCCGCGACCGCGCCGAGGCCCGGGGCCTGGCCGGCCGTATCACCACCCTGCGCGCCGAACTCCCGGAGGACTTCGACGCCTTGGGCGAGGCCGACCTGATCTGGGCCGGCAACTCCACGCACCACATCGGCGACCAGCGGGCCGCCCTCACCTCCTTCGCCGGTCTGCTGCGGCCCGGCGGCCTGATCGCCCTCGTCGAGGGCGGGCTGTACGCCCGTCATCTGCCGGCCAACATCGGCTTCGGCCGGCCGGGCCTGGAGACCAGGATCGAGGCCGCGCACGCCGACTGGTTCGCCGAGATGCGGGCCGGACTGCCCGGCAGCAAGGACGAGCCGGACGACTGGCGGGCGCTGCTCGCGGCCGCAGGCCTCACCCCCAGCGGCACCCGCTCGTTCCTCACCGACGTCCCGGCGCCCGTGCCCGACGTCGTACGCGAGCAGATCGTCGCCCACTTCACGCGCCTGCGGCACCCGCTCGACGAACGGATCGACGCCGAGGACCGCGCCACCTTCGACCGGCTGCTCGACCCGGCGGACCCGCTCTCCCTGCACCGGCGCACGGACCTCTTCCAGCTCTCCGCCTCCACGGTCCACACCGCCCGCAAGGGCTGAGCGTCACGGGGAAGGCACGGACACCGGCTCCAACTGCCACCACTGGGAAGGGGAGTCGGTGTCCTCCCACTGCCGCACGTTCCCGCCGTCGTCCATCGAGCCGTCCTCGACCTCGAGCAGCAGCCCGCTGATGAAGCTCACCAGCGCGACCGTGCCCGGCGACTGGAGGTCCTGCTCGATGATCCACTCCTGCGCGCCGAAGTTGTTCGCCCTCCACTGCTGGATGTTGGCGCCGTTCTCCGTCGAGGCGTTCGCCACGTCGAGACGCTTGCCGCTGGCCGCGTTCACCAGGTGGTGGAGGCCGCCGCCGTTGGGCACGGGGAGGATGTGCCAGTGCTGGCCGGGCGTGCCGTTCTCCTTGCCCTGCTGCACGTTGGCGCCGCTGCGGCTCGATCCCTCGTACACCTCCAGAAGCAGCCCGCTGGCCACGTTCCGTACCCGGTAGAGCCCCTCGTCGACCGGCGCGGGCGAACCGCTCACTGGGCGAACTCCTTTTCCTTGACGTCGAGTTCCCTGGACATGAGATGGAAGGTGCGCCGGTAGGCGGCCGGGGAGATCCCGACCAGGGCGCGCATGTGCTGACGCAGCGAGTTCCCGCTGCCGAACCCCGTCCGGTCGGCGATGTGATCCACCGTAAGGTCGCTGGTCTCAAGCAACTGCTTGGCCAGTTCCACCCGTTGGGCGGTGAGCCACTGTCCCGGCGTCGTCCCCGCCTCGTCGCGGAAGCGGCGCGTGAACGTCCGTACGCTCATCCGCGCATGCCCCGCCAGCTCGGCGAGTGTCATGGGCCGGTCGAGCCGTTCCAGGGCCCACGCGCGGGTGGGGGCCGTGGTGGCGGTGGTCGGCTCGGGGACCGGGCGCTTGATGTACTGCGCCTGGCCGCCTTCCCGCCACGGCGGGACGACACAGAGCCGCGCGACCGCGTTGGCGGTGGCGCTGCCGTGGTCCTTCCGTACCAGATGCAGACAGAGATCCAACCCGGCCGCCGCCCCCGCCGATGTCAGGACGTCGCCGTCGTCCACGAACAGCACGTCCTCGTCGAGCCGGACCTCGGGGAACAGGGACCGGAAGTGGGCGGCCTCCCACCAGTGGGTGGTGGCCGGGCGCCCGTCGAGCAGCCCGGCCGCTGCGAGCGCGTACGCGCCCGTGCAGATCGACACCACCCGCGTACCGGGCCTGATGCGCGCCATCGCCCCCTTCAACTCGACGGCCAGGCGGCCGTCCTCGGCGAGGGTCCGCAGCTCGTGCGTCGGCGGTACGACGACGGTGTCGGCCGCCGCCAGCTCCTCGGGCCCGTGTTCGGCGACGATCGAGAAGCCGTCGGAGGTGCGGACCGGGGCGCCGTCGAGGGTGCACACGCGCACGTCGTAGAGGGGTGAGCCGTCCCTGCCGTACGCGCCGCCGAGGATCCGGGACGGGATGCCCAGCTCGAACGGGATCACCCCGTCGAGCGCGAGCACGGCGACGCGATGGGGCGCTGAGGGGGACGCGGGCGGGACCATGGCCGGATTCTGTCACATCATGGCGTTCTGGCCAGTACCGGGGGACGGGCCGCGCACGGAGGCTGGTGGCCTGTCAGGAAACAACGGCACCAGGAGCGCCCCTTCATGAACGACACCGCCACCGCAGCCCCCGCCACCATGCGCGCGATCACCGCTACCGGGTGGGGCGGCCCGGAGGTCCTCACCGAGACCCGGGTCGCCCGCCCCGAGCCGGGCCCGACCGAGATCCTCGTCCGGGTCCACGCGGCCGGCATCAACCCCGTCGACTGGAAGTCCCGCGCCACCGGCGGCTTCGGCATGTGGGGCGAGACCCCGATCCTCGGCTACGACGTCTCCGGCGTCGTCGAGGCCGTCGGACTCGGCGTCACCCTCTACGCGCCCGGCGACGAGGTCTTCGGCATGCCGCAGTTCCCGCAGCAGGCGGGCGGCTACGCCGAGTACGTCGCCGCCCCCGCCCGTCACTTCGCCCGCAAGCCCGCCGCCCTCACCCACGTCGAGGCCGCCGCGCTGCCGCTGGCCGGGCTCACCGCCTGGCAGGCGCTCGTGGAGACCGCTGCCCTGCGCGCCGGGCAGCGGGTCCTGATCCACGCGGCGGCCGGTGGCGTCGGCCACCTCGCCGTCCAGATCGCCAAGGCCCGCGGCGCGTACGTCATCGGCACCGCGAGTGCCGCCAAGCACGGCTTCCTTCGCTCCATCGGCGTGGACGAGCCGATCGACTACACGACGACCGACTTCGCCGAGGCCGTACGGGACGTGGACATCGTCCTCGACTGCTTCGGCGGCGACTACGGCACGCGCTCGCTGCCCGTGCTGCGCGACGGCGGCACGCTGGTGACGCTGCCCTCGCCCGACGCCGTACCCGCCTCGCCGGAGCGCGACATCCGCACCGGCTTCACGCTGGTCGAGCCGGACTACGCCGGACTGCTCGGCCTCGCCGCGCTGGTCGAGGCCGGACAGCTGCGGCCGGAGGTCGACACCGTCCTGCCGCTCGCCGAGGCGGCCAAGGCGCACGAACTCGGCGAGTCGGGCCGGACGCGCGGCAAGCTCGTCCTGACCGTCTGAGGTGGGCGTACTCAGGCGCCGGCGGCGAACTCGGCCGGGTTCGGACCAAGGCGCCGGTTCTCGTCGAGGACGGTGATCGCCGCCATGTCCTCGTCGTCCAGCGCGAAGTCGAACACGTCGATGTTCTCCCGGATACGGGACGGGGTCACCGACTTCGGGATGACCACGTTCCCCGTCTGGAGGTGCCAGCGCAGCACCACCTGGGCCGGGGTGCGGCCGTGCTTCTGCGCGACGGCGACGATCGCCGGGACCTCCAGGAGGCCCTTGCCCTGGCCCAGCGGCGACCAGGCCTCGGTCGCGATGCCGTACCGGGCGTGCGCCTCGCGCGACTCCGTCTGCTGGAGATGCGGGTGCAGCTCGATCTGGTTGACGGCGGGGACGACCGAGGTCTCGCCGATCAGCCGCTCCAGGTGCTCCGGAAGGAAGTTGGAGACACCGATCGCCTTCGCCCGGCCGTCGGCGAGGATCTTCTCGAACGCGCGGTACGTGTCGACGTACGCGTCCTTCGCGGGCACCGGCCAGTGGATCAGGTACAGGTCCACGTAGTCGAGGCCCAGCTTGTCGAGCGAGGCGTCGAAGGCGCGGAGGGTGGTGTCGTGGCCCTGCTCGCTGTTCCACAGCTTCGTGGTGACGAACAGCTCCTCGCGAGGGATCCCGGACGCGGCGATCGCCCGGCCGGTGCCCCTCTCGTTCTGGTAGATCGCGGCGGTGTCGATGGAGCGGTAACCCGCCTCCAGTGCGGTCGCCACCGCGCGCGTCGCCTCGTCGTCGGGCACCTGCCAGACGCCGAAGCCGAGCTGCGGCATGGCCACGCCGTTGTTCAGGGTGAGGGAGGGGACCTTGCTGTCCGTGCTCACGTGCGGTCGGTCCTTACGTCGTCGGAGGGTGGGTACTCCCCAGATCAACACGAGCACGATTGATCTCATTCCCCTTGTACGGGTGCCGAGCCGAGGTACGCCTCCCGCACGGCCGGGTCGGCCCGTACCTCGGCCGCCGTCCCCTCGGCCAGGACCCGGCCGAGGTCGAGCACCACGACCCGTGAGCACAGCTCCATCACGAAGGCCACGTTGTGCTCGACGAGCAGCACCGCGCAGTTCTCCTCGTCGGCCATGTGCCGGATGACGGCGGCGAGTTGACGGCGCTCTTCGGCGGTTGTGCCGGACGCGGGCTCGTCGAGCAGGAGGACCCGGGGCGGGTCGGCGAGGGCGCGGGCGAGTTCGACCATGCGGGCCTGCCCGACGGGCAGGGCGCCTGCGTACGCGCCTGCGAGCGCGTCGAGCCCGCACTCGTGGAGCACGGCGGCGGCCCGCTCCCGGTGCCGCGCGCTCCGGCGCGGGCCGCCCCGCCAGTCCTGAGCCACGACCAGGTTGTCGGTCACCGTCAACTGCCCGAAGAGCTGCTGGCGTTGGAAGGTGCGGTGGATGCCGTGGCGGGCCCGCCAGACGGGGGAGCGGCGGGTGATGTCCGTACCGGCGTACTCGATCCCGCCCGCGTCCGGCCGACGGATCCCGGACAGGACGTCGAAGAGCGTCGTCTTGCCGGCGCCGTTGGGCCCGATGAGGCCGCAGACCTCGCCGGGGCGTACGGAGATCGTCACGTCACGCAGGGCGTGGACGCCGCCGAAGCGGACGTCGATCCCGCGCGCGTGGAGCAACGCACTTGTCATCGGCGGACCCCCGTCCCGAGGTAGGCCTCGGCGAGGCGGTCCGGATCCACCTCGGACCGCGGCCCGGACCAGGCGATCTCGCCCTGTGCGAGGTACGCGACGGTGTCGGCGATGCCGAGCACCTCGGCCGCCTTCTCCTCGACCATGAGCAACGCCGTGCCGCTCGCCCGCAGCTCGCTGACGAGGCGGAAGACCTCGTCCACGACGCGGGGCGCGAGACCGAGGGAGGGCTCGTCGGCGACGAGGACGGCCGGCGGGTGCTGGAGGAGCGGGGCGAGGGCGAGGATCTGCTGCTCCCCGCCCGACAACGACCCGGCGGGGACCGTACGGCGGGCGGCGAGCACGGGGAAGCGGGCGTAGACGGCGTCCCGGTCCTCGGGCGCGGGGAGCTGGAGGGCCAGGTTCTCCTCGATCGACAGCCCGGCGAAGATCCCCCGCCCCTCGGGCGCGAGCCGCACCCCGCGCCGCGCCCGCGCGACGGCCGTGTCCCGCGCGACATCCTCGCCCCGCACGCGTACGCCCCCCTCGTCGGGCCGCAGCAGCCCGGCGGCCACCCGGCACACCGTGGACTTCCCGGCCCCGTTGGGCCCAAGCAGCACAAGCACCTCACCGCCCCGCACCACGAGATCCACCCCGTGCAGCACGCGCGCGCCACCGTACCCGGCGTGCACCCCGCTCAACTCAAGCGCTGGCCCGGCACCCCGCCCCACCCGAGCCCCACTCCGCGAATCCGGCGCGGCGCCCTCGCCCTCGCCGTTCGGCCCCGCCGCCCGCGTCCCGCTCCCCGACCCCGGGGCCGTGCCCCCGCGACCGCCGACGTTCGGCCCCGCCGCCCGAGCCCCGCTCCCCGAATCCGGCGCGGCGCCCTCGCCGTACGCCCCCGCCGCCCGCGTCCCGCTCCCCGACCCCGGGGCCGTGCCCCCGCGACCGCCGACGTTCGGCCCCGCCGCCCGAGCCCCGCTCCCCGAACCCGGCGCGGCGCCCCCGCCGACGTACGGCCCCCCGCTCCCCGTACCCGGGCCCGTGCCCCCGCCGACGTACGGCCCCGCCGCCCGCGTCCCGCTCCGCGAACCCGGCGCGGTGCGCCTGGCGTCGGCGATGTACGGCTCCGCCGGCTCCGGCGGGCGCGACGGGGGCGGGTCGCCGGCCGTCTGCGCGGCGGCGCCGATCGCGCCTCGCGGCGCGGGGACGGCACCCTCGGGGACCGGCACGTCTGCCGACAGCGTGTCTGGGCGGTGATCCGCTCGCGATGCGGGCTCGACCGGCCCGGCGCCCCCGCCCCGCGGCGCGAAGCTGCCGCCCTCCGGGGGTCGGGGGCCCTGCCCTCGATCCTGGTCCCCGGGGGTCCGGGGGCTTGCCCCCGGTTTCGGGAAGGGGCGGGGTGGGGGAACAGTCCCCGGCAGGGCCCCCCGCCCCCGCCCGGGGTCCCGGGGCCCTGCCCCCGGCCCCCCGGCGGGAGCCCCGTGCGGGGCCCGCACCGGCCGCGCACCCGCTCGCGCCCCCGCACCGGCACCCGCCCGCCTCGACGGCCACGCCGCGCAGTACCCGTCCGGGTCGTTCGCCAGCGCGAGGCCCGCCAGGCCGAAGAGGATCACCGGCAGGTGCGCGGACTCCGTGACGTACGTCGCCATCAGGTGCGGGACGACGGCGAAGACCAGCCCCGCCACCACCGCGAACTGCGGCCGCCGCACGCCCGCCGCGACCACCACCGCCAGCCACACCAACCCCGTCATCGCCGTGAAGTCCGTCGCCGTGATCCGGGTGTTGTACGAGGCGTACAGCACGCCCCCGAAGCCCGCGAGCCCCGCCGACACCGTGAAGAGGAGGAGCTTCGTCCGTACCACCGACACCCCCGACGCCGCGGCGGCCTCAGGCGCCGAACGCACCGCGAGGATCGCGCGGCCCCACCGTGAGCCCCGCAGCCAGGTCAGCAGCGCGACGACCGCCCCGGACAGCAGGACGAGCGCGAGCCCCATCGCCCGGTCGTCGCCGAGGTCCACCGGGCCGACGACGGGCCGGGGGATCTCCCACCCGGTGTCGCCGTTGCGCAGCCATCCCAGCTGGAAGAGCACCTGGTCCGCCAGGAAGGCGAGGGCCAGCGTGGCGAGCGCCAACGACCGCCCGCCGAGCCGCAGCGCGGGCAGCGCGACCACCGCCCCGAGCACCGCCGCCGCGGCCGTGCCGACCGCCGCGGCGGCCACGAAGGGCCAGCCGCGGCTCATCAGCAGCCCCGCGACCAGCCCGGCGCCGGTCACGAACGTCGCCTGGGCAAGCGACACCATCGCGCCGAGGCCGGTCACCACCGTGAACGACATGAACACGAGCCCGATCGCGAGCCCTTGGGCCAGGATCCCGCTCCAGAACGGCGTGGTGACCGTGTAGAACGCCGTACCGAGCAGCACGCCGCCCACCACCCAGGCCCCCCACCTGCGGCCCCAGCCCTTCCCCGCCAGGTAGTCGACCGGCGGCGGGTCCGCCGCCGCCGTGCCCGCCGCGCGCCGCCGCCGCGCGAGGACGACGAGTCCGGCGAAGAGGATGAGGAAGGGGACGGCGGTACGGAAGCCGGTGATGTCCTCGGCGAACGAGGCGTACCCGGCGACCAGGTTCTGCACCACCCCGAGCCCGAGCCCGCCCGCGAACGCGAGCGGCACCGACGCGAAGCGCCCGAGCACCGCCGCCGTCGCCGAGACGAACAGGAACAGGGTGTAGTCGTGGGCGGAGAGCCCGAGGAGCGGCGTCGCGAGGACACCGGCGAGGCCCGCGAGGCCCGAGGACAGCATCCACGCGATCGAGGACAGCCGGTCCGCGCTGATGCCCCGCAGCTCGGTCAGCGAACGGTTGTCGACGGCCGCCCGCAGCAGCAGACCGAGCCGGGTGTGCCGCATCAGCACCCACAACCCAGCCGCCGCGAGCGCCGTCGCGACCCACGTGATCAGCTGGTCGGAGTCGATGCCGACACCGTCGAGGGGCTGCCAGGACACCGCCGGGCTGGGCCCGACACCCGGCAGGCCGAACTGGTTCTCGGCCGGCAGGACCGCGGCGCCCGCCCGCTCCAGGAGTTCGACCACCCACAGCCCGGCCGCCGGCAGGGCGACCAGCAGACCGATCGTGGCCACGATCTGCGCGGTCTCGCCCACGCCCGCCAGCTTCCGGAACATCAGCCGGTCCAGGCCCCAGCCGAGGGCAGGGGCGACCACGAACACCAGCAGCAGGGCGGTGGGCACGGCCGGCCATCCCAAGCCGGAGTGGAGCTCGTAGAACGCCAGCGCGCAGAGGTAGGCGGTGGCGCCGTGCGCGAAGTTGAAGAGCCCGGACGCGGAGTACGACAGCACGAGCCCGGTCGCGAGCAGCGCGTACAGCGCGCCCGAGACCAGCCCGCTCAGGACGAAGCCCAGCAGGTCACCCACGCGACGCGCCCCTCAGCCGAAGGGAATCGGCGGATAGCACTTGAACGGCACGGCCACCTCGTAGCGCCCGTTCTTCAGCCGCACCAGCGCCCCGCAGCCGAAGCTCTCCTTCTGCCCCTTGGGCTCGGCCCGGTCGCCCACGAGCGTCCCGGTGTCGGAGAACCCGGACGCGGCCTTCTGGAACGACTCGACGGTGAGGTCCTTGCCCGCCTTCGCAGCGATCGAGAGGAAGAGGTCGGCGGACATGTAGCCGGTCATCATATGAATGTTCAGCGGCACCTCCTTGCCGCCCGCCGCCTTCTTGATGTCCGCCTTGAACTGCCGCATCGCGGGGCTGTCCGCCTCGAACGGCTGGAACTGCAACAGCACGTGCACCCCGTCGAGCGCCTGCCTCGTCGCGTCCTTGGCGAGCAGCCCGGGGTCGTAGTCCGTCGGGTCGGAGATGACGCCCTTGTAGCCGGACCGCTTGAGGGCGGTGAACAGGCCGATGTTGTACGGCGTCTGCATCACGGAGACCACGGCGTCGGGCGCGCCGCCGCCGGGGCCCGAGCGCAGGATCTCCTTGGTGTACGCCGACCAGTCGCTGGGCATCGAGGTCGCCGGCACCACGGCCTTGGCGTACGCGACCTGGAAGCCGGCCGCCTTGAAGCCCTGGGTGAAGGTACGGATGCCGAACTTGCCGGCGTCGTTGTCGCCGGCGATCAGGGCGACCGACTTGCCGCTCGCGCCGCCGAGGACGGCGGCGAGGCCCTCGGGCCAGGTCTGGTTGAGGGTGCCGCCGGGGGTGGGGACGAGGCAGCCGTTGAACCCGTAGATGTACTGCGGCCCGCAGAACGAGGGGAGCGTGCCCCAGCCGACGGTCGGGACCTTCTGGCCGTTGAGGAAGTCGGCCCCGGCGAAGGTGACAGAGCTCATGGGGGAGACGGCGAAGACCTTGTCCTGCTGGACGAGCTTACGGGCCGCCGCCAGGTTCCTCGCCGGGTCCTGGCCGTCGTCCTCGGCGCCCAGATACTCGATCCTGCGGCCGTTGATCCCGCCCTCGGCATTGGCCCGGTCGTAGCGGGCGCGGGCGCCGAGGTCGGTGTCCTTCTTGGAGTAGCCGCTCGCGGTCGTCATGGAGACGATGCCGCCGACCTTGACCGAGTCCGCGGTGACTCCGCGTACCGAGGAGGGGGTACTGCCGCCGCTGGAGGCGGAGTTGCAGGCGGTGACGAGAAGCAGGGCGAAGGCGGCGGCGATGGTGCGCAACGGTCGAGGCATGGGCGATCCCTCCGTCGGGTGACCGCATTCTGTGACCATGCTGATGAACCGTCAATAACTGATTCAGCATCAATTGGTGAAGCGTCAGAGACCTGGGACCCGCTGGGCGATCAGCCGTACAGCGCCTCGACCTCCGCCGCGTACGCCTTCTCGATCGCCTTGCGTTTCAGCTTCAGAGAGGGCGTGAGCAGCCCGTGCTCCTCGCTGAACGGATGTGCCAGGATCCGGAACGTCCGGATGGACTCCGCCTGGGAGACCGAGGTGTTGGCCGCCACCACGGCGCGCCTGATCTCCGTCTCCAGGCTCGGGTCCCGCACCAGTTCCGCCGGTGGGAGTGGCGCCCGCCCCTGCATCGCCAGCCAGTGCTCCACCGCTTCCTGATCCATCGTCACCAGGGCGGCGATGTACGGCCGGTCGTTGCCCACCACGATGCACTGCGCGATCAGCGGATGCGCGCGCACCCGCTCCTCAAGACCGGCAGGCGACACGCTCTTGCCGCTGGTCGTGACCAGGATCTCCTTCTTCCGCCCGGTGATCGTCAGATAGCCGTCCTCGTCGAGGGCCCCGATGTCCCCGGTCGCCAGCCAGCCGGCGTTGAGCACGGCGGAGGTGGCCTGCGGGTTGTTGAGGTACCCCGAGAAGATCTGGCCGCCGTGCAGCCACACCTCCCCGTCCTCGGCGATGTGCACCGTCGTCCCCGGCACCGGCTGCCCGACCGTCCCGTACTTGACGCGCTCGGGCGGATTCGCCGTCGCCGCCGCCGAGGACTCCGTCAGGCCGTAGCCCTCGAAGACCGTCACCCCGGCGCCCTCGAAGAAGAGCCCTAGGCGCCGGGCCATGCCCGAGCCGCCCGACATCGCGTGCCGCACCCGCCCGCCCATCGCCTCGCGGACCTTCCCGTACACGACCTTCTCGAAGAACTGGTGCTGCATCCGCAGCCCGGCCGACGGGCCGGGTCCGGTCCCGAACGCCTTGTGCTCCATCGCCTCCGCGTACTTGACGGCCACGTCGACGGCCTTGTCGAAGGGGCCCGCCTTCCCGTCGCTCTCCGCCCTGCGGCGGGCGGCGTGGAAGACCTTCTCGAAGACGTAGGGCACGGCCAGGATGAACGTCGGCCGGAACGCGGCCAGGTCCGGCAGGAGCGCGGACGCCTGCATGACGGGCTGATGTCCCAGCTTCACCCCGCCCCGTACCGCAGCGACCTCCACCATCCGGCCGAAGACATGGGCGAGCGGCAGGAAGAGCAGGGTCGAGGCCTCGTCGCCGGGCCTGGAGTGGAAGACCGGCTCCCAGCGGCCGATCAGCATGTCCGTCTCGAACATGAAGTTGGAGTGGGTGAGGATGCACCCCTTGGGAGGGCCCGTGGTCCCCGAGGTGTAGATGATCGTGGCCACGGAGTCCGGCGTCACCGCCCGGCGGTGCCGCTGCACGACGTCCTCGTCGATCTCCGTACCCGCCGCCATCAGTTCGTCGACCGCGCCCGCGTCGAGCTGCCACAGTCGCTTCAGCCGCGGCAGCCGGTCGACGACCGAGCCGATGGTCATCGCGTGGTCCTCGTGCTCCACCAGGCAGGCCGTGACCTCGGCGTCGTGCAGCATCCAGTGGACCTGCTCGGCCGAGGAGGTGGGGTATATCGGTACGGGCTGCGCGCCGAGCGTCCACAGCGCGAAGTCGAACAGGGTCCATTCGTAGCGGGTCCTGGCCATGATGGCGACCCGGTCGTTGAACCGCACGCCGTGCGCGATCAGCCCCTTCGCGAGCGCGAGCACCTCGTCCCGGAACTGGGCCGCCGTCACGTCCTGCCACCGCCCGGTCCCGTCCTTGCGGCCGAGCGCGACCCGGTCGGGAGTCTGCTCGGCGCGGTCGAACACGGCGTCCGCCAGACCGCCGACCTGAGGCGCCGCCTCGACGGGCGGCACGGTGAACTCGCGCAATGACCTGCTCCTCGACCGCTCGTTGTCGCGCTCCGTACGGCGCGGGTGACGGTACCCCACCCGACCGGCGGGCGGGAGGGCCTTCACCAAGCCGGGACATTGGGTGTTGTCACAGGTCAGGGGAGGGGGAGGGGGGTAGGTCACGGGCGGCCGGGGGGCGTTACTGACCGTGGAGTAAGCAGGGTGGTCCGGAATCTCCACGGAATCTGTACCGACCGCTCACTTTCGGACGGCCCGACCCGGTCGGCGGCTCAGCGGGCCAGCGGCGCAGCGGGCCGGCAGCTCAGCGGGGCCGGTGCAGTCGGTCGCCGCCCGCAAGGATCGCCGAGGCCAAGGCGTCGGCCGCATCCTGGGTCGTCCCGCGCCGCCGGCCCTTGCGCAGAACGAAGTCGACGTCGCCCAGGTCCGGCAGCCCCGCCCGGGCGGGCAGCTGCGTCAGACCGGGCGGAACCAGCCCACGGGTGTGCGCCATGACCCCGAGCCCGGCGCGGGCCGCCGCGATGTTGCCGCTCAGACTGCTGCTCGTGCACGCGATCCGCCAGGCCCGCCCCTGCGCCTCCAGCGCTTCGAGCGCCCGGGCGCGGGTGATGCCGGGCGGCGGGAAGACGATGAGCGGCACCGGCCGGTCCGGGTCGAGCCGTAGCCGCGGCGCCCCGATCCAGATCAGCGAGTCCTGCCAGACCAGCTCGCCCCCGCTCTCCTCGGCGCGCCGCTTGGCGAGGATCAGGTCGAGCCGCCCCGCCTCGAGGCGCGCGTTCAGGGTCCCGGACAGCTCGACGGTCAGCTCCAGATCCACCTCGGGGTGCTCGCGCCGGAACGACTCCAGGATCTCGGGCAGCCGGGTCACCACGAAGTCCTCCGAGGCGCCGAAGCGCAGCCGGCCGCGCAGCCGGGTTCCGGTGAAGAAGGCGGCGGCCCGCTCATGGGCCTGCAGGATCGTCCGGGCGAAGCCGAGCATCGCCTCGCCGTCCTCCGTCAACTCGACGCTGTGCGTGTCCCGGGTGAACAGCGGACGGCCGGTCGCGTCCTCCAGGCGCCGCACATGCTGGCTCACGGTCGACTGCCGGACGCCGAGCCGGCGGGCGGCCTGGGTGAAGCTCAGTGTCTGGGCGACGGCGAGGAAGGTCCGGAGCTGGGTGGGGTCGTACACGAGAGAAAGGTTATCGCGATATGTGATGACAGTAAGAGCGCTGCACGGGATTCCCGATCGCCGTCGCGGGGAGCAGGATGGGGAGGCACGATCTGTCGCCCGAGAGCAGTGGAGCACATGAGCCGCCGTACCACCCTCCTGCCGTCCTGGCTGCCGGTCGATCCGTACATCCTGGCGCTGCTCGGCACGGTCGGCCTCGCGGCCCTGCTGCCCGCCTCCGGCGCGGCCGCGACGGTCGCCGACGGGGCCTCGACGGCGGCCATCGCCCTGCTGTTCTTCCTCTACGGCGCCCGGCTCTCCACGCGCGAGGCGCTGGACGGGCTCAAGCACTGGCGGCTCCACGTGTCGGTCCTCGCGGCCACCTTCGTCGTCTTCCCGCTCCTCGGGCTCGCGGCGAAGGGACTCGTACCGGCCGTTCTCACGCCGCCGCTCTACAGCGGCCTGCTCTTCCTCTGCCTGGTGCCCTCCACCGTCCAGTCCTCGATCGCGTTCACCTCGATCGCCCGGGGCAACGTCCCGGCCGCGATCTGCGCGGGCTCCTTCTCCTCCCTCGCCGGGATCGTGCTCACCCCGCTGCTCGCCGCTGCCCTGCTCGGCGGCGGCGCCGGCGGCTTCTCGGCCGACTCGCTGCTGAAGATCGTGCTCCAACTGCTCGTGCCGTTCATGGCGGGCCAACTGCTGCGGCCCTGGGTCGGGGGTTTCCTCGTACGGAGGAAGAAGGCGCTGGGGTACGTCGACCGGGGCTCGATCCTGCTCGTCGTCTACACGGCCTTCAGCCACGGCATGGTCGCCGGCATCTGGCACCAGGTCACCCCCGTACGGCTCGGCCTGCTGCTCGTGGTCGAGGCGGTCCTGCTCGCGGTGATGCTGACGCTGACCTGGTACGGCGCGAGGCGGCTCGGCTTCGACCGGGCGGACCGGATCGCGATCCAGTTCGCGGGCTCGAAGAAGAGCCTGGCGGCCGGACTCCCCATGGCGAGCGTGCTGTTCGGAGCGCAGGCCTCGCTGGCGGTCCTGCCGCTGATGCTCTTCCACCAGATGCAGCTGATGGTCTGCGCGGTGATCGCCAGGCGCCGCTCCCGGGACCCGGAGATCAACGAGCCCGCTACCGTTCTCCCATGCCCGCACTCGATCCCAGCTGCACCGCGCTCGTTCTCGTCCACCTGATGACCCTGGGCGGACCCGAGTGACGCGCGTCCCGATACGTTACGGCGCCCGCCCCTGCTCCCTGGTGGTCTGCCGGGGGTGCTGCTGCGGCGACCCGCGCAAGAACCCCGGCGTCGACCACGCGGGCCAACTCGCCCGGCTCCGCAGGGCCGCGGTTGAATCCGGCGGCCGGCTGTCCGTCCGTACGAGCGACTGCCTCGGCCCCTGCGCACAGGCCAACGTCGTCGTGGTCCAGCCCTCGACCGAGGGCCGCCGCCGTGGCGGGCGGGCCGCCTGGGTCGGTTTCACCGTGGACGACGACTGCCTCGACGACATCCTGGCCTGGACCGCCGCGGGTGGTCCGGGAATCGCGGAGCCCCCGGCCACGCTCGCGCTCCAGCTGATCGATCCGCCGGCGGAAACGGCGCGTCGCGCGCGCTAGATGGTGGCGAACCAGATGGTGGCGAACACGTACCCACCCCTCGCCACTCCTAACGTATAGCGCACTGGGGGGCTTGCGGCAAGGCCCCCGTCGTGGCGCAGAATCGCGGGCCTAGGTCACAACTCTGCGGAAAAAAACGGGAGATCCACGAAGTGCGTGATGTGTTGTCGGTCGATTCCACCAGTGCGTTCGAGCTTTCCGACCACCTTTCCCTCAAGTCCGACCCAACGCTGATCGCCGGCGACGAGCGGCACTTCGCGGCCATCGCGGAGAGCCTGGAGCAGTCCATCGCCGAACTGTCCGACCGTCTCGACGCCGTGCGCAGGGCGCCCGGCGGCGTCGGCCGGGAGGCGATGGAGCGGGACATGGAGGTCCACCGGCTGACCGGCCGCCTGCGCGCCCTGCGCCGCTTCGGCCTCGACCTGTGCCTCGGGCGCATCGTCGGCGCGGACGACCCCGAGCCCGTCTACATCGGACGACTCGGCCTGACCGACAGCACGGGGCGCCGGCTGCTGCTCGACTGGCGCTCCCCCGCGGCCGAGCCGTTCTTCGCGGCGACCCACGCCGACCCGATGGGGCTGGCGAGCCGGCGCAGGTACCGCTGGAGCGGCGGCCGGATCAGCGACTACTGGGACGAGGTGTTCACCGCCGACGGGCTCGAAGGGCACGCCGCGCTCGACGACCAGTCCGCCTTCATCGCCAGCCTGGGCAGCAACCGTTCGTCCCGGATGCGGGACGTGCTCGCCACCATCCAGGCCGACCAGGACGCCATCATCCGGGCGGAGTCCCGTGGCGCGCTCGTCGTCGACGGCGGGCCGGGTACGGGAAAGACCGTCGTCGCCCTGCACCGCACCGCCCACCTCCTCTACTCCGACCCCCGTCTCGGTCACCGCCGGGGCGGCGTGCTGTTCGTCGGACCGCACCGGCCCTACCTGGCGTACGTCGAGGACGTCCTGCCCAGCCTCGGCGAGGAGGGCGTGCAGACCTGCACCCTGCGGGACCTCGTCGACGAGGGCGCCACGGCGGCCGTCGAGACCGACCCGGAGGTGGCCCGCCTGAAGTCGTCCGCGGACATGGTGAAGACGGTCGAGATGGCCGTCAGGTTCTACGAGGAGCCGCCCGCCGAGGGGATGACGGTCACGACCGACTGGGCCGACATCCGGCTCAGCGCCGACGACTGGGCCGAGGCCTTCGAGGCGGCGGGGCGGGGCACCCCGCACAACGAGGCGCGCGAGCAGATCTGGGAAGAGCTGGTCACGATCCTGATGGACAAGTTCGACGGCGACGTCCCGCCCGAGGAGTTCCGCAGGTCGCTCATGCGGGACAGGGAGCTGGTCACGACCCTCAACGGCGCGTGGCCGCTGCTCGAAGCGACCGACCTCGTCGGCGACCTGTGGTCCGTTCCCGCCTACCTGCGGATGTGCGCGCCGTGGCTCGACCGCGACGACGTGCGCAAGCTGCAGCGTAAGGAGGCCCCCCAGGCCTGGACGGTGTCCGACCTGCCGCTGCTCGACGCGGCACGGCAGCGGCTCGGTGACCCGGAGGCGTCCCTGCGCAAGCGGCGCCACGACGCCGCGGTCGCCGCCGAACGCGAGCGCATGGCCGGCGTCATCGACAACGTGCTCGCCGCCGATGACGACGGCGAGGGCGCGGTCACGATGCTGCGCGGAAGGGACCTGCAGGACAGCCTGATCGACGATTCCGCACTGCCCACCACCGACCGGGACCTGCTCGCCGGCCCGTTCGCGCACATCGTCGTGGACGAGGCCCAGGAGCTGACCGACGCGGAGTGGCAGATGCTCCTCCTGCGCTGCCCGTCCCGCAGCTTCACCATCGTCGGCGACCGCGCCCAGGCCCGGCACGGGTTCACGGAGTCGTGGGAGGAACGGCTCGAGCGGGTGGGTCTGAACCGGATCACCATGGCCTCCCTGAGCATCAACTACCGGACGCCGGAAGAGGTCATGGCGGAGGCCGCGCCGGTCATCCGCGCCGCGCTCCCGGACGCCAACGTCCCGACGTCGATCCGCAGCAACGGCGTTCCCGTCGCCCACGGATCCGTCTCGGAGCTGGACTCGGTCCTCGACGGCTGGCTCGCCGCGCACGCCGACGGGGTCGCGTGCGTCATCGGTGACCCGACGTTCACGCCGACGTCCCGCGTCCAGTCGCTCACCCCGGGGCTGTCCAAGGGGCTCGAGTTCGATCTGGTGGTCCTCGTCGACCCGGACACGTTCGGCGAGGGCATCGAAGGAGCCGTGGACCGCTATGTCGCGATGACCCGCGCGACCCAGCAGCTCGTCATCCTCACGAGCGACTGACCCCGAGCCGTACGCGCGGGCCGGTAGGGTTGCTGGTCGATCCCCCCAGTTCGATCCCCTCGGGTCGATCCCCCTCGCCCTCCGGCCCCGCATCGGGCCGTCCGCGCCCCGCCCCGCCGTAGGGGCGTGCCCAGCACGACAGGTTCCCCTTCTCTTGTCCTCTTCCGCTCCCGCCGTGTCCCCGGCCGCGTTCCTGCGCGGTCTGAAGCCCGACTGGCTGCGTGACCCGAAGGTCTGGCGTACCGAGATCCTGGCCGGACTCGTCGTGGGCCTGGCGCTCATTCCCGAGGCGATCTCGTTCTCGATCATCGCGGGGGTCGACCCGGCACTCGGCCTGTTCGCCTCCTTCACCATGGCCGTGACGCTCTCGGTCGTCGGCGGACGGCGGGCGATGATCTCCGCCGCGACCGGCGCGGTGGCGCTCGTGATCGCGCCGCTCAACCGCGAGCACGGCCTCGGGTACCTGATCGCCGCCGTCATCCTGGCCGGTGTCTTCCAGATCGTCCTGGGCGCGCTCGGGGTCGCGAGGCTGCTGCGGTTCGTCCCGCGCTCGGTGATGGTCGGCTTCGTCAACTCCCTCGCCATCCTGGTCTTCATGGCCCAGGTCCCCGAGATGCGGAACGTCCCCTGGGCCGTCTACCCGCTGATCGCCGCCGGTCTGGCGCTCATGGTGTTCTTCCCGAAGGTCACCACCGTGGTCCCGGCGCCGCTGGTCTCCATCGGCATCCTTACCGTGATCACCGTGGCGGCCGGGATCGCGGTGCCGACCGTCGGCGACAAGGGCGACCTGCCGTCGTCCCTGCCCGTTCCGGGCCTGCCCGACGTGCCGTACACCGTCGACACGCTGACGACGATTGCCCCGTACGCGTTCGCGATGGCGCTGGTCGGGCTGATGGAGTCGCTGATGACTGCGAAGCTGGTCGACGACATCACCGACACCCGCTCGAACAAGACCCGCGAGTCCATCGGCCAGGGCATCGCCAACATCGTCACCGGCTTCTTCGGCGGCATGGGCGGCTGCGCGATGATCGGCCAGACGATGATCAACGTGAAAGTCTCCGGCGCGCGCACGCGCCTGTCGACGTTCCTGGCGGGCGCGTTCCTGATGGTGCTGTGCATCGTCTTCGGCCCGGTCGTCTCCGACATCCCCATGGCCGCCCTGGTCGCCGTCATGATCATGGTGTCGTTCGCGACCTTCGACTGGCACTCCGTCGCCCCGAGGACCCTCAGGCGGATGCCCGCCGGGGAGATCGCCGTCATGCTGATCACCGTCGTGGCCGTGGTCGCCACGCACAACCTGGCCGTCGGTGTCGTCGTCGGCTCGATCACCGCCGTGGTGATCTTCGCCAAGCGCGTCGCCCACCTCGCGGAGGTCACCTCCGTCGTCGACCCCGACGGCACGACCGTCGTCTACCGGGTCACCGGCGAGCTCTTCTTCGCCTCCTCCAACGACCTCGTCGGCCGGTTCGACTACGCGGGCGACCCGAAGAAGGTCATCATCGACCTGTCCGACACCCACATCTGGGACGCCTCCTCCGTCGCGGCACTCGACGCGATCGAGACGAAGTACGCCCAGCGCGGCAAGACCGTCGAGATCACCGGCCTCGACCACCGCAGCGCCGCGCTACACGGCCGGCTCACCGGCGAACTCACCGCCGGCCACTGAGGCAGGGCGCCCGGGGGAGCGGTGCGGGACCGGCCGGCGCAGGGGGCGCTCCCCGCCGGCCGATGGCCCGACCCGTGCAGCGTGCGGAGCCCGTCAGCCCCGGGACGCCGCGGCCCCGAGGGCGATCCGGTGCTCGCCCGCGTACACGTTCATGTCCTGGCCGCGCAGGAAGCCGACCAGCGTGAGTCCCGTCTCCGCCGCCAGGTCCACGGCAAGCGAGGACGGCGCCGAGACGGCCGCGAGCACCGGGATGCCCGCCATCACCGCCTTCTGCGCCAGCTCGAACGAGGCCCGGCCGGAGACCAGCAGGACCGCCCGCTCCAGCGGCAGCCGGCCGTCGCTCAGGGCCCGGCCCACCAGCTTGTCCACCGCGTTGTGTCGGCCCACGTCCTCCCGTACGTCGAGCAGCTCGCCCTCCTCCGAGAACAGCGCCGCCGCGTGCAGTCCCCCGGTCCGGTCGAAGACCCGCTGCGCGGCCCTCAGCCGGTCGGGGAGGCGGGCCAGGAGCTCGGGCGTCAGCCGCACCGGGGGAGCGTCGGCGATGGGGAAGCGTGCCGTGGTGCGGACGGCGTCCAGGCTGGCCTTGCCGCACAGGCCGCACGACGACGTCGTGTACACGTTCCGCTCCAGCGTGATGTCCGGGACGGGGACCCCGGGCGCCAGCTGGACGTCCACCACGTTGTACGTGTTCGTGCCGTCGTCCTTGGCGCCCGCGCAGTACACGATGTTCCGTACGTCCGAGGCGGCGCCGAGCACTCCCTCGCTGACCAGGAACCCGGCGGCGAGCGCGAAGTCGTCGCCCGGCGTGCGCATCGTGATCGCGAGCGGCTTACCGTTCAGCCGGATCTCCAGGGGCTCCTCGGCCACCAGCGTGTCCGGGCGCTCGTTCACGGCCTCGCCGCGGATCCGGATGACCCGCCGCCGCTCGGTGACCCGTCCCATGTGGTTACACCCGATTCTGTACGTGCTGGAAGCCGAAACGGCCCTTGATACAGAGGTTGCCATGGGTCACCGGGTTGTCGTGCGGGGAGGTGACCTTGACGATCTCGTTGTCCTGCACGTGCAGCGTGAGATTGCAGCCCACTCCGCAGTACGCGCAGACCGTCGTCGTCTCCGTCTGCGCCGCCTCGTCCCAGGTGCCCTCCGCCCGCATGTCGAACTCCCGCTTGAAGCTCAGAGCCCCCGTCGGACAGACCTCGATGCAGTTGCCGCAGTACACACACGCGGACTCGGTGAGCGGCCCGTCGTGCTCGACGGCGATCCGCGCGTCGAAGCCGCGGCCCGTGACAGAGATCGCGAAGGAGTTCTGCCACTGGTCGCCGCACGCGTCGACGCACTTGTAGCAGAGGATGCACTTGTCGTAGTCGCGGACGTAGAGGTCGTTGTCGATCCGGGGCTCCTCGCCCAGTCGGCGCGCCTCCGGGCCGAAGCGGTCGGGCTCCGCCCCGTACTCCTTGATCCACTCGGCGGCACCCGGGGTGGTCGACAGGTCGACGGAGGAGGCGAGCAGCTCCAGGACGATCTTCCGGCTGTGCCGCGTGCGCTCGGTGTCGGTACGGACGACCATCCCGGCCTCGGCTCGGCGCGAGCAGGCCGGGGCGAGGGTCCTGGCTCCCTCGACCTCGACCACACACACGCGGCAGGCGTTCTTCGGGGTGAGCGTGTCGCCGTGGCAGAGCGTCGGCACGTCCGTGCCGGCCGCCCGGCAGGCGTCGAGGATCGTGGCGCCCTCCGGGACGCGCACGGGAGTGCCGTCGAGCGTGAACTCCAGGAGGCGGCGGGGCGGGGCGAGCGGAACGGTGGTCACCTGTAGACCCCCAGACGGTCGATGGCGGATTCGACGGCGTTCCACGCGGTCTGGCCGAGACCGCAGATCGAGGCGTCCCGCAGGGCCTGGCCCACCTCGCGCAGCAGGGCGATGTCGGCGGTGGCGGCGGCGCCCGTACGGTCCTTGATGCGGTGCAGCGCCTCCTCCTGCCGGACCGTGCCGACCCGGCAGGGCACGCACTGGCCGCAGGACTCGTCGCGGAAGAACTCGGCGATGCGCAGCAGGATCCGCGGCAGGTCCACCGACTCGTCGAGCACGAGGACGACCCCGGAGCCGAGCGTGGTGCCGGCGGCGCGGGTGCCCTCGAAGGTGAGCGCGATGTCCAGCTCGTCGGGACGGACGAACCCGCCGGCCGCGCCGCCGAGCAGGACCGCGCGCAGGGTGTCGGGCTTCCCGGCGAGGTCGAGGAGTTCGCCGAGAGTGGCGCCGAACGGCAGCTCGTACACGCCGGGGCGCGTGACGTTCCCTGACACGCAGAAGAGCTTGGTCTCGGCGGCCCGGAAGGCCTCGGCGCCCTGGGTGAGGATCGGGAGCACGTTGACGAGCGTCTCGACGTTGTTGGCGGCGGTGGGTTTGCCGAAGAGCCCCTTCTCGACGGGGAAGGGCGGCTTGGTCCGGGGTTCTCCTCTGTACCCCTCGATGGAGTTGAAGAGGGCGGTCTCCTCACCGCAGATGTACGCCCCGGCGCCGCGCCGGATCTCGATGTCGAAGGCGAAGCCGCTGCCGAGGACGTCCTCGCCCAGGAGCCCACGGGCGCGGGCCTCCCCGATGGCGTGGGTGAGCCGCTCGTACGCACGGGGGTACTCGCCGCGGATGTACAGATACCCGCGGTGGGCACCGACGGCGTACCCGGCGACGGTCATCGCCTCCACGAGCGCGTAGGGGTCGCCCTCCATGACGACCCGGTCCTTGAAGGTGCCCGGCTCCGACTCGTCCGCGTTGCACACGACATAGTGCGGGCCGTCGGGCTGCGCGGCGGTCGCCTGCCACTTCCGCCCGGTGGGAAACGCGGCCCCACCCCGCCCGACGAGCCCGGACTCGGTAACCTCCCGGATCACCCCGGCCGGCCCCAGCGCGAACGCCCGCCGCAACGCGGCGTACCCGCCGTGCGCCCGGTAGTCGTCGACGCTGTACGGGTCGACGACCCCGACACGGGCGAGGAGTTGGAGCTCCCGCGGTTGTGGGCAATCGTCCCGCAGGGCGGGACGGGTGGGCACAACCCGACCACCGGCCCGCACCGGTCGCGCAGCGTGGCCCGCCTGCGGGACGGCCGCAATGGCGGGTGCCTCGGGCGCGGCCTCCTCGGGGTGCCGGCAGACCCCGGCAAGCGTGCCGACCGTCGCGGGCGCGACGACGCGGGCAAGGCGGGTGGGCGCGCCCGTTCCGGACCCTGGCGGCGCCTCGTCGGGGACCTGGCCCCCGTCCCGTGCGCGCTCCACCCCCGCCCGCACCACCAGCGCCGCCGGCGCCCGTTCGCACAGCCCCAGGCACGGACTCGGTTCGAAGGCGACGCCCTCCGCCTCAAGGCCCGCCGTCACCGCACCCGCGCCGCGAGCCGCGCACGTCAGGTCCGTGCAGACGTGCAGGACCTGCGCCGGACGCGGGCGCACCGCGAACATCGAGTAGAACGTGGCCACCCCGTACGCCTCCGCCGGCGGCACCGTGAGCCGCCGGCACAGATAGTCCAGGCCCCCCTTGCTGATCCACCCCACCCGGTCGTTGAGCGCGTGCAGCCCCGGCAGCAGCAGGTCCCTGCGCTCCCGGGCCTCCCGCCCGCCCCGCGCCCACCGCAGATCCGCCGCCGAGCGGTCGTCCGCGCCCTCCCACGCCGACTCCGGCGGACCGAGGACCGCGTCGACCGCCTCCCGTTCCTCGTCCGTCGGCTTGGCGTCACCGAAGCGCAGATCCATCGTCCGCCACCCTTTCGATCCGTATCGCCGACGCCTTGAACTCCGCCGTGCCCGCGATCGGACAGTTCGCCTCGATCGTCAGCTGGTTGGTGTCGACCTCGTCCGGAAAGTGCATCGTCATGAACGCGAGTCCCGGCCGCAGCGCGGGATCGACCCACACCGGCGCCACCACCGACCCGCGCCGTGAGGTCACCCGGACCTCCTGGCCCACCGCGACCCCGTACCGTTCCGCGTCCTCCGGGCACAGCTCCACGTACTCCCCGCGCCGCAGCGGTGAGGCGAAACTCCCGCTCTGCACACCGGTGTTGTACGAGTCGAGCCGCCGCCCGGTCGTCAGCCGGATCGGGTACGACTCGTCCGTGAGGTCGACCGGCGGATCGTGCCGGACGATCCCGAACGGGGCGCGCCTGCCCCGCAGTTCGGGCTCTATCTCCCACAAGCGGCCGTGCAGGAAGGACGGTTCGAGGCGCTCCAGGTCCGGGCAGGGCCACTGGATGCCCTGATGCTCCTCCAGGCGGTCGTACGTCATGCCCCAGTGGTCCGGCGACAGCGCCCGCAGCTCGTTCCAGACGGCCTCGGCGTCCGCGTACTTCCACTCCTCGTGGCCGAGCCGCCGCGCGAGCTCGCAGATGATGTCGATGTCCTCGCGGGCCTCGCCCGGCGGCCGTACCGCCTTCCGTACCCGCTGCACCCGCCGCTCGCTGTTGGTCGTCGTGCCGTCCGTCTCGCACCAGGCCGCAGTCGCCGGCAGGACCACGTCCGCGAACTCGGCGGTCCTCGTCAGGAAGATGTCCTGCACCACCAGGCAGTCCAGCTTGGCGAGCCGCTCCATCGCCTGCCCGCTGTCCGCCTCCGACTGCGCGGGGTTCTCGCCGATGCAGTACACGGCCCGCAGCTCGCCGGTCTCCATCGCCTCGAACATCTCGGTCAGCGTCCGCCCGTACCGGGGCTGGATCTCCGTGCCCCAGAAGGACTCGAACTTCCGCCGCACCTCCGCGTCGAGGATGTCCTGGAAGCCGGGCAGCCGGTTCGGGATCGCGCCCATGTCCCCGCCGCCCTGCACGTTGTTCTGCCCGCGCAACGGCTGCACCCCGGAGCCGTACCGCCCCACATGCCCTGTCAGCAGCGCCAGGTTGATCAGCGCGCGAACGTTGTCGGTGCCGTTGTGGTGCTCGGTGATGCCGAGCGTCCAGCACAGCTGGGCCCGCTCGGCGCGGGCGAAGGCATGCGCCAACTCCCGTATCGCGGCGGCCGGTACGCCGGTCACCTTCGACGCGGCCGTCAGCGTCCACGGCTCGACCAGCTCCCGGTACTCCTCGAAGCCGCTCGTCGCGCGCTCCACGAACGCCCGGTTGTGCAGGCCCGCGTGGATGATCTCGCGGCCGATCGCGTGCGCGAGCGGGATGTCCGTGCCGACGTCGAGCCCGAGCCAGCTCTCGGCCCACTCGGCGGTCGAGGTGCGGCGCGGATCGACCGCGTACATCCGCGCCCCGTTCCGTATCCCCTTCAGTACGTGCTGGAAGAAGATCGGGTGCGCGAAGCGGGCGTTGGAGCCCCACATCACGATCACGTCGGTGTGCTCGATCTCCTCGTACGAGGAGGTGCCACCGCCCGAGCCGAAGACCGCCGAGAGACCGGCGACGCTCGGCGCGTGACACGTACGGTTGCAGGAGTCGACGTCGTTGGTGCCCATCACGACGCGCGCGAACTTCTGCGCCACGTAGTTCATCTCGTTGGTCGCGCGAGCGCAGGAGAACATCCCGAACGCGCCCCGGGCCGCCCGGAATCCGGCCGCCGCCCGGTCCAGAGCCTCGTCCCAGCTCGCCGGCCGCAGCGGCCCGCCCTTCTCGTCCCGTACGAGCGGGTGGGTGAGCCGGGTGTACGTCTTCGGTTCGCGGTTCCGCTTCTTCATGTCGTGTTCCCCAACCGTGCGGCGAGCAGATCCGACAGGGCGTGGACGGTACGGAGCGTCGGCACCGGTACGCCGGTGATGTCCGCGAGCTCCACCACGGCCGCGAGGAGCACGTCCAGCTCCAGCGGCTTGCCGCGCTCCAGGTCCTGGAGGGTGGAGGTGCGGTGGTCCCCGACCCGCTCGGCCCCGGCGAGGCGGCGCTCGACGGAGATGTCGGGACGGCAGCCCAGGGCCGCGGCGACGGCCAGGGTCTCGTGCATCATCTGCTCGATCACCTGTCGCGTGCCGCCGTGCAGACACATCTGGCGCATCGTCGCCCGGGCGAGCGCGCTGATGGGGTTGAAGGAGATGTTGCCGAGCAGCTTGATCCAGATGTCGTGGCGCAGCTCCGCCTCGACCGGGCACTTCAGGCCCCCGGCGCGCATCGCCTCGGCGAACACCTCGCAGCGCTTGGACGCCGAGCGGTCGGGCTCGCCGATGGAGAACCTCGTGCCCTCCAGATGGCGGACGACGCCCGGACCGCTGAGCTCGGTCGCGGCGTAGACGACACAGCCGATGGCCCGCTCGGGGGCGAGGACGGCCGACACCGCGCCGCCCGGGTCGACGCTCTCGACACGATGGCCGTCGTGCGGGCCGCCGTGGCGGTGGAAGTACCACCAGGGGATGCCGTTCTGGGCGGCGACGACCGCCGTGGTGTCGTGCAGGAGCGGCGCGATGAGCGGCCCGCACGCCGCGTAGGCGTTGGCCTTCAGGCCCAGGAAGACGTAGTCGACGGGGCCGATGTCGGCCGGGTCGTCGGTGGCGTGCACGCGGGCGGTGAAATCGCCGCGCGGGCTCTCGATCCGTACGCCGTGCTGCCTCATGGCCGCGAGATGCGGTCCACGGGCGATCAGATGGACATCGGCGCCGGCGCGGTCGAGCGCGGCTCCGACGTAGGCGCCGATCGCACCGGCGCCGAGGACTGCGACCTTCACGTGCGGGTCTCCGTTCGGTCGAGGGAACCGCAAAACTGAGTGTCGACGAAATATTGTCTACAGTATGGAACTGTGAGTGACAAGGGGTTGGGGAACGTCCCTTGTCACGGTCTCCCAACACCTACGGGCGAATCTTGGTGGTTTACGACCCCGGTTACCGATCAGTCGCTGGCAAGACTGGGAGGTCCTGCTTTCCACATGAACCCAAGGGGGTCCCGGGCATGACGGGCACTCGTATCGCCGCGCTCGGGCACTATCAGCCCGCCAAGGTGCTGACCAACGACGACCTGGCCGCGCTCGTCGACACCAGCGACGAGTGGATCAGCAGCCGGGTCGGCATCAGGACGCGCCACATGGCCGGACCCGACGAGCCCGTGGACGAACTCGCCGCGCACGCCGCCGGCAAGGCGCTCGCCGCCGCCGGCCTCGGCGCCGCCGACATCGACCTGGTCCTCGTCGCCACCTCGACGGCGATCGACCGTTCGCCCAACACCGCCGCCCGCGTCGCCGCCCGGCTCGGCATGACCTCGCCCGCCACCATGGACCTCAACGTGGTCTGCGCGGGCTTCACCCACGCGCTCGCCACCGCCGACCACGCGATCCGCGCGGGCGCCGCCCGGCGCGCCCTGGTCATCGGCGCCGACAAGATGACCGAGGTCACGGACTGGACCGACCGCACGACCTGTGTGCTCGTCGGCGACGGTGCGGGCGCGGCGATCGTCGAAGCCGTGGGGGAGGGCGCCGAGCCCGGAATCGGCCCGGTGCTCTGGGGTTCCGTCCCGGAGATGGGTCACGCCGTCCGGATCGAGGGCACCCCGCCGCGCTTCGCGCAGGAGGGCCAGTCCGTCTACCGCTGGGCCACCCAGCGGCTGCCCGCCCTCGCCCGCGAGGTGTGCGAGCGTTCGGGCCTCGCGCCGGAGGACCTGGCCGGGGTCGTCCTGCACCAGGCCAACCTGCGCATCATCGAGCCGCTGGCCGCGAAGATCGGCGCGGTCAACGCGGTCGTCGCCCGTGACGTGGTCGAGTCCGGCAACACCTCCGCCGCCTCGATCCCGCTGGCGCTCGCCAAGCTGGTCGAACGGGGGGAGCTGCCGTCCGGGGCGCCGACGCTGCTCTTCGGCTTCGGCGGAAACCTCTCGTACGCGGGACAGGTCGTCCGCGTCCCGTAGTACCCGGCCTGGGGCCCTTGGGCTCGTTTCGGCCGAGATCGCGGCGGGCCGCATGCCTGGACATGTGCGTCGGTAGACTGTAGACGATAGCCAATCCGTGCTGATCGCTACGGCGTACGAGGGGGCCGCGATGTTGTCCGCAGGACTGCCGCAGGGGGCCGTGCCCAGGCTGGAGCGGCCGGGGCCGCTGCGCGACCGGGTCTACGAGGCGCTGCTCGAACTGATCACGACCCGTGCGCTGCGCCCCGGTCAGCATCTGGTCGAGAGCGAACTGGCCGGACACCTCGGCGTCTCCCGCCAGCCGGTGCGCGAGGCGCTCCAGCGGCTGAACACCGAGGGCTGGGTCGACCTGCGGCCGGCGCAGGGCGCGTTCGTCCACGAGCCGACCGACGAGGAGGCCGACCAGCTGCTCTCCGTCCGTACGCTCCTGGAGGCGGAGGCCGCCCGGCTCGCCGCCGCGAACTCCGGCTCGGCCGGGATCACCGCGCTCGAGGAGCTCTGCGCGCGGGGCGAGCAGGCCGTGGCGGACGACGACGTCGATCTGGCCGTGGCCACGAACGCGGCCTTCCACGCCAAGGTCATGGAACTGGCCGGAAACCTCGTCCTGTCCGAACTGGCGGGCCAGGTCGACCGCCGCGTCCGCTGGTACTACACGCCGGTCGCCCGGCAGCGGGGCGAGCAGTCCTGGAACGAACACCGGGACCTGATCGACGCGATCGCGGCCCGCGACGAGACCCGCGCCACGACGATCATGCGCGCCCACACGGAACACACCCGCACGACCTACCGCGAACACAGCCAGGGCTGACGGTCTGGCATGTGCGTGGTGCACCCGTTCGCCGGAGCCCGGTGGCGGCGGCCCCGAGCCCGTCCTAGCTTCGGACGGGTCGAGGGACAACGGCCCTCGCCTGACCGGGAGGAACGACCGCCATGCGCGCGATACGTGGTGCCGCCACGGCCCTGCTCGCCACCGCCGCCCTCTGCCTGGCCGCGCCGACGGCCGGTGCGGCCGACGACGGCGCGTGGGGTGACGGTGCGTTGGGCGACGGTACGGGCACCGGACAGGGCACCGGACAGGGCACCGGCGACGGCACCGGTCACAACATCACGTCCTTCGGCTTCTCCGTCTCCCCGGAGACGGTCGCCCCCGGCGGCACGGTCACGCTGAAGGCCGACGGCTGCGAGGTCCCCACCGTGACCGTCACCTCCGGGGTCTTCGACAAGGTCACGCTCAACGAGGGCCACGCGGGCACCGCCACGGTCGACGCCGCTGCCAAGGTCGGCGCCGAGTACCAGGTGACCTTCGAATGCAAGGGCCAGAAGGGCACCGCCACCCTCACCATCGCCGGCGGCTCCACCGCCGCGCACAAGGGCGTCAAGGCCGGCTTCGGCGGCGGCGCCGGCGAACTCGGCGTCATGGAGGTCGTCACGGGCACCGCGCTGATCGCGGGCGCCCTCGGGAGCGGCGTGCTGCTTATGCGCCGCCGCGTCGCCGACGACCGCCTCTGATACGGCTCCTCCGCCCCGGGGTGACGAGGTCCGGGGCGGAGGAGCGCCATCACGTACACGGGGAGCACAGAACGTGCGGGAGTCGAACGGGTCCTCCAGGCGCGGCGCGTGGGGCGCCGTCGTCGTCGTCCTGCTCGTCGGCATCCATCTCGTGCGAGGCGGTACGGAGGAGTGGCGCGCGGGAGGCCCCCCTCAGCCGCTCGCCGCCGCGGCCCCGGACCACGCCTCCGTCCTCGCCCCCGCGCAGGTCCCCGACGCGCTGCCCGCCTCCCGTCCCGCCCGCGTCCGCGTCCCCGCCGTCCGTATCGACGCGCCGGTCACGGCCGTCGGGCTCGACGCCGAAGGGTGGATCGACACCCCGGCCGCGTACGAGACGAACCTCGCCGGCTGGTTCACCGGCGCCGTCACCCCCGGCGAAAAGGGCACGGCCGTCGTCGTCGGCCATGTCGACACCCCGCACGGGCGGGCCGTCTTCTACGACCTGGGGGCGCTGAAGAAGGGCCACCGTATCGAGATCGCCCGTCAGGACGGCAGGACGGCCGTCTTCTCCGTGTACGGCATCGAGGTCGTCCCGAAGGACGGCTTCCCGGCCGAGCGGATCTATCGGAGCACCGGCCACCCCGAGCTGCGCGTCCTCACCTGCGGCGGCGGCTTCTCGAAGCAGGGGTACGCCGGCAATGTCGTCGTCTCCGCTCGCCTGATCGAGGTCCGCTGACCCGGAGGCACCGCACGCTCACACGTCCCGGCTGATCGGCCGCGGGTTCGCCGCCACCCGGCGGGCCCGTGGCCGCCCCGGAGGGTGCAGGAACAGCGCCACGAAGCCGGCGAACAGGGAGATCGACCCGGCGAGCAGGAAGGCGCCCGAGTAGTCCCAGGCCGAGACCACGACCGCGCCCATGCCGGAGCCGAGGAGGCCCGACACCAGCTTGGAGCTGTAGACGAGACCGTAGTTGGAGGCGTTGTTGTTCTCCCCGAAGTAGTCCGCCGTCATCGCCGCGAACATGGGGAAGATCGCGCCACCACCGAAGCCGGAGATGCTGGAGAACACCAGGAACAACGGCAGATTGTGGATGTTGCCTGACCACAGGATGCCGTACTGTGCGAGCCCCAGGACGATGCAGACGAAGATCAGACACTGCTTGCGGCCGTAGCGGTCCGAGAGCCAGCCGATCACGCCGCGTCCGGTGCCGTTCACGATGGCCTTCAGTGACATCGCCGTCGCCACGATCCCGCCCGCGAAGCCCGCCTCGTCGCCGAACGGCACCTGGAAGGCGATCCCGAAGATGTTGACGCCCGAGGTGCACAGCAGACAGAACCACATCAGCGCGACCCGCCCGGTCCGCCAGGCCTCGATCGGCGTGTACTGCTTCACGGCGGGCGGGTTCTTCTCCAACGCCCTCCGCGCACGCGGGTCGTCCGGCTTCTTCAGCGGATCCACCTGGGCCGGCCACCAGTTCTTCGGCGGGTCCTGGAAGAAGTACCCGGCGACCGCGACCATCGCGGCCAGGAAGAGCCCGACCGAGACCAGCACCCAACGGAAGTTCGTCAGATCCATGTAGCCGGTGAAGATGAAGACGAACGGCACCGATCCGTAGGCGAAGCCGCCGTTCACGAACCCCGTCTTCCCGCCCTTCCGTTCGGGATACCACTTGCCGACCATGTTGACGCAGGTCGCGTAGACCATGCCCGCGCCCATGCCGCTGAACATGCCGAAGCCGATGTAGGCGACGATCACATGAGGGGCGAAGGCGAGCGAGAGATAGCCGAGCAGCGTGCCGAGCGCGCCCAGCATCATCGCCCAGCGGGCCGGCAACCACCCGCTCTCGCGCAGCTTTCCGGCCGGGAAGGCCACCGCGGCCTGGAAGAACACCCAGACCCCGAGCATCCAGAAGATGTGCGCGCTGCTCCAGCTGTGCGCGGTGTGCAGCGTGTCCTCGGCGGACGCGAACGCGTACTCCGCCGAGCTGATGCCCATCATGCCCACCCAGGGCAGGATGACCATCCACTTGCGTGTGCGGCCCATCAGGTCGACGTCGGTCTCGCCGAGCCGGTACGTACGGCCGTTGGCGTCCGTCACCTCCCTGTAAGGGAGGGTGGCGGTGATGTCGGTTGTCGTCATGGAGATCGAACCCCTCGCGTGGAAGAAGTCTGGCCAGCGCCCCCTGTCCGTTCCCTTCGCACCGGGGCCCGCGGCATGCGGCCGCCGCGAGCCCCGTGGTTCGAGCTGTCGCTCAGCTCACCGCATCACCGCCAAGGAGGCCCGCGGCCCGGGCCCACCGGTACTTCGCGCCGAGCACCGCCACGGGCCGCTCCGTCGTGTATGGGTAGGCCACGACGCCCCGCTCGAACAGGTACTGGCACGCCTCCTCGACCTCGACATCGCCCGCGAGCGAGGCCACCACCGGCTTCTCGATCCCCCGCTCGCGGAACTCCGCCACCACGCGCGCGGTGAGCTCGGCGAACACCATCGGGGGAGTGACGATGGTGTGCCAGTAGCCGAGGACGAGCGCGTGGATCCGCGGGTCCTCCAGGCCGAGCCTGATGGTGGCCTCGTACGTGGACGGCGGCTCGCCGCCCGTGATGTCGATGGGGTTGCCCGAGGCCCCGAAGGGCGGGATGAACGCCTTGAAGGCGGCGTCCAGGTCGTCCGGGATCTCCATCAGCCGCAGCCCGTTGTCGACGATCGCGTCCGACAGGAGCACCCCCGAGCCGCCGGCTCCGGTGATGACGACGACGTTGTCCCCCTGCGGTGCCGGCAGCACGGGCAGGGCCCGCGCGTACTCCAGCATGTCGCTCAGCCCGGGCGCCCGGATGACGCCCGCCTGCCGCAGGATGTCGTCGTACACCGCGTCGTCGCCCGCGAGCGCGCCCGTGTGCGAACCGGCCGCCCGCGCCCCCGCGCTGGTGCGCCCGGCCTTGAGGACGACCACCGGCTTCCTCGGCACGGTCTGCCGGGCCGCCTCGACGAAGGCCCGCCCGTCCTTGAGGTCCTCCAGGTGCATCGCGATGCAGTCGGTACGGGGATCCTCGCCGAACCAGGTCAGCAGATCGTCCTCGTCGATGTCCGACTTGTTGCCGAGCCCGACGATCGCCGACACACCCGTCCGCGTGGTGCGGGCGAAGCCCAGGATCGCCATCCCGATCCCGCCCGACTGCGAGGTCAGGGCCACACCCCCCTTGACGTCGTACGGCGTGCAGAAGGTGGCGCACAGGTCCTGCCAGGTCGAGTAGTACCCGTAGATGTTCGGCCCCAGGAGCCGGATGCCGTACCGCTCCGCCACGGCCACGATCTCGTCCTGCAGGGCGTGTTCCCCGGTCTCGGCGAAGCCGGACGGGATCAGCACCGCGTTGGGAATGCCCTTGCGGCCCACCTCCTCCAGCGCCGACGCCACGAACGGAGCGGGGATCGCGAAGACCGCCACATCCACCTCACCGGGAACGTCCGTGACACTCTTGTACGCCTTGCGGCCCAGGATGTCATCGGCCCGGGGGTTCACCGGATGGATCTCGCCCGGGAATCCGCCGTCGACGAGGTTGCGCATCACCGAATTGCCGATCTTCCCCCGCTCGTTGGAGGCCCCGATCACGGCCACCGCACGCGGCTCCATGAGCCGCCGCATGGACCGGAGGATCTCTTCGCGGGTGAACGTCCGCCGCGGTGCGGGCACTTCGGAGGCGAGGATCACGCGGATGTCGGCCGCGGTGGCACCCTCGGGCGTGGCGATCACGGGGTTGAGGTCGACCTCGGCGATCTCGGGGAAGTCGGTGACCAGTTGGGAGACGCGCCGGATCTGCTCGGCGAGCGCCCACCGGTCCACGGCCGGCGCTCCGCGCACCCCGCGCAGGATCTCCGCCGCCCGGATCGAGTCCAGCATCGACACCGCCTCGTCGGCGGTCACCGGCGCGAGCCGGAACGTGACGTCCTTCAGCACCTCCACGAGCACTCCGCCGAGCCCGAAGGCGACGACCTTGCCGAAGGCCGGATCGGTGACGGCGCCGACGATGACCTCCTGGCCCGGCGGCAGCAGTTGCTGCACCTGCACACCGTCGATGCGCGCGTCCGGGGCGTAGGCCCGGGCGTTCTCGACGATCCGGCAGAACGCCTCACGGACCTCCGCCGCTCCCTCCACCCCGACGACCACACCGCCCGCGTCGGTCTTGTGCAGGATGTCGGGGGAGATGATCTTCAGGACGACCTTTCCGCCGAGCCGGTCGGCCTGCGCCACCGCCTCGTCCACGTCCCGCGCCAGGGCCTCGCCCGGCACGGCGATCCCGTACGCGTCGGCGAGCGCCTTCCCTTCGGGCGCGGTGAGCGCGGTCCGCCCCTCGGCCCGTACGGCGTCGAGAACTTCCCGTACGGCTTCCCGGTCGAATTCGATCGCCACTAGATCACCCCACTCGTCTTCAGCAGCCGCAGCTCCTCGTCGCCGAGCCCCAGCTCGCCGACGTACACCTCTTCGTTGTGCTCGCCGAGCAGCGGTGAGGTCACGACCTCCACCGGTGAGTCGGAGAGCTTGAGCGGGGAGCCGACCGTCGTGAAGCTGCCGCGCTCGGGGTGGGGGACCTCGACCACCATCTCGTTGGCGACCAGCGAGGCGTCCTCGATGATCTCCTTGGTGGACAGGATCGGACCGCACGGGATGCCCCGGGCGTTGAGCTGCTCCAGGACCTCCCACTTGGGCAGCGTCGAGGACCACTCCTCGGTCAGCTGGAACATCTTGGAGAGCTTGGGCAGCCGGGCCTCCGGCGTCGCCCACTCCGGGTCCTCGGCGAGCTCGGGCCGGCCGATGAGCTCCGAGAGCGGGGCCCAGCCGACGGGCTGGACGATGACGTACACGTAGTCGTTCGGCCCGCCGGGGGCGCACCGCACCGCCCAGCCCGGCTGGCCGCCGCCGGAGGCATTACCCGAACGGGGGACTTCCTCGCCGAAATCCTCGTTGGGGTACTCGGAGAGCGGCCCGTGCGAAAGCCTCTGCTGGTCCCGCAGCTTCACCCGGCAGAGATTCAGCACCGCGTGCTGCATCGCGACGTTCACCCGCTGCCCCCGCCCGGTGTTCTCGCGCTGGAAGAGCGCCGCCAGGATTCCGGCCACGGCGTGGATGCCGGTGCCGGAGTCACCGATCTGGGCGCCCGTCGCCAGCGGCGGCCCGTCCTCGAACCCGGTGGTGGCCATCGAGCCGCCCATGGCCTGTGCGACGACCTCGTACGCCTTGAAGTCGGTGTACGGGCCCTCCCCGAACCCCTTGATGGAGGCGTAGACGATTCGCGGATTGATCTCCTGGATGCGATCCCAGGTGAAGCCCATCCGGTCGACGGCCCCTGGGCCGAAGTTCTCGACCATGACGTCACTGCGTCGGATCAGCTCGGTGAGCAGCTCCTTGCCACGCTCGGTCTTGGTGTTGAGGGTGATGCTCCGCTTGTTGCAGTTGAGCATCGTGAAGTAGAGCGAGTCCACGTCCGGGATGTCCCGCAGCTGCTTGCGGGTGATGTCGCCGGACGGGGCCTCCAGCTTCACCACGTCCGCGCCGAGCCAGGCGAGCAGCTGGGTGGCGGAGGGTCCGGACTGCACATGCGTCATGTCGAGGACGCGGATGCCTTCAAGTGCCTTGGTGCCCTGTGCCTTGGTCATGACGGAGACCGGCCTCTCACTTGTACATGGTCTGGTTCATGGTTCCGGGCGCGTACGCGTCGGGGTCGACCCAGACGTTGATCAGCGACGGCAGGCCCGACTCGCGGGCGCGGCGCAGCGCGGGGGCGATGTCGGCGGGGTCCCGCACCTCCTCGCCGTAACCGCCCAGCATCTGCGCGAACTTGTCGTAGTGGACGTCACCGAGGGTGTTGCCGACCCGCTCGCGCTCCAGGCCGTACTTCTGGGCCTGGCCGTAGCGGATCTGGTTCATCGAGGAGTTGTTGCCGACGATGCCGACGAAGGGGAGGTTGTAGCGGACGAGAGTCTCGAAGTCCCAGCCCGTGAGGGAGAACGCGCCGTCGCCGAAGAGCGCCACCACCTCCTTGTCCGGGCGCGCCTGCTTGGCCGCCAGGACGAAGGGGATGCCGACGCCGAGCGTGCCGAGCGGCCCCGGGTCCATCCAGTGCCCGGGTGACTTGGGCTGCACGACCTGGCCGGAGAAGGTCACGATGTCCCCGCCGTCGCCGATGTAGATCGAGTCCTCGGTGAGGAAGTCGTTGATCTCGCTGACCAGGCGGTACGGGTGGATCGGCGAGGCGTCCGAGCGGAGCTGCGGCAGCCGCTTGTCCAGTGCGGTCTGCTCGGCGGTACGCAGCTCCTCCAGCCAGGCCTTCCGCTTGATGGCGCCGCCGTTGAGCCGGCCGCTCGCCGCCTCCGTGACCGACGTCAGGATCAGCCCCGCGTCGCCGACGATCCCGAGGTCGATGTCCCGGTTCTTGCCGACGGTCCGGTAGTCCAGGTCGATCTGGACGACGGTGGCGTCCGGGGAGAGCCGCTTGCCGTAGCCCATCCGGAAGTCGAAGGGGGTGCCGACGACGACGATGACATCGGCGTTGGAGAAGGCGTAGCGCCGGGAGAGCTGGAAGTGGTGCGGATCGCCGGGCGGCAGGGTGCCGCGCCCCGCCCCGTTCATGTACGCGGGGATGTTGAGGGTCCGTACGAGCTCGACGGCCGCGTCCGTGGCCCGGGTCGTCCAGACCTGGCTGCCCAGCAGGATCGCCGGCTTCTCGGCGTGCACCAGCAGATCGGCCAGCCGCTCGACCGCCTCGGGATCGCCGGCGCTGCGGGTGGAGGCGCGGTACTGCCCGGCCTTGGGCACGCGTGCCTTCTCCACCGGGACGGTGGCGTCCAGGACGTCGCGCGGGATCTCCAGGAAGGAGGGCCCGGGCGCGCCGTGGTAGCACTCGCGGAAGGCCATGGAGACCATGTCCGCCGCGCGGGCCGTGTCCGGCACGGTGGCGGCGAACTTGGTGATCGGCATCATCATGTCGACGTGCGGGAGGTCCTGCAGCGAGCCCATCTTGTGCTGGCTGTGGGCCCCCTGACCGCCGATCAGGAGCATCGGCGACTCCGCGCGGAAGGCGTTGGCGACTCCGGTGACCGCGTCGGTGGTGCCGGGGCCGGCGGTGACCACGGCGCAGCCCGGCTTTCCGGTGATCCGGGCGTACCCGTCGGCGGCGTGCGCGGCCACCTGTTCGTGGCGTACGTCGACGACTTCGATGCCCTCGTCGACACAGCCGTCGTAGATGTCGATGATGTGGCCGCCGCAGAGCGTGTAGATGACGTCGACGCCCTCCGCCTTGAGGGCCTTGGCGACCAGATGTCCACCGGAGATGCGTTCCTGCTGAGGCTGCTGGCTGTCGTCGGGCATGGCGAAGTCCTGTCCCTTCGTAGGGGGTTGAGGTGCTGTCGCAGTCGATTGCATACAGTCGACGAATACTGTATGAAGCTTGTTATCCCGCATCGCCCGGACGGTGTCCAGGGGGTGTGCGGCACTTTCGAGTCAGGGAGCTTTCGAGTCAGGAGCCGAGATGGACCTGTACGAGCACCAGGCAAGGGAAGTCTTCAAGGGCTACGGAATCGCGGTCCCCGACGCGGCCGTCGTCGACCACCCCCGCGAGGCTCGGCAGGCCGCCGAACTCCTCGGCGGACGTGTCGTCGTCAAGGCGCAGGTGAAGACCGGCGGACGTGGCAAGGCGGGCGGAGTCAAACTCGCGGCCGACCCGGCGGCCGCCGAGATCACCGCCCGCCAGATCCTCGGCATGGACATCAAGGGCCACACCGTCCGTAGGGTCATGCTCGCCCAACCGGTCGACATCCAGGACGAGTTCTATGTCAGCTACGTTCTCGACCGGGCGGCCGGCGCCTTCCTCGCCATCGCCTCCGCCGAGGGCGGCATGGACATCGAGGAGGTCGCCGCCACCCGGCCCGAGGCCGTCGCGCGCATCCCCGTCGACCCGGCCGAAGGGGTGACCGAGGCCAAGGCCGCCGAGATCGCCACCGCGGCGGGGCTCCCCGCGGAGACCGCCGACGTACTGGTCCGCCTCTGGCAGGTCCTCGTCGGCGAGGACGCCCTCCTCGTCGAGGTGAACCCCCTCGTCCGTACCGCCGACGGCGCGATCCTCGCCCTCGACGGCAAGGTCACCGTCGACGACAACGCCCGCTTCCGCCAGGCCCGTTGGAGTGAGGTATCCGAGGCGGGCCGGACCGACGGCGACCCGCTGGAGGCCGCCGCCGCGGCCAAGGGCCTCACCTACGTCAAGCTCGACGGAGAGGTCGGCATCATCGGCAACGGGGCCGGACTCGTCATGTCCACCCTCGACGTCGTCGCCGGCCGAGGCGCCCGCCCCGCCAACTTCCTCGACATCGGCGGCGGCGCCTCCGCCCAGGTCATGGCCGACGGCCTCGACGTCATCCTCTCCGACCCCGACGTCAGAGCCGTACTCGTCAACGTCTTCGGCGGCATCACCGCCTGCGACGCCGTCGCCGAAGGCATCGTCCGGGCCCTGGAGTCCGTCCACCTCACCCGGCCACTCGTCGTACGCCTCGACGGCAACAACGCCGCCCGCGGCCGGGCCATCCTCGACGCCCGCGCCCACCCGCTCGTCGAGCAGGTCACCACGATGGACAGCGCCGCCGCCCGCGCCGCACAACTCGCCACCCGCTGAAGGGATGTGAACCCATGGCCATCTTCCTGACCAGGCAGAGCATGGTCCTCGTCCAGGGCATGACGGGCGCCGAGGGCATGAAGCACACCCGCCGTATGCTCGCCGCCGGCACCGACGTCGTCGGCGGAGTCAACCCGCGCAAGGCGGGCGCCACCGTCGACCTCGACGGGCGCGCGATCCCCGTCTTCGGCTCCGTCCGCGAGGCCATGGACGCCACCGGAGCCGACGTGACGGTCGTCTTCGTCCCCCCGCCCTTCGCCAAGGCGGCCGTCCTCGAAGCCGTCGACGCCCGCATCGGCCTCGCCGTCGTCATCACCGAGGGCATCCCCGTCCACGACACCGTGGCCTTCCAGGCGTACGCCCGCACCCACGGCACCCGCGTCATCGGCCCCAACTGCCCCGGCCTGATCAGCCCGGGCCAGTCCAACGCCGGCATCATCCCCTCCGACATCGCGCCCGAGCCCGGCGGTATCGGACTCGTCTCCAAGTCCGGCACGCTCACCTACCAGCTCATGTACGAGCTCCGGGAGCACGGCTTCTCTTCGGCCGTCGGGATCGGCGGCGACCCGGTCGTCGGCACCACCCACATCGACTGCCTCAGCGCGTTCGAGGCCGACCCCGACACCGATCTGATCGTGATGATCGGGGAGATCGGCGGCGACGCCGAGGAGCGCGCCGCCGACCACATCGCGGCCCACATCACCAAGCCCGTCATCGCCTACATCGCCGGGTTCACCGCCCCTGAGGGCAAGACCATGGGCCACGCCGGAGCCATCGTCTCCGGAACGTCCGGTACGGCCGAGGGGAAGAGGAAGGCCCTGGAAGCAGCGGGCGTCCAGGTCGGCGCCACCCCGACCGAGACGGCCGCGCTCGTCCTCGCCCGGCTGGCGGCCCCGCAGGACCCCACCCACCACTGACGCTCCTGCCGCAGCGCTCCCCAGCCACCGAGAGCGGAGAACACCCCATGGCCCCGACCCCGAACCCGACCACGACCCCGACCCTCACCCTCAAGCCAGGCACCGCCTGGGCCGATGCCTGGCGGCGCTGCCTCACCGCCGCCCCCGAGGCGTTCCGTGACGACACCGTCCTCAACCTCTGGGCCGGCACCTGGCAGCCCGACGGACGGGCGCTCCCCGCCACCAGCCCCGTGGACGGCAGCCCCGTCGCCGGCCCGCCGCGCCTCGACGCCGCCACCGCCCACCAGGCCGTCCGCGCCTCGCTCGACCAGCACCGGGCCTGGCGGCACATCCCGCCGGCCGAGCGCCGCGCCCGCGTCTCCGCCACCCTCGACGCGCTCGCCGCCCACCGCGAGCTGCTCGCCCTCCTCCTCGTCTGGGAGATCGGCAAGCCGTGGCGGCTCGCCCAGGCCGACGTCGACCGCGCGATCGACGGCGTGCGCTGGTACGTCGACGGCATCGACACCATGCTCGCCGGCCGCACCCCGCTGCCCGGCCCCGTCTCCAACATCGCCAGCTGGAACTACCCGATGTCCGTCCTCGTCCACGCCCTGCTCGTCCAGGCGCTGGCCGGAAACGCCGTCATCGCCAAGACCCCGACCGACGGCGGCCTCGCCTGCCTCACCCTCGCCGCCGCGCTAGCCGCCCGCGAGGGCATCCCGATCACTCTGGTCAGCGGAAGCGGAGGCGAGCTCTCCGAGGCCCTCGTCCGGGCCCCCGAGATCGGCTGCGTCTCCTTCGTCGGCGGCCGCGACACCGGCGCACGCATCGCCACCGCAGTCGCCGACCTGGGCAAACGCCACATCCTCGAACAGGAGGGCCTCAACACCTGGGGCATCTGGAACCACACGGACTGGCCTGCACTCACCGCCGTGGTCCCCACACTCTTCGACTACGGCAAACAGCGCTGCACCGCCTACCCCCGCTTCGTCGTCCAGCGCACCCTGTTCGCCGACTTCCTCGCCGCCTACCTCCCACCCGTCCGAGCCCTCCGCTTCGGGCACCCGCTCGCCGTCGAACACCCGGAGGACGAGCTTCCCGACCTCGACTTCGGCCCGCTCATCAACGCCGCCAAGGCCAAGGAGCTCGGCGACCAGGTCGCCGAGGCCATCGACCGGGGCGCGATCCCGGTCCACCACGGCTCCCTCGCCGACGGCCGCTTCCTGCCGGGCCAGGACACCTCGGCCTATCTCCCGCCCGTCACCCTCCTCAACCCGCCCCCGTCCTCACCCCTCCACCACGCCGAACCCTTCGGCCCGGTCGACACGATCGTCCTCGTCGACACCGAGGCCGAACTCCTCGCCGCGATGAACGCGTCCAACGGCGCCCTCGTCGCGACGCTCGCCACCGACGACCCGGAGACGTACGCCCGACTCGCCCCGCAGATCCGGGCCTTCAAGACGGGCCACGGAAAGCCCCGCTCCCGAGGCGACCGCGACGAGCTCTTCGGCGGCTTCGGAGCCTCCTGGCGCGGCGCGTTCGTCGGCGGCGACCTGCTGGTCAAGGCCGTCACCGAAGGCACCGAGGCCCCCGAAAGGGAGCGGCTCCCGGGCAACTTCCCCGACTACCACCTGATGCCGTGACAGGAACCGTTCATCCGATCCCCTGACGGTCCGGCTCCAGGGCGAAGGCCCGGTCGGCCGCTTCCGGCACCGCGCGCTCGACCTGTTGTGTCAGCAGCGCGCGATGCCGGAGCAGCGGTTCCCTGCGTTCCTCCGGGGCCAGCGAGAGCAGGTCTTCCAGCCCCGCCAGCATCCGCCGGGACACCTGCGGGCTGTCCGCCGCGCAGCCCCGGACCTCGGTGAACCCGAGATCCACCAGGTCGGTCCACCCGGGTCCGTCCTGCACCAGCCGGACCGCGCCCGCGCGGTCCCGGTGATGGACGGACCCCAGCGGCCGGTTCGCGAGCGACGCGAGGATCTGGACGATCCGGTCCAGGCACTGCACGGCCGTCGTCGGGTCGTTGACGGCGGGGGAGAGGGCCCGCAGAGCGATGTCGGAGAGTTGCCGCAGCCCGAAGCCGAGGTCCTGATGGAACGTCCGCTCGACCCCGACGGAGACCGCCGCGGCCAGCCGGCGCGGCACCTGCCCCCCGTGTACGGCGAGGATGCGGGTCCCGGGCACCACGAAGTCCCCGATCCGGGGCAGCAGCCGCAGCACGACCCCGTGCCGTTGCGCGCCCCGCACCAGCCACGCCACGTTCACGTCCCGCAGCACCCCGGAGCGCCCCCGGTGCACCAGGAGCGCCGTGGGATCCCCGAGTTCGCCGACCTCGCCCCCGTACTGCGGCTGCTTCGCCAGCACGGACAACGACTCGGTCGTGATCCGCTCCACCACGTGCCCCACGCGCATCAGCCGCAGCGTCGTGTTCACGTACGCCACGAAGAGCAGCAGGCTCAGCCCCACCAGGAGCAGCGTCAGCAACGACTGCACCAACGGCACGTTCGTCACGAACCGGGGATCGGTCTCGCTCTCGTACGAGGTCAGCACGAGCAGCGACAACAGGAAGGTCGACAGGAAGACGGAGAACGTCGCCTTGGTGATCCGGCTCCGGATGAAGATCCGCACCACGCGCGGACTGAACTGGCCGCTCGCCATCTGCACCGCGACCAGCGAGATCGAGAACACCACACCGATGAAGGTCATCATCGCCGAGGAGATCGTCGTCACGATCGTCTTGGCGTCGTCGGAGATCCCGATCAGATCGGAGATCTCCTCGTACGCCTCCTCATCGCGGAGATACCCGACGATCGCCTCGTCCAGCGCCGTCGCGCCCGTCCACAGCGCGAAGACGACCACCATCGACACGACCGGGGCGAACCAGAAGGTGTCCCGCAGATGCTCCCGTAGCGGCGACAGCATCCGGGGCCTGCGGTACGCCGACCTTCGGTACACGGAGAGGTAGCTCACCCCGCGCAGGCTAGGCGGCACCGGCCTCCACTCCTCGTATCCGAGCGACGACACTCTGTGTACGCAGCGGCTCGGCGCGAACTGGATCAAGGACATCGCACCCGCCGCACCCCACTGACCACGGGAAACGTGGGTGAAAGCCACGTCGAACCCCTGGTAGAGTTATCCATGTCGCCGCGGGGAACACCCCGGGACGACAACAACACCTGGTCCGGGTGGCGGAATGGCAGACGCGCTAGCTTGAGGTGCTAGTGCCCTTTATCGGGCGTGGGGGTTCAAGTCCCCCCTCGGACACTGAACGAGTGCTGGTTGAGATTCTCTCAACCAGCACTTTTCGTTTCCCGGCACCTCGGACCCACGGTCACTTCCGCGCAAGCACCACCCTGCACCGCGGGCTCCCGTCCGCCCGCACCCCCAGGGACTCGACCGGCAGCGTCCCCACGGTGAACCCGGCCCGCTCCAGGTCGGCACGCACGTCCGCCAGGCGGAACGTCCGGTAGTACATGACGAACCGAGGCCGCCACAGCGCGTTCCGCACCCGCATCACCGCGTCGAAGCCCAGCAGCGTCCAGTACGGCAGCGAGCCCACGCGGGGCGGGGCCGGCAGCGGGAAGGCGAAGAGGCCGCCGGGCCGGAGGGAGGCGTGGGCCTGACGGAACAGCCTCAGCCGCTCCTCCGGGAGGAAGTGACCGAAGGCGCCGAAGCTGACCGCCAGATCGAAGGCGGGGGTGAAGGGCAGAGCGAGGACGTCCGCGCGGACCAGCGTCGCCGCGGGGTCGGCCCGGCGGGCCTCCGCCAGCATGCCCGCGCTGAAGTCGACGCCCGTGACCCGGCCCGTGCACAACGACCGGAGGACGGAGAGGCCGGCGCCCGTGCCGCAGCAGAGGTCGAGGCCCGCGTCGAAGGGGCCCAGCGGGCGCAGGGTGTCCGTCACCGCGGACAGAAGGCGGTCCGGGGTCCGAAAGGGGGTCTCGTCGAACTTCTTCGCCAGCAGGTCGTAGCCGTGCTCCACCGAGGAGAGGGCCTGGACGGCCAGCTCACGGACGGTCGGGCCCTGAGCGGTGAACATGCTGCGACACTACGCCGTCACTGTGCGTGAGTCATGACCGTCCAGGCCGGCGCGATGCCCGTCAGCTGGCAGGTCAGCAGGTAGAGCGGGATCGGCGGCGTGTACGGCGAGGTGCCGTCGGGTTGGTGGATCAGGCGGGGACGGCGGTCCGGGATCTCCGCGCCGGGGGCGTAGCAAGCCGGCATGGGCCAGTTCAGGTCCATGTCGGAGCCGGCCGGGACAAGCCACCACCACCAGTCCGTGTCCGCGTAGACACAGCCCTTGGAGGGGAGCCGGGAGAGGATCCGGAAGCCGTAGCGTGCGGGGACCCCCACGGCGTCGCAGCCCAGCGCGGTCGGGAGGTCCGGGGGGACGATCAGGTGCGTGGAGCCGGCGGTCGTGGTCCTGCGCGCCCTGGGTGACAGCAGCGTCGCCATCGACCTCAGCACGTGTACCCCATGCCGTGGGCCAGTTCGGCCCAGACGACCCGTGCCGTGCCGTGTCCCGTGCTGTCCGCTCCCCACGCACTGGCCAGCGCCTCCACCAGGAGCAGCCCGCGCCCGCGCTCCTCCTCGCCGCAGTCCCGGATCCGCGGGTCGGCCGCGCCGCCCTCGTCCCGTACCGCTATGCGCAACTGCTCTTCGCCCTCGCGCAGTTCGCAGACGACATGGCCGCTCGCGGTGTGCACGACCGCGTTGGTGACCAGTTCGGAGACGATCAGCGTCACCGTGTCGCGTATGTCAGGGGCGCAGCCCCAGAGGATGAGCCGCTCCTCCGCCAGTCTGCGGGCGCGCGAGACCGAGTCGGTGCGGGCGGGGAGTTCGAAGGTGAACCGGCGGACGTCGTGGCGGAGAGCATCGGTGCGCGGGCGCTGGTGCATGACGCGGGGGCTCATGAGACCTGAGGGGAGCGCGTTACCAGAAGCCACGACCGGTTCCTCACAACAGTGGGTAAGCAGTGCCGTACGTCGCCCCCGTGGCGGCGACCGGCAGGAGCGCGTACTGGTTCACCGGAATACTTTGCTCCCGACGCGGACACTTGGCAAGGGGCACTCTGAAAATTGCAGAGTGCTGTGTTCTCTCTGGCCGTGTTCGTGGCACACTCGAGGAAACAGCGCGTCGGGGAGGTCTGAGAGTGAGCGAGCCGCGGTCCGCCCCCACGGTGGGACAGGTCGTTCTCGGCAAGCGTCTGCACGATCTGCGCGAGCGGGCCGGCCTGAAGCGGGAGGAGGCCGCCAAGGTCCTCCGCGTCGCCCCGGCCACGATCCGCCGCATGGAGACCGCGGAAGTCGCGCTGAAGATCCCGTACGTCCAGCTCCTGCTCAAGGCGTACGGCATCTCGGACTCCGAGGCCGAGGCGTTCGTCGCCCTCGCCGAGGAGGCCAACCTTCCCGGCTGGTGGCAGCGGTTCCACGACGTGCTGCCCGGCTGGTTCTCCATGTACGTCAGCCTGGAGGGGGCCGCGAGCCTCATCCGGGAGTACGAGCCCCAGTTCGTCCCCGGTCTGCTGCAGACCGAGGGGTACGCCCGCGCCATTCTGCGCAGCGGGGCGGTCGGTGCGAGCAGTGCCGAGGAGATCGAACGTCATGTAGCCCTGCGGATGGCGCGTCAGTCCCTGCTGACCAGGGAGAACGCCCCGAAGTTCTGGGTGATCATGGACGAGACGGTCTTCCGCCGACCGGTCGGCGACGGGCCCGAAGTGATGCGCGACCAGCTCGACCGGCTGCTCGAAGCGTCCGAGCTGCCGAACGTCACCCTGCAGATCGCGGAGTTCGCGTCCGGCCACCACCCCGGCACCTATGGACCGTTCGTCCTCTTCCGCTTCGCCGTGCCCGAACTCCCGGACATGGTCTACAGCGAATACCTCACCGGCGCCGTGTACCTCGACGCGCGCCCCGAGGTGGCCTCTCATCTCGAGGTCATGGACCGCATGGCGGCCCAGGCCGCGACTGCACAACGCACGAAGGAGATCCTCCGGGATCTCCGCAAGGAGCTGTGAATGGATCGCATATACAACGGCATGCCCGCCGCGGATCTCGGTGCCGAAGGCTGGCACAAGCCGTGGAGCGGCGGGAACGGGGGCAACTGCGTGGAGGCCATGAAGCTGGCCGACGGCAGAGTCGCCGTGCGACAGTCCGCAGACCCTGAAGGACCGGCGCTCATCTACACCCACGGCGAGATCGCCGCGTTCATCCAGGGAGCGAAATCCGGTCAGGCCGACTTTCTGCTCACCTGACCCTTCCGTCACACCCCTACCGTCGCGTAACTCTTGCTGCAGTGCCAGTAGTTCCACTCCCGGACCAGGAGCCCCGATGACCCAGGACCCCGCCGCCGTACGGATCGACACCAGCAAGCCGCACCCCGCGCGGATGTACGACTGGTTCCTGGGCGGCAAGGACAACTACCCCGTCGACGAGGAGATGGCCCGGCAGCTCCTCACCGTCGACGCCCGCGGCCGGGACATGGCCCGGGTCAACCGGGCCTTCATGCACCGGGCGATCCGCTGGCTCAGCGCCAACGGCGTACGCCAGTACCTGGACATCGGCACGGGCATCCCGACCGAGCCCAACCTGCACCAGATCGCTCAGGAGGCCGCGCCCGAGTCCCGGATCGTCTACTGCGACAACGACCCGATCGTGCTCGCGCACGCGGCCGCCCTGCTGCGCTCGACGCCCGAAGGGGCCACCGAGTACATCCAGGCGGACGCCCGTGAGCCCGAGATCATCCTCGAAAGAGCAGGGAAGGTGCTTGATTTCGGCCGGCCGATCGCCCTGTCGATGCTGGCCCTGCTGCACTTCGTCGGCGACGAGGACGGGGCGGGCGAGCTGGTCGCCAAACTCGTCGACAAGCTCGCGCCGGGCAGCTACCTCGTCCTCTCGCACGTCACCGGCGACTTCGACCCCGAGGGCGCCGCGAAGGCCGTCGGCATGTACAAGGCCCGCGGGCTGACCCTGCGGCCGCGCTCGCGTGACGAGCTGGCCGCGTTCTTCGACGGCCTGGAGCTCGTCGAGCCCGGTGTCTCGCTCACCGCCGAGTGGCACCCGGAGCTGGGCGAGGTCGTCCCGGTCCAGGGCGACGACCCGATCCCGGGCTGGGCCGCGGTCGGCCGCAAGGTCTGAGGGACCGCTGAGCGTCGACGAGGCCCGCGGACCCTCAGGTCCGCGGGCCTCTCCGCTACTGCCCCGGCTGAACCAGCGTCACCAGGAAGGACTTCGCCGCGCCCACGTTGCCCGCCGCGTCGATCGTGCGGTACTCGACCGTGTGCGTGCCGTAGTCCGGCGTCGCGTCGTCCCACGGGACGGCCCGGCTCCGGCCGAGCTTTCCGTAGACGAGATCGTCGATGACCGTGCCGCTCGGCGAGAAGCGGAACGGTGCCTCGGCGTCGGTCGGCCAGCCGTAGTACGTGTACCAGCCGTCGCCGTCCACCCGGAACTGCCGTACCACGGAACCCGGTTGATCGTCGCGTGCCGTCAGCCCCATCGTGAACGGGCCGTCGTAGACGTACTCGACGGGCCTGCCCGGCCGGCTCACCGTGCGCAGCGGCTCGGAGAGTTCGTACGAGGCCGTCGCCGGACGAGCGTCGACCGTCCACCTCAACTCGGCCCCGGTGCCCGGGATCCGGGCGGTGAGCGTATGGGTGCCGGGCGACAGGCGCAGCGAACGCAGGTCCAGATCACGGTCGTTGCCCGGGTTGTCGACCAGCCGTCCGTCGAGCCACCACCGGACGGGAAGCGTACGGTGCGTCGGATGGGTGGTGTCCGCGTGGACCACCGAGCGCGCGCCGACCGGTGACGCCGTCGGGGTGTGGCCCGTGAACGCCGCCGCGACCTCGTCCTCCGGCGTCGTCAGGGCCCGGTTCACGGTCCAGCTCACCGTACGGGTCAGTGCCGCCGCACTCCGTACCGCCGGGTCGCGCACGAACGGCGTCGGGTCGCTGACCGTCGCCGTGAGGGTGTGGGCGCCGGGGGAGAGGGACAGCGACCGCAGGTCGAGCGTCCGGGCGTTGCGCGTGTCGAGCGTCCGGCCGTCCAGCCGCCACACCACGTCGAGTTCACCGCCCAGCGGATGCAGCGTGTCGACCCACACCGTCCGGTCGGCCCCGATCGGCGCCGCGTCGGGCGTGTGTCCCTGCACGAGGTTCACCTTCGCCGAGATCGCCCGGACCATCACCTCGCGCCCGACCTGGTCGAAGGCGTAGCCGAGCGTCTTCATGATCGAGTGCCTGCTCGGCCGCCACACGCCCTTGGTGCTGTAGAGGCCGCCCTCGTGCCGGCCGATGACACCGCCCGCCTCGCTCGGCTCGCCCAGCCAGCGCCACCACTTCGCGCGCTGCTCCCGCATCTGCTCCTCGGTCAGCAGGGTGTGGTGTGCCGACCTCGGCTCCGTCCCCTCGTACGTGCCGCCGGCGACACCGCGCGCGTAGTAGTCGTACTCGTCCTGGAGCCCGCCCAGCGAGTGACCTATCTCGTGCGGGGTGATGAGCGAGGAGAGCGCGTTGCCTCCGGACGCGGTGGCGTAACTGCCGCCCGCGCCCCCGTAGGTGTCGCTGTTCGCCAGGGCCACGATCTGGCGGTTGTCGGCGCTCGTGCCCGGGACGAGGTCGGCGAGCGCGGCGGCCTTCGCGCTGTCGACGGTCAGCAGCCGCTGCACGCTGTTCGGGTTGCAGCCGCCCCAGAAGCCCATGTTCAGCGGAGTGTCGCGCCGGGGCGCGTCGAGCCCCGGATCGCAGTCGACCCCCGACTCCGGCGAAGGGACCTCCACCGCCCAGACGTTGACGTACGAGCGGTACGAGGCGAACGGCTCGATGCTCCACAGCACGCTCAGGTGCTTGTCGACGTCCGCGCGGAACGCGGCCGTCTCCCCGGCGGTGTAACCGTCGCCCATGACCACCAGGTTGAAGCGCTTGTCGGCGGGACCGGTGAGCTGGACGGGGACGACGGCCGCCGCCGCGAGGGAGGTGTCGGTGGGCGCCGGGGACTCGGCGATCGCCGACTCCCCGGCGCCCACCAGTCCTGCTGACAGCAGACAGGCCGTCGTGAGACGGACCATCGCCCTTCGAAGGCGTATGCCAGGTGAGGTCATGGGGCGCGAGCGTATGCCGCGCCCCCGGTCGCGTAAAGATGTTCGCCGGACAGTCGTTTCAGCTTCGCAGATAGGCCAGTTCGGCGTGCTCGGCCGTGTATCCGTCGACGAGCCGGCGCGCCACCGACACCGAGTCGACCAGCGGATGCAGCGCGAACGCCTTCACCGCCGTCGTCCGCGATCGGCTCTCCGCCGCCGCGAGCACCTCGCGCTCGACCGCCTTGACCGCCGTGACCAGGCCGACCGCGTGGTACGGCAGCGGGGCCACGGACACCGGATGGGCGCCGGCCGCGTCCACGAAGCAGGGCACCTCGATCACCGCGTCCGCGTCGAGCACCGAAAGGGTCGTGCCGTTACGGACGTTGAGGATGAGCGTGGCCCGCTCGTTGCGCGCGATCGCCCGCATCAGCGCCAGGGCCACCTTCTCGTACCCGCCCGACTCCAGGTCCTCCTCGTCGCGCTCGCCGATCCCGGCCGCCTCGCGGTTCGCGGCCATGTAGGTCGCCTCCCGGTCGGCGAGCGTACGGTGCCAGGTGGCCAGGGGAGGCGTGTCCGGCTTGCCCATCTCCCCGTAGAAAGCGGCCTGTTGGTCGCTGAGGTAGGCGCCACGCGTCCGCTCGGCCTGCTGATAGGCGCGGACCGCCTCGCGGTTGAAGTAGTAGTAGTGCAGGTACTCGTTGGGGATCGCGCCCAGCGAGCGCAGCCACTCGGGTCCGAAGAGCCGCCCCTCCTCGAAGGAGCCCAGCGCCTCCTCGTCGGCGAGCAGCCGCGGCAGCTCGTCCCGGCCGCCGACCCGCAGTCCCCGCAGCCAGCCCAGGTGGTTGAGGCCGACGTAGTCGATCCACGCCTCGTCCGGGTTCGCGCCCAGGACCCGGGCGACCCGGCGGCCGAGCCCGACGGGGGAGTCGCAGATGCCGACGACCCGGTCGCCGAGCACCCGCGACATCGCCTCGGTCACCAGACCGGCCGGGTTGGTGAAGTTGATGACCCAGGCGTCCGGGGCGAGTTCGGCGATCCGCCGGGCGATGTGCACCGCGACCGGTACCGTCCGCAGCCCGTACGCGATCCCGCCCGCGCCGACCGTCTCCTGGCCCAGGACCCCTTCGGCGAGGGCGATCCGCTCGTCGGCCGCCCGGCCCTCGAGACCGCCGACCCGGATCGCCGAGAAGACGAAGTCCGCTCCGCGCAGCGCCTCGTCCAGATCCGTCGTCGCCGTCACCTCCGGCGCGTCCGGCACCCCCGCGCCCTGCTCGGCGAGGACCCGGGCGATCGCCGAGAGCCGTCCGCCGTCGAGGTCGTGCAGCGTCACCCGGGTGACCCGCCCCTCTGCGTGATCGTCGAGCAGGGCGCCGTACACCAGCGGCACCCGGAATCCGCCGCCTCCGAGAATCGTCAGTTTCATGGTCGTACGCTACTCGGATGCACGTACTGAGCAGCCGGATCCTGCTCCGGCCGGCCGATCCCGAGCGCTCGCGCACCTTCTACGGCGAGACGCTCGGGCTCACGGTGTACCGCGAGTTCGGCACCGGGCCCGACCGGGGCACCGTCTACTTCCTGGGCGGCGGCTTCCTGGAGATCTCCGGCCGCGCCACTCCGGACGAGCCCCCGCCACGGCTGAAGCTCTGGCTCCAGGTCGCCGACGTACGCGCGGTGTACGGCGATCTCCTCGACAAGGCCGTGGAGATCCTGCGGGAGCCGGTGACGGAGCCCTGGGGGCTGGTCGAGATGTGGATCGCGGACCCCGACGGCGTAGAGATCGCCGTCGTCGAGGTCCCCGAGGACCATCCCCTCCGCTACCGGCCCTGAATCGGGCGTCCTCACCCCACATCGAGCGCGTTGCGCAGGCCGAGCCGGTAGCGGAGCCGGTCGTGGCGCTTGAGCGCCTCCAGCTCGGGCGCGCGGAACAGCGGCTTGACCGTGCAGCGCGCGGCCGTCGAAGCCGTACGGTCGAGCAGCGCGTTGACGGCCTGCCGGGCGGAGGCGTTGGCGCCCTCCATGGTGGCCAGGTCGATGTCGACGGCCACGTAGTCGCCGGCCAGATAGAAGTTCGGGACGTTCGTCGCTGCTTGCGGGCGGTTGTGGAAGGTGCCGACCGGGTGGATGAGGAGCTGGTCGTCGTTGGTCGGGTTCGGCGTGCCCAGGCCGTCCACGCCCGGGTCCAGGAACCAGGAGTGCAGGGCGCCGTCCTTCAGCACCGTACGGCCCGTGTCGTTGAACGCGGCCTTCAGCTGCGCCCACACCTCGCGCGCGACCTCCGTACGGGTGCACTGCTTGGCGGTCTTGCCGTAGAGGATGCCCGGCCGGTCCCACTCCGAGATGTCCACGGAGAGACAGTCGACGGCCGACCCGTCGCCGTAGTCGGCGGGGAAGTCGCGCGTCGGCCAGTGGTGTGCCTGCTGGATGCAGGTCAGGGACCAGGGGGAGTCGATCAGGTTGGCGTGCCCCTTGAGGAGAGGGGCCTGCTCCGTCAGATAGAACTGAATGCCCGTCATCCAGTCCGTCTCCAGCTTGTCGCACCGGGCCAGCTGCGGATCGGCCGCCCGGAGCGCGGCGCCCCAGGTCCGCCGGGCGTGCTCCACCGGCATGGCGGAAATGTAGTGGTCGGCGGTCACCGAGCGGCGCACGCCGTCCGGGTCCTCGATCACGGCGGCGGAGATCCGCCCGCCCGCGGAGTCGTACGCCATCTCCCGCACCGTCCAGCCGATCCGGAACTCCACGCCCATGCCGGTCAGATGGGCGACCCAGGGGTCGATCCACGCCTCGTTGGTGGGCAGGTCGAGGATCCGGTCGAGCGGTCCGTCGGCGCCGCGTCCCATCGCGTTGAAGGCGAAGGCCTCCAGGATGCTCGCGACCGTGCGGGTGCTGGCCTCCTCGGCCTTGGTGGCGACGATGTTGCGGGTGACTCCGACGGCCAGGATCCGCTGGTAGTCGTAGCTCATCCGGGCCGCCCGCACGAAGTCCCACCAGGGCGTACGCTCCCAGACCTCGTCGCGGCGCTCGTCGCAGCTGGTGAGGAAGACGAGGACGCGGTTGACGAAGTACGCCGTCTCGTGGACCGGGATGGAGACGGCGGTCTCCAGGAAGGCGGTCAGAGCGCGGCGGATCTCGTCGAGGGTGAGCTCGGCGGGCTTGTGACCTGGCCAGGGGAGCGGCATGCGCAGGTCCTCGCGCCCGGTGCGGGCGAAGGACATCTCGGCCGGGGCGACGAGGTTGTCCCAGACGCCGTTGGCGTTCCCGGGGAAGGGGATGCGCCGCATCGTGTCGGGGAGGTTGTGGTAGATCCCGGGGATGAACCGGAAGCCGTGCTCGGCGGGGAGCGGCCGCCGGCCGCCGCGCGCGCTGTCGGGCACGTCCATCGAGCGGGCCTTGCCGCCGAGCGCCCGGCGCTCGTAGACGGTCACGCGGAAGCCGCGTTCGGCCAGTTCGTGGGCGGCGGTCAGGCCGGCGACGCCGCCGCCGAGGACGGCGACGGAGGGAAAGGTCGCCGTGGTCGTTCCGGCCGCGAGAGCCGGAGCCGGAGCGGCTCCGACGGCCGCTATGCCGGCGGCCGCAGCAGCCGTGGTCACGAAGGTGCGTCGCGAGGTACCCGTACGGTTCATGCCCCAGCCCCTTTGCCTTACCGGCGGTAACGGTCACGTCCGGCGCAGGAGCATAAGGGTGTCCACCCGCTCCCGGAAGCATCGTGCGGGCCACGCCGCACACATGGCGTGATCCCGCCCCTCCGGTACACGAGACAATGGCGCCATGTCCCGACGCGTCACCCGCAAGAACCCCACTCGTCCCGCCGTCACCGCGAGCTCACCCTGCCCCTGCGGCCTCCCCGCGCCCTACGGCGAGTGCTGCGGACGCTTCCACGCCGGGCCGGCCACCGCCCCCACCGCCGAACTGCTCATGCGCTCCCGCTACAGCGCCTTCGTCGTGCGCGACGCCGCTTACCTGCTGCGCACCTGGGCGCCGGAGACCCGCCCCGGCGAGGTCGACTTCGATCCGTCGATGCGCTGGTCCGGTCTGGAGATCCGCGACACCACCGACGGCACGGCCTTCCACCAGTCCGGGACCGTCACCTTCGTCGCCCGCTACACCCACGGCGGCGAGGCCGGCTCGCTCCACGAGCGCAGCCGCTTCCGCCGCCACGAGGGGGCCTGGGTGTACGTGGACGGCGACTTCATCGAGTAGCGGGAGCAGCGCTCACCGGGCGGCGGCGCCGACCGTCTCGCGCGGGGCCCTCGGCATGCCCTGCGCGAGATCCTCCGCGACGAGCTTCTTCGCGATCGCGTCGGTCGCCGCCCGCAGCTCGGGCCCGCTCGGCCGGCCGCGCTCCTGCTCGATCCGGGCGCGGAGCCAGTCCCCCCAGGCGTGGGTGATGACCTCGGCCTCCCGCTTTCCGGCCGGGGTGTGCGAGAGCAGATTGCCGTCCCGCGTCAGGAACCCCTCGTCGACCATGCGGTCGAAGACCGGCAGCAGAACCTCCGGCGGCACCCGCCGCCCGGCCGAGATCAGGCCGAGGCTCGCATGCCCGACCATCCGGGTGAAGAGCTCCACCTGCATCACCGCCCAGGCGCCGGCCGTGTCGAGCCGGGTGTCGGAGTCGGCGACGATCCGGCGTGCCGTGTCCGGATCCATCGTGCGCAGGATCCTTCCGACGGAGAGTTCGAGCAGCTTGACCGAGTCGCGCGTCATGGTGGGGGAGCCGAAGCCCTCGCCCATGTCGGGTGCCAGGGCGCGGGCCGTGTCCCGGAGCGGTACCTCCTTCAGGAACAGCGCCACGACGAAGCCGATCGCCGCGACCGGCACCGTCCAGAGGAAGACCGTGTGCAGGGTGTCCGCGTACGCCTGGACGATCGGCGCCGCGACGTCGTCCGGCAGCCCGTGGACGCCGGACGGGCTCGTCGCGGCCTGGGCGAGGGCGGACGCATCCGGGGCCCCAGGAACGGCGGCCGCCTCGCCGATCCCCTGGGCCAGATTGGGCTGCAGGGAGTTGGCGTAGATGGTGCCGAAGACCGCCGTGCCGAAGGAGCTGCCGAGCGTACGGAAGAAGGTGACGCCCGAGGTGGCGGTGCCGAGGTCCTCGTAGTCGACCGTGTTCTGCACCGCGATGGTCAGCACCTGCATGCACAGACCGATGCCGACGCCGAGTACGAACATGTACAGCGACTCCAGCCAGGTGCTGCTGTCCGTATCCATCAGGGACAGCAGGAAGAGGCCGAGCCCCATCACCAGACAGCCCACGATGGGGAAGATCCGGTAGCGGCCCTTCTTGCTGACCACGTTGCCGCTGTAGATCGAGGCGATGAGGAGACCGATGACCATCGGCAGCGTCCGGATGCCGGAGATGGTGGCCGAGTCCCCGTCGACGTACTGGAGATAGGACGGCAGGAAGGTCATCGACCCGAGCATCGCGAAGCCGACCACGAAGCTCAGGACGGAGCAGACAGTGAAGACCGGATTGGCGAACAGCCGCATGGGCAGCATCGGTTCGGCCGCGCGGGTCTCCACCAGGCAGAACAGTGCGAGTGCGATCAGACCGCCGGCGAAGAGTCCGATGATGACGCCGGAGCCCCAGGCGTACTCGTTGCCGCCCCAACTGGTCGCCAGGATCAGGGCGCTGGAGCCGACCGCGACCAGCGCGATGCCCGCGTAGTCGATGACCGGCCTGCTCGCGGACCGTACGGAGGGGATGGTGCGGGCGGCGGCGATGATGACGAGGATCGCGATCGGGACGTTGACGTAGAACGCCCAGCGCCAGCTCAGATGGTCGGTGAAAAGCCCGCCGAGCAGCGGGCCGATGACGGTGGCGACGCCGAAGACGGCGCCGATCGCGCCCTGGTACTTGCCGCGTTCGCGCAGCGGGACCACATCGGCGATGAGCGCCATGGACGTGACCATCAGCCCGCCGGCGCCGATGCCCTGCAGTCCGCGCCAGACGATCAGCAGGGTCATGTTGGTGGCGAGGCCGCAGAGGAACGAGCCGGTGATGAAGACGATCGCGGAGATCTGGAAGATCACCTTGCGGCCGAAGAGGTCACCGAACTTGCCGACCAGGACGGTGGCGACCGTCTCCGCCAGCAGATACGCGGTGACCACCCAGGACATGTGGGCGGCGCCCCCGAGGTCCGAGACGATGGTCGGCAGGGCCGTACCGACGATCGTCTGGTCCAGCGCGGCGAGCAGGACGCCCAGCATGATCGTGCCGAAGACGATGTTGCGGCGGCGGCTGTCGAGCACGGGCGGCTCGGCGGCTGGGCGCGCGGGTGCGGCTTCGCTGGTGGTGGTCACCCTCGCAGCCTCACACCGGGTACGCCCGCCCGCATGCGGGGGACGTCCGAACCGGTGCGGCGCCGGGTCCGCGCCCCGAACGGGCCAACGCGTACGGACCGGATACGCGTATCGGCGCCTACGGACCGGCTAGTTCGGGCGTACGGGAAGCAGCGGGTGGTGCTTGGCCAGGATCTTGTTCGCCCGGGCCAGCACCGAGAGCGCGTGCTCACGGTCCGCCCGGTCCTCCGCGCAGAGCGGCCCCCGGAACCGGAGCACCTCACGCGCCGCACAGTCGGCGTCGACCTCCGCCTGCAGGACGTGCAGCGGCAGACAGGAGCCGATCATGGCGGCCACACGGTCGGGGATCGGGACGGGTACGAGGGGCGAGGGCGAGGTGATCACGGGTCAGTCCTTGTGGGTACGGATGCGGAGTCGGGGTCTCCCTCTCCATACGTACAGGATGGGCTTCCTGGTTCGTCGACGGGGAGGTCTCCGTGGAGCAACGGCCCGGCGCCCGTTCGGTGGGGTGTACGGACGCTCAGGACCCGCCCCCGGCCGGCGCCGCGCCACGCCTCGCGGTGTTCCCGCAGGTGCGCGCCGCGCGGGCCGATCTTCGCCTCGGACCGGCCCCTCGAATCGCTCGACTGTTCACCGAACGCGGGCTCGGTGGCGCGTGCCCGAGTGTGAAGCATCTCACTCCCGGCGGCAGGGGCCGGAGGGTGTGAATCCCATGCGGGGTGATCGTGTGCGGATGGTTGAACTCTGGTTACGGGTGGGTAAGTTGACGTCTACGTCAGCACCTCGGACAGGTCGTACGAGACCGGCTCCTCCAGCTGCTCGTACCCGCACGACTCCGGCGTCCGGTCCGGCCGCCACCGCTTGAACTGGGCTGTGTGCCGGAACCGGTCGCCCTCCATGTGGTCGTACCCCACCTCACAGACCCGCTCCGGCCGCAGCGCCACCCAGGACAGGTCCTTCTTGCCCGACCAGCGGCTCGGCGCGCCCGGCAGCCGGGCCCCCGCGTGCGCGGCCTCCTCCGCCCAGGCCGCCCACGGGTGCCCGTCGGGCGGGTCCATCCGCAGCGGCTCCAGCTCGGCGACCAGCTCCTCGCGGCGCCTGGCCGTGAAGGCCGCGCAGACGCCGACGTGCTGGAGGGTGCCGGCGTCGTCGTACAGGCCGAGCAGCAGCGAACCGACCACGGGCCCGCTCTTGTGGAAGCGGTAGCCGGCCACGACCACATCCGCCGTGCGCTCGTGCTTGATCTTGTACATGAGCCGGGCGTCCGGCCGGTACGGAAGATCCAGCGGCTTGGCGATCACCCCGTCCAGACCGGCCCCCTCGTACTGCTCGAACCAGCGCGCCGCGACCTCCGGGTCCGTCGTCGCGGGCGCCAGATGGACCGGGGCGTCGACTCCGCGCAGGGCCTCCTCCAGGGCGGCCCGCCGGTCGGTGAGCGGGGTGTCGAGGAGGGAGTCGTCGCCGAGGGCGAGCAGGTCGAAGGCGATGAACCGGGCCGGGGTCTTCTCGGCGAGCATGCGCACCCGGGAGTCGGCGGGGTGGATGCGCTCGGTGAGCCGGTCGAAGTCGAGCCGTCCGCCGTGCTCGATGACGATCTCGCCGTCGACCACGCACCGCTGCGGGAGCCGGGCGAGCAGTGCCTCGACGAGCTCGGGGAAGTAGCGGGTCAGCGGCTTGCCCGTGCGGCTGCCGATGACCAGGTCCGGGCCGTCGCGGTGCACGATGGCACGGAAGCCGTCCCATTTCGCCTCGTACTGCATGCCCGGCGGAATGTTCTTCACGGACTTGGCCAGCATCGGCTTCACGGGCGGCATCACCGGCAGATCCATGGACTGATTGTCCGGTATGCGGGTAATGTCTGCGAGCCCTACGCTGGCACGCATGGCGAGCAAGGCGGCAGCGGTGGAACTGGTGGTCGGAGAGCGGACCGTACGCGTCTCCAATCCGGACAAGGTGTACTTCCCCGAAACCGGCTACACCAAGTTCGACATGGTCAGCTACTACCTGGCCGTCGGCGACGGCATCACCCGCGCGCTGCGGAACCGGCCGACCACCCTGGAGCGCTACCCCGACGGGGTCACCGGCGAGTCCTTCTTCCAGAAGCGCGCCCCCAAGTACCTCCCGGACTGGATCCCGACCGCGCACATCACCTTCCCCAGCGGGCGGTCCGCCGACGAGATGTGCCCCACCGAGCCCGCCGCCGTCCTGTGGGCGGCCAACCTCGGTGCGGTCACCTTCCATCCGTGGCCGGTACGGCGCGACGACACCGACCACCCCGACGAGCTGCGCATCGACCTCGACCCCCAGCCCGGCACGGACTACACCGACGCCGTACGCGCCGCCCACGAACTGCGCGCCGTCCTGGACGAGCACGGACTGCGCGGCTGGCCCAAGACCTCGGGCGGGCGCGGCATGCACGTCTTCGTACCGATCCAGCCTCTGTGGACCTTCACCCAGGTCCGCCGCGCGGCCATCGCCTGCGGCCGTGAGCTGGAGCGCCGGATGCCGGAGCGCGTGACGATCAAGTGGTGGAAGGAGGAGCGCGGCCAGAAGATCTTCGTCGACTACAACCAGACCGCCCGCGACCGCACGATCGCCTCCGCCTACTCCGTACGACCCCGCCCGCACGCCCCGGTCTCCGCCCCGCTGAGCTGGGAGGAGATCGACGACGCGGAGCCGCGGGACTTCGACATCAAGACCATGCAGGCCCGGTACGCGGAGAAGGGCGACGTCCACGCCGGCATGGACGAGCACCGGTTCAGCCTGGAGAGCCTGCTGGAACTGGCCCGCCGCGACGAGGCGGAACACGGGCTCGGTGACCTGCCGTACCCGCCGGAGTACCCGAAGATGCCGGGCGAACCGAAGCGGGTCCAGCCGAGCCGGGCGAAGAAGAGCGAGTGACCCGGCAGGGGGCGTCTCGGGGCCGTGGAAAACCCGGTCCCGCGCCGCGCGGGAAGGCCCCCTGACGGCCCTCGGCGGGCCCGTCGGCACGCGCGCACCGGTGATCATGAGTGGGCCGACCGGCCCCCGCGCCCCCTCCCCGGCGACGGCCGTACACGCCCGTCCGCGCCGCTCGTGAAACCCCCTCTGAGCTGGGCTTTCAGGGCGATCACCCCTACCGTTCTCTCCATCGGGAAAGGGGTGCCGGATGGACCGGAACATACGTGCCGTCGACGATGTGCTGAAGCTCCTCGACGGGCTCTTCGCGCCGGAGGCCGACCGCTGGACGGCCGACGCGGCCGGCTGGTGGAACGGCTTCTACGGCGACCGCTCCAAGGGGGTGCCGTTCTTCGTCGACAAGCCGGACGAGAGCCTCGTCTCGTACCTCGACCGCGGGTGGGTGGCACCGGGCAGGGTCCTCGATCTGGGCTGCGGCCCGGGGCGCAACGCCCTGCATCTGGCGTCCCTCGGCTTCGAGGTGGACGCCGTGGACCTCTCCGACGAGGCGATCGCCTGGGCCGAACAGCGGGCCCGGGAAGCCGGCGCGGAGGTGCGGTTCCACCGCGGGGACGCCTTCGCGCTCGCCGGCAGCGCGCTCGCGGGACCGTACGACCTGATCGTCGACTCGGGGTGCTTCCACCATCTGCCGCCGCACCGTCGCATCAGCTACCTCGCGCTGCTCGACCGGCTGCTCGCGCCGGGCGGCCATCTCGCCCTGACGTGCTTCGCGTCCGGCGCGATGGGCTCGGAGCTGCCCGACGCCGACTTCTACCGCGAGCCGGGGCTGCACGGCGGGCTCGCCTACACGCCGGAGTCCCTGCGCTGGATCTTCTCCGACCTGACGGAGATCGAACTGCGCCGCATGCGGGACGAGCCGGCCGATTCCCCGCACTTCGGCGAGGCGTTCCTCTGGACGGCGCTGTTCCGCCGGCCCGGCGAGCATGACTGACGGCGTGGGGATGCCCGGCGCGCCGCATTGATCGAACGTTGATGGACCGTTTACGGCCGACCGGCAGATTGGCGGCCATGCAGACCGACACCACCGTGATGACCGCCCCGGCCGCCCCCGACATGTCCTGGCAGGAGAACGCCCTGTGCGCCCAGGCCGGGCCCGAGTTCTTCTTCCCGGCCCCCGGCTCCTCGACGCGCGAGGCGAAGCAGCTCTGCGGGGCGTGCGAGGGGCGGGTCGCCTGCCTCCAGTACGCGCTGGAGCACGACGAGCGCTTCGGGGTGTGGGGCGGGCTCTCGGAGAAGGAGCGGGGGCGGCTGAAGCGCGCGGAGGGCGCGGGCCGCCGCCTCCGCCCGTAAGGCGCGCGCAGGGCGGCCGGCGGCAGCGGGCGGGTCAGCCGGCCGCGGGAGCGGGCCGGGCCGGCCCGCCGGGAAACAGGCGGTCAGCCGGCCTTGCGGGCCGCCATGCGCGCCTTGCGGGCCGCCAGCTTCTCGTCGAACTTCGACGCCTCGCTGTCCAGGCCGTCCATGTAGAGCCCCAGCTCCTCCTGGGCCTTCAGACCCTCCGGGCCGAGCCCGTCGATCTGGAGCACCTTGAGGAAGCGCAGGACCGGCTGCAGGACGTCGTCGTGGTGGATGCGCATGTTGTAGATCTCGCCGATCGCCATCTGCGCCGCCGCCCGCTCGAACCCCGGCATGCCGTGTCCCGGCATCCGGAAGTTGACGACCACGTCGCGCACGGCCTGCATCGTCAGGTCGGGAGCGATCTCGAAGGCCGCGCCCAGCAGGTTGCGGTAGAAGACCATGTGCAGGTTCTCGTCGGTGGCGATGCGGGCCAGCATCCGGTCGCAGACCGGGTCGCCCGACTGGTGCCCGGTGTTCCGGTGCGAGATGCGGGTGGCCAGCTCCTGGAAGGCGACGTACGCGACCGAGTGCAGCATCGAGTGCCGGTTGTCGGACTCGAAGCCCTCGCTCATGTGCGCCATCCGGAACTGCTCCAGCTTGTCCGGGTCCACGGCGCGCGAGGCCAGCAGGTAGTCGCGCATCACGATGCCGTGGCGGCCCTCCTCGGCGGTCCAGCGGTGCACCCAGGTGCCCCAGGCGCCGTCGCGGCCGAAGAGGCTGGCGATCTCGTGGTGGTAGCTGGGCAGGTTGTCCTCGGTCAGCAGGTTGACCACGAGGGCGATCTTGCCGATCTCGGTGACCTTGGACTGCGACGGGTCCCAGGCCTCGCCGTCCTCGAAGAAGCCCGGGAAGTTGCGGGCGTCGGACCACGGGACGTACTCGTGCGGCATCCAGTCCTTGGTGACCTTCAGGTGCCGGTTCAGCTCCTTCTCCACCACCTCTTCCAGCGCGTAGAGCAGCCGCGCGTCGGTCCACCCTGTCGAGCTGCCGAGGTGGGGAGAGGTGAGCGTCACGGGGACTCCTGGGGACGGAGAAGGGCATACGGAACTACCTACGGATTCGTAGGTTACGAGACCGTAGGTTAAGGCCCCGTAAGGCCTCGGCCAAGCCCGTCTCGGCGATGTCCGGTTACGTTCCGTTATGTACGCAGCTGGTGGACGTGTACGGAGAGGCAGGTCACCGGCCCCTTGGCAGCCGAGGTGGCGCGATCATGACTACTCAGAGCAGATGGTCGGCCTCACCCTCCTCCGCGGTCGTCGGCCGCAGCTCGCCGTCGAGCAGCAGCCAGCGGGTGATCCCCAGCGACTCCAGGAACGGCACGTCGTGGCTGGCCACGATCAGCGCCCCCTCGTACGCCTCGAGGGCGGCCGTCAGCTTCCGTACCGACGCCATGTCCAGATTGTTCGTCGGCTCGTCCAGCATCAGCAGCTGCGGTGCCGGTTCGGCGAGTAGCAGCGCCGCGAGTGTCGCCCGGAAGCGTTCCCCGCCCGACAGCGTCCCGGCCGGCTGATCCGCCCGGCCGCCCCGGAACAGGAACCGCGCGAGCCGCGCCCTGATGGCGTTCGCCGTCGCCTCGGGAGCGAACCGGACGACGTTCTCCACCACGCTCAGGTCGTCGTCGAGCACGTCGAGTCGCTGCGGCAGAAAGCGCAGCGGCACATGGGTCACGACCCAGCCGGAGACGGGGTCCAGCTCCCCGGCGATCGTCCGCAGCAGCGTCGTCTTGCCGGCCCCGTTCCGGCCGACGAGCGCGATCCGCTCCGGCCCGCGCAGCTCGAACTCGCCGCCCACCCGGGCGCCGTACCGCAGCTCAAGGTCGCGCAGCGTCAGCACCTGGCGGCCCGGATGGACCGTGGTGCGCGGCAGCTCGATCCGGACCTCGTCGTCGTCCCGTACCGCCTCCACCGCCGCGTCGAGCCGCTCCCGCGCCTCGGCCAGTCGCTCGGTGTGCAGGGCGCGGTGCTTGCCCGCCGACACCTGCGCCTCGCTCTTGCGGCTGTTGGCGACGATCTTCGGCACCACCTTGTTCTGGGCGCTCTTCTGCGCGTACCGCCTGCGCCGCGCCAACTTCAGGTGCGCGTGGGAGAGTTCCCGCTTCTGCCGCTGTACGTCGGCCTCGGCGACCCGCACCATCCGCTCCGCCGCCTCCTGTTCGGCGGCGAGTGTCTCCTCGTACGCCGAGTAGGCGCCGCCGTACCAGGTGACGTCGCCGTCGTGGAGATCGGCGATCTGGTCGACCCGCTCCAGGAGTTGGCGGTCGTGGCTGACCACGACCAGGACGCCGGACCAGGCGTCCACCGCCTCGTAGAGCCGGTTGCGCGCGTACAGATCGAGATTGTTCGTCGGCTCGTCGAGCAGCAGGATGTCCGGCCGGGCGAGCAGCAGCGCCGCGAGCCGCAGCAGGACCGACTCGCCGCCGGACACCTCGCCGATGGTCCGGTCGAGACCGATGTGGCCGAGCCCCAGCTGGTCGAGTGTGGCGCGGGCCCGCTCCTCCACGTCCCAGTCGTCGCCGACCGCCGCGAAGTGCTCCTCGGCGGGATCGCCCGCCTCGATGGCGTGCAGCGCGGCCCGGGTCGCCGCGATCCCGAGGGCCTCGTCGACCCGCAGCGCGGTGTCGAGGACCAGGTTCTGCGGGAGGTAGCCGACGTGGCCGACCGTACGGACCGTGCCGTCGGTGGGTGTCAACTCACCGGCGATGAGCTTGAGGAGCGTCGACTTTCCGGAGCCGTTCAGACCGATAAGGCCGGTCCGGCCGGGGCCGACCGCGAGCCGGAAGTCGTCCAGGACCTTGGTGCCGTCCGGCCAGGAGAAGGACAGGGACGAGCAGGTGATGAACGTGGGATGGGTCGCCATGGAGGCCTCCCTGTTGCGAGAGCGTGGGCTGGGGCAACGGGTGAGACACCGGGGCGCGGGCAGGCTGACATGCTCGTACGCCGAGGGCGAAGACGGCACACGCGGCGCTGCACGGGGCAGCAGGAGGCACGCGCGGCACGGTGTCTCGCATCCTCAGACGTACAACGGCCTTCTCCGATCGGGCGACAACTGGGCCAGATCAGGACCGTACGCCGGGAGTTGAGCGGGCGGCAAACGATTTACGGGGACGACTCGGGAGTCGTCCGAAGCGCGAACTCAGTCGTCCAGGAGCTGGGCCAGATCCTGGTCCCAGTCCAGGTACTGGTGCTCGCGCCCGGCCGGCACCAGGTGCTGCGACCGCTTCAGGAAGCGCCGCAGCTCGGACGTGCGGATGTGCACCACGGCCACGCCCTCCGGCGCGTGGAACTCGACGACCGTGCGGTCGTATCCGTACGGGCGGACCCGGACGTCCCCGAGCCCGGCCGGCCCGTCCACGCCCTCCGCGAGCAGCTCGCGCGAGAACGCCCAGGACACCTCGACGCCCTCCAGCGTCGCGGGCGGCGGGAACGCCATGCTCACCGCGAACGGATCCTCGCGGTCGTACCGCAGCGTGGCGGGGACGGTTTCCATCCGGGGAGCGGATGCGACCAGACGGGCCTGAACGGCCTGCTCGATGACGGTGGACAAGGCCAGCTCCTGTCGCGCGGCTTCGGTTCCTGACGTCTCCCTGACACAAGGGAAGACGAACGAAGGGGCCGGAACGTGCACTGGGGGGTCACGTGAGCTGTGTCACCGCGCGCGTCCGGCACGAGGCGGTCTGGACGGGTGTACAGGGGTGCATTAGTTTCCCGCGCCATGACGTCCAAGGGGAAGACGAGACGAACGATGTCGGTGGGGCTGAGCGCGGCGGCCCTGGCGCTGACCGCCCTGACGGTCCCGGCGCACGGCGCGTCGGACGGCGCGTCGCAGGTCGCCTCGCCGGGTGCCGGCTGGCAGCTGACGGAGACCGGAACGGATGCCCGCTTCCGGGGGCTCGCGGCGGTCGACCGTTCGACGGCCTGGGCCGCGGGCTCGAAGGGAACGGTCCTGCGGACCACCGACGGCGGCCGGAGCTGGCAGAACGTGTCGCCGCCGGGAGCGGGGGAGCTGCAGTTCCGCGACGTGGAGGCGTTCGACGCCCGGCGCGCCGTCGTCCTCGCCATCGGGGAGGGCGAGGCGTCCCGGATCCTGCGCACCGACGACGGCGGAGAGAGCTGGACGGAGTCGTTCCGCAACACCGACCCGCGGGCGTTCTACGACTGCGTGACGTTCTTCGACCACCGGCACGGGCTCGCCATGAGCGACCCCGTGGACGGGAAGTACCGGATCCTCTCCACGCGGGACGGCGGCCGTTCGTGGGCGGTGCTGCCGGACGCGGGGATGCCGGCGGCGCTGCCCGGCGAGGCGGGGTTCGCGGCGAGCGGCCAGTGCCTGGTCTCCTCGGGCCCGAAGGACGTCTGGCTGGCGACCGGCGGCGGGGCAACGGCGCGCGTGCTGCACTCCGGGGACCGGGGTCTGACCTGGACCGTCGCCGAGACGACGATCCCGGCGGGCGACCCGGCGCGGGGCGTCTTCGCGCTCGCCTTCCGCGACCGTACGCACGGGATCGCGGTCGGCGGCGACTACCGCAAGGACCAGCCCTCACCGCAGGCGGCCGCGGTCACCGGCGACGGCGGCCGCGGCTGGAGCGCCGCCTCGGCCCCGCCGCCCGCGTACCGCTCGGGCGTCGCCTGGCTCCCGCACTCCCGTACGGCCGCCCTCGCGGTCGGCCCGACCGGCACGGACCTGACGACGGACGGCGGCCGCACCTGGCGGACCGTCGACACCGGCTCGTACGACACGGTCGACTGCACGCGGGACGGCGCGTGCTGGGCCTCCGGCGAGAAGGGCCGCATCGCCCGCCTCGGCAGGGGTTAGGAGGGCAGCTGCTCCCGGTACGGGGCGAGCGCGTCGGCCGTCTTGGTCGCGTAGAACTCCGTGATCCGGTACGCGCACACGCCCTCGACGGTGAACGGGTCGGCCGCCGCGATCTTCTCGATCTCCGCGCGGTCGACCCCGGCGGCGAGGATGACACCGCCGTCGCGCGGGTTCTTCCGCCCCGAGGCGATGAACACGCCTGCCGCGTACTGCGCGTCCAGCCACTCGATGTGCGCGTCGAGCAGCGCGTCCGCCCGCTCGACGGGGGCGGTGTAGGTCAATTCCAGTACGAACATGACCGGCAGGCTACCCGGGGTCCGGGAAGCGGCGGGAAACCGCTCGCCTGCCGGACGCGGGGGCGCCGTAGGGTGGCCGTCATCATGAAGATCATCGACGTTCCCGAGGGCTGGCCCACCGACGAGACGACGGCCCGCGCCGTGCAGGCGGAGCTGCGGTCCCGGCTCGTCCTGGACGAGCCGGGACCGGCTCCCGGTACGGGGCATGTCACGGGGCTCGACGTGGCGTACGACGACGAGCGCGATCTCGTCGCCGCCGCGGCCGTCGTGCTCGACGCCCGGACGCTCGACGTGGTGGAGGAGGCCACGGCGGTCGGCCGGGTGTCGTTCCCGTACGTCCCCGGACTCCTCGCCTTCCGCGAGATCCCGACGGTGCTCGCCGCGCTCGCCTCGCTGACCGCCGACCCGGGGCTGCTCGTCTGCGACGGCTACGGCCTCGCCCACCCGCGGCGCTTCGGCCTCGCGAGCCATCTGGGCGTGCTGACCGGACGCCCGTCGATCGGCGTCGCGAAGAACCCGTTCACCTTCGTCTACGACCAACCCGGCCCGGACCGCGGCGACTTCAGCCCGCTGATGGCGGGTGACGAAGAGGTCGGCCGCGCCCTGCGTACCCAGGCCGGGGTGAAGCCCGTCTTCGTCTCCGTCGGTCACCGGGTCTCCCTCGACAACGCCTGCGCCCACACCCTCCTGCTCGCCCCCCGCTACCGCATCCCCGAGACCACCCGCCACGCCGACTCCCTGTGCCGGCGCGCCCTCCGTGAGGCCCTGGGGGCTGAAGAGGACGACTGAGTACGCGTACGGATTGGCGGTGCGCGATGACGGGCGGCAGGCTGGGCGCATGACAATCCCCGTCTCCGCCGCGCCGCGCGCCGCCGGCAGCGGCATCGGCACCCTCCAGTGCGTCGTGCTCGACTGCACCGACGTCATGGAACTGGCCCGGTTCTACCAGCAGTTGCTCGGCGGTGAGATCAATCGCCCCGATCCCCAGTGGGCCGTCGGCGACGGGTGGGCCACCCTGCACGACGCCGCCGGTGCGCCGGTGCTCGCCTTCCAGGGCGTGGCCGACCACCGGCCGCCCGTCTGGGGCGCGCCCGAGCAGCAGTTCCATCTCGACGTCCGGGTGGCCGACCTGGAAGCCGCCCACGACGCGGTCCTCGCGCTCGGGGCGTGGCAGCTCGACGGCGGGGGCGGCGACCGGGCCTGGCGGACCTACGCGGACCCGGCCGGCCACCCCTTCTGTCTCGTGCGCCACTGAGGCTCGTCGGGAGGCCGGGCGTCAGCCCTTGTACGCCACCCGGAAGCGGATGCCGGCCTCCCGCAGCCGGCCCAGCAGCGCGTCGCCCATCGCGACCGCCGTGGTGACCTGCCCCGAGGTCTTCGGCAGGTCGTCCAGGGCGAGGCAGAGCGCCGACTCGGCGAGGATCTTCGCCGTCTCGTCGTACCCCGGGTCGCCGCCCGAGACCTCCGTGAAGACGCGGCGCCCGCCGCCCTCGCCGACGAAGCGCACGGAGAACCAGCTGCGTGCGCGCCGCTCCGCGCTCGGGCCCCGGCCCGGCTCGTAGCGGTCCATCAGCCAGCGTCGTACGGGAGGCAGTTGGGCCGCCGCCAGGCCCGCGCCGACCACGGCGGTGCCGCCGAGGGCCATCGGGAGGGTCTTGACCGAGGCGTAGTGCCGGTAACGGAAGTCGGGGCCGTACGACGCGAGCGCCCGCGCCGAGCGCGCCACCACCTGCGCGTCGATCGTCGGCAGCGGCAGCGCCCAGGTGCCGGTCTCCTGGCTGAAGCGCGGCGCGCCGAGCGGCGCCCGTGCCCGTCGGCCCATCAACCGGGGCTCGTGCAGGCGCCGTTCGCGCGCGGCGCGCAGGATCTCCCGGCCACGTCCCATGGCCGTCAGGGCCGACGCGAACGTCCCGCCCGAGAAGATCGCGCCGGCGCGGACGAAGCCGTCGATCCGCAGCGGCACGTCCTGCGGCAGCTGCTGGACGGTGAAGTACACGCCCAGATCGTGCGGTACGGAGTCGAAGCCGCACGCGTGCACGATCCGCGCCCCCGTCTCCCGGGCGCGCGCGTCGTACCGTACGTACATCTCGTCGACGAACTCCGTCTCGCCGGTGAGGTCGACATAGTCCGTGCCGGCCTCCGCGCACGCCGCCACCAGGCCCTCGCCGTACCAGACGTACGGACCGACCGTGGTGGCCACCACCCGGGTGGACGCGGCGAGTTCGCGCAGCGCGTCCGCGTCGGAGGAGTCCGCGACCACCAGCGGCAGCTCGGCGCACCGGGGCCACCGCGCCGCCAGCCGCTCCCGCAGAGCCGTCAGCTTGGCGCGGCTGCGCCCGGCGAGTGCCCACCGGCACCCGACGGGAGCGTGCTCGGCCAGATACTCCGCGGTGAGCTCGCCCACGAACCCCGTCGCCCCGAAGAGGACGACGTCGTACGGTCTCGCTCCGGCACCCCGCCCCGCGACCGCCCCTGTCTCCATCCAGCCCCTCGCCTTCGCCTGCGCCCCTCTCCGGGCGCGTGTCGTCGGCGGAGCCTAGCGGAACTCCGCGGCGGCACAATTTCCAAGCGCTTGCTCGGCCAGGGGGCTTGTGCGGAGTGGAACGTGTTCCTAGCATCACTGGTGTTACAGCGATGGTGTCACACACGGTTTGGGGGCCAGATGGCAGAGACCCGGGACGCCCGGAACGGACCGCTCTCCGGGGTGCGCGTGGTGGAGCTGGCCGGGATCGGGCCCGGGCCGTTCGCGGCCATGCTCCTGGCCGACCTCGGCGCCGACGTCGTACGGGTCGACCGGCCCGGCGGGGCGGGGCTCGGCATCGACCCCGCGTACGACCTCACCAACCGCAACAAGCGCTCCGCCCTCGTCGACCTCAAGGCCGACGGCGGTCCCGCGACCGTCCTCGACCTGGTCGAGCGGGCCGACATCCTGATCGAGGGCTACCGGCCAGGCGTCGCCGAGCGCCTCGGCGTCGGCCCGGACGCCTGCCTCGCCCGCAACCCGAAGCTCGTCTACGGCCGGATGACCGGCTGGGGCCAGGACGGACCGCTCGCCGCGAGCGCCGGGCACGACATCGCGTACCTCGCCATCACCGGCACGCTCGGCATGATCGGACCCGACCCGGACGGCCCGCCCACCGTCCCCGCCAACCTCGTCGGCGACTACGCGGGCGGCTCGCTCTACCTCGTCGTCGGCGTCCTCGCCGCGCTCCAGCACGCCCGCGCGCACGGCGTGGGCCAGGTCGTCGACGCGGCCATCGTCGACGGCGCCGCCCACCTCGCCACCATGATCCACGGCATGCTCGCGGCCGGCGGCTGGCAGGACCGGCGCGGCGTCAACCTGCTGGACGGCGGCTGCCCCTTCTACGGCACGTACGAGACGTCCGACGGGCAGTACATGGCCGTCGGCGCCCTTGAGCAGCAGTTCTACGAGGAGTTCGTCCGGCTCCTCGGCATCGAGGACGTCGCCCCCGCCCGCCGCGACCTCGGCCGCTGGGACGAGCTCCGTACCGCCGTCGCCGCCCGCTTCCGTACCCGTACGAGAGACGAGTGGACGGCCGTCTTCGCCGGCAGCGACGCGTGCGTCGCCCCCGTCCTCTCGCTCCGCGAGGCCCCCGCCCACCCGCACCTCGCCGCCCGCGCCACCTTCGTCGAGCACGGCGGCCTCACCCAGCCCGCCCCCGCACCCCGCTTCTCCGTCACCCCCGGGACCGTCCGTACCGGCCCCGCCCGGCCCGGCGCCGACACCGACGAGATCGCCCGCGACTGGGCCGTCCCCTCCCTGAAAGGCCAGGAGTACGAAGCATGAAGCGCCAGCTCTACACCGCCGACCACGAGGCCTTCCGCGAGACCGTCCGTACCTTCCTCGCCAAGGAGGTGCTGCCCCACTACGAGCAGTGGGAGAAGGACGGCATCGTCTCGCGCGAGGCCTGGCGCGCCGCCGGGCGGCAGGGGCTGCTCGGCCTCGCGGTCGACGAGGAGTACGGAGGCGGCGGCAACCCCGACTTCCGCTACAGCGCCGTCCTCGCCGAGGAGTTCACCCGGGCCGGCGCGCCCGGCATCGCCCTCGGCCTGCACAACGACATCATCGGGCCGTACCTCACCTCGCTCGCCACCGAGGAGCAGAAGCGCCGCTGGCTGCCCGGCTTCTGCACCGGCGAGCTGATCACCGCCATCGCGATGACCGAGCCGGGCGCCGGCTCCGACCTCCAGGGGATCCGCACCAGCGCCGAGGACCGCGGCGACCACTGGCTGCTCAACGGCTCCAAGACCTTCATCTCCAACGGCATCCTCGCCGACCTGGTGATCGTGGTCGCGAAGACGACCCCCGAAGGCGGCGCGCACGGGCTCTCGCTCCTCGTCGTCGAACGCGGCATGGAGGGCTTCGAGCGCGGCCGGAACCTCGACAAGATCGGCCAGAAGTCGCAGGACACCGCCGAACTCTTCTTCCACGACGTCCGCGTCCCCAAGGAGAACCTCCTCGGCGAGCTCGACGGCGCCTTCGTCCACCTCATGACCAATCTCGCCCAGGAGCGGATGGCCATCGCCGTGGCCGGCATCGCCGCCGCCGAACACCTCCTGGAGATCACCACGCGGTACGTGAAGGAGCGCGAGGCCTTCGGACGTCCGCTCGCCAAGCTCCAGCACGTCCGCTTCGAGATCGCCGAGATGGCGACCGAGTGCGCCGTCACCCGGACGTTCCTCGACCGGTGCATCGTCGATCACTCGAACGGGGAACTCGACGCCGTCCACGCCTCGATGGCCAAGTGGTGGGCGACCGAGCTGCAGAAGCGGGTCGCCGACCGCTGCCTCCAGCTCCACGGGGGATACGGCTACATGGCCGAGTTCCCGGTCGCCAGGGCGTTCACCGACGGCCGCATCCAGACCATCTACGGCGGGACGACCGAGATCATGAAGGAGATCATCGGACGTTCCCTGCTGGGCTAGCTCTCTCTTCACCCTCATCGTTGAAAGGCTTCTCGTGAGCACCGAAGCGTACGTGTACGACGCGATCCGCACCCCGCGCGGCCGCGGCAAGGCCAACGGCGCCCTGCACGGCACCAAGCCCATCGACCTGGTCGTCGGACTCATCCACGAGATCCGCGACCGCTTTCCCGGACTCGACCCGGCCGCGATCGACGACATCGTCCTCGGCGTCGTCGGACCGGTCGGCGACCAGGGCTCCGACATCGCCCGGATCGCCGCCATCGCCGCGGGCCTCCCCGACACCGTCGCCGGCGTCCAGGAGAACCGCTTCTGTGCCTCCGGCCTCGAAGCCGTCAACATGGCCGCGATGAAGGTCCGTTCGGGCTGGGAGGACCTCGTTCTCGCCGGCGGCGTCGAGTCCATGTCCCGTGTCCCGATGGCCTCCGACGGCGGCGCCTGGTTCGCCGACCCGATGACCAACTTCGAGACCGGCTTCGTCCCCCAGGGCATCGGCGCCGACCTGATCGCCACCATCGAGGGCTTCTCGCGCCGCGACGTCGACGAGTACGCCGCGCTCTCCCAGGAGCGCGCCGCGGCCGCCTGGAAGGACGGCCGCTTCGACCGCTCCGTCGTCCCCGTCAAGGACCGGCGCAGCGGCCTGGTCGTCCTCGACCACGACGAGCACATGCGCCCCGGCACCACCGCCGACTCGCTGGCCGCCCTGAAGCCCTCCTTCGCCGCGATCGGCGACATGGGCGGCTTCGACGCCGTCGCGCTGCAGACGTACCACTGGGTGGAGAAGATCGACCACGTCCACCACGCCGGCAACTCCTCCGGCATCGTCGACGGCGCCTCGCTCGTCGCCATCGGCTCCAAGGAGGTCGGGGAGCGGTACGGGCTCACCCCGCGCGCCCGGATCGTCGCCGCCGCCGTCTCCGGCTCCGAGCCCACCATCATGCTCACCGGACCCGCGCCCGCGACCCGTAAGGCACTCGCCAAGGCCGGCCTGACCATGGACGACATCGACCTGGTCGAGATCAACGAGGCGTTCGCGGGCGTCGTGCTCCGCTTCGTCAAGGACATGGGCATCAGCCTCGACAAGGTCAACGTCAACGGCGGCGCGATCGCGCTCGGCCACCCGCTCGGCGCGACCGGCGCGATGATCCTCGGCACCCTCATCGACGAGCTGGAGCGCCAGGACAAGCGCTACGGCCTGGCCACGCTGTGCGTCGGCGGCGGCATGGGCATCGCCACGATCGTCGAGCGCGTCTGACCGTCCGCCCCACCAGCCTTACGGAGAAGCAGCAATGAGCCAGAGCACCACCATCCGCTGGGAGCAGGACGAGACCGGCGTCGTCACCCTCGTCCTCGACGACCCCCACCAGTCCGCGAACACCATGAACCAGGCGTTCAAGGACTCGATCGCGGCGATCGCCGACCGCGCCGAGGCCGAGAAGGACTCCATCCGCGGCATCATCTACACCTCCGCCAAGAAGACGTTCTTCGCCGGCGGCGACCTCAAGGACATGATCCGGCTCCGGCCGGAGGACGCCCAGCTCGCCTTCGACACCGGCACGGAGATCAAGCGCTCCCTGCGGCGCATCGAGACCCTCGGCAAGCCCGTCGTCGCCGCCATCAACGGCGCGGCGCTCGGCGGCGGTTACGAGATCGCCCTCGCCTCCCACCACCGGATCGCGCTCGACGCGCCCGGCTCCAAGATCGGCCTGCCCGAGGTCACGCTCGGTCTCCTCCCGGCGGGCGGCGGCGTCACCCGTACCGTACGGCTCATGGGCATCGCCGACGCCCTCCTGAAGGTGCTGCTCCAGGGCACCCAGTACGCCCCGCAGCGGGCGCTCGAGAACGGCCTGATCCACGAGGTGGCGGCCACGCCCGAGGAGATGCTCGCCAAGGCGCGCGCCTTCATCGACGCGAACCCCGAGTCGCAGCAGCCCTGGGACGTCAAGGGGTACAAGATCCCCGGCGGGACCCCGTCGAACCCGCGGTTCGCCGCCAACCTGCCGGCCTTCCCGGCCAACCTGAAGAAGCAGCTGAACGGCGCCCCCTACCCGGCCCCGCGCAACATCCTCGCCTGCGCCGTCGAGGGCTCCCAGGTCGACTTCGAGACCGCGCTGACCATCGAGGCCCGCTACTTCACCGAACTGGTCACCGGCCAGACGGCGAAGAACATGATCCAGGCGTTCTTCTTCGACCTCCAGGCCGTCAACTCCGGCGCCAACCGCCCCCAGGGCATCGAGCCGCGCCCCGTCCGCAAGGTCGCCGTCCTCGGCGCGGGCATGATGGGCGCCGGCATCGCGTACTCCTGCGCCCGCGCGGGCATCGAGGTCGTCCTCAAGGACGTCTCGGCGGACGCCGCGGCGAAGGGCAAGGGCTACTCCGAGAAGCTGTGTGCCAAGGCCGTGTCCCGGGGCCGTACGACCCAGGCGAAGGCGGACGAGCTGCTCGCCCGAATCACCCCGACCGCCGACCCCGCCGACCTCGCGGGCTGCGACGCCGTGATCGAGGCCGTCTTCGAGGACACCGCGCTCAAGCACAAGGTCTTCCAGGAGATCCAGGACATCGTCGAGCCGGACGCCCTGCTCTGCTCCAACACCTCCACGCTGCCGATCACCGTCCTCGCCGAAGGGGTCTCCCGCCCGGTCGACTTCATCGGCCTGCACTTCTTCTCCCCGGTCGACAAGATGCCGCTCGTGGAGATCATCAAGGGCGAGCGCACCGGCGACGAGGCCCTCGCCCGCGCCTTCGACCTGGTACGGCAGATCAAGAAGACCCCGATCGTCGTCAACGACTCGCGCGGCTTCTTCACCTCGCGCGTGATCGGCCAGTTCATCAACGAGGGCGTCGCCATGGTCGGCGAGGGCGCCGACCCGGCCTCGGTCGAGCAGGCGGCGGCGCAGGCCGGGTACCCGGCCAAGGTGCTCTCCCTGATGGACGAGCTGACGCTCACCCTGCCGCGGAAGATCCGCAACGAGACGCGGCGCGCGATCGAGGAGGCCGGCGGCACGTGGGCCGGGCACCCCTCGGACGCGGTGATCGACCGCATGGTCGACGAGTTCGGGCGTACGGGACGCAGCGGCGGCGCGGGCTTCTACGCGTACGACGAGAACGGCACGCGGGTCGGGCTCTGGCCGGGACTGCGCGAACACTTCACGCGCTCCGACGTGACGATCCCCTTCGAGGACATGAAGGAACGGATGCTCTTCTCCGAGGCGCTGGACTCGGTCCGCTGCCTGGAGGAGAACGTCCTGACATCGGTCGCCGACGCGAACATCGGCTCGATCATGGGCATCGGCTTCCCGGCCTGGACCGGTGGTGTGCTCCAGTACATCAACGGGTATGAGGGCGGGCTGCCCGGCTTCGTGGCACGCGCGCGTGAGCTGGCGGAGACGTACGGGGACCGCTTCCAGCCGTCGGCGCTGCTCGTGGAGAAGGCAGAGCGGGGCGAGGTGTTCACGGACTAGCTGCTCAGGGGCTCCTGAAGGCCGTCCGCAGCTCCTCGCTGAGGGAGCGCTGGAAGGCCGTGACGAGGGCCTGGATCACCATCGGCTGCATGTGCGCGGAGAGCGACTTCATGGCGGCCAGGTGATCCGGGTCCTCGGCGCTCTCCCGGTACGGATTCCAGACCTCCTCCCGGAAGAGCCGGGACAACTCCTGGGCCGCCACGCGCGCGTGCTCCAGGAGGACGGTGCGGGAGGCGAGGATCGTCTCGTGCGCGATGGGCACGTCGAGCAGCTCGACGCCGAGCCGCAGCAGCGAGGCGTCGAGCCGGAAGACGTCCGGGTCGGCGCCCTTGTCGAGGACCCCCATCGCCGCGAGGCGGTCGACGTCCTCGTCGGCGAGGGCCCGCCCGGCGCGCCGCTCCAGCTCGCGCCGGGTGATCTCTTCGGCGGACTCGGGCGCCCAGGCGGCGATCAGGGCCCGGTGGACGGCGAGGTCCCGCTCGCTGAGGTCGGGCGGGAGCTGGTGCAGATACCGTTCGATGGCGGCGAGGGTCATCCCCTGGCGCTGGAGCTCCTCGATCAGCGCGAGCCGCGAGAGGTGCCCGGGCCCGTAGTGCCCGACCCGGCGCGGCCCGATGACGGGCGGCGGCAGCAGCCCCTTGGTGCTGTAGAACCGCACGGTCCGCACGGTGACACCCGCCCGCGCGGCCAGCTCGTCGACGGTGAACGTCGGCGCCTGCTGGTGCTCCTCGGGCTGCTCGGGCTGCGCTTCGGTCTCGGTGGCCATGATTCAACAGTATTGCTGTCTCACTGGCGCTGTAAAAGCACGGGCTCGATGTCAGTGCCGGCCCGTACGGTGAGGGCATGTCGGAGATCACGTACGCACGGGGGGACGCCAGCGCGCCGCAGGGCAAGGGCGTCAAGATCATCGCGCATGTCTGCAACGACCTGGGCGGCTGGGGCAAGGGGTTCGTGGTGGCCCTGTCGCGCCGCTGGCCGGAGCCGGAGGCGGCGTACCGGCGCTGGCACCGCGAGCGGGCGGGGAACGACTTCGGGCTGGGGGCCGCCCAGTTCGTGTCGGTCGGGCCGAACGTCTGGGTGGCCAATCTGGTGGGGCAGCGGGGGATACGGACGGGCCGGAGCACGGGCGTGCCGGTGCGGTACGAGGCGATCGACGCGGCGCTCGGGCTGCTCGCCGACAAGGCGGAGGAGCTGGGGGCGTCCGTACACATGCCCCGGATCGGCTGCGGTCTTGCCGGCGGGAAGTGGCCCCGGATCGAGCCGCTCATCGCCGAGCGGCTGACGGCGCGGGGGATACCGGTCACCGTGTACGACTTCGAGGCGTAGCCCGCCCCGGGGATCGGATGGCGTGTACCTGCCGCTAGAGTCACATGCCTGTTCGATACGGGGCGTGGTGACAGGGGAGGGTCATGTACACGGAACTCAGGGAGACGGCCACGGAGTTGGCCGCGGTCCTGTGGCGGGAACACACCGTGTACCGGGAGCGGGGCGGCGGCGTGGTGATCCGCGGCGAGCACGTGGGGCGCTGGATCAGCCTGGCCCCGACCGGCGGCAGGAACCAGGCCCGGCTGCGCGCCGGGCGCCTCCTGGACGGCGGCACCACGGCGCCGGCCCGCTCCGAGATCGTGGTCGACCTCTCCGTCGGGACGGCCGAACTGGCCGCGGTCTGCCGCCGCCTGCTCGCCGACGTCACCGCCGCGGACACGGAGCCCTCCCGGGCGCGCACCGCGGCCCCCAGGCCGCGCCCCGCCCGCGAGGAGCGCCGCCCGGCCGCCAAGCCCGCCCGCCCGCGCACGAGGCGGCACACGAGCTTCGGCTCCTGGGTGGTGCTGGTGTGCGTGGCGGGGATCGTGGGGCTCTGGGTCTACACCCAGTTCGGCATGTACGGGTACTAGGAATTGCCCGGCGCCGGTACGAACCGGCCGCCGTACATCGGCAGTTCGATCCGCTCGCCGTAGCGGGCGAGCTGCGCCCAGGGGCGGTTGAGGCCGGCGGAGCCGTACGCACGGACGCGCGTCACGGTGTTCAGGTCGAGGACATCCACGAGGACCTCCTCGCCGCCGCCCGCCTGCTGGCGGACCGTCCCTTCCGGGTCGACGATCAGGCTGGCCCCGACCCCCGGCCGGGTCCGCCGCGTTGACGTTGACGACGTACACCTGGTTGGTCCAGGCGTTGCAGATCGCCAGCCCCGCGCGGCCGATGCCGGGCAGGTCGAAGACGACGAACTCAGCGCCGGGGCGGGTCTGTTCGTACGGCTGCCACGGGAAGATCTTGCGGTAGCGGGCGACGATCTCCCCGTCCGGGGAGACGGCGAGGGCCGTGTTGTAGACGTGACCGTCGTCCGCCTGCTCGTAGAGGCTGCCCGGCACCAGCCAGAGCCCGGTCTCCCGGGCCAGCCCGCGGATCCGGTCGGTCAGCGGCCCCGGGATCCGTACGGCCGCCTCCTTCATCCAGTCCGGGCGGGCATGGAGCAGCGGCGCCTCGGCCGAGAGCATCAGCTCCGGCACGACGACGAGCTGGACGTGGGGGAAGGTGTCCCGCACCGCCCTCACCTGGTCGGCGAATCGTTGCCAGGAGGCGCTCAGGTCGTGGGCCACCGGTGTGGTCTGGACGGCGGCGATGGCGAGTGTGCGCATGAGGCTCAGTTCTCCGTGACAGACAGGGTGGTCACGGACGTACGTCCGTGGCGGAAGAAGCGGGGGTGGCGCGTGCGCACGAGCAGCATCACCACGGCCCCGAGGACGATCGAGCCGACGCCGAGCAGGAAGACTCCGCCGACACCACCCAGCGAGGTGGAGCCGTAGGCGGGGTCGATCATGTCGTACGCGCTGCGAACGAAGGCCGCCAGCATGATCAGGCCGCCGAGCGCCGGCAGTACGCCCTTGACCAGCAGGTCCCGCGCGGAGTTCCGCAGCTCCGCGCGGAAGTGCCAGGCGCAGGCGAGACCGGTGACGCCGTAGTAGAAGGCGATCAGCAGGCCGATCGACAGGATGGCGTCGCCCAGGAAACCGGTCGAGACGAGCGTGAGCAGCACCAGTACGACGGCGGCCGCCGCGCCGAAGAACACCGTTCCGAAGGCCGGGGTGAGGAAGCGGGGATGGGTGCGCCCGAAGGCGGTCGGCAGAGCGCCGTGCGCGCTCATCGACAGTGTGCTCCGGGGCGCGGAGCTCGCGACGGTCAGCATGGCCCCCACGGCGGAGACCGCGATGGCAAGCGTGACGAGCCGGCTCAGGGCGTCGCCGAGGACCGGCGGTGCGAGCTGGGTGAGGACGTCGGCGGTGTTCTCCTCGTTGCCGAGCCCGAGGCCCGAGACGCCGGTCCCCGCATAGGAGATCGCGGCGAAGGCCGTGAAGAGGTACGTGACGAGGAGGATCAGGGTCGAGGCGATCGCGGCCCTGCCGGGGGTGCGTCCGCTGTCGACCGTCTCCTCGTTGAAGGTGATCAGCGCATCCCAGCCCCAGTAGATGAAGAGACTCAGCAGGACCGCCTCGGCGAAGGGGCCGAAGCCGTCGAAGGCGAACGGGTTGAGCCAGCTCAGGGATGGTGCGGCCGCGCCGTCCCGGGCGAAGGCCGCGACGCCGAAGGCGAGCAGCGCCACGAGCTGGACGCCGAGCATGGCGTACTGCACATGGGCGGCGAGCTGGACGCCGCGGTACGCGACGGTGGTGACGAGGCCGATCAGGAGGACCGCGACGGCGGTCACGGCGAGGCGGCTCCCGGCCGCCGCGTCGAGACCCAGCAGGGCGAGCAGCGCGGACGCGCCGACCTGGGCCAGCGCGGTCATTGCGATGACGGTGGCGACCAGCACCGTCCAGCCGCCGACCAGCCAGCCGGCGGCGGGGCCGAAGGCCCGGGTGTTCCAGACGAAGGTCGTTCCGCAGTCCGGCATCCGCCGGTTCAGTTCCCGGAAGGCGAAGGCCGTCAGGAGGATCGGCACGAAGCCGAGGAGCAGGGCGGCGGGGGCGAGATCGCCGACCGTGAGGGTCACCAGGCCCAGGGTGACGGCGATGCTGTACGCCGGGGCGACGGACGCGAGTCCGAGAGCGACCGTGGCGAGCAGGCCCACGGAATCGCCGCGCAGACCCTTCTCGGTGAGCGGGGGCGGCCCCGCGTGGTTGGTGGTCATGACGCCCTTCCCATGAGGAGCGTAGGCGCAAGGACCAGGAGGCGCGACGGGCCCAGCTGAGCGAGGCCGCGGGGACGTGGCGGAGGAGGCGGGTGTCACCCCGGCGGCGGTCCTCTACTACTACGAGGACCTCGACGCGCTGATGTACGAGACGTTCCAGCAGGCCATCGAGCGGTTCTGCCGGGACCGGGAGGCCGAGGCGGAGCGGCACGAGGACGCCCGAGAGCGGCTGCGCTCCTGCATCGCCTTCGGCGTGGCGGCCGGCCCGCAGGACCGTGCGCGACCCGAAGGCTGCCGCCCTCGACAGCGTTCTCACGGAACGCCAGATCAGCGTCTACCAGGGGATCCTGGTGCTCGGCGAGGCCCAGGGACACTTCAGCCTGACGGACTCCGCGCGCATGATCGCCGCCAACTTCGTCGCGATGGAGGACGGCTACCAGATGGACGTCCTGGCCGGGCGGCGCTCACCCCAGGAGGTCGTCGCCGCCCTGTACTCGTACGGCCGCGCCGCGACCGGCTGGTCGGCGGAGCGCTGACGCGGTCCTGGGGGCACCCGTGCACTGCGGCGTGGACATGCGTCGGCCCGCCGTGCCTGGAAGGCGCGGCGGGCCGATGAGATCAGTTCATACAGTTCATGCAGTTCATGCCAGTCAGGCTGTTCAGAAGGCCGTCACCGGGTAGTGGTCGCTGAGGTTCGTGTACGTGTACTTCGTGCCCCAGCTGGAGACCGTCCAGGGCGCGCTCTTCTCCAGGACCACGTTGTTCGTCCAGTTCGCCGGGCGCGCGTTGCCCGAGCGGTACAGGACGTAGTCGAGGTCCTCGCGCGGGTCGGTCGGGTAACGGTAGGAGGCGATCGAGTTCTCCTGGGTGTCGAACGAGTACGGGTGACCGGTGCGGGCGTCCGCGCCGGCCAGGCCCGCGTCGCTGAGCATCGTGCCGTACTCGGGCGTCCGGGAGTCGACGTTCATGTCGCCGGCCACGATGACCTGCTCGTTCGCCGGGATGTTCTTGGCGTCGAGGAAGGCGTCCATCGCCTTGAACTGGCGGCTGCGCATCTGCGCCGCCTCGCCCGCCGAGCAGCCCGGGTCGGTGGACTGGGCGTGCGTGCCGACGACGTGGACCTTGGCGCCGTTCACGTCGAGGACGGTGTAGACGAAGCCCTTGTTCGAGTACCAGTCGGCGCCGCAGGCGTCCTTGTAGACGTACTGCTCCTTGCGGACGATCGGCCACTTGCTGAGGATCGTCACGCCGCCGTCCTCCGGCGTCGTGGCGGAGTAGGCGCCGCTCGTGGCGTCCCAGCCGGTCCTGCTGCGCCCCATGACCGGGGTCTGGTACGGGTACTGGGCGGCCGAGTTCGCCTTGAGCGCGTCCGAGGAGGAGTTGTCGAAGGCCTCCTGGATCACGACGACGTCGTGGCCCTGGTAGAAGGGGGCGGCGGGGATCGCCTGGGCCCGGTGGTCCTGGCCCCAGTTCGGGTAGAGCGTCTTGCTGAAGAGGAAGGCGTTGTAGCTGAGCACCTTCAGGCGGGGGGTCTCGGCGGCCGAGGCCGAGGGGGCTGCGGTGGCCAGGGTCGCGGCGGCGAGCGCCAGGGACAGGGCGGCGCCGGAGGCACGACGGCGGTGTGCGGCGAGCGGCACAGAAACTCCCGTGTGTAGGTGGGGGGTTGGAGCAGCGCCGCACATCAAACCAGCCGTAGTTACCTTGCGGTAGCCATTGGGTGCCGGAAACCTTGCGCGGTCATGTCAGCACGACGTGCGCGCGTGGGTGCGCGCGTTCGGCGGGTGCGGAAATTGTCGATTTTCCGAGCGGGTATCATGCGCGCATGACCCTCGCGCAGAATTCGAAGATCTTCGACATGGACCTCGGTCCGCTGAACCCCGTCACGGCTGAGCTCATCCTTGGCGCGGTGCTGTTCGGCCTCACCTTCCTCATCCTGGCGAAGGGCATCCTGCCAAGGATCAACCGCACCCTCGCCGAGCGCGAGGACGCCATCGCCGGCGGCACCGAGCGCGCCGACGACCTGCGCGCCGAGGCCACGCAGATCCGCGAGCAGTACGAGGCCGAGCTGGCCGAGGCCCGCCACGAGGCGGCCCGCATCCGCTCGCAGGCCACCGAGGAGGGCGCGGCCGCCATCGCCGCCGCCCGCGCCGAGGGCATCCGCGAGCGCGAGGCGATCCTCGCCGCCGGCAGCGAGCGCATCGCCGCCGAGCGCGCCGCCGCCGAGCGCGAGCTCACCGCCGACGTCGACGCCTGGGCGCGCGCCCTGGCCGGCCGCATCGTCGGCGAGCCGGTCGGCGCCGACCGCGGCTGACGCACCCACGCACCACGAGATCGGGGCCGGGGGGGGGGGGGGGAGGGGGGGGGGGGGGAGGGGGGGGGGTGGGGGGGTGTTTGTGGGGGGGGGCGGTCGT
>NZ_JBVHXA010000018.1:0-191584 GCF_055563935.1 Streptomyces sp. NPDC029169
TTCTTGCCTTCCCGTCCCCTCCCTTCTTTTCCTCTCCCCCCCCCCCCCCCCCCCCACCCGCCCAACCCCCCCCCCCCACCCCCCCCCTCCCCCCCCCCCCCCCCCCCCCCCCCCCCCCCTTCGCTTGTCCTAGAGTGCATGGCATGCCGGTAGGCCCCGGGTCCAGACCCGACCTCTGTCTCCGGCCCCGCGGAGTCCTCCGTGGGGCCGCTTTGACGTTGCTCTTCGCCGGAGTGCTCGCCACCGCCGCGGCCACCGGAGCCCTTCCCCGGCAGGAGCCGGAGGCCAAGGCCGCACAGGCGACTCCCGCCCGCACCACCGTCGACCCCGCCGACCTCTCCCGCGCCGCCGCCGAGGCGATGGCCGACGGCAAGTCCGGCAAGCAGGCCGCCGAGGAGTTCGTCAGCCGCAGCGGCGACCGCTGGGGCGCGGTCTACGACCCGGCGGAGTACGAGGAGTTCGCGCAGGCCCTCGACGGCTCGTACACCGGCGTCGGACTCTCCGCGCGCAAGGCGGGCGCGGGCCGCATCGAGATCAGCCGCGTCCAGGCCGGCGGACCGGCCGCCCGCGCCGGACTGCGCGCCGGCGACCGTCTCGTCACCGTCGACGGGCGCGAGGTCGGCGCCCTCTCCGTCTCCGAGGTCGTCTCGCTGCTGCGCGGCGACGGCGCCGCCCAGGCCGGCTCCACCGTGGCCCTCGGCGTCGAGCGCGGCCGCTCGGCCTGGACCCAGACCCTGACCCGGGCCCGGCTCGCCACCGACGACGTCACCGTGCGACGGCTCGACGACGGAACGGTACTGATCAAGGTGACCGCGTTCACCAAGGGCGCGGGCGAGCGGGTACGGGACGCGGTACGGCACGCGCCGGCCGGCGCCGGGGTCCTCCTGGACCTGCGGGGCAACGCAGGCGGCCTGGTCGCCGAGGCCACGGTCGCCGCCTCCGCCTTCCTCGACGGCGGTCTGGTCGCCACGTACGACGTCGACGGCGAGCAGCGGGCCCTGTACGCGCAGAACGGCGGGGACACCGAGCGGCCCGTGGTGGCGCTGGTCGACGGGGGCACGATGAGCGCCGCCGAGCTGCTCACCGGCGCCCTGCAGGACCGTGGCCGGGCGGTCACCGTCGGCTCACGCACCTTCGGCAAGGGCTCGGTGCAGATGCCGAGCACGCTGCCCGACGGCTCAGTCGCCGAGCTGACCGTCGGCCACTACCGCACTCCCGCCGGGCACGGCGTCGACGGCCTGGGCATCACACCCGACCTCGTCGTCAGCGATACCACGGGCGAGCGGGCCGAGGAGCGGGCGAGAACGGTATTGAGTGGCCTCGGAGGGGGCTCGTAGTGCGAAAATGGCCGCACTATGGCAAAGGGACTCGTGAACGTGCAGGGCAAGCCTGCGAAGAAGAAGGACCAGGACAAGGGTCCTGAGCGCAAGATCATCGCGCAGAACAAGAAGGCGCGCCACGACTACCACATCATCGACACCTACGAGTGCGGTGTGGTGCTCATGGGCACCGAGGTGAAGTCGCTCCGGATGGGCCGGGCGTCGCTGGTCGACGGCTTCGTGCAGATCGACGGGCACGAGGCGTGGCTGCACAACATCCACGTCCCGGAGTACGCCCAGGGCAGCTGGACCAACCACTCGGCGAAGCGGAAGCGCAAGCTGCTGCTGCACCGGGAGGAGATCGACAAGCTGGAGGCGAAGTCCCAGGAGACGGGTCACACGATCGTGCCCCTCTCGCTGTACTTCCTGAAGGGCCGGGTCAAGGTCGAGATCGCGCTGGCCAAGGGCAAGAAGGAGTACGACAAGCGGCAGACGCTGCGGGAGAAGCAGGACACGCGGGAGACGAACCGCGCCATCGCGGCGGCCAAGCGGCGCCAGCGGGCCGCCTAGCCCCGAGCGGGCGGGAATACGCTGGCGACCGCAGGCGTTGGTCACGTAGGATGGGGCATGCACCCCACGGCGGGTGCGATTTTTGAAAAATCAACATGGGGATGATCGGTTTCGACAGCGGATGTCGAAGCAGGGGAAGCGTGTCGAGGAAGCGGCAATGATCTCGTAAACCATATGTCGCAACCAATAATCGCCAACTCCAAGAGCGATAACTCCCGCTTCGCCCTCGCTGCCTAATTTCTAGGTAACGAGTAGAAGCCTCTGTGAGGAGCGTCAGCCCGGGGATGGTCCCGACCCGGATCCTGGCGTCATTCAGGGATCTAAACCTCTAGCCCCGGTCACGGGGGCCTGAGGGAAATCAAACAGTGACTGAGCCCGTCGGAGACTTGTCCGCGTGATCTCCGGGGCTGAGAAACTCGTAGCGGACTGCACACGGAGAAGCCCTGGTTCTGCACCGTTGGACGCGGGTTCGATTCCCGCCATCTCCACCGAGCGTCCGAGGGGGGGTATGCCCCGCCCGGACACCTCATCCCATGTGGGCACAGGCCCGGCAGTCGTCACGACGACCGCCGGGCCTTTGTCATGCCGGGAGCTCAGACGTTGGCCTTGAAGACCTCGATCGTGCAGTGCGGCTTCTGTACGCCGCGCTTGATCCGTGCGTCAGCCGTGATCAGCGGCACTCCCAGCACTTCGGCCAGGGCCACGTAGGTGGCGTCATAGGCCGAGAGGTTGTCGGCGAGCCTGCAAACGCGGGCGGTCAGGGGCCGGGCATCGTGGCGCTCGATGCCGAGGGGTTCGTACGCCTTGAGGTGCCTGTCCAGGTTGCTTCTGCTGAGCTTGGGGGTGCCGCCCCGAGTGCCCTTGGCCAGGCCGAGGAGCGCGCTGAGGAACTCGGTGTCGAGGAGGTTGGGGGCGGCCAGGGAGTCTTCCTGGGCGACGCGATCGCGGATCTTGTGACCGGCCTCGCCGGTGTCGGTGAAGAAGGTCACCAGGGCGGAGCAGTCGATGACGATCAACGGCGACGCTCCCGGCCTGCGTCGATGATGTCGAGGAGTTCGTCATTGTCCAGTTCGACGCTGGCGTAGCGCTCGGCGCGGGCGGCCATCTCGGCGAGCGTCGGCTTTTCGGCTTCGCGGTTTATGAGGCTGAGGAGGTACGCCTGGAGTGACTGACCAGCCTGCGCGGCGCGGACCTTGAGGCGCTTGACCTGGTCTTCAGGTACGTCCCGGATGGTGAGTGCAGTCATGTCTGCACAGTATCAGCAATGCAGTCATTATGCAGATGTCGAACGGCCTGTCCCGGTCGCCGCGCACAGGGCGAGCGCCAGGGCGGCGGCGGCCGTCGGGATCAGGAAGGCGTACGTCGTCGTCGGGGCGTGTTCGGCCGACCAGCCGCCGGCGGCCGAGCCGGCCGCGATGCCGCCGAGGAGGGCGGTCACCGCGAGCGTCATGCCCTCGTTGAGCCGTCCGGCCGGGGTCAGGCGCTGGATCAGGCTCATGCCCGTGATCATCGTCGGGGCGGTCGCCATGCCCGCCACGAGCAGGCCGCCCGCGAGGGCGAGCAGCGAACCGGTCGACGCCCCGAGGAGCGGCAGCGTCATCAGCACGGTCATCGCCGCGAGACAGGTACGCAGCCGGGCCGTGCGCCCCGCGCGGCCGTAGAGGAGACCGGCCGCGCAGGAGCCCGCGGCCTGCAGAGCGAGGACCGGACCGGCGAGGGGGCCGTCGACATGGGCGAGGGTGACGACCTCCATCGCGCCGAAGACGGCGCCCGTGGCCAGGAAGACCCCGAGCAGTGGCGTCATGCCGGGGGCGCGCAGCAGGGAGCCGGGCGCGGTGGCGGAGCGGGGCGCCGCCGGGGGTTCGGTGGAGCGCTGGGCCGCGAAGATCAGGACGCCGGCGAGCAGCAGAACCGCGCCGATCAGGGTGCCGGCCTCCGGGAACAGCGCCGCACAGAGGACGGCAGCGAGCACCGGGCCGATCACGAAACAGAGCTCGTCGACGGCCTGCTCGAAGGCGTTGGCCGTGTGCAGGGCCACGGGGTCGCCCCGGTGGAGGTAGGCCCAGCGGGCGCGGGACATGCCTCCGGTGTTGGGCGTGGTGGCCGTCGCCGCGTACGCCGCGAAGAGGGTCCAGGCCGGTGCCTCGTGGTGGACGCACAGCAGCAGGGCGAGCGAGCCGAGCACGGCCGCGGCGGTCGCGGGGACCGCGATCCGGGCCTGCCCGTACCGGTCGACGAGCCGCGCCGTCCACGGTGCGACGAGGGCCGTGGCCGCGAGCCCGGTGGCGGTCACCGCGCCCGCCAGGGCGTACGAGCCGTACGATCCCGCGATCATGATCACCGCGCTGACGCTGAACATCCCCATGGGCAGCCGCGCGACGAGGTTCCCGAGGGTGAAGGCCCGGGTGCCCGGGGTGGCGAAGAGGCGGACGTAGGGGCCGGAGGGCTTGGTGGTGCGCGGTTCGCGGTAGCGGGGGGCGAGCGTCGGGCCCACGGGGGTCATCACGAGGTCGTGTTGCGGCATGGCAGAAGCCTCGTGGGGGTGGTGGCGAGCGGTCCAACACCTGCTCCATGGCCATTCACGCGCCCGCGTTGTTAAATGCGGGGTGGCCACTTCGTACGACATCGAACCGCGGCTCCTGCGGGCCTTCACCGCCGTCGCCGACGAACTGCACTTCACCCGCGCGGCCGCCCGCCTCTACCTCGCCCAGCAGGCGCTCAGCCGCGACATCCGGCGACTGGAGCGCGAGCTGGGCACGGAGCTGTTCGTACGGACCACCCGGCAGGTCTCCCTCACGGCGGACGGCGAGCGGCTCCTGCCGTACGCGCGACGCGTGCTGGTCGCCTGCGACGAACTCGCCGACGCCTTCCGCGCGTCCACCCGGCCGCTGCTCGTCGACCTCAACGGCGTGGGCTTCGCGCACGGCCGGGTCCTGGAGCGGGCGCGCGAGCTCGCCCCGGAACAGGAGCTGATGGCCCGCTACGAGAGCGGTCTCACCGGGGCCGCGGCGCAGATCCTCGCCGGCCGGCTCGATGTCTCCTTCGGGCGGTACGGGGGACTGGAACCGGCCACGCGGGCGCGGCTCGCCTCGCAGTTCGTACGGTACGAGCCGATGGCGGTGCTGCTGCCCGCGGACCACCCGCTGGCGGATCTGGACGCCGTCCCGCTGGCCGCGCTCGCCGGCGAGAGCGTCTACGCGGGCGCGGGCAACGACCGCACCCTCGAGTGGACCGGCCTGGCCGCCCGCCTCTTCGCGGGGCGGGGCATCGCGGTCGCGCCGCCGGCGCCGATGGTGGTCGGGAAGGAGGAGTTCCGCCGGATCATGGCCAAGCTCCGCATTCCGGCCCTCGGGGTCGTCGACTTCCCGCCGATACCGGGCAGCGTGCTGCGGCCCCTCGTCGACCCCGTGCCGCTCTCCCCGGTGAGCATGGTGTGGCGCAAGGGGCTCCGCCACCCCGGCCTGGACGCGCTGCGCGCGGCGGCGACGGAGATCGGCGAGCGGGAGGGCTGGCTGGAGCGCCCTGAGGGAGCCTGGCTCCCGGAGGGCGAGCCAGGTGTCCCGGCGGGCTGAGCCGGGGCCTGGCGGCCGGCTGAGCCCGGCTCCCTCGCCCCGGCGCTCACACCGGCCCCCCGCGCCGGGTGAGAGCAAGGTTCCGTACGTGTCACTTCCCGCCACCGGCCTGAAACGCCGCCCCCTTAGCGTCTCCGGCAGAGGTCCAGAGCATCTGGACGCTCAGGACCCGACACCGTGGAGGTACGTGATGGGCGGCCGATGGATCGAACGGTGGGAGCCGGAGGACGAGACCTTCTGGCGTGAGACAGGAGAGAAGATCGCCCGGCGCAATCTGCTCTTCTCCGTGCTCTCCGAGCACATCGGCTTCTCCATCTGGAGCCTGTGGTCGGTCATGGTCCTGTTCATGGGACCGCAGTACGGCATCGATCCGGCCGGGAAGTTCTTCCTGATCGCGACCGCCACCTTCGTCGGCGCGCTCATCCGGATCCCCTACACCTTCGCCGTCGCCCGGTTCGGCGGCCGGAACTGGACGATCTTCAGCGCGCTGCTGCTCCTCCTGCCGACCGGCGTCGCCTACGCGGTGATGGAGCCGGGCACCTCGTACAACACGTTCCTGCTGGTGGCCGTGCTCACCGGCGTCGGCGGCGGCAACTTCGCCTCCTCCATGACCAACATCAACGCCTTCTTCCCGCTCCGGAAGAAGGGCTGGGCGCTCGGCCTCAACGCGGGCGGCGGCAACATCGGCGTCCCCGTCGTCCAGCTCATCGGCCTGCTGGTCATCGGCACCGCAGGCGCCCTGCACCCGCGGATCGTCCTCGGCGTCTACATCCCGCTCATCATCGTCGCCGCCGTGTGCTCCGCGCTCTTCATGGACAACCTCGCCCCGGTGAAGAACGACACCGGCGCGGTCAAGGAAGCCGTGGCGGCCAAGCACACCTGGATCATGGCCTTCCTCTACATCGGCACCTTCGGCTCGTTCATCGGCTACAGCTTCGCCTTCGGGCTCGTCCTCCAGACCCAGTTCGGGCGCACCCCGCTCCAGGCCGCCTCGCTCACCTTCATCGGCCCGCTGCTCGGCTCGCTGATCCGGCCCGTCGGCGGCTCGCTCGCCGACAAGTACGGCGGCGCCCGCATCACCCTGTGGAACTTCGCCGGGATGGCCGTCGCGACCGGTGTCGTGATCTACGCCTCGGTCATCGAGTCGCTCGCCGTCTTCCTCGTCGGCTTCATCGCGCTCTTCGTCCTCACGGGGCTCGGCAACGGCTCCACGTACAAGATGATCCCGGCGATCTTCCTCTCCCAGGGCCACCGCAAGGGCCTGTCGGGCGAGGAGGCGGAGTCGTACGGCCGCAGGCTCTCCGGGGCCTCCATGGGCCTGATCGGGGCTGTGGGCGCGCTCGGCGGCCTCGGTATCAACCTGGCCTTCCGGCAGTCCTTCCAGACCGCGGGCACCGGCACCTCGGCCTTCGTCTCCTTCCTGCTCTTCTACGCGGCCTGCATGCTGGTGACCTGGGCGGTATACCTTCGCCGGCCGGCCGTCGTACCGGACACGGCCGAGGGCGCGGAGGGCGCGGAGGTCGCGGGGGAGAAGAAGCCTCAGCTCGGTTACGCCGAGGTGTGACCGGAAATGGTCCGTAACGGCCAGGAAATACCGGCGATCCGAGCCTGTCACGCTTCGGCGTCAGGCTCGGTCGTCATGAACGAGCAAGAGCAGGGGCCCCTCGCCGGGTTCACCGTCGGCGTCACCGCAGCACGGCGCGCGGACGAGCTGGGCGCGCTGCTGCGCCGCCGGGGCGCGGCCGTGGTCCACGGCCCGGCGCTGCGGATCGTGCCGCTCGCGGACGACACGGAGCTGCTCGCCGCGACGAAGGAACTCATCGACCACGCCCCGGACGTCGTCATCGCCACCACGGCGATCGGCTTCCGGGGCTGGGTCGAAGCGGCCGACGGCTGGGGCCACGGGGAGGCCCTCCTCGACTGCCTGCGGGGCGTGGAGCTCCTCGCCCGCGGTCCCAAGGTGAAGGGAGCGGTACGGGCGGCGGGGCTCACCGAGTCGTGGTCGCCGTCCTCGGAGTCCATGGCCGAGGTGCTCGACCGGCTGCTCGCCGAGGGGGTGAACGGGCGCCGGATCGCGCTCCAGCTGCACGGGGAGCCGCTGCCGGGGTTCGTGGAGGCGCTCAAGGCGGCGGGCGCGGAGGTCGTCGGCGTACCGGTCTACCGGTGGATGCCGCCCGAGGACATCGGCCCGCTCGACCGCCTCCTGGACGGGGCCCTGTCCGGCTCGCTCGACGCGGTGACGTTCACCAGCGCCCCGGCCGCCGCGTCCCTGCTGACCCGGGCGGAGGACCGGGGAGTCCTGACCGAACTGCTCGACGCGCTGCGGCACCGCGTGCTCGCGGTGTGCGTGGGGCCGGTGACGGCGCTGCCGCTCCAAGCGCACGGCATCGACACGCTCCAGCCGGAGCGGTTCCGGCTCGGGCCCCTGGTGCAGCTGCTCTGCCAGGAGCTGCCCTCCCGGGCCCGCGCCCTTCCGGTGGCCGGCCACCGCATCGAGATCCGCGGCCACGCGGTCCTGGTGGACGGCTCCCTGCGGCCGGTCCCGCCGGCCGGGATGGCGCTGCTCGCCACGCTGGCCCGGCGCCCGGGCTGGGTCGTCTCCCGGGCCGACCTGCTGCGCGCGCTGCCGGGCGCGGGCCGGGACGAGCACGCGGTGGAGACGGCGATGGCCCGTCTGCGGACGGCACTCGGCACGCCGAAGCTGATCCAGACGGTGGTCAAGCGGGGCTACCGGCTGGCGCTCGACCCGGTGGCCGACACGAAGTACGCGGACGCGTAGGGGGGCGGGTAGAGGCGCGGGACCGCTCCAGGCGCCTCCGGGGCGGGCCCTCGGGGAGCGGGTCCGCTCCCGGTCCCTCGCGGGCGGGGCCCTCGGGGGACGGGACCTCTCCCGTTCCCTCGCGAGGGCAGGCGCGGGGCCGCTCCAGGTCCCTCGCGGGTCGGGCCCCTCCCGGGTTGCCCACGCGGGCGTCTACCGTGGCGGCATGATCCGTATTCGGCCCGCCACCGCCGCCGACGCCGCCGCCCTCGCCGACGCGCTCCTGCGCAACCGGGAGCACATGCGGCCCTGGGAGCCGTACCGGAGTGAGGCGTACTACACGGCCGCGGGGCAGGCCGTGCGGCTCGGGGACGGGGGGCGGCGCTGGGTCGCCGTGGACGGTGAGGCGGTCGTCGCCATGGCCACGCTCTCCGGAATCGCCCTCGGGCCCTTCCGCAGCGCCTCCCTCGGCTACTGGGTCGACGCCCGGTACACCGGGCAGGGCCTCGCCACCCGGCTCGTCGAGGAGGTCTGCCGGGCCGCCCGCGAGGAGCTCGGGCTGCACCGGATCGAGACCGGCACCGTCCTCACCAACCACGCCTCCCAACGCGTCCTCGCCAAGTGCGGGTTCGAGCGGATCGGCACCGCGCCCCGCTACCTGCACATCGACGGCGAATGGCGCGACCACGACCTCTTCCAGCGGATCCTGCACGACGACCCGCCGCCGCACACCCCCTAGCCGGAGCGGGCGTTCGGGAGCACTCTGATGGCATGACCGTACGGTTCGACTCCGGGCGGATCTGCCTGGACCTGGCCGCCCAGCCGCTCGACCACGCCCAAGCGCTGGACTGCTTCCTGCGCAGCACCGGACTCGTCCCGGCCGTCACGCCGCTCCGCGCGCTCGACGCCGCCTGGGTCGTACGCTTCCGCGAACTGCGCGACTGCGTGGGCGAACTGGTGCACGCTCAGCTCGACGGCCGGCGCGCCGGACCCGCCCTGGAGCGGCTCAACGCCCTCGCCGCCGCATCCGCGCCACCCGCGCCCCGCGCCGTACGCACGGAGACGGGCGGGCTCGTACGGGCGTTGGGCGACGAGCCCGACTGCCGCGCGCTGCTCGCCGCCGTCGCCCGGGACGCCGTCGACCTGCTCACCGATCCCACCGCCCGCGCCCTGCTGCGCCGTTGCGAGGGCGACGACTGCCGCCGCTGCTACCTCGACACCTCGCGCGGGCGCCGCCGCCGCTGGTGCTCCAGCGAGGCGTGCGGAAACCGGGAGCGCGTTGCCCGGCATCGGGCAGCCCGGCGCGCGCGGGCCGCCGTCTGAGGAATCCCGGAAAAACCTCGCGCGCCGTTGAGTCGGACGCGCCCCCGCTCCGTACCTCTCCACGTCAACAGGGTCTCGACCGGGAGGTTCAGGGTGCGCAAGGATGCGGCCGTGGCCGATGAACGTCCGCACCGGGCCCGGCATCGCAGCGAGGTGTCCCGCCATCGACCCGACGTCCCCGACGAGGAGTTGATGCGTGCTCTCTACCGCGAACATGCCGGGCCCCTGCTGGCGTACGTACTGCGCCTCGTCGCCGGCGACCGCCAGCGGGCCGAGGACGTCGTGCAGGAGACGCTCATCCGTGCCTGGAAGAACGCCGGTCAGCTCAACCGGGCGACCGGCTCCGTCCGACCTTGGCTGGTGACGGTCGCCCGGCGCATCGTCATCGACGGCCACCGAAGCCGGCAGGCCCGGCCGCAGGAGGTCGATCCGGCACCGCTCGAGGTCCTGCCCGCGGAGGACGAGATCGACAAGGCGCTGTGGCTGATGACGCTCTCTGACGCGCTCGACGATTTGACCCCCGCCCACCGGGAAGTGTTGGTCGAGACCTACTTCAAGGGGCGTACGGTCAACGAGGCGGCCGAGACCCTCGGCATACCCGCCGGGACCGTGCGTTCCCGGGTGTTTTACGCACTGCGTTCCATGAAACTCGCGCTGGAGGAGAGGGGGGTATCGGCATGACACCGCCGCACGACGCTGCGGGTGCGTATGTACTCGGCATCCTGGACGACGTCGACGCCGCCGCCTTCGAGGCGCACCTCGTGGACTGTGACCTCTGCGCCGCGCACGTGGAGGAGTTCGCCGGGATGGAGCCGATGCTCGCCATGCTGGCGGACGCCGACGCCCCGGCCGCTCCCCGCCCGGCCGGGCTCGATCCGTACGCCACCGATCCGTCCGCCACCGATCCGTCCGCCACCGATCCGTACGCCACCGGTCCGTCCGCCACCGATCCGTACGCGGACGAGGCCTTCGACGCCTTCGCGCCGCGGCCGCCCGCCCCGCCCGGCCCGCGCCGCGCCCCGGGCGATTCCGTCGCCCTCCGCGCCGTGGGCAGCGCGCCCGGGCCGGAGCTGCTCGACCGGCTCATCGACGAGGTGGGCGCCAAGCGCGCCGCCCGGCGCCGCCGCACGTTCGCCCTCGTCGCGGCCGCCGCCGTCCTCGTCATCGGCGGTCCCGCCGTCGCCGTCGTCGCCACCTCCGGCGGCGAGAAGGAGAACCGGGCGGTCGAACCCCACCCCACCAGCCCGGCCGAGGACGCCTTCTTCCACCACATGGACGAGAAGATCCAGGCCACCGACCCGACGACCAAGATCAGCGCCACGGTCGGCATGGAGAAGAAGGGCTGGGGCACCCACACCGTCCTGGAGCTCAAGAACGTCAAGGGCCCCCTCAAGTGCCGGCTCGTCGCCGTCTCCAAGAGCGGCGAGGAGGAGACCGTGACCTCCTGGGCCGTGCCGCAGTGGGGGTACGGCATCCCCGGCGCCACGACGGAGAACGCCAAGAACCCGCTGTACGTCCACGGCGGCGCGGCCATGGACCGGGCCGACATCGACCACTTCGAGGTCCGGACCTTCGACGGCGAACGCCTCGTGGAGGTCGAGGCCTGACATTTTGCCCCCTTGTGGCGTACGCTCGACGGCTGCCCAGTGCACGTCAGAAGGGGGCCTCAGTGGCCGCGCAGGAAGCCGTGGAGGCCATGGTCGCCATGGACGCCACCGACACGGTCCGGGACCGTGAGATCGGTGTCGAGCAGGAACATCTGGACCGGGTCTACCACCGCCTCGAGGAGAAGATCCACGAGGCGGAGTTCCTGATGAACGACGCCGCCAAACGCGGCCAGGTCGGCACCCCCGGCGCGCTCGCGGAGCGGGACGCCCAGGTGTTCCGGGCCGGTGTGCACCTCAACCGGCTCAACAACGAGTTCGAGGACTTCCTCTTCGGCCGCATCGACCTGCTGTACGGCAAGGACGGCAAGAAGGGCCCCGACGGCGCGTACACCTCCGTCGAGCCCGCCGAGGACGCCGTACGGCCGGACAACACGGCCGAGATCGGCGAGACCCTCCACATCGGCCGGATCGGCGTCCTCGACTCCGACTACGCGCCGCTCGTCATCGACTGGCGCGCGCCCGCCGCCGCGCCCTTCTACCGCTCCACGCCGGTCGACCCCGGCCGCGTGGTGCGCCGCCGGGTCATCCGCTCCAAGGGCCGCAAGGTCCTCGGCGTCGAGGACGACCTGATGCGCCCCGAGCTGACGGCGACCCTCGACGGGCGCGAGCTGCCGGTGATCGGCGACGGCGCCCTGATGGCCGCGCTCGGCCAGGCTCGCAGCCACACCATGCGCGACATCGTGTCCAGCATCCAGGCCGAGCAGGACCTGGTCATCCGCGCGCCCGCCGCCTCCATCACGTACGTCGAGGGCGGCCCGGGCACCGGAAAGACGGCGGTCGCCCTGCACCGGGCGGCCTACCTGCTCTACCAGGACCGGCGCCGGTACGCGGGCGGCATCCTGATCGTCTCCCCGACGCCGCTGCTCGTCTCGTACACCGAGGGCGTGCTGCCCTCGCTGGGCGAGGAGGGACAGGTCGCCATCCGCGCCCTCGGCTCGCTCGTGGACGGCGTGGAGGCCACCACGTACGACGAACCGGCCGTCGCCCGGATCAAGGGCTCCTCCCGCATGCTCGCCGTCCTGCGCAAGGCGGCCCGGGGGGCCCTGGAGACGCCGGCGCCGGGCGGCTCCGGCCGCAGTGGGCGTGGGCGCGGGAACGCCGACGGGGCGCAGCTCGCCTTCGGCGACGCCGACGCGCACGAGCCCGGCACGGCCCGAGCCGACGGCTCGCCCGCCCCCGTCGGCACCCCCACCCGCCTCCGGGTCGTCGCCTTCGGGCGCCGCCTCGAACTGGAGGCGGAGGAGCTCCAGCGCATCCGGCACAACGTCCTCGGCGGCTCCGCGCCCGTCAACCTGCTGCGCCCGCGCGCCCGCAGGCTGCTGCTCGACGCCCTCTACGCCAAGTCGGGCGCCGCCGGCCGGCACAGCGACCCCGAGCTCGCCGCCGAGCTGCGCTCCTCCTTCGACGAGGACGTCTCCACCGAGGACTCGTTCCTCGCCTTCCTCGACGCCTGGTGGCCCGAGCTCACCCCGCGCCAGGTCCTCGAGGCGATGGCCGACGAGAGGCGCCTCGGCCGCTGGGCCCGGCGCGTCCTCAACCCGGGCGAGGTCCGGCGGCTCGCGCGCTCGCTGCGCCGCGACGGCCTCTCCGTCCACGACGTGGCCCTCCTCGACGAGCTGAACACCCTCCTGGGCGCCCCGGTCAGGCCGCGCAAGAAGCGGGAGTACGACCCGCTGGACCAGCTGACGGGCCTGGAGGAGCTGATGCCCGTACGGGAGGAGACGCAGCGCGAGCGGGCCGAACGGCTCGCGGCGGAGCGCACCGAGTACGCGCACGTCATCGTCGACGAGGCCCAGGACCTGACGCCGATGCAGTGGCGGATGGTCGGGCGGCGCGGCCGGACCGCGACCTGGACGGTCGTCGGCGACCCGGCGCAGTCCTCCTGGTCGACCCCGGACGAGGCCGCCGAGGCCCGCGACGAGGCGCTCGGCAGCCGCCCGCGCCGCCGCTTCGAGCTGACCGTGAACTACCGCAACCCCGCCGAGATCGCCGAGCTGGCCGCCAAGGTGCTCGCCCTCGCCATGCCCGGCAAGGAGTCGCCGCGCGCCGTCCGGTCGACCGGTGTGGAGCCCCGGTTCGTGGCGGTGCCCGGCAAGGCCGATCTGGCCGGAACCGTACGGGCGGAGGCGCTCCGGCTGCTCGAACGGGTGGACGGCACGGTGGGTGTCGTGGTCGCCATGAACCGCCGCGAGCAGGCCGCCGAGTGGCTGGCCGGTCTCGGCGACCGGGTGGTGGCGCTGGGCTCCCTGGAGGCCAAGGGCCTGGAGTACGACGCCACGGTGGTCGTCTCGCCCGCGGAGATCGCGGACGAGTCACCGGCGGGCCTGCGGGTGCTGTACGTGGCGCTGACCCGGGCCACCCAGCAGCTGACGGTGATCTCGGGCGCCCGTGACGTACCGGACGAGGCGGGGGTCCCGGACCTGCTCAGGGACTGACTGCCCGGGGCCGCCCGGGGCCGCTCCCGGGGCTGATTTCCGGTCAACATGCGTCGCAGGAATCACTTACCAGGGTGGTTTGTTAGCCTGTCTATGGCACCGGCTCGATCCAAGCCCCCGGGCCCAACCTTCGTCCCTTAGAGGGACCACTTGCCGCGAGGCGAGCATGGCGGGTCGGTGCCGCCTTGTACGTACATACAGAAGAGGTCCGTGTCACCCCCGGGTGATCACGGGCCTCTTCTGTTTCCCCAGGGCCTCTCGTATGGTGGAAACTACTTTCCGAAAACAAAATGACCGCATTACCTGCTACCCGCTGGTAGGTGCGACGATCGGAGGGCGCCGCCGGGCAACCAGCCGGGCCGGCGTAGCAAAGAAGCCAGGGAAAGCAGAGGAACTCGGTCATGGCAACGGCGCCCAGCGTCTCGTACTCGATGACGGTCCGGCTGGAGGTTCCCGCAAGCGGAACCGCGGTCTCCCAGCTCACCACGGCGGTGGAGTCCCACGGCGGTTCCGTCACCGGCCTCGACGTGACCGCCTCCGGCCACGAGAAGCTCCGGATCGACGTCACCATCGCCGCGAGCTCGACCGCGCACGCCGACGAGATCGTCGAGCAGCTGCGCACCATCGAGGGTGTCGTCCTCGGCAAGGTCTCCGACCGTACGTTCCTGATGCACCTCGGCGGCAAGATCGAGATGGCGTCCAAGCACCCCATCCGCAACCGTGACGACCTCTCCATGATCTACACCCCGGGCGTGGCCCGGGTGTGCATGGCGATCGCCGAGAACCCCGAGGACGCCCGCCGCCTCACCATCAAGCGCAACACCGTCGCAGTCGTGACGGACGGCTCCGCCGTCCTCGGCCTCGGCAACATCGGCCCGATGGCCGCGATGCCGGTCATGGAGGGCAAGGCGGCCCTCTTCAAGCGCTTCGCCGACATCGATGCCTGGCCGATCTGCCTGGACACCCAGGACACCGACGAGATCGTCGCGATCGTCAAGGCGATCGCCCCCGGCTTCGCGGGCATCAACCTCGAGGACATCTCCGCCCCCCGCTGCTTCGAGATCGAGGCCCGGCTGCGCGAGGCCCTCGACATCCCCGTCTTCCACGACGACCAGCACGGCACCGCGATCGTCGTCCTCGCGGCCCTCACCAACGCCCTGCGCGTGGTGGGCAAGGGCATCGGGGACGTACGGGTCGTCATGTCCGGCGCGGGCGCGGCCGGTACGGCGATCCTGAAGCTGCTCATCGCGGCCGGCGTCAAGCACGCCGTCGTCGCCGACATCCACGGTGTGGTGCACGCGGGCCGCGAGGACCTGGTCGAGGCCGCGCCGGGGACCCCGCTGCGCTGGATCGCCGACAACACCAACCCCGAGGGCGTCACCGGCACCCTCAAGCAGGCCGTCGTCGGCGCGGACGTGTTCATCGGCGTCTCGGCCCCCAACCTGCTCGGCGCGGACGACGTCGCCGCCATGGCGAAGGACTCCATCGTGTTCGCGCTCGCGAATCCGGACCCCGAGGTCGACCCGGCGATCGCCCGTCAGACGGCGGCCGTCGTGGCCACCGGCCGCTCGGACTTCCCCAACCAGATCAACAACGTGCTGGTCTTCCCGGGCGTCTTCCGCGGCCTGCTGGACGCTCAGTCCCGCACCGTCAACACGGAGATGATGCTGGCGGCCGCCACGGCGCTCGCCGACGTGGTCACCGACGACGAGCTGAACCCGAACTACATCATCCCGTCGGTCTTCAACGACAAGGTCGCGGGCGCGGTGGCCGGCGCCGTCCGCACGGCGGCGAAGGCGGCCGGCGCGGGTGTCGACAACGGGACGAACGGGCTCTGACGGAGCCTCGGAGGGGCGGCGTGGGGCTCTGAGCGACCCCACGCCCGCCGCACGTCCGGCCCCATGCCCGCCGCACGTCCGCCGCACGAACGGCGCGTCGCGGGTCGCCGTGCCGTAAACCCGCCTTTAGGGTGGCGCTTCGGCTCCAAAGAGTTTCGGCGGAGTCGACGGAACGTCACCACGCCAGTGCCTGTGGCGCTTTTCGTGTGACCCCAGAGGGTGCCGGATTGGCGTTCCCGCCGCTGGTGGGGGCAGGATGCCTATTCGGGCGCGAGGGTCTGTCAGCAGACCCGGGTCCGGGGACTGTCCGAGGGCCCTGGCAGCATCGGCTTCGATCTCACGCCTCACAGGCAAGAAGAACACGGGAGTAACAACATGAACCGCAGTGAGCTGGTGGCCGCCCTGGCCGACCGCGCCGAGGTGACCCGCAAGGACGCCGACGCCGTGCTGGCCGCTCTCGCCGAGACGGTCGGCGAGGTCGTCGCCAAGGGCGACGAGAAGGTCACCATCCCCGGCTTCCTGACCTTCGAGCGCACCCACCGTGCCGCTCGCACCGCTCGTAACCCGCAGACCGGCGACCCGATCAACATCCCGGCCGGTTACAGCGTGAAGGTCTCCGCGGGCTCGAAGCTCAAGGAAGCCGCCAAGGGCAAGTAAGGCGCCGAGGGCCTGGAAACGGGCCTGAAGCGACGAAAGGGCGGCCACCCTGTCAGGGGGTGGCCGCCCTTCTGTTTGCCCGTGTGCGCGCGCTACACGAGCGCGCGCCGCCGGTGCGGGGCTACACGAGCGCGCTGCCCGGGAGCTCGACCTTCGCGCCCAGCTCGACGAGCTTCTCCATGAAGTTCTCGTAGCCGCGGTTGATCAGGTCGATGCCGTGGACCCGGGACGTGCCCTGGGCCGCGAGCGCCGCGATCAGGTACGAGAAGCCGCCGCGGAGGTCCGGGATGACCAGGTCGGCGCCCTGGAGCTTCGTCGGGCCCGACACGACCGCCGAGTGCAGGAAGTTGCGCTGGCCGAAGCGGCAGTCCGAGCCGCCCAGGCACTCGCGGTACAGCTGGATGTGCGCGCCCATCTGGTTCAGCGCGGAGGTGAAGCCGAGCCGCGACTCGTACACCGTCTCGTGGACGATGGAGAGCCCCGCGGCCTGCGTCAGGGCCACCACCAGCGGCTGCTGCCAGTCGGTCTGGAAACCGGGGTGCACGTCCGTCTCCAGGTGGATCGCGTTGAGCGCGCCGCCCGGGTGCCAGAAGCGGATGCCCTCGTCGTCGATCTCGAAGGCGCCACCCACCTTCCGGTACGTGTTGAGGAAGGTCATCATCGACCGCTGCTGCGCGCCGCGTACGTAGATGTTGCCCTCGGTCGCCAGCGCCGCGGACGCCCAGGAGGCCGCCTCCAGACGGTCCGGGAGCGCGCGGTGCGTGTAGCCGTCGAGCTTGTCGACACCGGTGATCCGGATGGTCCGGTCGGTGTCCATGGAGATGATCGCGCCCATCTTCTGCAGTACGCAGATCAGGTCCTCGATCTCCGGCTCCACGGCCGCGTTGGACAGCTCGGTGACACCCTCCGCCAGGACGGCGGTCAGCAGCACCTGCTCGGTCGAGCCGACCGAGGGGTACGGCAGCCGGATCTTCGTACCGCGCAGCCGCTGCGGGGCCTCCAGGTACTGGCCGTCGTCCCGCTTCTCGATCGTCGCGCCGAACTGCCGCAGCACGTCGAAGTGGAAGTCGATCGGCCGGCCGCCGATGTCGCAGCCGCCCAGGCCCGGGATGAAGGCGTGGCCGAGGCGGTGCAGCAGCGGGCCGCAGAAGAGGATCGGGATGCGCGAGGAACCGGCGTGGGCATCGATGTCGGCCACGTTGGCGGACTCGACGTGCGTCGGGTCGAGGACCAGCTCGCCCGGCTCCTCGCCCGGGCGGACCGTCACCCCGTGCAGCTGGAGGAGTCCGCGGACCACACGGACGTCACGGATGTCGGGCACATTGCGCAGCCGGCTCGGCCCGCTGCCGAGGAGAGCGGCGACCATCGCCTTGGGCACGAGGTTCTTCGCGCCGCGGACACGGATCTCGCCCTCCAGCGGGGTTCCGCCGTGGACAAGCAGTACATCGTCTGTGCCGGTCATGAATCTCGCGTTCCGGAGAGGGTCGGGCAGGGGCCAGGGAAAAGGGTAAGGGTCGTTGGCCCCCCGCTTGGAAGCCCGAGGGGCCTTCACAGATGTAATGAATTCGGCACAACACCCTCTGTTCATACGATCTTGCGGAGCGTCACCGTCCGTTTGTGACCGTGAGGGGCTGCCGCGGCCGCTCTGAACTGCGCCGCTCGCCCGTCCGTGCCGACTCCGCTTCTTCGGCCCCCGCGAAGGGCGAAGATGCGGGATCATGTGTCGCATGACCGAGGTGTCCTCGCTCACAGGACGGCTGCTCGTTGCCACCCCCGCCCTGGCCGACCCCAACTTCGACCGCGCGGTGGTGCTCCTCCTCGACCACGACGACGAGGGCTCCCTCGGCGTGGTCCTCAACCGGCCCACGCCCGTCACGGTCGGTGACATCCTCGAGCCCTGGGCCGATCTCGCGGGCGAGCCCGGGGTGGTCTTCCAGGGCGGCCCGGTCTCCCTGGACGCGGCGCTCGGCGTGGCGGTGATCCCCGGCGACGAGGGCCCGCTGGGCTGGCGGCGGGTGTACGGCGCGATCGGCCTGGTCGACCTGGAGACCCCGCCCGAGCTGCTCGGCCCCGCGCTCGGCTCGCTCCGGATCTTCGCCGGCTACGCGGGCTGGGGCCCGGGCCAGCTGGAGTCGGAGCTCGGCGACGGCGCCTGGTACGTGGTCGAGTCCGAACCCGGAGACGTGTCCTCTCCCCGCCCAGAGACCCTGTGGCGCGAGGTCCTGCGCCGCCAGCGGAGCGACCTCGCGATGGTCGCGACGTACCCGGACGACCCTTCGCTCAACTGACCCCTCCGGTCTTCGTTACCCTTGGGTCCCATGAGCACTCTCGAGCCCGAGCGCGGGGCAGGTACGGGAACCCTCGTGGAGCCGACGCCGCAGGTGTCCCACGGTGACGGTGACCACGAGCGCTACGCCCACTACGTCCAGAAGGACAAGATCATGGCGAGCGCCCTCGACGGCACTCCCGTGGTCGCACTGTGCGGGAAGGTCTGGGTTCCGGGGCGCGACCCCAAGAAGTACCCGGTCTGCCCGATGTGCAAGGAGATCTACGACTCCATGGGCTCCGGCGGCGGAGACAAGGACAAGGGCGGCAAGGACAAGTAGCGGCTCCTTGACGTCGGGGACGGCCTCTGGTGTGCGTACTTCGGTACGCGTGCCGGGGGCCGTTCTCGCGTAGCTTTCCCCGCAGGCGGCGCACGGGGCACTGGTGGCAACGGCGCAGATCCGTAAGGAAAGCTGAGGCCAGAGCAGTTGACTGACGTCATGTCCGACAAGGACCTCATCCCGGCGCCCTCGACGGTCGAGGGGCCGTACCGTTGCGCCTTCCGCCTCGACGGTCGTACGTCCCTCACGGCCGGGCCCGGCACCGAGTCCGCCGAGCGCTGGCTGCGCGCCACGCTCGGTGCCGCCTTCGGTCTGCCGCTGCCGCCCGCTCCGGAGGGCACGCCCGGGGCCAGGTCCAACAATGTGACCCTGCGCATCGACGCGACCCTGGGCCCCGAGGCGTACCGGCTCACCGTGCCTGACGACACCAGGGCGGAGATCGTGGGCGGCGATCCGGCCGGGGTCTTCTGGGGCGCCCAGACGCTGCGTCAGCTGCTCGGTCCCGACGCTTTCCGGAAGGCGCCCCGGGACGGCGCGCTCGCGATCGTGACCGCCCAAGTCGTCACCGACGCCCCCCGCTTCCGCTGGCGCGGGCTCATGCTCGACGTGGCGCGGCACTTCGTGCCCAAGGACGACGTCCTGCGCTGTCTCGACCTCCTCGCCGCGCACAAGCTCAACGTCTTCCACTTCCACCTCACCGACGACCAGGGCTGGCGCGTCGAGATCAAGCGCCACCCGCGGCTCACCGAGGTCGGCGCCTGGCGGGCCCGTACCAAGTGGGGGCACCGGGCCTCGCCGTTGTGGAACGAGACGCCGCACGGCGGGTTCTACACCCAGGACGACATCCGCGAGATCGTCGCGTACGCCGCCGAGCGGCACATCACCGTCGTCCCCGAGATCGACATCCCGGGCCACTCGCAGGCCGCCATCGCCGCGTACCCCGAACTCGGCAACACCGACGTCGTCGACACGACCGCCCTCACCGTCTGGGACACCTGGGGCGTCAACCCGAACGTCCTCGCCCCCACCGACGCCACCCTCCGTTTCTACGAGGGCGTGTTCGAGGAGGTCCTGGACCTCTTCCCCTCCACCTTCGTCCACGTCGGCGGCGACGAGTGCCCCAAGGACCAGTGGAAGAAGTCCCCGACGGCCCAGGCCCGCATCAAGGAGCTGGGGCTCGCCGGCGAGGACGAGCTCCAGGCCTGGTTCATCCGCCACTTCGACCGCTGGCTCGCCGACCGGGGCCGCCGCCTCATCGGCTGGGACGAGATCCTGGAGGGCGGCCTCGCGGAAGGCGCCGCCGTCTCCTCCTGGCGGGGGTACGCGGGCGGGATCGCCGCCGCCGAGGCCGGGCACGACGTCGTCATGTGCCCCGAGCAGCAGGTGTATCTGGACCACCGTCAGGCGTCGGGCGAAGACGAGCCGATGCCCATCGGCTACGTACGGACCCTGGAGGACGTCTACCGCTTCGAGCCCGTCCCGCCGGGCCTCGGCACCGAGGCCGCCGCCCACGTCCTGGGCACCCAGGCCAACGTCTGGACCGAGGTCATGGAGAACCGCTCCCGCGTCGACTACCAGGTCTTTCCGCGCCTCGCCGCCTTCGCCGAGGTCGCCTGGTCCGCCCTGCCCGCGCCCGAGGAGCGGGACTTCGCCGGTTTCGAGCGCCGCATGGCCGCCCACTACCGGCGCCTCGACGCCCTCGGCGTCGACTACCGGCCGCCCGCCGGACCACGGCCCTGGCAACAGCGCCCAGGGGTCCTGGGCAGGCCCCTCGAGGGAGCGCCCCCGATCGTGTGAGGCAGGTCGCGCCCCACGTCACCCAAGAGCGGCAAAACGGAAGTTACCGACCCCGGTGGGGCTTCCTGGACGGAACCGTCCTTCGCGGACCCTCGCGTCGGACGGCCCGGAAGATGTGCCAGAGTTGCCACGTCCGGGCTGTGAGCACGTACGGTACGGCCACACAGGCGCGACAGCCGGGGACGAGTCTGGTACGAGTCGGGGACCGCCGGGGACACCGGGAAGGGGCAGCGGGTTGACCACGCACGCACCACAGACGGCGCAGTCCGTCACGCTGCCCGCCTCGCTCGACGAGGCCGTGGCGGCACTCACCGCCATGCCCGCCGCGGTACCGGTCGCGGGCGGTACGGACCTCATGGCCGCCGTCAACAAGGGCCAGCTCAGGCCCGCCGGACTCGTCGGCCTCGGCCGGATCAACGAGCTCCGCGGCTGGCAGTACCAGGACGGTCACGCCCTCCTCGGCGCCGGCCTCACCCACGCCCGGATGGGCCGCCCCGACTTCGCGGCCCTCATCCCCGCCCTCGCCGCCTCCGCGCGCGCCGCGGGACCGCCCCAGATCCGCAACGCGGGCACCCTCGGCGGCAACATCGTCACCGCCGCCCCCACGGGCGACTCCCTGCCCGTCCTGGCGGCCCTGGAGGCCGACCTGGTCGTCATGGGCCCGCTCGGCACACGCGAGATCCCCGTCTCCCACCTGCTGGCGGGCCGCGACCTGCTGGCGCCCGGCGAGCTGGTCGCGTTCGTCCGCGTACCCCTCCTGCACGCCCCCCAGGTCTTCCTCAAGGCCACCGGCCGCACCGGTCCGGCCCGCGCCACCGCCTCCGTCGCGGTCGTCCTCGACCCGGCCAGACGCGGGGTGCGCTGTGCGGTCGGGGCCATCGCGCCGATGCCGCTGCGGCCGCTGGAGGCCGAGCACTGGATCGCGTCGCTGGTCGACTGGGACGGCGACCGGGGTCTCGCGCCGGAGGCGCTGACGGCGTTCGGCGAGTACGTGGCGGCGGCCTGCATCCCGGACCCGCCGGGCGACGAGCAGCTGCCACCGGCCGTACTGCACCTGCGGCGCACGGTCGCCGCGCTGGCTCGACGGGCACTGGGGAGGGCGCTGTCGTGAGCAACGGACACCACGACCAGGGGCAGGGGAGCGGCTGGGAGCCGATCCCGCAGAGCGAGGGGTACGACGGCGACGCCACGGCCTTCGTGCACCTGCCGCCGGAGTTCATGCTCGACGGCGTCCCGCTGGAGGCGCCGGGCCACGGCTACGTACCGCCGATGATCACGCCGCTGACGCCGCTCACCCCCGCCGCGGGGACGGACCCGGCGGCGACGGGGCAGTGGGTGGTGCAGGTACCGACGGCGGCGGACGTGACGCCCGTGGAGCCGCAGGCCGCGGAGGCGCCGGAGCCGCTGGGCGACCCGGACCCGCACGCGACGGGCCAGTGGACGTTCACGGACGCGTCGGCACCCGATCCGAGCGTTTCGCACGATCTGCACGATCTGCACGATCCGCATGCGACCGGCCAGTGGGACTTCACCGGGGCGGCCGAGCCGTCCGACTCCGCGTCGACCGGTCAGTGGAAGATCCCGGTGGTGGCGGAGGGCTCGGATTCGTCGGACGAGTCGGGCGAGTTCACGGCGTCGATGCTGGCGCAGTACGCGAGCAGCGCACCGGCGACCCTGCCGGGGGGCGCGCCGGCGCCGTGGGCGGTCCAGGAGCCGGCGGAGCCGGCCGCGGACGTGGCGGACGGGCCGGGGGAGCAGCCCGGGGAGGCCGCTCCTGAGGCGGTCCCTGGGATCCCCGAGGCCCATGAGGCCCATGAGTTCCCTGAGGCCCCCGAGGCCGGTGAACTCCCCGAGGTGGCCGAAGCGGCTGACGTGGCCGAGGCGGCCCCGGCCCCAGCCGTCTCCACGGGCAGCAGCGCGGACAGCGACGAGCACCCGCACATCTCGTACGCCCTGCGTGTGAACGGTGTCGACCGTCCCGTGACGGACTCCTGGATCGGCGAGTCGCTGCTCTACGTCCTGCGCGAGCGGCTCGGCCTGGCCGGCGCCAAGGACGGCTGCTCGCAGGGCGAGTGCGGCGCGTGCAACGTCCAGGTCGACGGCCGGCTCGTCGCCTCCTGCCTGGTGCCCGCGGCGACGGCGGCCGGCAGTGAGGTGCGTACGGTCGAGGGCCTGGCGACGGACGGCGAACCGTCGGACGTCCAGCGCGCCCTCGCCCGCTGCGGCGCCGTCCAGTGCGGCTTCTGCGTACCGGGGATGGCCATGACCGTGCACGACCTGCTGGAGGGGAACCACGCTCCGACCGAGCTGGAGACCCGCCAGGCCCTCTGCGGCAACCTGTGCCGGTGCTCGGGCTACCGTGGCGTGCTCGACGCCGTACGGGAGGTCGTCGCCGAACGCGAGGCGCACGCGGCCGTGGCCGCGGACCAGGCCGCCGAAGCGCGCATCCCGCACCAGATTCCGCACCCGCACGACGGAGGCATGGCGTGAGCAGCGACGCGACCACCGCCACCCCCGCCCCCACGGCGCTCGACACCCTGGAACCGGAGCCGGCCGCCCACGGCCTGGGCACCTCCCTCCCGTCGGCGGACGCGCGGGCCAAGACCGAGGGCACGTTCCCGTACGCCTCCGACCTGTGGGCCGAGGGCCTGCTGTGGGCGGCGATCCTGCGCTCGCCGCACCCGCACGCCCGGATCGTGTCGATCGACACGACGGCCGCGGCCGAGATGGCCGGCGTACGGGCCGTGGTGACCCATGCCGACGTGCCGGGGGAGGCGACGTACGGCAGGGCTGTCGCCGACCGTCCGGTCTTCGCGGCCGAGCTGGTCCGCCACCACGGCGAGGCGATCGCGGCCGTGGCCGCGGACCACCCGGACACGGCCCGGCTCGCGGCGGCGGCGATCGCCGTCGAGTACGAGGTCATGGAGCCGGTCACGGACCCGGAGAAGGCGTTCGCGGCCGAGGCGCTGCACCCGGACGGGAACCTGATCCGCCACATCCCGCTGCGCTTCGGCGACGCGGAGGCGACGGGCGAGGTGGTGGTCGAGGGCCTGTACCGGATCGGCCGCCAGGACCCGGCGCCTATCGGAGCGGAGGCCGGGCTCGCCGTGCCGCGCCCCGACGGCGGGGTCGAGATCTACACGGCCTCCACCGACCCGCACACCGACCGTGACCTGGCGGCGGCCTGCTTCGGCCTCTCGGCGGACCAGGTCAAGGTGGTCGTGACGGGCGTCCCGGGCGCGACGGGCGACCGTGAGGACCCGGGCTTCCAGATCCCGCTGGGCCTGCTCGCGCTGCGTACCGGCTGCCCGGTCAAGCTCACCGCCACGCGCGAGGAGTCGTTCCTCGGCCACGCGCACCGCCACCCGACGCTGCTGCGCTACCGCCACCACGCGGACGCGGAGGGCCGGTTGGTGAAGGTGGAGGCGCAGATCCTGCTCGACGCCGGTGCCTACGCGGACGCGTCCTCGGAGTCCCTGGCGGCCGCGGTGTCGTTCGCCTGCGGCCCGTACGTCGTTCCGCACGCCTTCATCGAGGGCTGGGCGGTCCGTACGAACAACCCGCCGTCCGGCCATGTGCGGGGCGAGGGCGCGATGCAGGTGTGCGCGGCGTACGAGGCGCAGATGGACAAGCTGGCCGCCCGTCTCGGAGTGGACCCGGCGGAGCTGCGCCTGCGCAACGTGCTCGCGACGGGCGACATCCTGCCGACGGGCCAGACGGTCACGTGCCCGGCTCCGGTGGCCGAACTCCTCTCCGCCGTAAGGGACTTCCCCCTCCCTTCCCTGCCGATGGACACCCCGGAGGACGACTGGCTGCTCCCGGGCGGCCCGGAGGGCGCGGGCGAACCGGGCGCGGTGCGCCGGGGCGTCGGCTACGCGGTGGGCATGGTCCACATGCTCGGCGCGGAGGGCGCGGACGAGGTCTCGACGGCGACGGTGAAGGTCCAGGACGGGGTCGCGACGGTCATCTGCTCGGCGGTGGACACGGGTTCGGGCTTCTCGACCCTCGCCCGCCAGATCGTGCAGGAGACGCTGGGCCTTGAGGAGGTCCACGTCGCCTCGGTGGACACGGACCAGCCGCCGGCGGGCCCGGCGACGCACGGCCGCCATACGTGGGTGTCGGGCGGGGCGGTGGAGCGGGCGGCCAAGATGGTACGGACGCAGCTCCTGCAGCCGCTGGCCCACAAGTTCGGCATGTCGACGGAGCTGCTCCAGATCACGGACGGCAAGATCACGTCGTACGACGGCGTCCTGTCGACCACGGTCACGGAGGCGATGGACGGCAAGGAACTCTGGGCCACGGCCCAGTGCCGCCCCCACCCGACGGAGCCCCTGGACGAGTCGGGCCAGGGCGACGCCTTCGTGGGCCTCGCGTTCTGCGCGATCCGCGCGGTGGTGGACGTGGACATCGAACTGGGCTCGGTCCGCGTGGTGGAGATGGCCGTCGCCCAGGACGTCGGCCGCGTCCTCAACCCGGCCCAGCTGGCCACCCGTATCGAGGCCGGCGTCACCCAGGGCGTCGGCGCGGCCCTCACGGAGAACCTCCGCACGGCCCGCGGCGTCATCCGCCACCCGGACCTGACGGGCTACGCCCTTCCGACGTCCCTGGACGCCCCGGACATTCGCATCGTGAAACTCGTCGAGGAACGCGACGTGGTGGCCCCCTTCGGCGCGAAGGCCGCCAGCGCGGTCCCGGTCGTCACCTCCCCGGCAGCGGTCGCCTCAGCAGTCCGCGCAGCCACAGGCCGCCCGATCAACCGCCTCCCGATCCGCCCGCAGGCGGCGGTGGCTTCCGTCGACGTGTAGATCGTCAACTTGCCGCCGATGCGCTGAGCTTGGTGTTTGCAGATAGCTCTTGCCAATACGTGAATCGCTTCACTAGGTTCGCCGCAGTGTGCCCGTCCGACGGTACGCACGGGGGAGGAACCTTCATGGCGTGGGACGAGTGGGAGCAGAGCAAGAGAGCTGCCGCCGAGCAACAGTCGACCAGGATGCAACTCAATCAGGTGCCTGCGGATCCGGGTGGCTCCGGACCTGGCGATCTCGTCGTGAACCAGGACGACTTGGGCGCCGTTGGGCATGAGGCGTTCATTCTGCACGGGGAGCTGAGCAAGGGGGCGGACCTCGCGGGGACGGGGGCGGGCAAAGACGGTGTTGGGTCGACGGCGCAGGCGGCCTCGGAGCTCTCGAACAACAACTTCGCGCTGGGACCGGCACTCACGACAGCCCTCACCATGTGGGACACCTCCCTGAAGACCCTGCTGCAGGCCTGCGCGCACATCTCCAACCACCTCGACTACAGCAAGGCGCTGCACGCGAACGACGACGCCGAGATCGCGGCTTCGCTGCGGCATCGGGACGGCAGCGCGGAGTCCTGGTCGAAGATCAACGAGTACTTCAAGTAGGCGCGACGAACAGGGGAACGGGGGAACAGTGGTGGGCAGCCTCACTCTCACAGACCTCGTCGAGGTCGATCTCGGCAAGCTGGGCACGGCCGTCGCGGACTGGAAGAGGGCGGCCGACAGCCTCAAGAAGCTGGCGCGCAGCGCCGACGACGGCATGTACGCGAAGTCGGAGCGTGCGCGGTGGAGCGGTGACAACGCGACGGTGACCCGCGACTTCGTACGCAAGACGAAGAAGGAGTTCGCCGACGCGCAGGCTCAGGCCGAGACCACGTACCAACTCCTCGACGACGCCCACACCGAACTCGTCGACATCCAGAAGAAAGTGAAGACCGCAGTCGGCGCGGACGCGGCCAGTCTCGGCTGCAGGATCGAGGACATCAGCGGTGGGGCGGTCCGCTGGTTCTTCCCGCATGTACGGGGCGACACTGACGAGCGCACCCAGGCGCAGCTGGATGCGGCCCAGGCGCTGGCCGACCGTGTGACCTCACTGATCGGGCACGCGGCGGAGATCGACGCCTCGGTGGCGAGGGCGCTCGGCAAGTCGCACGGCAACGACCCGAACAACTTCGGGCACAAGAACTACGACTCGCTCGACGCGGCGCAGGAGGAGCGCGCGAACGAACTCGCGCACAAGAGCCTGGACCTCTACAAGCAGGGCAAGGAACTGTCGGAGGCTGAGCTCAAGGAGCTCAGCACGATCCTCAAGTACAACGCCGACGACCAGCCCTTCGCCACTGCGCTCTATCGCGACCTCGGTCCCGAGGGCGCGCTCAGGTTCCAGGCCCAGATCTCGCTCGACGGCACCGCCGAAGGCGGTACGCAGCTTCAGCTCGCGCGCACGATCCAGGACAGCATGGGGGTTGCCCTCGCCACCGCGCAGCCGAAGCTCGGGGACGAGTACACCCAGGAGCTGATGAAGCTGGGCCGCAGCAATCTGGACCTGGAGATGCTGGGCAACCGTGTCGAGCCCAAGGGCTACCAGGTCCTCGGTACGCTGCTTCGCCATGGCACGTACGAGAAGGACTTTCTCGACAAGGTCGGCAACGACATGATCGCGTACGAGCGGGAGGGTAACGCCTGGTCCCGCGTGGACGGCAGCTACGCGCTCATGAAGGGCTTCGGCCTCAACGCCGACGCGACCGGGGGAGCCGGCTGGGACCCGCTCACCGGGCTGCTCGAGGCGTACGGCCGCAACCCCGACGCCTCCACCGCCTTCCTGCAGGCGAGCGTCGCGGGGCCCGGCGAGAGCATGACCAACCTCGACTATCTGATGGGCATGGGCTCGGACGGCAAGGGCGAGGGCGCCCGCACGTGGATCCCCGACGCGACCTCACCGATCACCGCGGGTGAGGACAAGGTGTTCGGCAAGGACGCGCTGGGGCACGCGCTGGAGGCGGCGACGACGGGGATGCCGTTCGATCACGGGCCGATGTCCCCGCACCCGGAGCACACCCCGGAGCGCCAGGCCATCATGGAGAAGGTGATCAACTCGCTGGCCGCCGACCCCAAGCTGATGGACGACAAGATGGCCGACAGCATGGGACGCATGGCTGGCGAGTACATGCCCGAGATCAACAACACGCTGCGGCAGGGCGACACGTTCGCGGACCTTTACGGTCATCCGCAGGGCTTCGACACCATGGCGACCGTCGAGTTCCTGGACGTGCTGGGCAGGAATCCGGAGTCGTACGCCGAGGCGGCCCTCGGGGCGGAGAACTATTCGGCGTCCTTGATGAACGAAGTCGTGAAGCACCCGGACAAGTTCACCGGCACTCCGGCGGAGAACCTTCAGAACATCGCCTTCGGCACGGGCTCCATCGAGGGCATCCTGGGCGGCGCGCGGCACGACGAGATCGTCACCGGCGGGCAGTTGAGCGACAAGGAGTACAACGAACAACTGCAGAAGCGTGCCGACATGTTCAACCTGGGCTTCAGCGCGACGGTCGGTGCGGTGACCGACCAAGTCCCCGTGGCGGGGGAGATCATCAGTGGCGTCACCGAGATGGTGGTCGGAGAGATGGTCGAGGGAGCCGAGCGGAACACGGCGGCGGAGACGGCGGACGAGGCGGGGAAAGCGTCGTTCGAGGCCGAGCGGAACGCCACCGAGCAGGCGCGTAACGGCCTGTCCGTGGCAGGCATTCCGGCCGGTGCCAACGAGGTCGATCTACGCAGGAGCGTGGAAGAGCAGTCGAAGCTGGGCTTTGGCTACGGCGACGACCTGCAGAGACGCGCAAAAGACTTCTACAAGCGCAACCCTCCGGAGTAGGTGAAGCATGTCGGTGACGGGTCTGTCAGTGAGGGGCAAGGTCCTTTCCCTTGTGGCGGTGCTGGTGGTCGCCGCCGCGGGGCTCGGAGTATGGCTCTGGGCCGGCGACGACAACGGGGAGGCCAAGCCGCTGAGCGCGCCGGCCAAGCCATGTTGGGACGGGACGCCCAGTCGGGAGTCGATGCAGAAGCTGCTTGGGCCAGGGAAACAGCTGTTCGTTCATAAGTCCCCGTACAAGGTGATCGAGGATCACTCCCTCACCTACTGCTCCTACGATGCCCAGGGCGACGACGGCGTGGAGTCCTTGCTCTCGGTGAACCTCAGTTGGCGCGAGGCGCTGCCCAAGCCGCCCGAACCTCTGGCCGCCGGCGCTCGCCCTGACGAGAAGGTGACGGCGTTCGACGCCGGGGTGCGTGCCTACTACCTGCGGTCCACGAACCGGCTCTTCTTTCAGTGTGATCTGAACCTGCCGAAGGGCACTCCGGAGTACATCCTGAACGACAAGTACGTGATGGTGGACGTCATGGCATACCCGATGGACTCCGCCCACCTCAATGCGAAGCAGGCCCGCGAAATCGGCCTCGACCTGCTGCTAGAAGTCGCCAACAAGGTCGCGGACGAGGCGGGTTGCACCAATGACACCAACCTGCCGACGTCCGCCCCGCAGGTCGGCGACGCGAACTGGCCCGGCTACCCGTAGGGGGGTGCCGGGGGCGACTCGGTCTCAGTCCGTGGTTGGCCGGCCCGGTCGGCCGAGCAGGGACAGGGTGAGGATCGAGGTGCGGGTGATCAGGGCGGCGAGGAGGATCGTCGCGAGGCCGTCCACCTCGAGGGGGAGCATCTTGCCGCCCAGCCAGGACAGCAGCCACCAGATCAGGGCGTCCTGGACGAAGCCCGCCGCCGCGAAGGCCAGCAAGGCCGGGGCGGGGACGCGCTCGGAGGGGCCTATGTGGATCAGCTGTGTGAGGACGGCGACCACCAGGCCCCCGATCGCGATGGAGAGGCCCACGTCCGCGGCCTCCTTGCCCAGCGTGACGCCCGGCAGCAGCGCGCCCGAGAGGGCAACTCCGGCGACGGCGCCCAGCCTGCGTCTCATGCCTGTATCAGTCATGGGCGGACTCTGGCACAGGCGATGCGATCGTGTGAAGATCCTATGGAGGCCGTGATCGGATTCGAACCGACGTAACTCGCTTTGCAGGCGAGCCCCTCAACCACTCGGGCACACGGCCGTGTTGTGCATGAGTACGACCGTAGGGCGGGGCGGGGGAGGGGCTCAAGGAATCCGGGCGGGCCGCAATGCGACTGCCATACGGCGTTCACAAGGGGCCGCGGTCGTACGACCAGGGGACCAGGCCGGACCCGACTCCGGACAGGGGCCATCTGGTGCTACGCCTCTTACGCTGGGGCCATGAGCGCCCTCGAACCCCGCGACGCCGACGTCGCGCCGAACACCACCGTCGCCGCCCCCGCGGGCGGCGCCTCCGTGCTCGACCGGGAGCACCGGGCGCTCAGCATCGGCATCGTCTCCGTCGTCCTGCTCATCGCCTTCGAGGCGACCGCCGTCGGCACCGCCATGCCCGTCGCGGCGCGCGAGCTGAACGGGATCCCGCTGTACGCCTTCGCCTTCTCCGCGTACTTCACCACCAGCCTCTTCGCCATGGTCCTCTCCGGGCAGTGGTCCGACCGCGGCGGGCCCCTCGCCCCGCTCACCGCCGGCATCAGCGCCTTCGCCGCCGGGCTGCTGCTCTCCGGGACCGCCGGCACGATGTGGCTGTTCATCCTCGGGCGGGCCGTGCAGGGGCTGGGTGGAGGGCTGGTGATCGTCGCGTTGTACGTGGTGGTGAGCCGGGCGTACTCCGAGACCCTGCGGCCCGCGATCATGGCCGCGTTCGCGGCGAGTTGGGTCGTCCCGTCCGTCGTCGGGCCGCTCGCCTCCGGGACGATCACCGAACATCTGGGCTGGCGCTGGGTCTTCGTGGGGATCCCCGTTCTCGTCGTCTTCCCGCTCGCACTCGCTCTGCCCGCCATACGCCGTACCGCCTCCGGGCCCGCCGACCCCGCCGCGCCCCTCCCTCCGTACGACCGGCGGCGCATCCGGCTCGCGCTCGGCATCTCGGCGGGCGCGGGGCTGCTCCAGTACGCCGGGCAGGAGCTGCGCTGGCTCTCCCTGCTGCCGGCCGTGGCCGGCGCGGCGCTGCTCGTGCCCGCCGCGCTCGGGCTGCTGCCGCGCGGGACGTACCGGGCGGCGCGGGGCCTGCCGTCCGTGGTGCTGCTGCGGGGTGTCGCGGCGGGGTCCTTCATCGCCGCCGAGTCCTTCGTGCCGCTCATGCTCGTCACCCAGCGCGGGCTGAGCCCCACGCTCGCGGGTCTGTCGCTCGCGGTCGGCGGCGCGACGTGGGCGCTCGGCTCCTGGATCCAGTCCCGACCGTGGACGGAGCCGTACCGCGAACGGCTTGTCGTGCTCGGGATGCTGCTCGTCGCTGCGGCGATCGCGACCGCGCCGACCGTCCTGATCCCCTGGGTGCCCGCCTGGACGGTCGCCCTCGCCTGGGCGTGGGGCTGTCTGGGCATGGGCCTGGTGATCGCCTCGACGAGCGTGCTGCTGCTCAAGCTCTCGGCCCCGGAGGAGGCGGGCGCGAACTCGGCGGCCCTGCAGATCTCGGACGCACTCTCGAACGTGCTGCTCCTCGCGGCGGGCGGCGCGGCGTTCGCGGCGCTGGGCGGCGGGACGGTGGGCCACGCGACCGCCTCCGCCTCGGCGTCGCATCCGGTCGCCTTCGCGGCGGTCTTCCTGCCGATGGCGGGGGTGGCCTTGGTGGGGGCGTGGGTCGCGACCCGTTTGAGGGGGCCTCAGCCAAAACCGGTCGCTCAGGCGGGCACGCGGCCCTAGGGGCGATGTTCGGCGAGAGCGCGTACACCGACCCGTACGAGAGAGCCGCCGCGCTCCTGCACGCCCTCGCCACCAACCACCCCTTCGTCGACAGGAACAAGCGCGCGGCCTGGCTCTCGGCCGCCGCGTACCTCGGGGTCAACGGAGTCGATCTCGCCGACGCGGACCACGACGAGGCATACGACCTGGTCATCGACGTGGCCAGTGGCGAGTGCGCGGACATTCCCGGCATCGCGCGCCGGTTGCGGGAGTTGTGAGGACCGTCTCACGGCGCCCCGTCACGGCCTCGTCCGTCCCGTCCCCCGGCGACCGCACCGGTAGGGTGGCCCGGTTGTCATACCTGGACGAGCGTCGAACCGGAGACCGTGACTACCACCGCCACCTCCTCCCATCACCTCTCTCCCGCCTTCCCCGGCCGGGCCCCCTGGGGTACCGCGAACAAGCTGCGCGCCTGGCAGCAGGGCGCCATGGAGAAGTACATCCAGGAGCAGCCCCGCGACTTCCTCGCGGTCGCGACGCCCGGCGCCGGAAAGACCACCTTCGCGCTGACCCTCGCGTCCTGGCTGCTGCATCACCACGTCGTGCAGCAGGTCACGGTCGTCGCCCCCACCGAGCACCTGAAGAAGCAGTGGGCCGCCGCCGCCGCGCGGATAGGGATCAAGCTCGACCCCGACTACAGCGCCGGGCCGCTCAGCAAGGAGTACCACGGCGTCGCCATCACGTACGCCGGTGTCGGCGTGCGCCCCATGCTCCACCGCAACCGCTGCGAGCAGCGCAAGACCCTCGTCATCCTCGACGAGATCCACCACGCCGGTGACTCCAAGTCCTGGGGCGAGGCCTGCCTGGAGGCCTTCGACCCGGCGACCCGGCGCCTCGCCCTGACCGGTACGCCCTTCCGGTCGGACACCAACCCCATCCCCTTCGTCACGTACGAAGAAGGGAACGACGGGATCCGGCGGTCGTCGGCGGACTATACGTACGGATACGGCAACGCCCTCGGCGACGGCGTCGTGCGACCCGTCATCTTCCTCTCCTACAGCGGCAACATGCGCTGGCGCACCAAGGCCGGTGACGAGATCGCCGCCCGGCTCGGCGAGCCCATGACCAAGGACGCCATCTCCCAGGCCTGGCGCACCGCCCTCGACCCGCGCGGCGACTGGATGCCGAACGTCCTGCGCGCCGCCGACCAGCGCCTCACCGAGGTCCGGAAGGGCATCCCCGACGCCGGCGGGCTCGTCATCGCCTCCGACCAGGACTCCGCCCGCGCCTACGCCAAGCTCATCCGCGAGATCACCGGCACCAAGGCCACCGTCGTCCTCTCCGACGAGGCCGCCGCCTCCAAGCGGATCGACGAGTTCAGCGAGAACAACGACCGCTGGATGGTCGCCGTCCGCATGGTGTCCGAGGGCGTCGACGTGCCCCGCCTCGCCGTGGGTGTCTACGCGACGACGATTTCGACTCCCCTCTTCTTCGCGCAGGCCGTCGGACGTTTCGTACGTTCGCGCAGGCGCGGCGAGACCGCGTCCGTGTTCCTTCCCACGATTCCGAATCTCCTCGGCTTCGCCACCGAGATGGAGGTCGAGCGCGACCACGTCCTCGACAAGCCCAAGAAGGACGGCGAGGAGGACCCGTACGCCGAGTCCGAGAAGGAGCTGGCGGAGGCCGAGAAGCAGCAGGACGAGGACACCGGCGAGCAGGACATGCTGCCCTTCGAGGCGCTGGAGTCCGACGCCGTCTTCGACCGCGTGCTCTACGACGGTGCCGAGTTCGGCATGCAGGCCCACCCGGGCAGCGAGGAGGAGCAGGACTACCTCGGCATCCCCGGGCTCCTCGAACCCGACCAGGTGCAGCTGCTCCTCCAGAAGCGGCAGGCCCGGCAGATCGCGCACAGCCGCAAGAAGCCCGACACCGAGGCCGATCTGCTGGAGCTGCCCGCCGAGCGGCGGCCTGTCGTTTCGCACAAGGAGCTGCTTGAGCTGAGGAAGCAGCTCAACACGATGGTCGGCGCGTACGTCCACCAGAGCGGCAAGCCGCACGGCGTCATCCACACCGAGCTGCGGCGGGTGTGCGGCGGGCCGCCGAGCGCGGAGGCGACGGCGGGGCAGATCCGGGAGCGGATCAAGAAGGTTCAGGAGTGGGCCACGCGGATGCGGTGAGTCCGGATGCGCTGAGTTCTGGGTGCGGTGAGTCCGGAAGCCCGTGGGCCCGTACGTGAGTGTGCGTACGGGCCCGCTCCGTTCCCGCACGTTTGTGGCACACGACAAAGCCGGTCTTGTCCCTCGATGTCATGCGACCGGCCGACTTACATCTCGAACCGGCCGTATCCGGTCGCTCGCGCCCGGATTCTGGACGAGGTCTTCCGCTGAGCGGAGTGGCTCGCTAATGTCCCCGCAATGCAAACGCCCCGTGGCAGCGCCGCCGCGGAGCGCAGCCGGTGCGCATGGCCTGCCGGCGGCCTCTGACGTGCGTCGCCGCGGGACCGGCGCCGCTGCTCTCGTTTGAAGGTCCGCCGTCACTCACTCCGAAGGAGAGGGCGTCGTGACCGCGGAAACCTCCCAGACGCTCGACCGGGGCCTCAGGGTCCTCAAGTTGCTCGCCGACACCGACCACGGCCTGACCGTCACCGAGTTGTCCAACCGACTCGGTGTCAACAGGACCGTCGTCTACCGTCTGCTCGCCACACTCGAACAGCACGCGCTCGTACGACGAGACCTGGGCGGTCGCGCCCGGGTGGGCCTCGGCGTGCTGCGGCTGGGCCGCCAGGTCCATCCGCTGGTACGGGAGGCTGCGCTGCCCGCGCTGCGCTCGCTCGCCGAGGACATAGGGGCGACCGCCCATCTGACCCTCGTCGACGGGGCGGAAGCGCTGGCGGTCGCCGTCGTCGAACCGACCTGGACCGACTACCACGTGGCCTACCGGGCCGGGTTCCGGCACCCGCTGGACCGGGGCGCGGCGGGCCGCGCGATCCTCGCGGCCCGGCAGGGCAGCCTGACCGAGCCCGGCTTCACGCTGACCCACGGCGAGCTGGAGGCGGGCGCGAGCGGCGCGGCGGCCCCGCTGGTCGGCGTCACGGGCCTGGAGGGCAGCGTGGGCGTCGTGATGCTCGCGGACGCGGTTCCGGAACGGGTGGGGCCGAGGGTGGTCGACGCGGCCCGGGAGGTCGCGGACGCGTTGCGCTAGGGCGCGCGGCAACCCACTTCACCCCCGTGTGGGCAATCGTCCCGCTGGGGCGGGACGGGTGGGCACACGGGACGGCGCCCTTGCGGGTGCGTTCCGCTCATGGGCCCGACCCGCACCCCGAGGCCGTTGCGCTGTACAGGGCCCTGGGGTGGGCGTAGGGGCACGGGGCGGAGGCGCCCGCAAGGGCGCCGTCCGTTGTGCCCACCCGTTCCGCCCCAGCGGAACGTATGCCCACAACGGGGGGGGCGGGGGCCCGGCGCGTGGGTTCAGGCGCTGCCCACCAGCAGGGACCCCAGGGCCGTTCTGCGGTGTTCCACCGACCTTCCCGCCCGTGCCGTCGTGATCAGGCCCGCCCCCCGTAGTGCCGACGCGTGTGCCGAGGCCGTCGCGTTGCTGATGCCGAGGCGGCGGGCCAGTGATGTCGTCGTGTGGGGGGTCGTGAGGGCGCGGAGGAGTTCGAGGCGGGTGCGGCCCAGGACCGCCGCCAGGGACTCGTCCGTGCCGGGCGCCGCGTCCGGTGTGAGCGGCAGGCCCGGGCCCGCCGCGTACGTCACGGCCACCGGCCGGTCCGGGAGATCCTGGACCAGCGGGTGGCCCGTCCAGTGGAAGCTCGGCAGCAGGACCAGGCCGCGTCCGTCGAGCGTGATGTCCCGCTCGACCGGCGAGGCGGGAGTCGCCCACTCCCAGACGCCGTCCCGCAGCCGCGTGCCAGGGACCAGGGCCGGCAGGGCCGCGCCGACGCCGTGTTCGGCGACCGTCAGAGCCTGCCGGGTGAACTCCGCCCGGTGCAGGTCCCGTACGAGCGGCCACACCGGCGCCAGGACGCTCTCGAACGCCGCCCGCTGCGCGCGCCGCAGCACGCGCCGCGCCCCCGCGTCGCCCCGGTGGAGCTCGCGGATCCAGAGCGGGGACGGCCGCCCCGCGTAGACCCGCTCCAGCTCCGACCGCACCAGCTCCGGCCGCGCCGCCTCCACCAGGTCGAGGCCCTCGGCCAGGGTCTCGCCGAGCACGTCGAGGAAGAGCGGCGGATCGCCCGCCGGTACGAGATCCCCGAGCGGCGCCACGGCCTCCGGCAGCGAGCGCAGCACCCGCCGTCGCCAGCGTCCGAAGAGCAGTTCGTCGCCGCCGCGGAACATCATCATGAAGGCCGCGTTCAGCTCCTGCACCGGCGCCGGCCGGGCGGCGAACCGCACCCGGGCGAAGTCCTCCGCCGTGAAACGGATCCGGATCACCGCACAAGCCTTTCGGTCATGGCCTCAACCTTCGCCCGAGGCCCGCACCCTGCACCAGCCTGTCCGCCATGAACCCCATGAACCGACGGACCGTCACCAAAGCCGGTCTGCTCGCCGCCGCCCTGGCGCTCGCCCCCACGACCGCCGCCCGGGCGGTCGCATCCGCCGCGCTCCGGCTGCCCGCGCCCACCGGCCCGTACAAGATCGGCGCCACCGTCCTCCACCTCGTCGACCCCTCCCGTAACGACCCCTGGGCGCCCGCGATCGGCGTACGGGAGGTCATGGTCACCGTCCTCCACCCGGCCCGTACCGTCCGCGGATATCCGCGCGCCCCGCAACTGACCCCGGCCGCCGCGGAACGCTTCACCGAACTCGCCCCTTGGATCCGTCCCGGCCTGCCCGCCGCCGGCGTCGACTGGGCGGCCACGCTCACCCACACCCACCTCGGCGCCCCCGTCGCACCCGGCCGCCGGCCCGTACTCCTCTACAGCCCCGGCGGCGGCGACGCCCGCACCATGGGCACCTCGCTCGCCGAGGAACTGGCCGGCCACGGCTGGGTCGTCGTCACCGTCGACCACCCGGGCGACGCGAGCGAGGTGGACTTCCCCACCGAGCGGCCGGGGCGCGACAAGGTGCGCCCCACCGTCTTCCTCGGGCCGCCCGACGCCGAGCAGCTCCGCACCATGATCGACACCCGGCTCGCGGACATCCGGTTCGTCCTCGACCGGCTCGAAGCCCTGGAGGGGCCCCTCGGCCGCGCCATGGACCTCGGGCGGGTCGGGATCTACGGGCACTCGGCCGGTGGCACGACCGCCGCGCAGAGCCTGTACGACGACCGGCGCATCGCCGCCGCCGTGAACATGGAGGGCTACCTGGACCGGGTGGACGGCGAGCTCTTCCCGGTGGCCCGGGACGGTGTCGACCGGCCGCTGCTCCTGCTCGGCACCGACGGCTTCCGCGACGCCCGGCTCGACCGCTCCTGGGGCGCGCTGCTCGCCCACCCCGGGGGCCGCGTCCGCCGGCGGGAGCTCGACGACGCCGATCACTGGGTCTTCACCGACTACGCCTCCCTCGTGCCGCAGCTGCATGCCGCCGGCCTGATGACCACCGCCGACCGGGTCGGCATGGTCGGCGCGATCGATCCGAAGGCGGCCGTGCGTGCGGTGCGTCACCAGGTCCGGTCGTTCTTCGGCCGTCGGCTGCCGGTGGTGGGTGCCCAGTAGATTGGGGGCGTGCTCACCAGTCTCACGCGCAACCGTGCGCTCGCGCTCTGCGCCCTGCCCGTCGCCGCGCTCTTCGCCGTCGTCGGGCTCGCGCCGTTGCCGTACGCCATCGCCTCGCCCGGCAGGACGGCCGACGTGCTCGGCGCCGTCGACGGGCGCCCGGTGATCACGATCAGCGGGGCACCCGTCCACGAGACGGAGGGCAAGCTGCTGATGACCACCATCGTGGCCACCGGGCCCAGCGTGGACAACGACTTCGCCGACCTCGCCGACGCCTGGTTCCGTACCGACCAGGCCGTGCTGCCGCGCGACTCCGTCTACCCTCCCGGCAAGTCGGACGTCGAGGTGGAGAAGCACAACCTCGGGCAGATGAAGGAGTCGCAGGACGCCGCCACCCTGGCCGCGCTCGGCTATCTGAAGCTCGACCCGAAGGACGTGAAGGTCACGCTCCACCTCGCCGACATCGGCGGGCCGAGCGCCGGGTTCCTGTTCTCCCTCGGGATCGTCGACAAGCTCGACGACGGCGGCGACGGCGACGGCGGCGCGGACGGCGACCTCACCGGCGGCCGGACCATCGCCGGTACGGGCACGATCGACCCGAACGGCACGGTCGGCGCCGTCGGCGGGGTCTCGCTGAAGACCCAGGCCGCCGCGCGGGACGGGGCGACCGTCTTCCTCGTGCCGAAGGCGGAGTGCTCCGACGCGCAGGCGGAGCTGCCGAAAGGGATGCGGCTGATCCCCGTCTCGACCCTCAGCGACGCGGTGTCCTCGCTCCGGGCGCTGGAGCAGGGCCAGGAAGCGAAGGTCCCGAGCTGCTGACACTCCGGGCCGCGGTGTCCATCTCGCGCCAGGACGGGAAGACCATCGGGGCGAGCGTGGCCAGGACATAGATCCCGCCCAGCGTGAGCAGCGCCGTCACCAGACCGGACCGCTCGACGAGTTGCCCGGCGGCGAGGCCCCCGAGCGGGGTCGCCAGGAGCACCCCGGCCGTGGTCACACCCAAGACCCGGCTGCGCAGTCCGTCCGGGACCACTTCGTACATCACCGTGGTCAGGATCGGGTTGAGCACGCCTGCCCCGAACCCGCCCGCCGCCATGGTCACGAGCAGCGGCAGCGTGGTGTCGGTGAGCGCGGCCACGGCGTACGGCGGCGGGCCGCAGAGCACGAAGCCGGCTATGAGGACGGCCCGGCGCGGGAAGCGGTGGCCGACCGCCCCGTACGCCAGCGCTCCAAGGAGTGCGCAGCCGCCGAAGACGGCGACGAGCAGGCCGAGGGCGGCAGGACCGCCGAGGGTCTCCCGGGCGTGGACGGGCAGCAGGACCGAACTCCAGGCCAAGCCGAGGCCGTTGGTGACCATCACCATCAGGACGACGCCGAGCAGCAGCCGGGAGCGGAGCACGAAGGCGTATCCCTCGCGCAGTTCCGCGCGGTAGCCGGTCAGCGAGAAGGGTGCCGGGTCCCGCCGGGGCGCGGCGGCGGGCACGCCCCGCAGACCGGCGAGGACCAGCAGGGCGGAAAGGCCGAAGGTGGCGGCGTCCAGGAGCAGGACGGTGTCCGCGCCTATGACGGCGATGAGGACGCCCGCCAGGGCGGCGCCGGTCATCCGGGCGCCTCGGAAGACGGCGTCGGAGAGGCTCGCGGCGCGGGAGAGCGGGGTCCCGGCGTGGCGGGCGAGGTCGGGGATCAGGACGGAGCGGGCGGTCTCGCCCGGGGCGTGGAAGAGACCGGTCACGGCCATCAGCGCGCACAGCATCCAGAACTCGAGCAGGCCGGCGCGGTGCAGGAGCGGAATCGCGGCCAGCGCGAGGGCGCAGACGAGGTCGGAGGCGACGCTGATCCGGCGGCGCCCGACCCGGTCGATGACCGGGCCGCCGACGAGCGCGGAGACGACGACGGGGACGGCCGCGCAGAACGCGACCAGGCCCGCCTTGCCGGGGCTGCCCGTGGTGTCGAGGGCGAACCACGGGACGCCGATCAGGGTCAGCGCGTTGCCGGTGATGGAGATGGCGTTGGCGGCCAGGACGGTGGCCAGTGGAGCACGTCCCCCCGGCGTGCTCATGCGGCGAGCGGGTGCGGTCGGGCGGTGGCGGGGACGGCGAGGCGCAGCCCTAACGCGACGAGTGTCCAGCCGACTTGGGCGCGGACGGAGGCGCGGACGGACGAGGTGCGGGGGAGTGCTTCGGCAGCGGCGCGGTGGAGTTCGGCGGCCTGGAGGTGGTGGAGCTGAAGGTGGATGTCGGCGTGCATGGCGGCAGGGGTCCCTTCAGGAGAGCTTCTGCGGGAAGGCATGCAGATGGACGCGGACGCGTTCGGTGTCGGCCGGGGTGGCCGCCGCGTAGCTGTTGATCAACTCGTGGATCTTGCCGCCGAGTTCGCGTAGCTGCTCGGGGGTGATGTGGAGGGTGAAGTCGCTCATGTCGGAGGCCCCGACCCAGGACTCGTCCCAGTCGTCGCGGGTCGCGATCCAGGTGGAGAGCTCCTGGCTGTGGATGGTCGCGATCTCGTGCATGTACACGTTGATGGCGCCGCGGGTCTCGGGGTCGCTGTGCTGGTAGAGCGACTCGTCGAAGGCCGTGCCGTGCTGGGAGGCCTTCCACCAGCGCTCCCGGCCCTTGCCCCGCTCCGGATCGTCCTCGACGAAGCCGTGCGCGGCGAGCTGGCGCAGGTGGTAGCTGGTGGCCCCGCTGGACTCGCCGAAACGCTCGGCGAGCTGGGAGGCCGTGGCGGGGCCGTACCGGCGCAGCGCCTGGAGCAGACGGATGCGCAGGGGGTGGGCGAGGCCCCGCAGTGAGTGCGGGTCGAGGGTGCGCTGGATGCGCTCCTCGAGGGGGGTCTTGGGGAAGCTCTTCTGTGGCTCGGGTTCGGACATGGCTCAAGCGTAGAGTTCCAAAGAACCTGTTGCAAGACTCTCTTTGCAACTAGTTCTTTGGAACTCCGGCCGGCCCATCCTCCGCCGCCTGCTCCACCAGCGGGATGATCCGCAGTGGCACCGGGTTCTCCATCACGATCGCCGTCGACGCCCGCACGATGCCCTCGAAGCCGACGACCCGGTCGATCACCCGCTGGAGGTCCGCGTTGGAGCGGGCAACCAGGCGGCAGAGCATGTCGCCGTGCCCGGTGGTCGTGTGCAGTTCGAGCACCTCGGGCACGGTCGCCAGATGGCCCCGTACGTCCGCGCCCATGCCCTGCTTGATCTCCAGGGTCGCGAACGCGGTCACCGGATAGCCCAGCGCCGCCGGGTCGACCTGCGGGCCGAACCCGCGGATCACCCCCTGCGCCTGGAGGCGGTCCAGGCGCGCCTGCACCGTCCCGCGCGCCACGCCCAGCCGGCGCGAGGCCTCCAGGACCCCGATCCGGGGCTCCTGTGCGAGCAGCACGATGAGCCGGCCGTCCAGATGATCGATCGCCATGGCGACCTCCCCATGGTCATCCTGTACAAGTATCCCGTCCATACTGACCGGTCGCTGTGCATATTGCCCAGTCCTGAGGCGAACTATTGCGCAGCTTGCCGATCGGCGGGACTCTGCCGTCATGACTGAGACCATCGATCACACCCCTTCCACGGCGCGGCAGGCCGATCCCTTCCCCGTGAAGGGAATGGACGCGGTCGTCTTCGCCGTCGGCAACGCCAAGCAGGCCGCGCACTACTACTCCACGGCCTTCGGCATGAAGCTCGTCGCGTACTCCGGACCGGAGAACGGCAGCCGCGAGACCGCCAGTTACGTCCTGACGAACGGCGCCGCCCGCTTCGTGTTCACCTCCGTCATCAAGGCCTCCACCGACTGGGGCCGCTTCCTCGCCGAGCACGTCGCCGAGCACGGCGACGGCGTAGTCGACCTGGCGATCGAGGTGCCCGACGCGCGCGCCGCGTACGCCTACGCCGTCGAGCACGGCGCCACCGGCATCGCCGAGCCGTACGAGCTGAAGGACGAGAACGGCACCGTCGTCCTCGCCGCCATCAAGACGTACGGCCAGACCCGCCACACCCTCGTCGACCGCTCCGGCTACGACGGCCCCTACCTGCCGGGCTTCGTCGCCGCCGACCCGATCGTCGAGCCGCCGGCCAAGCGCACCTTCCAGGCCATCGACCACTGCGTCGGCAACGTCGAGCTCGGCATGATGAACGAGTGGGTGGCCTTCTACAACAAGGTCATGGGCTTCACGAACATGAAGGAGTTCGTGGGCGACGACATCGCGACCGAGTACTCGGCGCTCATGTCGAAGGTCGTCGCCGACGGCACCAAGAAGGTCAAGTTCCCGATCAACGAGCCGGCGATCGCGAAGAAGAAGTCGCAGATCGACGAGTACCTGGAGTTCTACGGCGGGCCGGGTGTCCAGCACATCGCGCTGGCCACGAACGACATCGTCGCCACCGTCCGCACCATGCGCGCGGCCGGTGTCCAGTTCCTCTCCGTCCCGGACTCGTACTACGACACCCTCGGCGAGTGGGCCGGCGAGACGCGCGTGCCCGTCGAGACCCTGCGCGAGCTGAAGATCCTCGTCGACCGCGACGAGGACGGCTACCTGCTGCAGATCTTCACCAAGCCGGTCCAGGACCGCCCGACCGTCTTCTTCGAGATGATCGAGCGTCACGGCTCCATGGGCTTCGGCAAGGGCAACTTCAAGGCCCTCTTCGAAGCGATCGAGCGCGAGCAGGCCAAGCGCGGCAACCTGTAGCACCCGGCCGTACCCCGAGCGAGCGCCGGGCAGTGCTCCGGCGCCCGCGGGGGTGGCGCCGGAGCACGCCCCCTTCCCCCCGCCCCGTTGTGGGCATTCGTTCCGCTGGGGCGGAACGGGTGGGCACAACGGACGGCGCCCTTGCCGGGCCCAGGCTCCCGGTGCGTACGGTGCCCACGGGTGCGGCGCCGTTGTCGGGTTGTGCCCACCCGTCCCGCCCAGCGGGACGATTGCCCACAACCCCGGGGCGGGGGCGGGTTGCCTGGCTAACTCGGCTGCGGCAGGTTCGCCGGCTCCGCCGGCGCCGGCGGTTCCGGGCGTAGTTCCTTCGGGAGTTCGTCCGGGGGGTCGCCCAGTGCCGCCAGCGCCTCCTGGGCCATCGGGGCGAGGAGCGGGGAGAAGTCCGGGTTGGTCCGCAGCGCCTCCGCCAGGTGGCGGCGGGCCGGGCCGTGCTCCTCCAACGCCCGCTCGATCTCCCCCCGGTGGTACGAGAAGAGCGCGCTGCGCAGCCCCTCGTCCGTCGCCCTCCTCGCGTACTCCAACGCCTCCTTCGGCTCCCCGGACCGGAACAGCGCCCACCCCAGCGCGTCCGCCACCTGCACCGACCGGTGCCCGCGCGCCCACTCCGCCGTCAGCCGCCGCACCGCCGCGGCCGGGTCGCCGTGGTCCGCCTCGAACAGGCCCAGGACGGCCTCCGCGCCGACCCAGGTCCGCGTCCGCAGCAGCTCGTACTGGGCCTGCGCGTCCCCGTCCAGGCCCAGCGACTCGTAGAACTCGCCCGCCTCCAGGACGTACTCCGGCCGCGGCAGCCGCGCGAGCGCCGCCCGGTAGTCGAGCAGCCCCTCGTCCGTGCGGCCCAGCGCCGCCAGCGCCCGCGCCCGCCCCGCCAGCGACGGACCGTGATCCCGTACGAGACCCAGCGCCGTCCCGTACTGCGCCACCGCCTCCGCCGGCTCGCCCCGCTCCCACGCCAGATCCCCGAGCCGCGCGAACGCCGCCGCCCTGTCCGCTGCGGTCTCCGCCCGCGCCACCGCGTCGTTCGCCGCCGCCGCCGCGTCCTCGCGCCAGCCCCGGTTGCGGTACATCTGCGCCGCCCGCGCACTCACCGCCGCGCCCGAGTGCAGCTCCTCCAGGGAAGCCATCGCCTTCTGGGCGGACGTGTAGTCGCCGAGCCCGTTGTACGCGTCGATCAGCAGCGGGTACACCGGCCAGCGCTTCGGGTCCTCCTTGCGGACCGCCTCGCCCCACGACCGCGCCGTCCGCCAGTCGCCCCGCGCGTTGGCCAGGGCGCCGAGCCCCAGCTGCGCGTCGAGGTTCCCGCGCGCGGCCGGCCGTACCTCGAGCGAGCGCTTCAGGGCGCGTTCGGCCCGCGGGTAGTACGCCGGGTCGCCGAGCCGCGTACCCCGCTCCGTGTACGCCGCCCCCAGCACCGCCCAGGACGCCTCGTCGGCCGGATGGTCCTTCAGCCACTTCTCGCGGTCGCCGATCAGGGCGGCCAGGTCGGGCAGCGAAGCCTGCGCACCCGCGTTCGCCGCGATCACCGCCCGCTCGGCCGGACCGGGGGCGGACCGGGCGCCGCCGCCGAACAGACCCGGTGCGAGATCGGGGGCGTACAGCAGCGCCGTCGCCGCGAGCACCGCACCCACCCCCGCCGCCAGGACCGACCTCGACACGTTCTCCGTCTTCATGCCGCTCACTGTGCGCCCCTCCGCGCCTGTACGAAGAGCACACGAAGAGCCGGGACCGGCGGGTTCACACCGATGGCCCCGGGTGCCAGGCTGAACGCATGGACGATCTTCTGACGCGGCTCCACGCGGACCTGCGCGCGGGTCTGCCCGCCGAGGCGCTGATCACCGACCCGGACGTCACCGCCTCCTACACCCACGACATGGCGAGCTTCTGCCCCTCCGGCACCCCCGCGGCCGTCGTGCTCCCGCGCACCGTCGAGCAGGTCCAGCACGTCATGCGCACCGCGACCGCGCTGCGCGTCCCGGTCGTCCCGCAGGGCGCGCGCACCGGCCTGTCGGGAGGCGCCAACGCCTCAGAGGACTGCATCGTGCTCTCCCTGGTCCGGATGGACCGGATCCTGGAGATCAACCCGGTCGACCGGATCGCCGTCGTCGAACCGGGCGTCGTCAACGCCGTCCTCTCCCGCGCCGTCGGCGAACACGGCCTCTATTACCCGCCGGACCCCTCCAGCTGGGAGACGTGCACCATCGGCGGCAACATCGGCACCGCGTCCGGCGGCCTGTGCTGCGTGAAGTACGGGGTGACGGCGGAGTACGTCCTCGGCCTGGACGTCGTGCTCGCCGACGGGCGGCTGCTCTCCACCGGCCGGCGTACCGCCAAGGGCGTCGCCGGATATGACCTGACCCGGCTCTTCGTCGGCTCGGAAGGCAGTCTCGGCATCATCGTCGGCGCGACCCTCGCGCTCCGCCCGCAACCGCCCCAGCAGCTCGCGCTCGCCGCCGAGTTCCCCTCTTCGGCGGCGGCATGTGAGGCAGTCTGCGCGATCATGGAGCGCGGCCATACGCCCTCTCTCCTTGAGCTGATGGACGGCACCACCATCCGCGCCGTCAACAAGCTGGCGAACATGGGGCTGCCCAACACCACCGAGGCGCTGCTCCTGTGTGCCTTCGACACCCCGGACCCGGCCGCCGATCTGGCCGCCGTCGGGGCGCTGTGCGCGGCGGCCGGGGCCACCGAGGTCGTACCCGCCGAGGACGTCGCCGAGTCCGAACTCCTCCTCCAGGCGCGCCGGCTGTCCCTGACCGCCCTGGAGACGATCAAGTCCGCGACGATGATCGACGACGTCTGCGTGCCGCGCACGAAGCTGGCCGCGATGCTCGACGGCACGGTCGCCATCGCCGAGAAGTACGACCTGACCATCGGTGTCTGCGCGCACGCGGGCGACGGCAACACCCATCCCGTCGTCTGCTTCGACCATGCGGACGAGGACGAGTCGCGGCGGGCGCGGGAGTCCTTCGACGAGATCATGGCGCTCGGCCTCGAGCTGGGCGGCACGATCACGGGCGAGCACGGCGTGGGCGTACTGAAGAAGGAGTGGCTGGCGCGGGAGTTGGGGCCGGTGGGGGTGGAGATGCAGCGGGGCATCAAGCGGACCTTCGACCCGCTGGGCATCCTGAACCCCGGAAAGCTCTTCTGAGGGACCGGCGTTCACGCCTCGCCGTCCTGCGACTCGTCCGACGGCCACGGGTCGCGCAGCCAGAGGTCGTCGCCCACCACGGTGGTGGCGAGCAGTTCGGCGAGGCCGTCGTCGATGCCGAGCTGCTCGGACTCGGTGCCCGGCGGGACGGCGCGCAGGGTCCGCTCCAGCCAGGCAGACACCTGCGCGGAGGGCGCTTCGAGCAGCGCGTCGCCGTCGGGGGAGGAGAGCGCCATCAGGACGACGTTGCGCCCGTCGACCTTTGTGGGCCAGATACGGACGTCCCCATGGCCGCACGGCCGGAAGACGCCCTCGACGAGCAGCTCGCGCGCGAAGGTCCAGTTGACCGGGCACTCCGAGCCGACGTGGAAGGTGATGTGCACGGCGTACGGGTCGGTGGTGCGGTAGGCGAGCCGGGCCGGGACGGGGATGGAGCGCTCGGGGGAGAGCACCAGCTTCAGCTCCAGCTCGCGCTCGACCACGGTGTTCTCGGTGTTCTGCATGGCGTGACGTCCTCTCCGGTACGGGGCCCCGGGTGGGCCCGCACAGGGAGAGAGCGCGGTGGCGGCCGGCCATTACGCGACTTCGCGGAAGTTTTTTCCGGGAGATTTTCCGGCGGTCTTCGCGGCGGCCTTCGCAGGTCTTCGGGGCGGGATCCTCGGCCTGAGCGTGACGGTGAGTGGCAGGTTCTGTAGGTATGTCGCTCGAAGGCGGGTTTCTCGCGGCCTCTTTGTTCCCGGGGCGGCGTTCTTCGTTACTGTCTCTCCCTGAGACAAGCATCGTCACGGAACGGAGTCGGGGCAGTGGCTACTCCTCCTGGAGCCGGCGGGGAGGTACCGCAGGCCGGGTACTACCCGGACCCGTCCATTCCCGGATACATCCGGTACTGGAACGGGGGAGCCTGGGTGCCCGGGACGAGCCGGCCCGCGCCCAAGGACGGAGAGGTTCCGCCGGCCGCACCGGCCTCGGCGATGCCCGCCGGGCCGGCCCTGGCTCCGAACCCCTCGCCCGCGCCCGTGGTCTCCTCGCCGGCCCCCGTGCCCGCCGTGGAGGAGACGGGACCGGTCTTCTTCGACGAGGAGCCGGCCGCCGGTACGAGTCCCGAGCCTGAGCCCGAGCCTCGACCCGAACCCCAGCCCGAGCCCGCCTCGGCGTGGCAGGCGGACGTCTCGCGCCAGACCGGCTTCGGTGGCGACCGGGATCGGAAGGTCTCCTGGGGCGCGCCGGAGCCGGGGCAGGACCCCCGCGTGGCCGCCGCCCGGACCCCGAACCCCGAGCCGAACCCCCAGCCGAAGCCCTCCGGGGCCCAGGCCCGGCTGGGCGGGATGCCCGTGACCCCGGCGCCGGCCGCCGACCCGACGGGCGGTGCGCTGCCCGGCGTACGGCAGGCGAAGCCGGAGGCGTCGGCGCAGGCTCCCGTGCCGGAGGGCACGATGACGATCCGCGCCCTCCCGCCGCAGGGCGCGGCGAACGCCCAGAGCGCCCAGAGCGCCCAGAGCGCCCATAGCGCCCAGGGGCCCCAGGGCCCCCAGGCCCTCAGGGCCTCGCAGCCCGGCGGGCAGGCCCCGCGCGCGCCCCTCCCGCACGTGCCCGGCCAGGCCCAGGCCCAGGCCCAGGCCGCAGCGCCCGCGGCCCCCGCGCCCAGCCCCACCCCCACCCCCGCCCCCGTCACCACCGGCCCCGGCGGCGGCGCTCCCTCCTGGCCCCAGCAGGTCCACCAGCTCGCGCAGTCCCCGGCCGCCGCTCCACAGCAGGCCGGGGCCGAGCAGCCGGTCGTCCCCTGGAAGCCGCCGGTCGAGGACCTGTTCCTTCAGGCGGCCCGTGCCCAGGCCGCCGCCCGCCCCGCCGGTCTGGCCAAGCGGCTCGTCGCCCGGCTCGTCGACACCCTCGTCCTCGGCGCGCTCGTCGGCGGGGCGTCCTTCCCCTTCGTCACGAAGGCGCTCGACCACATCGACGCCAAGATCGAGGCGGCCAAGCAGTCCGGTGTCACGGTCCAGGTCTGGCTCCTGGACGGCACCACCTCCGTCAACTTCGGGATCGCGCTCGCCGCCCTCCTGGTCCTCGGCGTGCTGTACGAGGCGCTGCCCACGGCCAAGTGGGGCCGCACGCTCGGGAAGAAGCTCTGCGGTCTCCAGGTGCGGGACATCGAGGCGCACGAGCCGCCGACGTTCGGCGCGGCCCTGCGCCGCTGGCTCGTCTACAGCGTCCTGGGGCTGCTGGTCCTCGGCGTCCTCAACGTCCTGTGGTGCCTCTTCGACCGCCCCTGGCGCCAGTGCTGGCACGACAAGGCGGCGCACACCTTCGTGGCCGGTTAGCCACCGCCGTTCGGGGGCCCCGTACGGCGGTCCCCCGAACGGGCGGCGATTCCTTGCGGGGCCCTGCCTCGCGGGATGCACTGCCCCCATGAGCAACGACCAGCCGACGCCCGGCCAGCCGCCCGAGGACGATCCGTTCCTCAAGAAGCCGCAGGAGCCCACGCCGCCGTCGGCGGGCTCGCCGCCTGGCGGGCAACAGCAGCCCCCCGAAGAACCGCCCCCCGGCGGCCCTCCCCCCGAAGGACCGCCCCCCGAAGGACCCCCGCCCGGTGGCCCTCCCCCCGGCGGCCCGCCGCCCGGTTCGCCGTACGACAACGTCCCCCCACCGCCCCCGCCGTACGGCTCCCAGCCCTACGGCGGCGGAGGCGGTTACGGCGGTACGGATCCGCTGGCCGGGATGCCGCCGCTCGCCGACTCCGGCAAGCGCATCCTCGCGAGGATCATCGACTGGCTGATCGTCGCCGTGCCGCTCGCCATCATCGGCATCCCGTTCAACGTCTACGACCGGGCGACCGAGAGCGACGACTTCGGCGACACGATCAACGCGACCAGCACCGGCACCGGTCTCGTCTTCCAGCTCATCACCATCGTCGCGTACATCGGCTACGACACCGTGATGGTGACCAAGGGCGGCGGCCAGACGCTGGGCAAGAAGTGGATGAAGCTGCGGGTCGCGATGCTCAACGACGGCTCCACACCGCCGATGAACGCCTCGCTGATCCGCGCCGTCGTGCTGTGGCTGCCCGCGCTGATCTGCTGCGCCTGCCTGTGGCCGCTGCTCCTGCTCATCCTGATCCTGGTCGACAAGCCCTACAAGCAGGGCCTGCACGACAAGGCCGCCAAGACCGTGGTGGTCTCGATCCCTCAGCAGTAGCTACGAGTTCGAACCGATCCGGGTATCGGCCCCCGCACCCACGCGGACGGCCGGTACCCGGATCTCGTCCGTCTGGGGGAGGGGCGCCGGCACCGGGTCGGGTGCCTTGCGGTGCGCCGGCATCGTCACCGTGACGAGCAGCCCGAGGAGCAGCCCGGCGGTGCTGATCACGACGATCCCCAGCGCGGTCGTCGTGCGGGACAGCAGCAGCAGGGCGACGGTCGAGAAGACGACGGTGGCCGAACCATAGGCGAGTTGTGCGGCGTTCGGACGCGGCATGACGGGTACCGTCCCTCGATGCATCGGCAGGTCGCACTCCCGAGCGACTCTATGACGGTGGATGCCCGAGCGGAACGGGTAGTAAGCGTGACCTAACCCACGGTGCGGATGCACGGGGGGCGCATGGAGTCACCGTCTCCGTCAACGACCCCCTGTGATGCGCCTGGTGGCTGTGCCGTCGACGTCCGGATATCGGAAATCGACTCCTGCATAGTGCAGTTGGTCTGTGCAAGTCAAGGTCTGTCTTTTCTCGCGTAACTCCGGTCGAATGTCGTCACTTGTGACGCGCGACCCCGCCCGCGGACACCCCACCCTCGGTCCGCGCGGTCGAGGGCGCCGGGGAGGAACACATCAAGTGACCAACAGACGACGGGCGATCAGAGCGTCCGCAGTCGTCGTGGCGCTCGCGGCCACTGCCGCGACCGCCTCGACTTTCGCCACCGCATGGGCCGAGGACCGAGGCCCGGCGGCGCCTGCCGGCATCGAGCGGCAGGACCCCGCTCCGGGTGCCGACGTGGACAAGCTCGCGGTCGACCACGACCTCGACGGTCCGTACAGCAAGCAGCAGGAGCAGCAGCGCAAGGCCGCCATGGAGCAGGTGCTCAACGGCGACGCCGCGATCGAGCGCCGCGGGGGCTCCCAGGTCGTCAAGCTCGACAGCAAGAAGTACGTCGAGCTCGCCCGGGAGAAGACCGACAAGATCTTCACGATCCTCGTCGAGTTCGGCGACAAGGTCGACAACACGACCCTTGTGGACCGCGCCGACGACGACACCACCGAGCCGAAGCCGAAGTTCGGCGGCGAGCCCGGTCCGCTGCACAACCGGATAGCCGAGCCGGACCGTTCGAAGGACAACTCGACGGCCTGGCAGAAGGACTACAACCAGCAGCACTTCCAGGACCTGTACTTCGGTACCGGCAAGGACGCCGAGGGACAGCCCAAGCAGTCCCTGAAGACCTACTACGAGAAGACCTCCTCCGGCCGCTACTCGGTCGAGGGCGGCGTCTCGGACTGGGTCAAGGTCGAGTACAACGAGGCCCGTTACGGCTCGAACTACTGCGGTCAGACCAACTGCGCCAACGTTTGGGACGCGGTCCGCGACGGCGTCACCGCCTTCGTCGCCGACCAGAAGGCCAAGGGCCGCACCGACGCCCAGATCAAGGCCGACATGGCCGAGTACGACAAGTGGGACCGCTACGACTTCGACGCCGACGGCAACTTCAACGAGGCCGACGGCTACATCGACCACTTCCAGATCGTCCACGCGGGCGAGGACGAGTCGGCGGGCGGCGGCGACCAGGCCACCGACGCCCTGTGGGCCCACCGCTGGTACGCGTACGGCACCAACGCGGGCAAGACCGGCCCGGCGGACAACAAGGCCGGCGGCACGCAGATCGGTGACACCGGCATCTGGGTCGGCGACTACACGATGCAGCCGGAGAACGGCGGCCTCGGCGTCTTCGCGCACGAGTACGGCCACGACCTCGGTCTGCCCGACCACTACGACACCTCGGGCAACAAGGGCGCCGAGAACTCGACCGGGTTCTGGTCCCTGATGTCCTCCGGCTCGTGGCTCGGCCGGGGCAAGGACTCGATCGGCGATCTGCCCGGCGACATGAACGCCTGGGACAAGCTCCAGCTCGGCTGGCTGAACTACGCCAAGGTGAGCAACGAGCAGCGCGGCACCAACACCACCCACAAGCTGGGCGTGGCCGCGTACAACACGAAGAACCCCCAGGCGCTTGTCGTCGAGCTGCCGAAGAAGAAGGTCACCACCGAGGTCGTGAAGCCCGCCGAGGGCGCCACGCAGTGGTGGAGCAACATGGGTGACGACCTCAAGAACACCCTGACCCGCTCCGTCGACCTGACGGGCAAGTCGACCGCCTCCCTGGAGCTCCAGGGCTGGTACGACATCGAGCTGGACTACGACTACCTCTACACCGAGGTGTCGACGGACGGCGGCGCCAACTGGACGGCCCTGGACGGCACCGCCGACGGCAAGGCCCTCCCGCGCGACGCGAGCGGCGCCCCGGCGCTGACCGACGTCTCGGGCGCGCACAAGAAGCTCGTCTATCCGCTGGACGCCTACGCGGGCAAGAAGTTCGACCTCCGCTTCCGCTACCAGACGGACGGCGGCGCGGGCGGCAAGGGCTTCACGGCCGACGCCATCACGCTGACCGCCGACGGTGCCGCCGTCTTCTCGGACAACGCCGAGAACGGTGACAACGGCTGGGTCGCGAAGGGCTTCTCGCGGGTCGGCGCCAACTTCACCAAGGAGTACGAGCAGTACTACCTCGCGGAGAACCGCCAGTACGTCTCGTACGACGCGACCCTCAAGGTCGGCCCGTACAACTTCGGTTTCACGGGTGACAAGGCGAGCTGGGTCGAGCACTACCCGTACCAGAACGGTCTGCTCATCTGGCTGTGGGACACCTCGCAGAAGGACAACAACACGTCGGTCCACCCGGGCCAGGGCCTCGTCCTTCCGATCGACGCGCACCCGAGCCCGCTGAAGTGGCGCGACGGCACCCTGCTGCGCAACCGCATCCAGGCGTACGACTCGCCGTTCGGCCTCGCCCACACGGACGGCTTCCAGCTGCACAAGGCGGACGTCGCGACGTGGATCCCGCAGCAGGCCGGCAACCCGGTCTTCGACGACCGCAAGGGCACGTACTGGTTCGAGGAGACGGCGCGAGCCGGTGTCCGTGTAACTGACACCAACACCAAGATCACGGTCGTCAAGGAGCCGAGGAACGGCCAGACGATCACCGTCCAGGTGGGTCCGTCCACGAAGTAACCGGCATCGCCGCAGGTCAGAGCGCAATCGGCCGTCGCCCTCTAGCGGGCGGCGGCCGATCGTGTTTAGGTGCGTCTGACGGATCTCTTATTGACAGCGAGCTCACGGGGGAGTGGTTTCGGCATGCCCGGTGGAGGGTTTTGCAAGCTGCCGGGTGGCAGTGTGGTGGTCGCGATAGGGCTGCCGAGCCCGGCCGGCGACGGGGCCACGGTCCGCTTCCTCGTCCACGCCGCGAACCGCGCCCGCGCCCTGACCCGGCTGCGGAACCTCGGTCTGCGAGCGGTCTACCTCCGCGGCAATGCGGAACCGCCGACCCCGGACGAGATCACCGCCGTCCTCCACCACCCGGACGGCCTCCTGTGGCGCACGGCGCCGCACGAGCTGTGGCACCCCGTACGGGCCCTGCCGAGGCCGGCCGCCTAGGCCGCGGGCGACCGGCCCCCCAGTGGGTCAGTGGAAGAGCAGTGAAGCGTCGCCCGCGGCGGTGGTGACCGAGCCCGGGCAGAGGAAGCTGCCGGAGGTCTTCGTGGCGGTGAACGCCTGATTCACGTACTTACGGGTGGTTCCGTCGCGGTTCAACAGGACGTTCGTCGCCTTGTAGCGGCAGGAGATGCCGCTCTGCTGTCCCGTGATGTCGATGACGTCGGCCGTCGCACGGCCGGCCGCGTCGTCGAAGGTGACCGTGGGGTTGTTGTTGAGGGTGGCGGTGATGCTTCCGCTGCAGGTCAGGTTGCCGCCCGGCTTGTTGATCGTGTTGCGGTCGATGGTCAGCGTGCTGGGCGGGTTGGCGCTGGTCCGGGCGTTGGTCCAGGTGCAGGTGTTGCCCGCGACCACGATCACGCCGTCGACCAGTTGCTCGGCGGTGGGGGCTGACGCGGTCGCCGCCGTAGACGCGCCGGCGGTGGCCGCGACGATCAGGGCGGTGACGCACGCGAGTTTCGATGACTTCCTCATGACGCTCCTTTGTGCCACGTCCTTGTGGGGGTGAGCGAGAAGGAAGGTCCCACAGGGATGTTGAAGTGTCAGGTCCCTGTCAACTTCTTGGCCGGATAGCGCTCCTCGGAGAGAGCGCCCGGATCCGGACCTGGACTCCGGACCTAGACCACGACCGGCTTGCCCGTGAGCTCCACCCCGGCCCCGCGCAGCTCCTCAAGGGCCCGCTCGGTCGTCTCCTTCGCGACGCCCGCCGTGAGGTCCAGGAGGACGTGCGTACGGAACCCCTCCCGGGCCGCGTCCAGCGCCGTCGCCCGTACGCAGTGGTCCGTCGCGATGCCCACGACGTCCACCTCGTCGACGTCGTGCGCCCGCAGCCAGTCGGCGAGCATGACCCCGTTCTCGTCACGCCCCTCGAAGCCGCTGTACGCCGCCTCGTACGCCCCCTTGTCGAACACCGCGTCGATCGCCCCGGAGGCGACCGCAGGGGCGAAGTTCGGGTGGAAGCCCACGCCCTCCGTGCCGGCGACACAGTGCACCGGCCAGGAGGTCACGTAGTCCGGCGCGTCGGAGAAGTGGTCGCCCGGGGCGACATGGTGGTCGCGGGTGGCGACCACGTGCCGGTACGCGGCGCCCGCCGCCTCGCCGACCAGGTCGGTGATGGCGGCGGCGACATCCGCTCCCCCCGCCACCGCGAGGCTGCCGCCCTCGCAGAAGTCGTTCTGAACGTCCACGACGATCAATGCGCGGTGCATGGCGGGTGTCCTTCGGTGGGCGGGTGACGGGAACGGAGGGTGTCGGAAGGGGGATGGCTTCGAGCCTAGAGACTTCCCCCCGGCTTCGGGAGGGGGCCTCGCAGGGTGTTACACGTACTCCGTCGGCAGCACCGGCTCACCCCGCGACAGCTGGATGGCCGACATCGGCAGCCCGGCCCGCGCCGCGATGTGCCGCGACCTGGCCGCCTCAAGGGGCTCGCGGGCCACCACGTCGCCGCCTTTCACCAGCTCGACCAGGAGCTGGCGGTCGACGAGCTCGGCCGGGACCGGGCCGGTGCCGACGACCTCCGCCTCCGCGACGCCGTCCGCGTCCACCCGCCGTGCCGCCCACTTGCGGCCGCCGACCGAGGCCTTGCCGCCGAGCGACTTTTTCGCCACCGCCGTCAGCGGCGCCTTCGGATCGGCCGACTGGGCGCGGGCGACCAGCTTGTAGACCATCGAGCACGTCGGGTGCCCGCTGCCGGTGACCAGCTGCGTGCCCACCCCGTACGCGTCGACCGGCGCCGCCGCGAGCGAGGCGATGGCGTACTCGTCCAGGTCCGAGGTGACCACGATCTTGGTGTTCTTCGCGCCCAGCTCGTCGAGCTGCGCCCGGACCCGGTGCGCCACGAGCAGCAGGTCCCCGGAGTCGATCCGTACGGCTCCGAGCTCCGTTCCCGCCACCTCGACGGCGGTACGGACGGCCTCGGCCACGTCGTAGGTGTCGACGAGCAGCGTCGTACCGCGGCCCAGCGTCTCCACCTGGGCCCGGAACGCGTCCCGCTCGCTGTCGTGCAGCAGGGTGAAGGCGTGCGCGGAGGTGCCGACGGTCGGGATGCCGTAGCGGAAACCGGCCGCGAGGTCCGAGGTGGCCCCGAAGCCGCCGACGTAGGCCGCCCGCGCGGAGGCGACGGCGGCCAGCTCGTGGGTGCGCCGGGCACCCATCTCGATCAGCCGCCGCCCGCCGGCCGCGGCCGACATCCGGGAGGCCGCCGCCGCGATCGCCGAGTCGTGGTTGAGGATCGAGAGGATCACGGTCTCCAGGAGCACGCACTCGGCGAAGGAGCCCTCGACCCGCAGGATCGGGGAGCCGGGGAAGTACACCTCGCCCTCGGGGTAGCCCCAGATGTCGCCCGAGAAGCGGTAGGCGGCCAGCCACTGGAGCGTCGGCTCGTCGACGATGCCCTGCTCGCGCAGGAAGCCGAGGACGCCCGCGTCGAAGCGGAAGTTCTCGACGGCGTCGAGGACCCGTCCGACACCGGCCACCACACCGTAGCGCCGCCCCTCGGGCAGGCGACGGGTGAAGACCTCGAAGACGGAGCGCCGGTCGGCGGTGCCGGCCCTGAGGGCCGCCTGGAGCATGGTCAGCTCGTACTGGTCGGTGAAGAGCGCGGTCGACGGCACGTCCACCGGGAGCCCAAGGTCCGCAGCGTTCATGTCAGGGATGCTACCGCAGAAATCGTCAGAGTGACGATTTCTATTCGCGCGGGCGGCGCGCGGGGCTGACCCGTTTGTGCGACGGCCCTCCCGAGGTGGCAGCATGGGGTAAGTGAGCGTCGCGCCTATTGAGATCGAACGCACGGAATCGGCCGAAGAGACCTTCGCCGTCGCGGAGCCGGACGTGCCGTGGGTGACCCTCGTGCACAACGATCCGGTCAATCTGATGAGCTATGTGACCTACGTCTTCCAGGCGTACTTCGGTTACTCCAAGGACAAGGCGCACAAGCTGATGCTCGACGTGCACAACAAGGGCCGCGCGGTCGTCTCCAGCGGCACCCGCGAGGAGATGGAGCGGGACGTGCAGGCGATGCACGGCTACGGGCTGTGGGCGACCCTCTCCCAGGACCGCGGCTGATGGCCGGACAGTTCGAGGCCCTGCCCGGCGGCGGCGCCGCCGTCGCCCTCGACGAGGTCGAGATCTCCATCCTGCGCTCCCTCGCCGTACAGCTCATGGAGCTGATCGGGCCGGGCGACGAGCCCGTGGAGGGCGAGGACCCGTTGGCCGCGCTCTTCGCCGAGGGCCCGAGCGAGGCCCCGAAGGACCCCGCGCTCAAGCGGCTCTTCCCCGACGCGTACGCGGACGACGACGAGGAGCTGCGGGCGGCGGCGGCCGACTTCCGCCGCTACACCGAGAACGACCTGCGCGCCCGTAAGCGGCAGGACGCCCTCGCGGTGATCCACAGCCTCGACGCGCTCACCTCGACCGGCGAGGGCGGGGCGGTCCTCAAGCTGACCGCCGACGAGTCCCGCGGCTGGCTCGGCGCGCTCAACGACCTCCGGCTGACGATCGGGACCCGTCTGGAGGTCACCGACGAGGACGAGACCGGGGACCTGTACCGGCTGCCGGACACCGATCCGCGCAAGCCGATGGTGATGGCGTACCTCTGGCTGGGTGCGCTCCAGGAGTCCCTCGTCGAGACGCTGATGCCCGGCGCTTGAGTGCTGGTTGAGTGCTGCTCGGCTGCCGTTCGCTCAGCGGACACTCAAATCCGGATAACGAATACGTCACCAAAGTGTTCGTACTGGTCCTCTTGAGTGGCTTTTGTCCCCTTTTTCATGTGGCGTGCGCCACATCACCTCTCCTCGATCACTGTTTCCCCCGTGATAAATCTTCACGACCGCCGGGGACGCCATCCCTGTTCCCGGTGGCGCTGTGGCCGGCTGACCGCCGGTAGCACTCCATACACATCCGGGGGGATCAGCATGGAGAAAGGCGCATCACCATGACCTCAGTGCAGGTCGACAAGCAGCACGACGGCAATGAGGCCGCGGACTCCGCCGACGGCGAGGGGTACCACCGGGCACTCGGCGCCCGCCAGATCCAGATGATCGCGATCGGCGGCGCCATCGGCACCGGACTCTTCCTCGGCGCGGGCAAGGGCATCTCCAAGGCGGGACCCAGCCTGATCCTCGCGTACGCGATCGCGGGCCTCGTCATCTTCTTCATCATGCGGGCGCTCGGCGAGCTCCTCATGTACCGGCCCGTCTCCGGCTCCTTCTCGGAGTACGCGCGCGAGTTCATCGGCCCCTTCGCGGGCTTCGTGACCGGCTGGACGTACTGGCTCTTCTGGGTCGTCACCGGCATCACCGAGGTGACCGCGGCGTCCGAGTACATGCAGTACTGGACCAAGAACGCGGACGGCTGGCTCGATCAGCCGCAATGGGTGTTCGCCCTGATCTTCACGGTCGTCCTGTTCCTCGCGAACCTGATCTCGGTCAAGCTCTTCGGCGAGCTCGAGTTCTGGTTCTCCATGGTCAAGGTCACCGCGATCGTCGGCATGATCCTCATCTGCGCCGGCATCCTCACCATCGGCTTCTCCGACGCCGGCGACACCGCGTCGATGACCCTGCTGTGGTCCGAGGGCGGCTTCTTCCCCAAGGGCATCGGCTCCACCCTGATGACCCTGCAGATGGTCATGTTCGCCTTCCTCGCCGTCGAGCTGGTCGGTGTGACGGCGGGCGAGTCCAAGGACCCGAAGACCGTCCTGCCCAAGGCCATCAACACGGTGCCGTGGCGCATCGCCGTCTTCTACGTCGGCGCGCTGATCATGATCCTGTCGGTCGTCCCGTGGACCCACTTCCAGCCGGGCGTCTCCCCGTTCGTCGCGGCCTTCGAGAAGATGGGCCTCGGCGTCGGCGCCGCGATTGTGAACTTCGTCGTCCTGACCGCCGCGCTCTCCTCCTGCAACTCGGGCATGTACTCCACCGGCCGCATGCTGCGCGACCTCGCGCTCAACGGCCAGGGCCCGAAGTTCTTCACCAAGCTCACCAAGAACGGCCTGCCGCTCGTCGGCACCTCGTTCTCCGCCGGGCTGATGATGGTCGGCGTCTGGATCAACTACCAGTGGCCCGGCGACGCGTTCAACTACGTCGTCTCCTTCGCCACCATCTCCGGCATGTGGGCCTGGATCATGATCCTGGTCTGCCAGGTCCGCTTCCGCCTCAAGGCCGACCGCGGCGAGCTGCCCCAGTCGTCCTTCAAGGCACCGGGCGGCATCTGGTTCAGCCTCTTCTCGCTCGCCTTCATCGGCATGGTCATCGTGATGATGGGCATCGACAAGGACGCCCGGATCTCGCTGTACTGCGCGCCGCTGTGGGCCCTGATCCTCGGTGTCGCGTACCTGGTCCTGAAGGCACGCAACCCGGAGGGCGCGGCCTTCGCCAAGCGCTCCTGACCTCGGGTATCTCGGCATTCGGGCCGTCCCGTACCACTCCTCGGTACGGGACGGCCCGTCTGCTTATCCTGTCGGACATGCTGACCATCACCCGGGCCCTGTACGACCAGATCGTGGCGCACTCCCGCGCGGACCACCCCGACGAGGCCTGCGGCGTGGTCGCGGGTCCCGCCGGCAGCGGCCGCCCCGAGCGGTTCATCCCGATGCTGAACGCCGCCCGCTCGCCCACGTTCTACGAGTTCGACTCGGCCGACCTGCTGAAGCTCTACCGCGAGATGGACGACCGGAACGAGGAGCCCGTGGTCATCTACCACTCGCACACCGCCACCGAGGCCTACCCGTCCCGTACCGACCTCTCGTACGCGAACGAGCCCGGCGCGCACTACGTCCTGGTCTCCACCGCCGACACCGACGGCGCCGGCCCCTTCCAGTTCCGCTCGTTCAGGATCGTCGAGGGCGTCGTGACCGAGGAGGACGTGCAGGTCGTCGAGGAGTACGTGTGACGGCCTCCTCGGCCCGCATCCGTCCCCGCATCCGCCCCCGCGTCCGGCAGGCGAGCACGATGTGTCCGTCATCTGAGATCACATTCCGGAACCCGGACCGGGAATCGATACGATGACCGCATGGTTCCCCACGACGTGAGCGAAGTGACGACGCCGGGCAGCGCGCTGCTCGTGGCGCGGCTGCACGTCGACCTGTGCCGTCTCGCCAGCGCGATGTGAGCGGGGGCGTACGAGCGCCCCAGGAGCACCACCCCGCGCGGGGGCCCAGAGCCGCGCGCCCTTCACGCCACTCCCGACAGGAGCCCACGCCATGGCCATCGAGGTCCGCATCCCGACCATCCTCCGCACCTACACCGACGGCCAGAAGGCCGTCCAGGGCAGCGGTGAGACGCTCGCCGAGCTCTTCGCCGACCTCGAGACCCGCCACGCGGGCATCCAGGCCCGGCTCATCGACGAGGCCAAGGGCGGCGAGCTGCGCCGCTTCGTCAACGTCTACCTGAACGACGAGGACGTCCGCTTCCTCGACGGCATCAACACCAAGCTGGCCGACGGCGACAGCGTCACGATCCTGCCGGCCGTGGCCGGCGGCATGGTCTGATCCACATGCGCTACGACTCCCCGCTCGCGGCGGTCGGCAACACGCCCCTGGTCCGCCTGCCCCGGCTCTCCCCGTCGGACGACGTCCGCATCTGGGCCAAGCTGGAGGACCGCAACCCCACCGGCTCGGTCAAGGACCGCCCCGCGCTCCACATGATCGAGCAGGCCGAGAAGGACGGCCGGCTCACCCCCGGCTGCACCATCCTCGAGCCGACCAGCGGCAACACCGGTATCTCGCTGGCGATGGCGGCGAAGCTCAAGGGCTACCGCATCGTCTGCGTCATGCCGGAGAACACCAGCGAGGAGCGGCGCCAGCTGCTCGCCATGTGGGGCGCCGAGATCGTCTCGTCCCCGGCGGCGGGCGGGTCGAACACGGCGGTACGGGTCGCCAAGGAGATCGCGGCCGAGAACCCCTCGTGGGTGATGCTCTACCAGTACGGAAACCCGGACAACGCGGGCGCCCACTACGCCACCACGGGCCCGGAGATCCTGACGGACCTCCCCTCCATCACCCACTTCGTGGCGGGCCTGGGCACCACCGGCACCCTGATGGGCGTCGGCCGCTACCTGCGCGAGCACAAGCCCGACGTCAAGATCGTCGCCGCCGAACCGCGGTACGACGACCTGGTGTACGGGCTGCGGAACCTGGACGAGGGCTTCGTCCCCGAGCTGTACGACGCCTCGGTCCTCACCACCCGCTTCTCGGTCGGCTCCGCCGACGCGGTCACCCGCACCCGGGAACTCCTCCAGCAGGAGGGCATCTTCGCCGGCGTCTCGACGGGCGCGGCGCTCCACGCGGCGATCGGCGTCGGGAACAAGGCCGTGAAGGCGGGCGAGAGCGCGGACATCGTCTTCGTGGTGGCGGACGGCGGCTGGAAGTACCTGTCGACGGGCCTGTACACGGCAAAGACGACGGAAGAAGCAATCGAAACGGTGCAAGGCCAGCTCTGGGCGTAGGCCCACGTCGTGGGCTTACGTTCCGCCCACCCACCCCCGTGTGGGCAATCGTCCCGCAGGGCGGGACGGGTGGGCACACGGGACGGCGCCCATGCGGGCGCTTCCGCCCCGTGGACCCCGCCGCCACGGGGCCGCCGCCCGAGCAGGGGCCCGCACCCCGGCCCCACAACGGCCGTCAGGCCAGGTGGCGGACCTGGTCCCATACGACCGGGTCCGCCGTCCCCACACGGCGCCGGAACTCCCACACCGGCACCTCCCGCAGCTCATCCGTCTCCAGGAAGCTAGGCCGCCCCCGCGCGTCCCCCACCGCCCCCGGCGGCAGCGCGATCACACCCGGCCGCTCGTCGTGGTACTTGCTGGTGATCTTCGCGACCAGCGCGCTGTCGCCCCGCAGCACGAGGACCAGGCACGGCCGGTCCTTCGACCCCGGCCCGTCCTCGTAGGGCACATCCGCCCACCAGATCTCGCCCGGCCGGGGGAGCCTCGTCGGGAGCCGCTGCGGCATCCGCCCCGGCGCGTAGGGCCGTGCCGGCGGCCGCGTCCGGCCCCCTGGGCGCCGGCCCGCGCGCTTCATGCCGTCCGCCAGCGCCACGACCAGCGCGATCACCACGACCGCGGCGAGCGCCGGCCACCAGGACGTGTCCATACCCGAAGACGTTACCGGCCGCCCGCCCCTCCCGCTCTCCCGCCCCAGGTCCATCCGAACCGGTGACAGAGCCCGTGAGTTCGCCCACAACGAGCCGCCACGGAGGAGCGACGGACGGGGTGGCGCCTTACGCTCGACGCATCGCACGACCTCCCCCGCCGCTCTCCGCCCTCGGAGGTTCACGCTCCATGAAGCTCACCGTCGTCGGCTGCTCCGGGTCGTTCCCGTCCGCGGACTCGGCCTGTTCGAGCTACCTCGTAGAGGCCGACGGCTTCCGGCTGCTCCTCGACATGGGCAATGGCGCCCTCGGCGAGCTGCAGCGCCACATCGGTCTGTACGACCTCGACGCCATCTTCCTCAGCCACCTCCACGCCGACCACTGCATCGACATGTGCGGATACTTCGTCGCCCGCTACTACCGGCACGAGGGCGGCCGCTGCGACGCGCTCCCGGTCTACGCCCCGGAGGGCGCCGAGCAGCGCCTGACCACGGCGTACGCCGACACCCCCTCGGAGAGGTCGATGAGCGAGGTCTTCGACTTCCGCACCCTGAAGTCCGGCTCCTTCGAGCTCGGCCCGTTCTCCGTCCGTACGGAGAAGGTGTGCCACCCGGTGGAGGCGTACGGCATCAGGATCGAGCACGGCGGCCGTTCGCTCACGTACTCCGGCGACACGGGAGCCTGCGACGCCCTGCACGAACTCGCGGCCGGCACGGACCTGTTCCTCTGCGAGGCGTCCTTCACGCACGGCAAGGAGGACATCCCGGCGCTCCACCTCAACGGCCGCGAGGCGGGCGCGGAGGCGGCCCGCTCCTCGGTGGGCCGGCTGGTGCTGACCCACATCCCGCCGTGGACGGACGGCGAGCGGAACCTGGCGGACGCGCGGGCGCTGTACGACGGGCCGTCGGAGCTGGCGTACGCGGGCGCGGTGTACGAGATCTGAGTACGGGAAAGGCCCCGGAACCGTACGGTTCCGGGGCCTCTCCGTTGTCCAGGGTGAGGCTCACGCCTTGGTGAGGTCCTCGAGCTCCTCCTCGGGCTCGCGGCCCGGGGTCATGATGTTGAACTTGGTGATCGCGAAGCGGAAGACCACGTAGTAGACCGCCGCGAAGGCCAGGCCGATCGGGATGATCATCCAGGGCTTGGTGGCGTAGGTCCAGTTCAGGAAGTAGTCCAGCGCACCGGCGGAGAAGGTGAAGCCGTGGTGCACGCCGAGGGCCGAGGTGATGACCATCGAGGCGGCGGTGAGCACCGCGTGGATCACGTACAGCAGCGGTGCCAGGAACATGAAGGCGAACTCGATGGGCTCTGTGATACCCGTGACGAACGAGGTCAGGGCGAGCGAGAACATCATGCCGCCGACGACCTTGCGGCGCTCGGGGCGGGCGGCGTGGGTGATCGCCAGGGCGACGGCCGGCAGGGCGAACATCATGATCGGGAAGAAGCCGGACATGAACTGACCGGCGGTCGGGTCACCGTGGAAGAAGCGCGGCAGGTCGCCGTGCCAGACGGCGCCGGACGAGTCGGTGAAGGAGCCGATCTCCTGCCAGGCGACGGTGTTCACGAACTGGTGCATGCCGACCGGGAGCAGACCACGGTTGATGGCGCCGAAGACGCCGGAGCCGACGGCGCCGAGGCCGGTCATCCAGTTGCCGAAGTCGGTGATCAGGCCGCCGATGGGCTCCCAGAGCAGACCGAACAGGACACCCATCACGGTGCCGACGAAGGCCATGATGATCGGGACGAGACGGCGGCCGTTGAAGAAGCCGAGCCAGTCGACGAGCTTGGTGCGGTGGTACCGCTGCCATATGACGGCGGCGAGCAGACCCATGACGATGCCGCCGAAGACCTTGGGGTCGTTGTACGTCGCGGCGACGTCGACACCCTTGTTCTTGGTCGTGTTGATGACGGCCTCGGTGACCGGGAACGCCTTCAGGACGTTCTGGTAGACGAGGAAGCCGACGAGGGCGGCGAGAGCGGTGGAGCCGTCGGCCTTCTTGGCGAAGCCGATCGCGATGCCGACGCAGAACAGCAGGGGCATGTTTGCGAAGACGGCGTCGCCGGCGGAGGCGAAGACCGTGGCGACCTTGCCCCAGCCGAGGCCCTCGGCCCCGAACACGTCGGGCTGGCCGAGACGGAGCAAGATACCCGCGGCCGGCAGCACGGCGATCGGCAGCTGCAGGCTGCGACCGACCTTCTGCAGGCCCTGGAACAGGCCGGATCCGCGCTTCTTCGCGGGAGCGGCGGCCTGGGCGGTGGCCGTACTCATCAACTTCCTCCAAGAAGGCAAGGCGCCGCCAGAGGACAGTGAAAAGGGGTGACGGCGGCGTCTCATGAAACGCGGTGGTCTGGACCGCGTGGTCTACACCAATGAGTGGTGTAGACCAGTTTTAGCACGTGAGACTTAGATAAGGAACCTGCAATTCTCTGTTCACCGGCCATCGCTGGGAGTGAACGACGAAAGGCCCCCGGACCATGAGGTCCGAGGGCCTTCCGTGACCGTGCGGCTAGGGCTTGGTCACGTCCTTCTCCATCTGCTCCGCCACTTCCTCCGGCTCGCGGCCCGGCGTCGGGAGGTCGAACTTGGTGATCGCGATCCGGAAGATCACGTAGTAGACGACCGCGAAACAGAGACCGATCGGAATGATCAGCCACGGTTTCGTCGCCAGGTTCCAGTTGATTACGTAGTCGATCAGTCCCGCCGAGAAGCTGAAGCCGTCCTTCACCCCGAGCGCCCACGTCACCGCCATCGAGACGCCCGTGAGGACCGCGTGGATCGCGTACAGGACCGGCGCGATGAAGAGGAACGAGTACTCGATCGGCTCGGTGATGCCGGTGACGAACGAGGTCAGGGCGACCGAGAGCATCAGGCCGCCGACCTCCTTGCGGCGGTTCGGCCGCGCGCAGTGGGTGATCGCCAGGGCCGCCGCCGGGAGGGCGAACATCATGATCGGGAAGAAGCCGGTGAGGAACTGACCCGCCTCCGGGTCGCCCGCGAGGAACATGGTGATGTCGCCGTGGACCACCTTGCCCTCAGGTGTGGTGTACGTGCCGAACTGGAACCAGATCGGCACGTTCAGGAACTGGTGCAGGCCGATGACCAGCAGCGCGCGGTTCGCGACGCCGAAGATGCCTGAGCCCCAGGCGCCGAGCCCCACGAGCCAGTCGCTGAAGTTCTCCAGGCCGTCGCCGATCGGCGGCCAGACCCACAGGCAGAGCGCGGCGAAGGCGATCGCCACGAACGACATGATGATCGGGACCAGGCGCCGGCCGTTGAAGAAGCCCAGCCAGTCGACCAGTTTCACGCGGTGATAGCGCTGCCAGAACCAGGCGGTGAGCAGACCGATGACGATGCCGCCGAAGACGCCGGGGTTCTGGTACGTGTACTCGGCGAAGGCGTTCTCGGCGCCGAGGCAGCCGCCGTCGATGTCCACCGTGCCCTGTGGGCAGTCCTCGGGGAACTGGCGCAGCACGTTGTAGTAGACGAGGAAGCCGACCGTGGCGGCCAGTGCCGTCGAGCCGTCCGCCTTCTTCGCCATGCCGATGGCGACACCGATGCAGAACAGCAGGGGCAGTCCGAGGTTGCCGTCGAGCAGCGCGCCACCCGCGCCGTTCATCACCTTGGCGACGTTGTCCCAGCCCAGGCCGTCGGCGCCGAAGACGTCGGCCTGACCGAGACGGTTGAGGATGCCGGCCGCCGGCAGTACGGCGATGGGCAGCTGGAGGCTGCGGCCCATCTTCTGGAGCCCCTGGAAGAGGCCGCTCCACATCGACCTCTTCGGTGCGGCGGCCCCGGCGCTCTCCGTACTCATCGGCGTCCTCCCTGACACACTGGTGTAGACCAGTTGCGATAGGCTTCCCGAGACCCCCCGCGGGCAGGGCGCCGGTGATCGTCATCCTTCGATAGAACGAGGGCAATCGCTCGCGAAGTTGGGCCAACCGTGGGTTACCGTGACAAAGCGGACCATCGGTGCGCCGAGACTCACGTTTCCTGAATGGAACGGACAGGGAGAAACACATGGCCAGCAAGGCTGAGAAGATCGTCGCCGGGCTCGGCGGCATCGACAACATCGAAGAGGTCGAGGGCTGCATCACCCGCCTCCGCACCGAGGTCCTCGACCCGAGTCTCGTCGACGAGGCCGCCCTCAAGGCCGCCGGCGCCCACGGCGTCGTGAAGATGGGCACCGCGATCCAGGTCGTCATCGGCACCGACGCCGACCCCATCGCCGCCGACATCGAAGACATGATGTGAGCCACTCCCGCACCTGAAAGAGGGCCCGTTCCGACAGGGGAACGGGCCCTCCTTCCGTACGGCTACGCTCGAGGCATGTCTCGTATCGACGGCCGTACCCCCGAACAGCTCCGCCCCGTCACCATCGAACGCGGATGGAGCAAGCACGCCGAGGGCTCCGTCCTCATCTCCTTCGGCGACACCAAGGTCTTCTGCACCGCCTCCGTCACCGAAGGCGTCCCGCGCTGGCGCAAGGGCAGCGGCGAAGGCTGGGTCACCGGCGAGTACTCCATGCTCCCGCGCGCCACCAACACCCGCGGTGACCGCGAATCCGTCCGCGGCAAGATCGGCGGCCGCACGCACGAGATCTCCCGCCTCATCGGCCGCTCCCTGCGCGCCGTCATCGACTACAAGGCCCTCGGCGAGAACACCATCGTCCTCGACTGCGACGTCCTCCAAGCCGACGGCGGCACCCGCACCGCCGCCATCACCGGCGCGTACGTCGCCCTCGCCGACGCAGTCTCCTGGGCGCAGGGCAAGAAGCTGATCAAGGCGGGCAGGAAGCCCCTGACGGGAACCGTGGCCGCGGTGTCGGTCGGCATCGTCGACGGCACCCCGCTCCTCGACCTCTGCTACGAGGAGGACGTCCGCGCCGAGACCGACATGAACGTCGTCTGCACCGGCGACGGCCGCTTCGTCGAGGTCCAGGGCACAGCAGAGGCCGAGCCCTTCGACCGCAAGGAGCTCAACGCCCTCCTCGACCTCGCGTCGGGAGGCTGCGAGGAACTCGCGGAGATCCAGCGCAAGGCGCTCGAAGGAACTCTGTAAGGCGCCACGGCGTCTCCAAGAACACGGGCGTACGGCGGAAGATCCGTACGCCCGTCATCCATACACATACCTGGGGAGGACCAGTCATGGCCTTGAAGCGTCGCCTCGCACTCGCCGTGGCCTCGGCAGCCGTACTCACGACCACCCTGGTCGGCTGCGGAGCACTCGACAAGGCAATGGACTGCGTGGCGACCGCCGACGCGATAGCCACCAGCGTCGACAAGCTCTCGCAGGCCGCCTCCAACGCCTCCAACGACCCGACGCAGCTCAACGAGTCCCTCAACGAGATCTCCACGGAGCTCGACAAGCTCAAGGACACGACCGACAACGCGGACCTGTCCAAGGCCGTCGACGACCTCGCCAAGGGCGTCGAATCCGTGAAGACCGCCGTCAACAACGGCGACACCACCCCGGACATCAAGCCGATCACCGACGCGGCGACGGAGATCGGCAAGGTCTGCACCCCCTAGCCACCCCATAGCCCCGTAGATACTGGGGGGCATGACCCGCCTGATCCTCGCCACCCGCAACGCCGGAAAGATCACCGAACTCCACGCGATCCTCGCCGACGCAGGCCTCACCCACGAGCTCGTCGGCGCGGACGCGTACCCCGAGGTCCCGGACACCAAGGAGACCGGCGTCACCTTCGCCGAGAACGCCCTCCTCAAGGCCCACGCCCTCGCCCAGGCCACCGGCCTCCCGGCCATCGCCGACGACTCCGGCCTCTGCGTCGACGTCCTGAACGGCGCCCCCGGCATCTTCTCGGCCCGCTGGTCCGGCACCCACGGCAACGACCGCGCCAACCTGGACCTCCTCCTGGCCCAACTCGCCGACATCGACGACGCCCACAGAGGCGCCCACTTCGCCTGCGCGGCGGCCCTCGCCCTCCCGGACGGCACGGAGCGGGTAGTCGAAGGCCAACTCCGAGGCACCCTGCGCCACGCCCCGATCGGCACGAACGGCTTCGGCTACGACCCGATCCTCCAGCCGGAGGGCTACGAGGTGACGTGCGCGCAGCTCACGGCGGAGGAGAAGAACGCGATCAGCCACCGGGGCAAGGCCTTCAGGGCGCTGGTACCGGTGGTGCGGGAGCTGCTGGGCTGAGGGCTCGCATGTGAACGGCCTGCGATCGAACCTTCGATTCGCAGGCCGTATGGGTGCGGCGGAAGGGATTCGAACCCTCAAGCCGTTTCACGGGCCACAGATCCTAAGTCTGCTGCGTCGCCGTTGCGCCACCGCCGCTCAATTGTCTGCCATCGTACCGGGTGCCGCCCCGGCACCAGGTGGCGGTGGTCGCATGACAGTTGGGGCACAGTAGGCGCAGATTCTCGCGCCGGTCGTCGCGCCAGTCGCCGTTGATGTGGTCGATCTCCAGGGTCATCGGCCTGCCGAGCCACTCGGGACCGACGCCGCACTCTGCGCACTGCTCCGGCACACCGACCTCATTCAGCGCGCGGCGCAGCCTCTTCGTGGTCGTCCGATGCCTGCTGTCGTGCCGCACCAGAACGTCCTCTGGACGCTTCGCGGTTGGGCTCCGCTTGCCCCGTTGGTGGCCCTGGCCGAGGAAGTGTGCAGTCGACAAGCCCTCCTCGGCGACCCACCGCCGTAGATTCGCGCGCTGCGCCCCGTTGTCCGTCCGGCCCAGACGGCGCAGGGCCTCCCTGACAGAGAACGACCTGGTGACCGCCTCCCGCAGTTCGCGCCCGCTCGGCCGGATGCCCCTGCCGAAGGGCGGGAAATGTGAGACGTCGATGCCGAAGTGGGCGAACCGCCTCATCAGGTAGCGCGGCAGGTTGCCGTACCGCTCGGCGCCAAGGAAGGCGACGACCTCGTCGATGTCGGAACAGCGGGACGCTGCCTCGGCCAGCCGCTCCCGCGTGTATCGCGTGCCGGTCGTCATCGGGCGCGCCCTTTCCCGCGCCCGCGATAGGTGTCCGTCGTCGAGTGGCAGTTCGGGCAGAGCAGCCGCAGGTTCTCGATCCGGTTGTCTCGCCAGTCGCCGTCGATGTGATCGACCTCCAGCGGCAGAGGTCGACCGCGCCATTCCGCCCCGATATCGCATAGCGCGCACCGCTCCTCGACTCCGGCCTCCAGCATCGCGCTCTTGAGCCGGCGGCTCCGGATGCGGCGGGGATGGGGAGACGTGTCCTCGACGAGGACCTCCTCCGAGGGCCGACGGCGCTGGTTGTGCCTCATGCGCTCGGTCCACGTCGGCGGTGGGAAGTGCGAGGTGTCGATGCCGTAGGCCTTGACGCGGCGGCTGATGTGCGTGTGCTGCCCGCCGACGAGTTCGACTCCGAGTCGGCGCAGAACATCCCACATGCTCGTGGACTCGGCCACCGCCTCCGCCAGTACCTCCCGCGTCCACCGCACCCCCTCTCGCTCGAAGTGCGAGGTGTCGATCCCGAGCTTCCGCATCCTTGAGGACACATACGCCCGCGTCGAGCTCCTCGGATCCACCCCCAGCCTCTCCAGCGCCTCCGTCAGCGTCCGCGCCCCGCGTGCTGCAGCTTCGAGGCGGTCCCTCGTGTACGTGCTCGTGCCCATCGAGCCCCCCTTCTGGTCTCGTACGGGCTAACGAACCGAATATCGGACGGTCACGTCATATCGCGTACCGGATGCGGAACGGCCCGCGCCGCTTCCGGGAAGCAGTGCGGGCCGTTCATGCCCGGGAACCGGGTCTCAGATACCCAGGTCCTTGATGATCTTGGCGACATGCCCCGTCGCCTTCACGTTGTACAGGGCCCGCTCGACCTTGCCCTCCTCGTCCACGACGACCGTCGAGCGGATCACGCCCGTCACCGTCTTGCCGTACAGCTTCTTCTCGCCGAACGCGCCGTACGCCGCCAGCGTCTCCTTCGACGGGTCACCGACCAGCGTGACCTTCAGGGACTCCTTGTCGCGGAACTTCGCCAGCTTCTCCGGCTTGTCCGGCGACACGCCGATCACGTCGTAGCCCGCGCCCGCCAGCACGTCCAGGTTGTCCGTGAAGTCGCAGGCCTGCTTGGTGCAGCCGGGGGTGAGCGCCGCCGGGTAGAAGTAGACGATGACCTTGCGGCCCTTGTGGTCCGCGAGCGAGATCTCGTTCCCGTCCGCGTCCGGCAGGGTGAAGGCGGGGGCGGTGTCGCCGGGCTGAAGTCGCTCGCTCATGGCTCTCCTCGGAGTGTGTACGCGTACACGGTCGAGCCTAATGGGGGCCTGAGACAGCCCTCGGGCCGCGAAGCTGAGAGACTGTCCGTCAATGACCGATTACGACTACGGAGGCAGCGCGGTGTCGGACGCCAGGACCCCTGCGCAGATCGAGGCGGACATCGTCCGCCGGCGCGAGCAGCTCGCCGTCACTCTCGACGAGATCGGCATTCGGGTGCACCCGAAGACCATCATCGGCGACGCGAAGGCGAGGGTGGCCTCCACGGTCGACCACACCGCCGGGCGCGCGTTCGCCGCCGTCAACCGGACCGTGTCCGACGTGAAGGCCCGCTTCACGCACGAGGACGGCGCGCCGCGCCTCGAGCGGGTGGTTCCGGTGGCGCTGGTCGCCGTGGCCGTCGTCGGGCTGCTCGCGGTCTCCACGCGCAAGCGCCGGGGATGACCCCTCCCGAGTACGGTCGACACGCCCGGGCAGGTAGGTTCGAGTCGTGAGCGAGAACACCCACGACAAGCTGCCCATCCGGATGCTCCACGACCGTGTGCTGGTCCGGACCGACACTCCAGAGGGGGAGCGGCGCTCGGGCGGCGGCATCCTGATTCCGGCGACAGCCGCGGTCGGCCGCCGGCTGGCCTGGGCCGAGGTCGTCGCGGTCGGCCAGAACGTCCGTACGGTCGAGACCGGTGACCGGGTTCTGTACGACCCCGAGGACCGCGCCGAGGTGGAGGTGCGGGGCGTCGCGTACGTCCTGATGCGCGAGCGCGACCTGCACGCGGTGGCCGCGGACCGTTTCGAGGGGACCAAGGACAACACCGGGCTCTACCTTTAAGCAGCCTGTAAGCAGCGCCCATGAGGCCTGGTGACCATCGTCACCAGGCCTTTTGCCTGCCCCTTGCTACCCTGGACACACCCGACGAGACGCGCCGTACCGGGCTTACGCACCACAGGCAAAGACGACGCACCCCCTGTTGATCCGTCTCGCGGAGGTGTTCGTCGTCATGGCCTGGGTTCTTCTCATCGTCGCCGGTCTGCTCGAGGTCGGCTGGTCGATCGGTATGAAATACACCGACGGCTTCACCCGTCTCTGGCCGAGCGTCTTCACCGGCGCCGGGATCGTCGCCTCCATGATGTTGCTGTCGCACGCCGCCAAGACGCTGCCGATCGGTACGGCGTACGGCGTCTGGGTCGGCATCGGCGCCGCCGGTGCGGCGGTGCTCGGCATGGTGGTGCTCGGTGAGCCGGCGACCGCCGCGCGGATCTTCTTCGTCTGTCTGCTGCTCGTGGCCGTGGTGGGGTTGAAGGCGACCTCGGGTCACTAGCGCCACGGCGATGGTGGCGGCTGACGCTGCGGGCCCTCCCAGCCCTCCCAGTGCTCCCAGTGCTCCCAGCCGTCCTCCTCCTCCGGTACGTCCGGGTGCGGCGGCTCCGGCGGCTCCGGCGGGTCCATGAGCTCCTCCGTCCCTTCCGGCAGCTGGAGTTCGAACTCCCGCGCCTCCGTCCCCGCCAGCGCCTCCCGCGTGAACTGGGCCCAGATCTCCGCCGGCTCCCCGCCCCCGTTGATCCGGGACTGCCCCAGCGCGCCGTAGAGCGGCTTCTGCTCGCCCGTCTCCGGGTCCTGGCCCATGATCGCGACGACCGTCGTGAGGTCCGGGGTGTAGCCCGCGAACCAGGCGGCCTTGTCGTCCTCGGCCGTGCCCGTCTTGCCGGCCGCCGGGCGCCCCGCCGACAGCGCCGCCGTTCCCGTACCGCTCTCCACGACGCTCCGCAGCACCGCGGTCGTCGTGTCGGCGGCCTCCCTGCTCACCGCCTGCCTGCCGCCGGACGTCGGCAGGTTCGGCAGGCGCACGTCCTGGCCGTCCTTGGTGATCCGGTCGACGAGCGTGTACGTGCCGTGGCGGCCGTGGTTGGCGAGGGTGGCGTACGCCTCGGCCATGTCGAGGACGCTCGCGGTGGCGGTCCCCAGGGCGATGGAGGGGGAGGCGTTGAGGTCGGGGGTGCCGGCGGGCAGGCCGAGGGCGACGGCGGTCTCCTTGACCTTCGCGGGCCCGACGTCCACGGCCATCTGCGCGTACACGGTATTGACCGAGTTGTCGGTGGCGGTACGGACGGTGATGTCGCCGTACGAGGCGTCGTCCTCGTTGCCGGGGGCGTAGGTGGCGCCGTTCCAGCCCTGGACGGGGCGCCGGTCGGTGCCGTCGTAGTACGTGTTCGGGGTGATCGGCTCGCCGTCCTGGGTGAGGGAGGCGTTCTCGAGCGCGGCGGCGAGGACGAAGGGCTTGAAGGTGGAGCCGACCTGGTAGTCGTGGCGGGTGGCGTTGTTGACGTACTGCTTGGTGTAGTCGATGCCGCCGTACATCGCGAGGACGCGGCCGGTCGCCGGGTCGATGGCCGCGCCGCCGACCCGTACGTAGCGGTCGGTGGGGTTCCGTGCCGGGTCGAGCCGGGAGATGACCTGGTCGTCGACGGCGGTGACGAGGGCGGATTGCTTGTCCTGCTCCAGGGTGGTGGTGATGCGGTAGCCGCCGCGGGCGAGGGTCTTCTCGTCGACGACGCCGTGGTCGGTGAGGTACTCCTCGACGGCCTGGACGATGTAGCCGCGCTGGCCGGAGAGGCCGGTGGCGGGGCGGGCGGTCTGGGGGGTGGGGAAGGCGGCGGCGGCCCGTTCGGCGCGGGAGAGCCACTTCTCCTTGACCATGCCGTCGAGGACGTACTTCCAGCGGGCGATCGCCTTGGGCCGGTTCTCGGGGTGGGTGGCGACGTCGTAGGCGTTGGGGGCCTTGAGGAGGGAGGCGAGGTACGCGCCTTCGGCGGTGTCGAGGTCGACGGCGTCCTTGCCGTAGTAGGCGCGGGCGGCGGCCTGGATGCCGTAGGCGTTGCGGCCGAAGTAACTGGTGTTCAGGTAGCCCTCGAGGATCTCGTCCTTGCTCTTCTCGCGGTTGAGTTTGATCGCGATGAAGAACTCCTTCACCTTGCGGGTGACGGTCTGTTCCTGGCCCAGGTAGTAGTTCTTGACGTACTGCTGGGTGATGGTGGAGCCGGACTGCCGGCCCTTGCCGGTGAGGGTGTTCCAGGCGGCGCGGAGCATGGCCTTGGGGTCGACGGCGCGCGAGGAGGAGAAGTCGCGGTCCTCGGCGGCGAGTACGGCGTGCTGGACGGTGAGGGGGATGTACGCGAGGCGTACGTTCTCGCGGTTGATCTCGCCGTCGCGGGCGATCTGGGTGCCGTCCCGGTAGAGGTACACGTTGGACTGGGCGGTCGCGGTGGCGTTGGCGGGCGGGATGTCGACGAGCAGGTAGCCGGCGAGGAAGCCGCCGATGAGCAGCAGGGCGCAGAAGAGGAACGTGCCGAGGAGTGCCCGCAGGATGCGCCGGGGGCGGGAGCGCCGCGGGCGCTTGGGGGGAGTCGGGGGGACGGTGGGGTCTCTCGGCGCCCAGCCGGGCCGGTGTGGACGATCTGGCTGGACGTCGTCGCTCATGTCTGGGGCTCCCGTACCGGATGAAGGAGGCATGGCCTCCCCATAGTGCACGTATCGGGACAGAACCTGAGGAATGCGACTCGAAATCCCCTCGCGGTGGCGGCATGCGGACCGCTAACGTCGTGCGCTTTGGTGCGGACAGGCCGGCAGGCCGACAGGGAGGCGGGAGGCGGGTCATGCTGCGGCTCTACGCGACGGTGGCCGCGGGTGGCTTCCGGCGCCATGCCACGTACCGGATGGCGACGGCGGCGGGGGTGTTCACCAACACCGTCTTCGGCTTCATCCTGTCGTACACCTACATCGCCCTGTGGGACGAACGGCCGCTGCTGGGTGGCTACGACATGGCGGACGCGCTCGCGTATGTGTGGATCGGCCAGGGGCTGATCGCGGTGTGCGGGCTGATGGGCGGCGGGTTCGAGGACGAGCTGATCGAGCGGATCCGTACGGGTGACATCGCCGTCGACCTCTACCGGCCGGCGGACCTCCAGGCCTGGTGGTTCTCGGCCAACGCGGGCCGGTGCGCGTACCAGTTGCTCGGTCGCGGGGTGGTGCCGATGGCGGTGGGGGCGCTGGTCTTCGACTTCCGGCTGCCGTCGCGGCCGTCGACCTGGCTCGCGTTCCTGCTCGCGATCGCGCTCGGGGCGACGGTCAGTTTCGCGATCTGGTACCTGGTCGCGATGGCCGCGTTCTGGCTGATGGACGGTCAGGGTGTGGTGCAGGTGGCGTGGCTGGGCGGGCTGTTCTTCTCGGGGATGCTGCTGCCGCTGAACGTCTTCCCGGGCGCGCTGGGGGAGGTGGCGCGGGTGCTGCCGTGGGCGTCGATGCTGCAGATCCCGGCGGATGTGTATCTGGAGAAGTACGAGGGGTGGGGGCTGCTCGGCGCGTACGCGTTCCAGCTCGGCTGGGCGGCGGTGCTGCTGACGGCGGGGCGGCTGGCGCAGGCGCTGGCGACGCGGAAGGTGGTGGTGCAGGGTGGGTGAGTCGTTTCGTACGTACCGGATGGTGGCCGGGATGTGGATCCGGTCGACGATGACGTACCGGACGTCCTTCGCGCTGACGCTTCTGACGAGTTTCACCGTCACGTTCTTCGACTTCGTCGTGATCCTGCTGATGTTCGGTCAGGTGCGGGGGCTGGGCGGCTTCTCGTTCGCCGAGGTCGCGTTCCTGTACGGGACGACGAGTGCGTCCTTCGGCCTGGCGGATCTGACGATGGGCTCGCTCCAGCGGATGGGCCGGCGGGTGCGGGACGGCTCGCTGGACATGTTCCTGATGCGGCCGGCGCCGGTGCTCGCGCAGGTGGCGGCGGACAAGTTCGCGCTGCGGCGGCTGGGGCGGGTGGCGCAGGGCGTGTTCGTCCTGGTCTGGGCGCTGATCCTGCTCGACGTGGAGTGGACGGTGGTGAAGGTGCTGCTCCTGCCGGTGATGGTGGTGTGCGGCGCGCTGATCTTCGCGGCGGTGATGGTGGTGGGCGCGTCGGCGCTGTTCTGGGCGCAGGACGCGGCGGAGGTGACGAGCTCGTTCACGTACGGCGGGAACACGCTGCTCCAGTACCCGCCGTCGATCTTTGCGCAGGACCTGGTGCGGGGCGTCGTGTATGTCGTACCGCTGGCGTTCGTGAACTGGCTGCCGGCGCTGTACGTGCTGGGGCGGCCCGCTCCGGCTGGGGTGCCGTCCTGGTTGGCGTTCGGGTCGCAGGTGGTCGCGGCGGTGTGCTGCGGTCTGGCCGGTCTTGCGTGGCGGGTGGGACTTCGTTCGTACCGGAGTACAGGGAGCTGAGGCATGACCTTCATTGAGCTGGACGGTGTCGAGAAGGTCTTCTCGGTGCGCCGGAAGACGGGACTGGTGCGCCGGGAGCGTCGTGAGGTGCGGGCGGTCGACGGGATCAGCTTCGGTGTGGCGCGGGGCGAGATGGTCGGCTACATCGGCCCGAACGGCGCGGGGAAGTCGACGACGATCAAGATGCTGACGGGCATTCTGACGCCGAGCGGGGGCCGGCTGCGGGTCGCGGGGATCGATCCGTCGCGGGAGCGGAGGCGGCTCGCGCAGCGGATCGGGGTGGTGTTCGGGCAGCGGACGACGCTGTGGTGGGACCTGCCGCTGAGGGACTCGTACCGTCTGATGCACCGGATGTACCGCATCCCGGACGACCGTTACGCGGAGAATCTCGCCCGGTGCGTGGAGCTGCTGGAACTGGCCGACCTGCTGGAGGTCCCGGTCCGGCAGCTGTCGCTGGGTCAGCGGATGCGGGGCGACATCGCGGCGGCGCTGCTGCACGATCCGGAGGTGCTGTACCTGGACGAGCCGACGATCGGGCTCGATGTGGTGTCGAAGGCGCGGGTACGGGAGTTCCTGCGCGAGCTCAACGCCTCGCGGGGCACGACCGTGCTGCTGACCACGCACGATCTGACGGACATCGAGCAGCTGTGCCGGCGGGTGATGGTGATCGACCACGGGCGGCTGATGTACGACGGCGAGCTGGCGGGCCTGCACGAGGCGGGGGACAGCGAGCGCATTCTCGTGGTGGACCTGGAACGGGAAATGGCGCCGATCGACCTGCCGGGGGCGCGTTTCGTCCGCTCGGAGGGCCCGCGGCAGTGGCTGGCGTTCCCCGCGTCCTCGTCGGCGGCACCGTTGGTGGCGGCGGTGGCGGAGCGGTACCCGCTGGTGGACCTGTCGGTGCGGGAGCCGGACATCGAGGCGGTGATCGCGAAGATGTACGGGGAACGAGGCGGGGAACGGGAACTCGGGGTGCGCGCGGAGAGTCCCTGAGGTAGGGAGGTCAGGTGATGAGCGACACGAGGAGCGAGGCGCCGGGCGAAGCGCGACGCCCGTTGGTGGCGTTCTCGTACACGGCGGCGGACGCGGAGCGGCACCGCGGGGTACGCCGTATGAAGACGCTCGCCACGGGCCTGCTGGCTGCCGTCGCTGTCGTGTACGCCCTGGCCACATGGGCGGAGAACGCGGGGTGGGGGGCGTGGGCCGGCTATGTGGCGGCCGCGGCGGAGGCCGGCATGGTGGGCGCGCTGGCGGACTGGTTCGCGGTGACCGCGCTGTTCCGGCGCCCGCTGGGCCTGCCGATCCCGCACACGGCGATCATCCCGACGAAGAAGGACCAGCTGGGGGCCACGCTCGGGTCGTTCGTCGGCGAGAACTTCCTGTCGGCGGATGTCGTACGGGGAAGGCTGCACGCGCTGGGCATCGCGGGCCGCCTGGGGTCGTGGCTGGCGGAGCCGGACCACGCGGACCGGGTGACGCGCGAACTGTCGACCGCTCTCCGGGGCGCCCTGACGGTCCTGCGGGACGCGGACGTCCAGGCGGTGGTCGGCGAGGCGATCACGCGGCGGGCGGAGGCGGCGGAGGTCGCGCCGGGCATCGGAAAGGCGCTGGAGCGGATCGTCGCGGACGGGGCGCACCACCGTGCGGTGGACCTGGTGTGCGCGAAGGCGCACGACTGGCTGGTCTTCCACGCGGACTCGGTGATGGACGCGGTCCAGGGCGGGGCACCGGGCTGGACCCCGCGCTTCGTGGACCGCAAGGTGGGCGAGCGCGTCTACAAGGAGCTCCTGCGCTTCGTCACGGAGATGCGGGACATGCCGGGACACCCGGCGCGCGGCGCGATCGACCGCTTCCTGACGGACTTCGCGGCGGACCTCCAGGCGGACACGGAGACCCGGACGCGGGTGGAACGCCTGAAGGCGGACCTGCTGGCGCGCCCGGAGGTCCAGGACATCATCGCCTCGGCGTGGGCGGCGGTCCGGGGCATGCTCATCGCGGCGGCGGAGGACGACCGCAGCCAGCTCCGCCTGCGGGCGCGGGCGTCCCTGATCTCGCTCGGCGGCCGGCTGGTGACGGACGGGCGCCTGCAGTCGAAGGTCGAGGGCTGGGTGGAGGACGCGGCGGCGTACGTGGTGACGACGTACCGCGCGGAGATCACGTCGCTGATCAGCGACACGGTGGCGGGCTGGGACGCGGACCAGACGTCGAGGAAGATCGAGGCGAACATCGGCCGCGACCTCCAGTTCATCCGCATCAACGGCACGGTGGTGGGCGCGCTGGCGGGCCTGATCATCTACACGGTGAGCCACGCGCTGGGCGGGTAGGGGGTAGGGGGTTCCACCCGCCCAGCGCTCATGGGGAGGGCACTGGGTAGTACGTACGGGAGGGGCGGGGCGTTCAGCCCTTGTTCCGGGTGACGGCGTTCCGGGTGACGGCGTCTCGGGTGACGGCCCAGGAGGTCCCGGCCATGGCCCCGGCGACGGAGAACACGGCGGGCCAGGCCCCGACCTTCTTGGCAAGCGGATGCGCCCCGGCAAAGGCGGCAAGGTACGCAGCACCGAGCCCAGCGGCCACCTTGGGCCCAGCGACCTGCTGCCACTCCCGAGCAGCAACGACCCCGGCCCCGGCCAGGACGACACCCCCGAGGGGCCGCTTCTTGGTCCACCGAGCAATGGCATACCCACCGACAAGCCCGGCAGCGGCGACGGCGGGTGCGGGGATACGGGGCATGGGGGGCGCCTTTCGTCGGGGGCGGTTCTTGAGCCGAGCGTAACGCGGGCACTCGGCCTGCCCGCCGCTCGAGGGCTTCTGGCTCGGCCGGCCGGGGGCGTGGCCACACATACAGGCCGGGCTGCTCGGCGCTTGCGGGGTGGTGCGCGGCAGTGGCATGGGGCGTCCGGGACGGGTTCAGCGGCTGACGGCCGTCGTGCGACGGGGCTTCATGTCCCGCAGGTCACTGCCCGGTGGCGGTGACGCCCCCCGGTCGCCCCACCCGCCCGATGGCGACCATAACCCCGCCACACTCGCGGGAACTCGGCGCGCAGCTACTGCGCACAGCGAACAATTCCCAGAGACGCCGCCAAGGACTTCTGTGACCATCCTCGAGGACCTCACACGACTCGCGCCGCCGCCGGCCACCCCACCTCCGACAGACTGGCGCGCGGTCGAAAACACCCTGGGCATGCCCCTGCCCAGCGACTACAAGCAGCTGGCCGATACCTACGGCCCCGGCGCCTTCTGCGATTTCATCCGCATCTACCACCCCCATGGCGCGACCGAATGGGTCGACCTGACAGGGCCGATGCCCTCCCGGCTCCGTCGCCGGCTGCAGAAGGATCGCGACAGCGGCATGTACCCCATGCCTCACAACCCCGAGGACCTGTTCGCCATCGGAGTGACCGACAACGGCAACAACCTCTTCTGGATCACCGATCCCACAGCAGACCCAGACGCCTGGCGCATCACGGCCAACGAACCGGACGGCCACGACTGGTACACCTACGACGGCAACCTCACCCAGTTCCTCGTCTCAGTGCTGAACGGCCGCGTACAGGTGCCGGTCTTCCCCGACGGGCTCCTCGGCAGCGGCGTGTTCTTCACCGCGTCACAGACAGCCCGCCAGGACCGCCGGCCCGACCCACGCCCCACCGGCGCGAGCATCAGCAGGCAAGCCGTCAGAGAATGGGCCCGCGCCCATGCCTACGACGTACCCGAGCGCGGCCGCATCCCAGCCGACATCATCCGGGCATGGCAGCAAGCCCAATGACGCCGCTGCAGGACTGACCATCACCGACGGATGACGCCCTCTCTGGATGGGTCGCCAAGGTGACCCAGCTGCCCGTCTACACCGACCAGACCCTCGAGGCCTTCACGCCGTACTTCTACCAACTGGGCACCCAGCTCGGGTACGCACAGTTCACCACCCCCCACCTGGAGGGACTGCTGCGCTACCCAGGCATCCAGGAGATCCGCACCTACGTGCCGCGAGACATTCCTTCCGCCCGGGCAAAGGCACCTCCGACTCCTACCTCTTCAACGTGCCCGGCGCCAACCACCACATCTCCATCACCGGCCTGCGTCCGAACGGCGCCGAACAGGGGGCCGCCGCGCTGCGCCGCTGGGCCGGACAGACGGGGACAGGGGTCCGCTAGTGCCATGCGCTGCTCGCCCCGGATCGTGCCGACGGCGAGCAGCGTTCCCACCCCCCCTGCGACCGCACGACACAGCAGCCGTTGGCAGGGACCGTCCTCCCAACAACGTGCGTATCCCTAAAGGGAGATGAGCAACGAAGGCCCCCCTGCTATGGTGCGCCGATGTCATCGATCAAGCAGTTCCAAGTCACCTTCGACTGTGCGGAACCTGAGCGTCTCGCTCGCTTCTGGTGCGAGGTGTTGGGGTACGTCGTACCGCCGCCACCGGCGGGCTTCGCCACTTGGGACGATTTCAACCGCTCCCAGGCTCCCGAGGATCAGGGTTCTTGGTTCGCCTGCAGTGATCCCTCAGGCGTGGGCCCGCGACTGTACTTTCAGCGCGTCCCCGAAGGCAAGGTCGCCAAGAACCGGCTGCATCTCGACGTGAGGGTCGGCACCGGACTCGTGGGCGAAGAGCGCCTGGCCGCGCTCGAGGCCGAATGCGCACGACTGCTCCCGCTCGGCGCGGTACGCGTGCGGCTCCTGTATGACGGCCATGATGCGTGCATCGTGATGCAGGACATCGAGGGCAACGAGTTCTGTCTCGACTGACGATCCTCCGAGCTGCGAGGTGGGGAGCCTCAGGTTCCGCGGTCAGTCCTTGCGTACCGGGTTCGCACCCTCGCGCCGCATCGCGGTAACCGTTACGGGACAACCCTCAGCGCGGCTTCTCATCGGGCCATCGAGAAGTCCAAGTACTGCTGCACCGGCTCGAACAGCCCGTACGGCACGTACTGCGGGATCTCGCCGTGGGCGACCCAAGCGAGCTCGGCCAGCTCCTCGGTGTCCGCGACGTGGGCGGTACCGCCCACTACTTCGCAGGCCGTGTACGACATCAGCCGGCCCGTCTTCGGGTGAACCCGCTCGCCGAGCGGCTTCACAGCAGCCACCTCCAGGCCGGTCTCCTCCTGGGTCTCGCGCAGGGCGGCATCTTCGCGATCCTCGCCGGGCTCGACCTCGCCGGCCGGGAACTGCCACGAGAGCTGTCCCTCGCTGACCCGCCGGCGCACCATCAGGACGCGCCCCTCATGGACCACGATGGCTGCGGCGATGCCCGGTCGCTCCTCCGCGTTCTGCTGCGTCACGTCTGCTCCTCCAAGACGGCCGCGGGGGGCACCACCAGATCCAACGCCTCTGGCCCGCCCCGAGTCCCGTTCCTCACGCACGGGTCATCCGACTCCTACCTCTTCAAGGTGCCCGGCGCCAACCACCGCATCTCCATCACCGGCCTGCGTCGGAACGACGCCGAACAGGCGGCCGCCGCGCTGCGCCGCTGGGCCCGGACAAACAGGGACAGGGGTCCGCTAGTGCCATGCGCGGCTCTCTCCGGATTGCGCCGACGGCGAGCAGCGTTCCCACTTGGTGAGGCCCGCAGGGAGGCATCTGGCCGCAGACTGTCACGCAGCCTCGTTGCTTCGAGGCAGCCGGCGGGTCCGCAACCAATACGAGCGGGCCGCCACAACCAACGCGCACCCGTACACGGCGAATGCGGCCATGCCGATCCAGCCGACGAGGAGTGCGTCGTCCGGAGAGTGGAAATCGCCGCTCCGCATCGTCACCACGTCCATCGTGGCCAGAGCCGTGTAGCCGAGGCCGAGCACGCCGTACGGGGCGAGCGTGGCGGCACCGATCAGGGCCGGGGCCAGAGGGAGCCAGCACGGGACGCGACGACCACGCAGGAACAGCGTCCAGCGTGGGAAGACCTGACCCCAGGGCCGGACGAGGCCCCACAGCAGGAAGACGCCGAGTGCGGCCAGCAGCATGGTGCCGTCCAAGCCCCAGGACTCCAAGGTGAGCCAGATCCCCGAGGCGCCGTTGCGCTCGGAGATCGCGCGCATCTCCGCGCCGGACACGCCGGCGAAGGTGCCGCCGAAGGCCCAGACCTGCTTCATCGCCGCATACGGGAGGAAGGCCACCGTGCCGGCCCAGGCGGTGAGCTGAACCGGCCGGCGTGCGGCAGAGGGCTCCGGGGCGGCGGCCGCGACAGGCACGGGCCGACCAGAGCGGACGGTGGCTGCGAGCAAGAGCGCCCCGGCCGCCGCCAGCGCGTGGTTCGCAGCAGAGGCCCAACTCTCCACGCCCTGGCCGAACATCAGCGTGATCACATCCATGAGCAGGCTGAACGCGGCGAGGCCGGCCAGGCCGCACACCGTCCACAGCAACGCTCGCAGTGCACGCGGCAGCCCGTATCGCAACACCGCCGCACAGGTCAGCGCCGCCAGTGCCCCCACCGCCATGACTGCCCAACCTGATGCGGAAGGCCCCATGTTGCCGCCGGAGCGGAACAGAGGAGTCCCCGTCAACGCACAGACAAGGCCGAACCCGGCGTACGCCATCGCCCAGAACAACGCCGCCCAGCCCAACCGTCGGGGTCCCTGCGGCCCCCGCGTGCGCCAGGATGCCTTCATCAGCCGTGGATCAGTGGTCATGCTCCGAACATCGCATCGGCGGCGTCGGCCTGGCATCGACCGCTTGAACGACCTCCCTCCCTCTACCGGGGGAGCACCGTGAAGACCCAGGTATGCCTCACAGAGCGTGACACCTCAGCTGTCCGTACGTGGGGAACCTGAAGTGGCCGCTGTCATCCACCCCACCGGCCCGCGAGCGCTGAGCAGAGCCCGACCGTGATCCATGCTGCCGCGCCTGGCCCCCACCCCGGGCCCCCTCCCGTGATCGAGGCCAATGCCGCCGGCCTCAAGACGCTCGCCGGGCATCTGCTCGCGCTTGCCGGGGACGGCGTTCCCGATGGAAGTCACCTGCACCTCGAAGGCGGCAACGGTTTGGAGGTCGGGTCCGTCGGCTTGGTCCTGAAAGTAGGACCTCGTGCCTCAGGCACACGTCGATCATGGCGAAGCGGCAGCCACAACAGAGTTCGAGATTCGAATTGGACCGCTAGCCCAACTGTCGGCCAGGCCTCAGATTCCCCGAACTGAAGCCCGCGAGATGCTAAGAGCCCTCGTTGTCGTATGCCTGACATGCTGCGGCATTGGTGGCCCTGTACTCACGCTGTGGATGGCTACCACGATTGGCTTGCCGGTGGCTGGGACGATCGGCATTGCCTTCGCCGAGATGGGACTGGCGGCGTTCATCTGCTGGAAAGTGCTGGCCAACTCCCGCGTTCACACCGGGCCGTTTCTGGGCCGTCCGAGGTCGCTCGGCAGCGGCCAACGATGACGCGCCGGCCGCAGCGTCACACGGTTTCGCCACATCATGTGTGGGCGCGCGGACCAAACCGAGCACCGCCCCTAGTGTGCATTCGTTGTTCTACGTTGACAAGGCCGAGAAGCGCGGCCGAGAGCGCTGTCGGTGTGACCAAATCTTGGACATCATGCCCACCGATGAACTGGGGCTCCCCCTCTTCGGTCTTAGTCAGAGGCACGCCGTTCAGCCGTTGGGCGTGGACTACGTGCGCTACAGCCTCCTCGCCGTAAACCTCTTGAACGAGCTCCTGGACCTTAGTGGCGTCAGCCTTCGGCCAGAGATTAGCCCAATAGGAGAACTCCTGACGGAATACCGGATGCCTCAGGTTGAGGTAGACAACACCGCGATATTCCACGCCATGGTCCTTGAGCCTGTCTTTCTGCTCGTATCGTGCGAGATATTTGTCCTCTTCGGCGTCGAAGGGCTTCCAGATATAGGCGGGATAGCCGCCGCGGACGGGAGTGGATGTGCCAGGGATGCTGCCGCTGGTCGCGGGCGCGAGGACGTGACGGGGCCCTGCCGTACCACCAAGACCTCCATGCGTTCCGCTACCGACACGGGGCCTGCCTCCCCCGGTCCCCGGAGCGCCTGCGGAGGAACCGGCTGGCTCTCCCATGACCTTTCCTACTGTTGAACTGAGTACGCGTGGTGCCTTGAACCTAGGGTTCAGGCGGTCAAGGATTCTGGACAGGTTCTTAGCAAACGAGCCAGTTGGGGAGGATTCCTTCGCCCGGGCAGCATCCAGCGCTTTCTGTAGTTCCTCGGGAAAATGATCGAAGAACGCCTGACTCCACTGCTCCCAGGGCAGTTCGAGGCCGCCCTTGGCGATGAGTATGTGCCGGGATGCCTGGGTGAGCACACCCCACTCCGTCGGATGGGCATCGCTGAAGACCGGAGGGCGAACGATCAGCCAGGTGCGCCGCATGATCTCGTCAGTGATGCCGAACTGGCGGTATCGACTCTTGCCCCTGTCGGCGTGGTAGGCCTCTCCTTGGTAGTCAACGACGACCACCGGACTTTGTTCGATGTAATCCGAGGTAAAGCCCACCGGCGCATCGGGCTCCGGCACGTAGAACCACTCCACCTGGGTCCCATGGTCGTCCACAGTCACGGTGCCGTGCACTGCCCCATCGGGAATGAAGTGCCGGAGGCCGTGGATGCGCCGTGGACGCCACACCCTTGCATCGCCGTCCGGCAGGGTCACTGTCTTGTCCTTTGTCTCCCGCCGGTCACTAGCTCGCTTGCTATAAGAATCGATGACAGTGGTCTCTATCGGCTTGCCGTTACGCTTAGGTATCTCGATCAGCCGGCTGTTGAGGTAGCGGACGAGGCCGTCCACGGTCTCTCGTCTGGAGGGGTCCTGGTCGCCCATCCATGTGTCGTTGCGCGACCCCGACCCGAGCAGGACGATGATGGTTCCCGTCGTCATCCAGTCTGGTCGGATCGTGCTCCAGTCACAGCCGTGTGCATCGTCCTGGAATGGCTGGACCACGTCCCGTATACCCGCAAATTCTCCGTTCTCATTCTCGCTCGCCCACTCTTTCAGAGCGTAATTACCCTTCGCGTCCTGATAGATCCACAACATGTTGCCGTGCGGGTACTCCTTCGTGTAACTGATCACGACGACGCCGTATGGATTCCAGTGCAGAACCGAGGATTTGAACCCTTGTCCGAAGTTCCCGTCGACGCCGATGGGCTTGCCACCTCCTCCGAATGCGGTGAGGAACACTGGCAGATCCTCCTCGCTCATTCCCTTCCCGTTGTCCATGATCGTGCGCCGAAGGACACCCAAGCACTCTGCGGCCTGCTCCTCGATCCCAAACTGAATGATCGTGGCTTCGCTTTCCTCTGAGTTCTTCCATGCCTCCCGGGCCCACTGGTACGGACCGCCAGCCTCGTATGCCTGGCGGATAAGGTGGAGCACCGCCTCAGTAGGCACGTGAACATACGTTGGCATCTGATGTCCTCCTTCCCATCCCTTTCGCGGGACACCTAGCCCGCGACCTTGTGGATATGGCCGTGCACGTACACCGAGACCACGTTAGTCAGCAACTCCGCCTCCACCTCTGACAACTCGGGTGGTATCACCAACTGGGCGTTGCGCCCCGTTGGTAGAGGGATCGGGATCGTGATCATCGGATTTTTTTCTTGAGCATCCAGCGGAGTTCGCCGTCTCGACTGAACCTGCTCGGGGGGAGGTGGAGGCGTCGCAGATCTCCGTGACCTGTTGGGAGGACTCCAGGATGCCGGGTCATCCACATACTCCAGAAACGATGCGACGGCTCGTCGGAAGACCTTTTCGTACGCCTGTCGCGTCGATTCCCTGAGCCCTTCGGCGTCGTTAAGGAACCTACGTACAACATCATCAACGTCGAGATCACGGACGTCTACGCCTTCCGGAGGGCCGAGAGGGGCCAGGAGTCGCCGACACACCACGGCGTACTGGCTGGACGTGGCCTTTGTCATGTGACCGGCTTGACCTGCCCACGACCAAAGTCGAAACAGCGCATCTGCACTTGTCGAACGTGTATTCATACACCTGAGTATGCATATAGCCCATACTGGACACAAGGATTATTTGTGAATAATTCATGGCATCTGATGAGCATGAGGGCATGGAGCCGCTGGCAGCTCGCAATCGAGAGGAAGGCCGGTCCGTGGACTATTCGCGGACGACCGGAGCGTTGGGAGCAAGGCCGGAGCCTCTGACCAGGCAGAAGGGTCACGAGCACAACGGCCTCCGGAGCCGTGTGCGAAGAGCGGCATCATGGTCTCCATGACCTCCGAATACAGCAGCGCTCCCGTTGAGAGCACCCAAGTTACGGCCATGACCGACGGTGTAGCCCAGGTCTTCAAGTGGGAGGCGGACGCACGGATCGAGGTGCGAGACCTCGGGGGAGAGGTCGTCATTGAGGCGAACGCCGCGGGCCTCAGGACGCTCGCTGGGCATCTCCTCGTGTTGGCCGGCGATGGAGTTCCCGATGGAAGTCACCTGCACCTCGAGGACAGCAACGGTCTGGAGGACGGGTCCGTCGACTTGGTCCTGGAGCGCAGCGACGACGAGTGAGAGGGCCCGGCGGCCGTCGTGAGACTGGGTGAGGGGCTGACATCCACGGCTGACATCAACGGCGGTGGATAGCAGCAGTCATGCCCGTCCCCTCACGGCGCGTTCTGCCGTGGCTGCTCAAGCCAGTACAAGTCTCCGGGCGAACTTACAAAGCAGAGTCGGCGGTTCGAAACCGTCCGCGCCCACCAGTAGGAAGCACGACGAAGGCTCAGGTCACCGGCAATGAACCGGGAGCCTGGGCCTTGTTCGTTCCTCAGCCGCGACGGCGTGTCAGTTACGTGTCAGATGCCTCGCCGGGCTCCGCCGGCCGGGCCTTCCTGATCTGCTCGTCGAGGTGGGCGGCGATCGCGTGGTCACGACCGTTCACCAGGTGTTGATAGATCAGCGCGGCCCGCATCCGACGAGTGCCCCATCCGCTGCATCAGCTCACGCGTCTTGGCGCCGCCGGTTCCTCGCCTCCAGGTCGTTCGTACAGTGATGCGCTCCACCTAGACGCAGGGACCATGCCGCTTCACAGTGTGTGGTTCGACGGCAAGCGGGATGGGAGCTGGAGAGGATGGTGGGCTGAGGAGGTGGGCATCTAACAGGCTGTCAGTGGCGACCCTTACTCTTCCATCATGCGTAAAGGTGCGATCAGCCCACAGGATGTCCTCAAAGCCATTGCGGAGTACGACGAGTTAGGCCGTGACCAGTTCTTGTCCAAGTACGGGTACAAGCCAGCGACCGGGTACCTCCTCATTCACGAGAACCGGACATACGACTCGAAGGCCATCGCTGGAGTGGCCCACAAGTTCGGTCAAGGCCGGGCCCTGAGGCCCGATGAGTTGAGTGGAGGGAGATCTCACGCTGCGAGGTGGCTCGCCCAACAGGGGTTCCTAATCCGTGCCACTCGGAGCCCCGACTGGACGCGTGACGAAATCATCCTGGCCTGCGACCTGGCGATGGCCAATGGTTGGAAGCGTCTGGAGTTCGACGACCCACGCGTGGTTGAGTTGTCCGCGCTGCTGCAGGCCATGCCGATCCATCCTGTGGAGCAGCGAAACGAGCTGTTCCGGAACCCCAATGGCGTAGCTCGTAAAACGGTTGACATCACGTGCCGGCACCCGGACTACCCAGGGAAGCCCACGAATGGCAACGCGCTCGATTTCGAAGTCATGAAGGACTTCCTTGCCCGGCCAACTGAGATGGCTGCGGTAGCCGAGCGCATCCGACGCGGCCTCACCACCGGCGAATTCCAGGACCTGCCCTCAGAGGTCGAGGAGGAGGACGACTACAGCGCCCCCGAGGGTCGGCTCCTTCTGCGCCGGCACCGGGCCCGGGAGCGGAACAAGAGCCTGCGCAAGAAGAAGATCGTTTCCGTGCTCCAGCGCGGCGGGCGACTGGCGTGCGAAGCGTGCGGGTTCGACTTCGAGGAGGTCTACGGCGACCGCGGTGCCGGGTACATCGAGTGTCATCACGTGGTGCCGCTGCACGAAACGGGCGAGGGGCGGACCAAGCTCAGCGATCTTGCACTCATCTGCGCCAACTGTCATCGCATGATCCACCGGAAGGCCCCATGGCCCACCCCGGCGGAGCTGCGAGCCTCGATCGAGCAGCTTCGGGGGGCGCCAGGAGGGCCGGCTACGGTCGTGCGTCAGCGTGGCGCGGCAGGCGGTCAGGTCGCGAGGGCCTGATCTGTGGCCATTCTCTCGGCGGCTGTGACGCCCGCTGCGGCCGCGGGACGCTCGCGTACGCCGCCGCCGCTCAGCCGAGATAGGGGTAGGTGCCGGCGAGGTAGTCGCCGATCTGCTGGCGCATGCTGGCGTGGATGTCGTACTGGTCGAGGTCAGCCGGCTGGACGAAGCGGACGCCGTCGGCCTCATCGTTGATCGTGGGCTCGCCGCCGACGGGGCGTCCGATGTAGGTGTTCTCGTACTGCTGGCGGATCTCGCCGTCGGTGTAGGCCACGATGTGCCGGGGGTTGGTGTAGACGCCGAGGAAGCCGGTGATCTCGGCGACGATCCCCGTCTCCTCCAGGCATTCGCGTACCGCGCACTCGGCGGCGGTCTCGCCGATGTCCTGAGCGCCGCTGGGCAGCGCCCACTGGCCGGTGTCACGGCGGCGCTGGAGCAGTATGGCGCCGCTGTCGTCGACGACCAGCAGGTTGCTGGCCGGGATGAGGGTGTTGGCCTTGGGGGCGTCGGGGTCGTTGTAGTACTCAGTCCTGCCCATGTGCGGCGGTCCCCTCCTGGTCGGGTGTCCACGGCCGTGCGTCGGCCCAGACGGCGTCGAAGCTCTGAGCGTAGTTGTCGAACCAGCCGCCTTCGGTGGGAAGGTCGGGCCATGTGTCGAAGTCGAAGGCGCCCTCGCCCAGCCGCCACTCCTCGCGGTAGTTCTCCTGGTAGCGGACCTCGGTGAGGCCGAGGCGGCTGGGGATGTCGGCCATTGCGTGAAGGTCGGTGACCTCGGTCTCGATCTCGGTCGTGCCGTCGATCGTGGTGGCGTCGGTGACCTGCTTGAGCGTGAGCGTCGAGCGAGTGCCCTCGTCCCGCAGGCGGAGCCATGCGCCGCCGTCGAGGACTGCGTTCTCGAAGATCTTGCGGGTAAGGAGGGTACGCGGGAACGCCTGGACGGCGCCGAGGGTGGTGAGCTTGGCCTGAAGGCCGACGACGTCGACGGCCAGGAACTTCGCCTCGTACTCGTGCTTCATGAGTCCTTCTTTCCGTACTGGTGGGGGAGCGACGTACGAGCTGCCAACTCTTCCTCGATCGCCATGACGGCGGAGGGCCACGGCACAGCTGGCTCACTGAACAGCCGCCAATAGTCGTACGACGAACGGACCAACGAGCTGACTCCCAGACTCACCGAGTCGAAGTCCATCGTTCCTATCACCCTGCGGGTGATCCCGCCCGCCCCGCGCGCGGCGGGAGGAATGCCGTGTGAGAGCAGGAGGGCGGCGGTACGGACGGCATCCAATGTTCGAAGGGGCGCCAGAGACGCGAACCTGCCGAAGACAAGCTCATGCCAGTTCGTCCGAGCGCGCGCCCAAGCCAGCCGTTCCAGCCCCGTTCCCAGGTCGACAGCTATACGCGTTGGGTTGTCTGCGTTCCACAGCAGAACGATGTCGCCGAGTGGCAGGTCGATGTGGTCGAAGCGGAGAGTGATGCCTCGGACCTGGCGCCGACTCCATGTCGTCAGCTGGCCGTGAATGCTGAAGTGCCGGGCGTGGAAGCCCAGTCCTGACAGGACATCGAGCCAGCCGTCGAGGATCTCGCCGTACTCGTCGATGTGCCGGATCGGCTCGATACGAGAGATGTTCACGAATGACGTCAGGGAGCCGTCTCGGAGGTTTCCTGCCTCATCGCGCTGCCCGGTGAAGCGTACGACTGGCTGCGGTAGAAAACCCCTGCGGTAAGTCAGTACGCGCCCATCCTTGAGAAGAGGGTCCAGCGCTTGGACGGCTGAGATCGTCAGTTCTGTCTCGCGGCCCCATCGGAGCGGCAGGCAGGCGGCTCGCTCTACACCCTGCGCGGCGAAGCCTGCCTGGAGTCGGTCCAGAAGTTCTGCCCAGTCCGGGGCTTTACGCGGAGGACGGTAAGGGGATCCGCGGTGCGCATGCTCGATCGCGATGCGCCCGCCGGCGATGGTGAATTCCCATCGCGGCCCGAGTGTCTGGCGGAGAACGTCTGCTAAGCAACGAGCTGTCTCCATGGACTGCGTCGCGGAGTGAAGCGCTGTCCGGCCCGTCAGCACGGTCGGGTCGCCATCGCCTTGAAGTGGCGTGAGGGATCGAAGCGTTCCATCCCGATTGCTTGAACCTGCCGGTAATCGAGGCTTTCCGCCTGCTCGATCGCCTCGGCGAGCTTCCGTGCCGCAGTCTCGTCGTCCGCTCCCGGGGCGATGACGGAGACCGTGCCTGTCTCGTCGCACAAGGCCGCCTGGGCGCATGTCCCCTCCCGCCATGTCAGTGCGGCCATGGGGGTCCCAGCGCGGAGAGACTCGCCGAAGACTGCGGCGCCGGCCTCCACGTACGTGCGGGCGTAGGTGTAGACGAAGACCGAGGCGTCGCTGATGGCAGAGGTTTTGGCGGTGCCGCCGATTTCGCCGATCCACTTCACGTGATCGGCGCTGAAGAGGCGTTCGTAGCGTCGCACGTACTCCTCGTCGAAGACAGGGCCGACGATCCGGATCTGACGACCGAGGATCTGTGCCGCGCGTACGGCGATGTGCGGGGCCTTCTCCTCGTCGATACGGCCGAGCCAGACGAGGTCGGTACCTGCGGTGGCCGGAGGTTCCTCCTCGTGGAGGCCGAGGTGGACCGCAAGCTCGGGGATCGGCCGGTGGTCCGCGTACCGCTCGATCATCTCGGGCGAGTAGCAGTAGAGCCGTGATCGCCGGCCGTCGAAGGTTGCGGTGCTGTGCTGGAAGACCGGCGAGTGCTGGAACGTGGCGACGTCGCAGTCCAGTTCGTTCCAAGTGCGCTTCCAGGCCGGAAGCGCGGGGTACTCGTGGCCGACGACCAGGAGGTCGTAACCCGTGTCACGCAGCTCGCGCTCGGCAAGCGATCCGGTGGAGATGTCCTCCAGGCGGACCGGCTTGCGGACCCAGTCGTGTTCCAGGTCCGTGAGCCAGCCCGGCCCGAGGAGGTGTACGTCGGCGCCTGCGGCACGGGCGCCTACGGCGACCGCCCACAGCCATCGTTCGATCCCGCCGTATCCGGCGGGTGGAAAGGCGTAGCTACCAGGGAAGTCGCAGACGCCGACGAGCACGTTATGCCTCCGGTGTTCCGTCCGCCGAGATACGGCGGAAGCCGAGATACGGGAAGAGTGATTCGGGCAGGATGATCGAGCCGTCCTGCTGCTGGCACTGCTCAAGGAGCGCGGCCAGGGTGCGGCCGACAGGCAGACCGGAGCCGTTGAGGGTGGCGACGAGCTTGGGCTTGCCGTCCTCGCCGCGGGTCCGGATGTTCGCCCGGCGGGCCTGGAAGGTTCCGAAGTTGGAGACCGAGGAGATCTCGCGGTACGTGTTCTGGCTCGGGATCCAGACCTCGAGGTCGTACGTGAGCTGGGCGGAGAAGCCTGTGTCGCCGGCGGGCAGCTTGATGACCCGGTAGGCGAGGCCGAGCTCCTTGAGGCACGCCTCGGCGTGGCCGACCATCTCCTCCAGCTCGGCGTCCGCTGTCTCCGGATCGACGATCTTGACCATCTCGACCTTGGCGAACTGGTGCTGGCGGATCAGACCGCGGGTGTCGCGGCCGTACGAGCCGGCCTCGGACCGGAAGCACGGAGTGTGCGCCGTGAACGCGAGCGGCAGCTCCGCGGGCGGGATGATCTCGTCCGCGTAGAGGTTGGTCAGCGGAACCTCGGCCGTCGGGATGAGGAAGAGCTCGCGATCGGCGACACCGGTCTTGAACAGGTCCTCCTCGAACTTCGGGAGCTGGCCGGTGCCGGTCATGGTCTTGCGGGTGACCAGGTAGGGGACCGCGTACTCGGTGTACCCGTGTCGGCGGGTGTGGATGTCGAGGAAGAGCGTGGCCAGGGCCCGCTCCAGAGCGGCGCCGGCGCCGCGGGAGACCGCGAAGCGCGGACCGGACAGCTTCGTCGCGCGGCCGAAGTCGAGGATGCCCGTGGCCTCTCCGAGATCGACGTGATCCTTCGGCTCGAACGAAAACGCGGGAGGCGTGCCGACGCGCCGGATCTCGATGGCGAACTCCTCGGAGTCGCCGTCAGGCGCGGAGTCGTCCGGCAGGTTCGGGATGCTCAGGAGCAGATCACGGAGCTGGGCCTCGATCTCTTCCTGCCCTGCTTCGATGTCGCGGACCTGCTCCTTGATCTCGCGGGCGCGCTCCTTCAGCTTGCTGATGTCGCCGCCCTGCTTGGCCGTCTGCTGAACCTCACTCGCCACCCGCTTGGACTCGGCCCGCAGCTCATCGGCCGAGCGGATGTTCTGGTTGCGACGAGACTGGAGGGACTCCAGCTCGGACAGGTCCAGGGAGTAACCGCGACGAGCGAGCCGACGAACAGCTTCGGCACCCATTTCAATCAGGGCGCGGGCATCATGCATGAGGAAGATCCTTCTGATCCGGCGAGTGGTGGGATACGGGATCGACGGTAGCAACCGCGGCCCCTTCGCCGATCCGCATTACCTCCCTGCCACCTGAGCCGACCGCGTGATCGAGAACGCCAGTTTCAAGATCGTTCATCAGGGCCCCGATGAATTCCGGCAACTCGTCATCGGGGATGGCGACGGGCTCGATGTACGGGGCTTCCGGGAAGAAGAGGGGCATGGCCACGCCAGGAGTCCGTTCGCGGTGCCACAGAAGCACGGAGACCAGCAGGCCGTGGGCCACCAGGACGCGGGGGCCGGGGTGCTCCAGGGCCGCGTGCACCCCGGTGAGCATCCTCCGGATGCCCTCGCGCTGCGACTCGCTGCCGCCGGGCGGCCGCTCGTGGGCGCCGTGCCCGTCGAGCCAGACGGCGTATTCCAGGAACGGGCTTCCCTCGAATTCCCCGTAGCCGAGTTCGTTCAGCCGCGGATCGGTGATCAGTTCCGGTCCAGGAACTCCCATCAGCAGGTTGGCGGTCTGCTGGGCACGGGGAAAATCGCTGGCCAGCCACGTCTTCACGCTGTGGAGGGGAACGCTGCTCCAGCCCTTGCTCAGCGACCGACGGCCGTCCTCGCTCAAGCGGATGGGCTTCGTCGGGTCGCCGTTGACCAGGTAGCGCCGGCTGTAATTCGTCTGTCCGTGACGAAGGACGTAGGTCGTCATGATCGGTTCCTTGGGGTCGGCGCCAACAGCCACGCAAGGACTTCGGCCATCGTCGCTCCGCGCGGATCGCCGGTTTCGAGGTAGAAGAGAAGGCCGTCCAGTGCCAGGGCTCGACACCACGGCGCCAGGACGGGCACAGGGATACGGGAGATCCGGGCGGCAGCGGTCAGGCGGGCATCCGTGCCGTGTCCAAGCTCGTAGTACACGGTCCAGAAGGCCCAGTCGAAGGCCGCATCGCCCACCATCGGGAGGGGGTCGATCAGGCGAGGGTGGCCCAGCCAGTCGAAGAGCACGTTCTCGCGGTAGAGATCCGCGTGCAGGACCGTCGCCCGACCGCCGTCCTCCTCCAGGGTCACGAGGGCCGGGAGAGCCGCGTCGACATGCTCCTGCCACTGGCCGGCATCGACCGATTCCAGACGGCGGCGCACCCTCGGACGTACCTCCTGATGCAGGTACGAGGTCAGGGAAGGAAGCTCACGCGGTCGGCGCTGGCGCCGGCCGATGGTGTGGAGGACCTGGAGGGCGGCGGCCACGGTCTGCAGCTCCCGAGGCGGCCGCTCGTCGCCACCGGGGCGGCCCCCGATCATCTCCAGGGCCGCCACGGCCAGGTCGTCCGCCGCCTCGACGACGCCTGTGGTCGGCCCGCCCGCCCACAGGCGTAAGGCGGTGACCTCGTTGCGGAACCGCGTGGGATCGGCCCACGCCTTGAGGAGCAGCGGACGACCTTCGAGGGTTCCAGCCATGACGACCACGGAGGCATGCCCGGCGTCGTGGTAGCCATCGAGGGTGAGCTTCCAACGATCCGCAGCCTCCTCCAGCAGGGTGGGCACCGCATCGAGCCATCCGGAGACTTCGGGGCCGTAGTGAGTGACCAGCCGACGCCGGCATTCCGGGGAGACCTCGCCGAGCATCCGCTTCTTCATCAGCTCAGCACGATCCCGTCGGAGACCAGCTCGTCGGTGAGCGCCGGAAACTCGCCCAGCGCCTCCGCCACCAGCGCCTGCACCTTGTCCACCTCGGCGTCCGGGGACGACAGACGGACGAGGACACGCCACGGCTGGTCGAGGCGCTGCCCGGTGGTGCTCACCAGGTGGACCTCGGCGTGCCCTACCGTCGCCTCGTGGAGCCGCTGGGCGAGCCGTCGTGCGGCGATGTTGTAGAGCTTGCCCACGTGGTAGACGGGATTCTTCCCGTTGGCGCCCTCCAGGTTCATCGGCCGCAGGGGCGTGATGAGGCCGTTGACGCGGTTGCCGCGGCCGACGACGCCCTCGTCGCCGGACTCGATCGAGCTCCCGGTGTAGGTGAGGTACAGCTCATCCTTCTCCGGCACGTCGCGCGCGTTGAGCCGGAAGCTCGCCTCCGCGCCGGGCAGGTGGAGGCCGGCGAGCCGGTAGCACTCGGCCAGGACGCTCTCGGTGTTCTGCACGTACTCCGCACGGCTCGCGACGAGCCGCGACTTCTGCGGCACACAGAGCACGACATCCGCCCGCTCCCCGTCCCAGTAGCCCATGAGCTTCACGTCCGACCCACACCAGGCGTGGGAGAGGGTGAAGTCGCTCTCCCCGGAGAAGTGGTCGACCAGATCCCGCGCAAAGGACTCGAAGACGTTCTCCGGCGCCCAACCGGTGCCCAGCGACGTGTCGTTGGAGAGCCGCACGCGCCGCTCCCGCAAGTCGTCGATCGACCGCGGGTTGAACCATCGCGTCCGGTCGGGCACCTCGTCGCCCGTGAGGACCGCACCGGGGCTGGAGTTGCTGGTGATGTTGAAGGTGATGTCCAGGTGCTCGGAGACCTCGGGGAGCCGGCGGGCGAAGAACGCCCCCACCTCGGCCTCCACGATCTCCTCGACGGGGATCCGCTCACCGCCGCACATGGGCGCGGCACGGCCGTTGACGAGCACCCGGACCGGGGCGGTCATGCGGCCGGCGCCGTACCGGACCTCACTCGCTCCGCCCAAGAGGGCGAGCTTGTCGAAGTTGTGGTGCAGCACCGCGCCGAAGTGCTGCACGGTGTAGCGGCTGTACGCGCGGGACAGCCGCTCGGCGAGGTGGTCGGCGAGGGTGTCGGGGTGGCCGAGGCCCTTGCGCTCGACGATGGTCGTGGCCGGCGGGTGGGCCACTCCGATGTCGACCACGAGGTGGGTGTTGCCGAGGATCGTGCTCGTTCGGGACATCAGGATCCCTCGTTTCGGGTCGGAAGATGACGGAGCACTGCGGCGGCGTGTCAGCGAGGCACGCCTCGGGCGCGGAGAGACGAGATGGTCTGGGCGAGAAGCGCCCAGGTGGCGACGGGACGGTTCGGCGCCGCGAGCTGACGAATGAGGCCAGGAGGGACCAGCGTGATGTCCTCCGGACGGCGCCGGTCGAGCCAGAGGAGCAGGCGCCACGCCAGGACCGAACCGCTCAGAACGAGTCGGCGAACGATGTCCTCCGGCAGCCGCCGGTAAGGCAGATCCCCATAGATCAGGTCGCGGGCCAAATGGAACGCGACATCGGCGTGATCGGCGACAGCAGGGCCGCGCCCGCTCGCCTCCCAGTCGACGACGTGGAGCCGGTCTCCGTCGACCAGGAGGTGCTCGGGCTTGAGGTCCCCGTGCAGACGGACGACAGGATGGGAGTCGATCGGCGCGAGGAGCTCCGCCAGATCCGCCCACCACGGCAGCAGCCGGCATCGGGGAGACATCTGCCGGAGCAGGAACCCTCGGTGCGTGAACGGATCCCTGTGGTGAGGCACCCAACCCGAACCGGGAGCGAGACCGGGAACCGGCCGGTGCAGCTGGTCGGACAGGGCCAGGATCCGGTCGAGATACTCCCGGACCGCCGGGACGGTCTCGATCGCGCATGAGCGTCCGGGCAGCATCTGGAACACGGTCCACGCAGACGCACCCTCAATGCCGGTGCCCAGGACTGTCGGCACCGACAGCCCCTGGCGACCGCCACCTCGGATCGCTTTCACCTCGCGACGGCGCCGCTCAGCCGGGTCGATACCGACGTAGACCTTGAGCAGTGACCGGCCGTCCAGTGCCTGGAAAACCCGGGAGTACGGCTTGACCGAAGTCCGGCGGAAGGGACCGTGCCGAGACTCGATTGCTCGCAGTACCACAGGGGAGCTCAGCACCTCGTCACCTCCAGCCGTCGATTCCGCATGGGAAGCGCTGCCGGAGGAGGTGGCCCACCACCGCGGCGCTGAGGCAAGTAAGCCGGAGTCGCGGCCAGCGGTCAGTGGACAGGGTTAACGGATTGCGCCGTTAACTGTTAACTCCCCACGTGGGACGGGCTCTTGGCCCATCATTGAGCGGGGCACTGCGAGGGACATCGGGGGAACGATGGGGGCGAAGAGCAGACTCCAGCAGGCCAGGCTGGACAGGGGCTGGACGCAGGGCGAGTTGATCGACGCCTTGATGGCCGCCGCCCAGCGCCTGGGAGCGCCGACGCCGGCATCGACGAGTTGGAAGACGCTCATCTCGATGTACGAGAACGGCCGGCGCCCCGTGAGCCCAGACCACCGGCCGCTCTTCCGGGAGGTGTACGAGGCGACGGACGAGGAGCTGGGCTTCGCATCCGCCACGACGAGCGTGGCCGTCGCCGCAGGGAGAATGCTGCTGCCAACACCGACGCCTGCGGTGAGCCGCACCCCGATGCCGGTGAACCCGGAGATGCTGGGCTACCTCACCTCGGTGCTCCAGCAGCACGCACAGGCCGAACCTTTCGTCGGCCCACAGTTCCTCCTGGCCCCGGTGGGCAGCCAGATGCCCCTCATCGAGCAGATGTGTCGGGAGGCATACGGTCCGCTGCGGCAGGAGGTCCTGCGCGTCGGGGCACGGTACGCAGAGTTCCTCGGATGGCTTCACCAGGACACCGGCCGCACCGACGACGCCATGCGCTGGACCAGGCTGGCGATGGAGTACGCCCAAGAGCTGGGCGATCCGATGGTGATCGCGTACATGCTCCAGCGCCGCAGCAACATCGCCACGGAAGCGGGCCACGCCGGCCACGGCGCCGGCCTCGCTCTCGCTGCCCTCCGGTACGCCTCCGACCTCTCGCCTCGCGTCCACGCCGTCGTTCTCCGCCAGCTCGCGAACAGCAAGGCGAGCCTCGGAGAGGCCGTCGAGTCCGAGCGGGCCATCGAACAGGCCCTCGCCGCGGCAGACAGAGGCGACGATGACGACCTGGCCTTCTACTGCACGGTCTCGTACATCGAGATGGAGGCGGCCAACTGCCAGGTACGCCTGGAGCGCCCCGAGCAAGCCGTCGTCACGTACGAGAAGAGCCTGCGGCACTGGCCTGCCGTGCAGGAGCGGGACCGAGGGCTGTGTCTCGCCCGGCTCGCCACAGCCAACGCGATCCTGGAAGACGTGGAAGGCGCCCACCGGGCCGCAGAACAGGCCCTCGGCATCGCCCACCGGACAGGCTCCACGCGGATCCTCGGCGAGTTGTACCGGCTTCAACCGCGTCTTGCGCGCTGGCACAAACTGGTGGAAGTTTCGGAACTCAACAGGGAGTTAGACCTGGCGAAGCAGGTCACCCCCTAGCCGACCGAGGGAGAGCCGTGAACTTGCTGCCGACCGCCACGAGCACCGATGTCCAGGAGCTGCGGCCCCGCGTCGCCGTGCTCCCAGTCGGCTCCTTCGAGCAGCACGGCAAGTACCTCCCGCTGATCACCGACACAGCGATCGCCTGCATCATCGCCCAGGAGATCGCCGATGCCTACCCCGTGCACCTGCTCCCGCCCATCACCATGTCGTGCAGCCACGAGCACGCGGCATTCCCTGGCACGGTCAGCATCAGCGCCAGGACCTTGTACGCGATGATCGACGACATCCGCGCCTCCCTCGCCCGCTCCGGCATCCACAAACTGGTGATCGTCAACGGCCACGGTGGGAACTACGTCCTGTCGAACGTGGTCCAGGAAGCCAACGTCGACGGACCAGCGGTCTCCCTCTTCCCCCTCGGCCCCGACTGGGACCGTGCCCGCGAGTACGGCGGCCTGGAATCCGACAGGCACGCGGACATGCATGCCGGCGAGATCGAAACGTCGATCCTGCTCCACGCCGCTCCCGAGCTTGTCCGCGAGGGATATGACGACGCGGACCACGACAGCAGGCAGCGGCCATTCCTCCTGGTCCAGGGAATGACCGAGTACACCAAGTCGGGAGTGATCGGCTTTCCCTCGCTCGCCACCGCCGAGAAGGGGAAGGCCATCGTGGAAAGCCTGCGATCGAGTTTCTCAGCGCATTTCGACGTGCTCTGCCGACTGGGCTGATCTGGCAGGCGCAGCGCACGCCCTGCAGCATGGTGGTCTGAGCTGCCCGAGTTCGCTGGAGTCCGGCGGAGTGCCCCAGGGGAGACCACGGAGGTCAGCACGCGACGTGCCGCAACACGGTCACCTGACCAGACGCCCAATACGAACAGCGCCGAGGAACTCCCCCCAAGCGCCGGCGGAGAACGACAGCCGTGCCCGGTACGGATGCTTGCTGTCCCGGACGGCGGCGCCGGCCATCAGTTGCGCCGCCTCCACGCACTCGGTACCGCTGCCCCCGCTGTATGAGGACTTGAACCACTGGAGGTCGTCGCGATCCATCACAGCTCCTTGCAGGCCCGGTTGATGAGCGCGATCGACGAGGGCATGTCCAACGCCTGTGCGCGCAAGTAGTCGAACGCCAACTTATAGCGCTCCAGTTCCTCGGGCTTCTCCATGAACAGGCCCCCGCCGATGATGTCCACGTACACGACATCGAGTTCAGGTGAAGGACCGCCGAGCACGACAAAGCTGCCTACAGCCGCCGCATGCGCGCCAGTTGCAAAGGGAAGAATCTGAACGGTGACGTTGGGTGAGTCCGAGAGGGCGACGAGCGTCGTCAACTGCTCCCGCATCGTGTCCCGTCCGCCGACCACACGCCTGATCACCGCCTCGTCGACGACGGCCCAGATGTGGGGCGGGTCCTCGCGGGTGAGCAGCTCCTGTCGCTTCATGCGAATGTCGACCATGTGCGTGATCTCCGACTCGCCGCACCTCATCTCGGAAGCCCGATGCACGGCCTCGGCGTACGCGCGTGTCTGCAGCAATCCGGGGACGTACATGCAGGCGTAGTGATCCTCCCGTACGACCTCGTCCTCAAGGGTCAGCATGAGGTTCATGGACTCGGGGATCGGGTCTGCGAGGGATCGCCACCAGCCCTGGATCTTTGCGCCTTTGGCGAGCCCGACGAGTGTCAGCCGCTCCTCGTCGGTGGCCCCGTACTCGCGGCACAGGGCGTCCACGGCAGGCCACTTGACCGTGCCTTCCTTCCGCTCGTAGCGGCTGAGCGTTGCCTTCGAGATGCCGACTCGCGCTCCGGCCTCCTCAAGGGTCAGCCCAGTGCGCTCCCGCAGACGTCGAAGGTCCGCCCCCAATTGCCGCCTGCGGGTGGTCGGTCCAACTGTCATGGTCAAGCCTCCGTGTCGGTCTGTGAGAGAGCTTGCATGTGACGCGACATGCCGGACAACCCGGCGTGCGCCCCAGGCGCGCGGACGATCCCCATGCTCCCAGTGGAGCCTTCTGAGAGTTCCATTTTGAGAGTTTCACTGTCACTCTCGGTGTCGAGGCGACTACGGATGAAGTGGTCGCACGTCTCATCAGGAGGCTTCATGAGCAAAGGTGCGTGCCGAGTGGAAGTGATGCGCAAGCCGTGGGAACTCCCGTTCCTGGCTGAAGCGGCTGAAGTGGCGAGACTCCGCAGGGTCCTGCAACACCGCTTGAACCTGTGGGGCCTCCCGAGCGTCGTCGAGACGGCACAGCTCTGTGTGTCGGAGTTGGTCGCCAATGTGATCCGCCACGTCGGCGACGGAACCCCGACCACGCTCGCGGTGTCCATGAGCGGTCCTCGCCTGCGCATCGAGCTGTGTGATCCCGACAGCCGGGCGCTTCCTACCCTGCTCCGTGCCCAGGAGCACGACGAGTCGGGCCGCGGCATGGCTCTGGTGGACGCGATGGCCGAGCGATGGGGTGTCGTTCTCCGAGGCGACTCGAAAGTCACCTGGTGTGAACTGGAGACCGGCCTCGCGTCGACCGACGGGCACCTCGGTGGTGACAGTGTGGAGCGGGCCGAGGTCCTGCTCGGGCTCTGCGGCCTCACCCGCGGTCTGCACGGCTGCGCCGGTGGCCGGCTCGGTGTGGCGTCAGCCGAGGAGGTCGCGATCGACGTGATCGCCGACCTCCTGCTGTGGCTGCGTGCGCACGGGTGCGATCCGGACGAGGCTCTCGACCGGGCGCAGATGCACTTCGAGGCGGAGGCGTACGCGGCCTAGATGCATTGCCCGGTGAAACTGGCCGCCGAAGCGACGGGGCTGGAGACGAAGCGTCAGCTGACGTGCCAGTCCCCGCCGCCGGCGCATCGGTGGTGTCGGTCTGGCGATCGTTGCTGGTGTCCGACCACCAACCGGATCTCAGCGAGCCAGAATGCCCGAGAAGAAGCCCAGGTGGGGATCTTCCGGGGTGCCCACGAGCAACGCGCGGTCGAGCAGGATGTTGTTGTGCTCGCAGCTCGTCTCCGGGAGCATCACGCAGGCGTGACAGGCGGCGAGGTTGGTTCCGCCGGTGCCGGACGCCTCGGACTCGACGCAGAGCGGGTCGGAGGAGCACCACTCGGCACGGTGGATCGCCGAACGGATCGCTGTGTCGAGGCGATCCGGTTCGCCTTGGGCGACGAGCCCTCCGAGGCTGCCCGCCGAATCGCTCGTAGCGGTGTAGACGAGTACACCCGCCATGTCGTCCGCGGCGTACAGACGCTCACGCAGAGCGGCGGCCGGATACCCGGCTTCCAGGCTCCATTCGCTGATGAGGACGTGGGCCAGCGTGTGCAGCAGCACCATGCGGGGGGTGGCGGGGGAAGGAGCGACCCGACTCGGATCCGTCGCCCGCTGCTCCAGCGCCCTCTGGTGAGCGGTGCGCATCCTCTCGACCCGAGCCGCTACAGCGGGGGCTTTCTCCCAGGACCCGAGTCGGTTCTCGTCCAGGCGGAGGAAGACCCCCTCGCCGCGGACTTCCATGGCGGGGAGCCACTGAGGATCGGAGTCGGAGAGCGGGACCTCATGGGGCTCGGTCGTCGAGTCGGGGTCGGCGAGGCGGGTGAACGCCTTGAGGGCGCGTACCTCGCGGAGCTTCTTCACCAGCATCGGGTCCGTGACCCCGAGCGGGCGGAGCACGCTGGCGTCGCCCAGCGGGGTCTCGCAGATGAACTGCTCCTCGCGAGAGCGCTCGCGCTCGTCGTTGCCCGAGCGGAGCCGCTCGTACTCCTTGTTGCGCAGAGCGCGATAGCGATGGTCGAAGATGGGGGCGTCCTCGCCGTTCGGGTCCTCCTCGCGTTCTGCGTCGAGGAGCGCCATCACCTCGTCGACCGGGACCGGACTCTCACCCTTGAAAGCGAACTTGAGGCACATCTCGACCTCCGTCCGGCCATTCAACTTGCGGAGTTCTTCCCAGTGCTCGGCGAGCGGATCGGCACGGCCGTCGCTCCACGGCGGGATGGAGAGCGCCGACTTCAACACCGGCTGCCACACGGCCGACGAACCGCGCTGGAGGGTTCGCGGAGTCAGGCCGCAGGTCTGGGCAGGGGCGGACGTGCCGAGCCACGGGCGGGTGCCACGGCAGCGAAGGCCCAGATCCTTGAGGGCGCTCCTGCGGAAGGAGCCCTCCATCGAGACCTCGGGCACCCCGCAGGTACAGGAGACGACGATCGAGCGGAGCGAGGAACTGCGCCCGGAGGTACGCAGTTTGAGGGTTCCACCGCACTGACCGGCGGTCGTGGCTCCGCGGCCGGTGGCGCGATGGACCCATTGCCAGTACGGGAACTCATCGAGGTGTCCGGCCTCGCAGGCGATCACGAAACGGGAGGGGACGAGGTCGGCTTCACACGTGCCGCAGATGCTGCGGCCGGGAGGCGGGGTGAAGTCACGGTGCCGGCGCAGGTCGTTGCACTCCGGGCAGGAGTGCATGAGGGGGAAACGTCGGACCCGGAGGCCGTCCTTGCTGGTGTCGTCTGACGCGGGCGGCAGCCGGAAGTGCTGGACGCCCAGGATGCGGGCGAGGCGCCGCTCGTGGATCCGTGGAGCCTCGTCGCTGTTCCAGTGCTCGTCGGCGCCGTCCAGTCCGGAGACGATGAAGGACTCGTGGTCGACGGCCACGAGCGAGCCGACACCGTACGTGGTGATCGCCTGGGCACGACGAACCGCACCACGACGGAGCAGATTGCGGGCGGGCGCGGCGCTGTCCGTGCCGGTCCGGCGGCGGCGTGCGGGGGGCGGGGTCATCGGGATGCCTCCATGAACAGGGCGGACTCGGCGTCGACATCGCGCAGGCTCCACAGTGTGGGCCATGCCTCGGCGTCCTCGGACTCGTCGTCGTACGACTTCAGGAGCGAGGGGATACGGCTGCCCCTCTGGGGTTCGAAGAGCAGCCCGCCGTGCGTGTCGGCCTCGTCGCACCACCAGTCGACGAACTCGTCGAAGGCTCGGGCCACCGCGTCGGCCTCCTCGGGAGTGACCTCCTGGACGCGTTTCAGTAGATCGCGCTTGATGTCTTCCCGGAGCAGGTGCTCGTAGGAGTCCACGCGGCCGGCCGCGTCGTTGGGGCGGGCCGCCGGAATGAGGATGCGCGCCAGGGCGACGATCACCGCGTGCAGGCCCCGCTCCCGGGCACGGGCGGAGAAGGGGGTGACGGAGGTTGACTCGACCTCTCGATAGAGGGCGGAGTGGAAGTGCAGGAAGTTCTCGTAGTGGGAGCGGTCGCGGGAGCGGGTCGCGTTGAGCATGACGGCGACCAGTCCGGGGTGGGCGCGGCCGACACGGCTGGTGGCCTGGATGTATTCGGCGGTGGTCTGCGGCTGGCCCATCACGGCCATCAGACCGAGACGGTCCACGTCGACGCCCACGGCGATCATGTTGGTGGCGAGGAGGACGTCCACGGTGTCGTCGTCCGGGTGCTTCTTCTCGATGCGCTTGAGGCGGGTGGGGATCTCGCTGGCGTCGATCCGGCTCGTCAGCTCCGAGTAGTTGGGGATGTCGCGGACAGCCACACCCTCACGCTCGGCGAGCAGTTCCAGGTAGGCCACGACGTCGTCGTGGACCTGGAGTTCCGCGGCGGACAGCAGCCGGAGGCTGTTGAAGTAGCCGACGAGGCTCCAGTACGCGTCGCGCACCTCGGCCTCGGTCCCTGCGTGCTTGGCCCGGTGCAGCAAGGTCGCGTACGTACGGATCAACAGGGTGGACTGGCTGGTACCGGGAGCGAGGAGGCCGACGTATCGGCGGCTCGCCTTCTCCTCGCGGGGGGTCTCCACCGCGAACCACGAGTCGCGGGAGTCCAGGCCGGCGGGTGGGAACTGGCGTACTTCGCGGGCGAAGAGGTGGCGGCCCTGGTCGGCGGCGCGACGGATCGTCGCCGTGGACGCGATCACCTTGGGGCGATCGGCGAGTGCGTCCACAGCGGTCTCGTAGAGGCCGGTGAGCGTCCCCAACGGGCCGGAGATCAAGTGGAGTTCGTCCTGGACGATCAGCTCCGGAGGCGGGGTACCGTCGCTCGGGTCGTCGCGGTTGAAGAGGGCGGCGGTGGCCGGACGCCACGGCATCGAGGCGAACTTGTCGACCGTGGCGATCACCAATGTCGGGCGAGCGTCGTAGACCGCCTCGTCGATCAGGTGGACCGGCAGGCCGTCGGCGAAGGCGCAGTCGGTCCCGGGGCAACGGACGTACATCCGCTTGGCGTCCTCGTCGACCTCATAGGCGCGGGCATCGAGGCGGGTGCCGCACCAGGGGCAGGCATGCAGCTGAACGGGGTTCTCGGTGGCGAGACGCTTGTCGAGGTCGCCGCGGAGCTCGGTGAGCCTCCCGGCAGCTTCCTTCAGGGTGTTGGGTGTGGCCGAACGCCCCACCCACATGCCGATGGAGAACTCCTCGTCGCCCAACTCGGGCTGGCCTCGGCGCATGTGTTCCATGGCGCAGAGCAGGATCGCGGCACGCTCGAACTGCTGGAGCGTGAGCAGCCGCAGCGTGTACCGCATGAGCACCGTGACGCCGCCCCCGTCCGCGCCCCTCCGGATGCGACGCAGGAACGAGGTGAGGGCGATCAGACCGAGGTACGCCTCGGTCTTGCCACCACCGGTGGGGAACCACAGCAGGTCGGAGACGGCGCGGTCGCGGTGCTTGGGGTCGTCGACGCCGGCCAGGCAGAGCAGTACGAACGCGATCTGGAACGGACGCCAGCGGCCCGCGGCCAGGTCGGGCGAACCCTCTCGGCCGCCCTTCACCCACGCGCTGCGAGCACGCTGCTCGGCCATGGCCTGGTTGGCGAGCTGGAACGCCCGCATCAAGTCGGGCTTGGATCCCAGCAGTTCGATGCCCTCGCGAATGCGGCCGAGCGCCTCACGGCAGGCCTCCACCTGATCCCGCGCGGGCTTCTCGTACGTGCCACCGGCCAGGGCTTCGGTCTCGATCTCCTTGCGATCGATCCAGCGCTCGTAGCCTGTGGCAAGCTCCTTCAGAGCGCCCAGGACCTCGGCGTCGGAGCTCTTCGCCAGGCCGAGCATGGACAGAGCGGAGCTGTCGATCTCAGGATTGGAGTCTGTGAGCAGCACCTCGACGCTGGGGACGAACTCGCTCCGTACTTCGGTGACAGCGGCCCGGACGGTGTCGGTCATGCCGATCGGCGGTGGCGTCCAGTCCCATTCGGCGGCACAGCCGTGACCGACGGCGAACGTCGGGGCGTGGCGGTGCAGCAGCCGGCTGGTGGCGACCTCGGGGTCATGAGCGGCAGCCGGGGCGGGGCGCTCGACGAAGGCGGTGGAGCCGTTGGCGGCGCGGATCGTGAGACCGCACTGGAACAGGGAAAACGCGTCCTGGAGTTCCCGCTCGCCGACCCGGTGGGTGTTGACCAGGGTGACCGTGATCGTGACCGTACCGGTGGTCGGGTCGGAGCGGCGGACGTTGACGCGCAGCGCCGCCCCGGCACCGAGGTCGACCTTCTTGTCGGGGTCGGGTGCGGTCACGTCCACCAGGGTGTCCGGAAGCTCGAGCTCCTTGCGCCGCCACTGTTCCCGTTGGTCGGAAGTGGTGCGAGCTTCGGCACGGCGGGCCGGGATCGGGTTGCCCTCCGCATCGGTGGGCTCGTAGACGGCGGCACGCGCCGAGACAACGATCTCATCGCTTATACCCGGGTCGATCGCGAAGGTCAGACCCATCGAGGAGGGACGGCGGGACCCCGCAGCGCCGACCTCCTGCGCGGTGCCTGATTCCTCGATGTTGTCACGGGTGCGCAGCGGAGCGCTGTCCAAACCCTCCTGCTCGGCGTCGTCCTCAAGGATCCGTTCCTCCGCAGCAGCGTTCGCCGACCTCGGGTAGAGGACGCCCGCCAGGTAGCGGTCGATCGGAGCGTCCTGGGTGAGGACTTCGTCCCGATCCTCCGACGCGGCGTCCGGAGCCGGGCCGTGGAGCTCGCGGCGGAGTCCCACCAGGAGTTCTTCGTCCCTGACCCGATAGTGCTCGGAGTGCCGACCTGCCACGTCCGTCATGCGCGCTGCTCCTCGCTATTGTCAGCCCGTCGATACTTTCCGATGCCGGTGATCCGGGGGACTATCCACACGCCTCGGTCGCCGAGGCCGACGTTGGCGCCGGCGGCGGTGCTGCCCGTCACGGTCTCCAGCGTGTCGATGCGCATGCCGTGGATCTCGTCGGGCCACCAGGGGTCCCAGGTCCTGTTCACTTTCTGCACCTGGAACAGCTCTTCGCGGAACCGCTCCGACGCCTCGCCGATCTGCCGCCCGTCGTGCACCAGGGCGTACGGCGGGCTCTGGTACTCGCCCATCGGAAGGTCGTGGCGCTTGCACAGCACCACTCCATGCCCCGGGCCCACGTGCTTCACGAGATACGCCTGAGTCGCCACGGCGTCGGTCTCGTGGCCGGGCGGATTGTCCTGGCAGACGTCGCCCGCCTCGGCGACGATCCCGAACCTGTCGTACGACCGCCACCCGCCGACGTACCGGCGGCCGTTCCTCCGCCCCCCTGCTCTCTTGATGATCGGCAACTCGGGGGGCTGTACGTGGTAGAGGTCCTGGCGGACGCGGGTCATCGCCACGTACAGGGCTCGGGCCTCGGCGGGCAGGTCCAGATCGTCCTTGTACTGCTTGTGGAGCTCTGCGACGGTCGGCGGGGTCAGGACGATCACCCGGTCGAACTCTAGGCCCTTCGCCCTGTGCACGGTGGAGACGACGATCCGTGTGGTCTCTCGGTCGGCCGCCTCGTCGGGGAACCTGCCGTCGGCGACCAGGCGGCGCAGTCGCTCCAGATCGAGCACATTGCGCCCGGCCGTGCGCGTGGCCCGACGCAGCACCGTCCACAGAGCAGCCGCATTCGGCTCGTACGGCAGAGGGATCTCCGCGAGGAGCGAGCGGAACCGGTCCTCGTTGACGCCGGTCGCCTCGGTACTGCGCAACAACTCGGCCACCCAGTACGGCACCGGCCGCTCCTCGAGGGGGCGCCGCAGCCGGTGCTCGACGCCATGCTCGTGGAGCAGGCCGGACATCACCAGGGCCTGGCGGTTGTCGCGGGTGAGGATCGCACAGGTGTCGGAGAGATTCCGTAGCCCGTCCACGGTGAATTGATCGGTGAGGTCGCCCATCCCGTTCGCCGGATCCAGGAGCAGATCGCGCAGTTCGTCGTAGAGCGTCGCTGCCTCGTCCGTGTCGCTCACTTCCTGGAGCCGGGGACCGTGCGCGAGCGCGACCCGGGCCTCGGGAGTGACAGCCCGGAAGTTCTCAGTGAGGCGCAGCTCCACCAGATCGTCGGGGTACGAACAACGCAGCCACTCGAAGAACCGGCCGGTCTCGTCGGCGCGTTCGGCCAGGTTCTCGATCTGGAAGCCGTAGACGGACTGGGCGGCGTCGCCGACCACGGTGAACCCACAGCTGTCCTGGTAGCGGTCGAGGAGAGCCTCCACCAGTTCCCGGCGGTCGGCCAACAGGTCCTGCACCTCGTCGATCACCACATGGGAGGGCGGGACGGCGTCGCCGGCCTCCAGCGCGCCCTTCTCGATCGCCCCGACCGCGGCCTTGATCCGCTCGTCGAAGGAGGCCGCACCCCACTCCCGGTCCGGGAACGCCTGGAGGAGCACCCCGTACGCCCAGGCGTCGAAGGTCTGGGCGCGCACCCGGCGGGCCTGATCCCCGTGCCGGGCGATGCGCTCGCGCAACTCGCGAGCGGCGGCTCGGGAGAAGGCGAGCACCAGGATCTCGGCGGCCTCCAGCGCTTCGTCCGGGTCCTCATGACCGCACAGCGCATCGAGCCGGCGCACCAACGTGTGTGTCTTGCCCGCCCCGGCACCGGCGGTGACGAGGACTCGCGCGTCCCAGGGCTGCTCGACCACGGCCCGCTGCTCGGCGGTGAGCGGAGGGCTGTCGAGGTAGGCGTCGGTCACTTACGGCTCCACAGGTGCTCGAACTGGGTGAACGCAAGCTGGGTGTCGAAGTTGGCGATGTTGTCGCTGACGTTGAGGATCAGGCAGGTGTCCTTGCCGCCGTTCCTGGGGCCGCGCAGACCACGACCGATCATCTGCTGGTAGACGTTGGTGCTGTACACCGGCCTGGCCACGACCACGGCACGGGTGGCCGGCGCGTCGAAGCCTTGGGTGAGGACACCGTAATTGGTGAGCACCCGGATGCGGCCGTTTCGGAAGTTCTCGACGCGAGTACGACGATCCTGCGCACTCGTCGTCGAGTCCACGGCGGCGGACGGGATGCCTTGGTCGTTGAACATGGCAGCCAGGTACTTGGCGTGGTCGACAGAGGTGGCGAAGAGCAACGTCGGCCAGTCGTCCGGCAGTTCGGCCACCGAGTCGACGATGCGTCGACTGCGTGCATGGTCGTCGGCGAGCCGCTGCTCCGCGGCACGGGAGAGCATCGCCATGCGATCGGCGTGCGTCTTCTCCTCCTGGCTCAGCTCGAGCCGGCCGCCCTCGAGCGTGCGGTGCTCGACCTGGGCGAGCATGCCCCAGTCCTGGAGGTCGCGATACGGGTCGCCCGATGGGAAGATCCCTTGGTCGAGACGCCTGTTGCCGAAGCGGTTGATCAGGCGGCGGGTCTCGTCCTCGTTGGTGTTGCGGAACGGGGTGGCGGTCAGACCGAGCAGATGCCGGCCGGTCTCGTACTGGGTGAGCCCCAACCGGCCCAGGATCTCGGTGTACCGCTTGGAGATGGCGGTGTGCGCCTCGTCCACGATCACAAGCGCGGCCTGGCGCAGCCACGTGTACTGATCGGTGCCCAGACAGCGCTCCAGCTTGGCGTCGATGGCGACCACCAGATGCGGGTGGTCGACGACATCCCCGACCTCGTTGCTGCCCCAGAGTCGGCTGATGGTGAGCGGGCGTTCCGCACCCACCTTGCTCCAGACGAACTTCCAGCTCTGAACGGCCTGTTCGCACAGCTCTTCGGTCTGAGCGACCCACAGCAGAGGGCCCTTGAGATCGCCGACCCGCTTGACCCAGCGGATCACGGCCTCGGCGGTGACCCGGGTCTTGCCGGCGCCGGTGGGCAGCGAGAGCATGCCGCGCTGGGGGGCCAGCCGGTCGAGCATGGTGGAGATGTTACGGACCAGGTCCTCCTGGTAGTCGTGGAGGCTCGGGAAGTCCCGAGGGCCCTCGACGGTTTCGAACGGAGGCGGTGACGGAGTCCTTGAACCGGCGAAAGATACTGGCAGTTTCAGGTCCGAGACGAAGGCGACGGCGGCCGACGAACCCGTGTAACCGACCGGCGCGTCGGGGAACCGTGCCTGGATGTCGCGGGCGTGCTGCTGGAGCACCCCGTCACCGTGCGCGTTGAACGCCATCTGCGCGATCCGGCGCCCTATCGGCTCCGCGCCGTCGGCCGCCTGCACCTCGGCCTCCATCAGCCCTTCGGGAAGCCCGGCGCGGAGCGCCTCCGCACCCACCAGCAGCTCGATCTTGGCTACCACGTCCTCGGCATCGCGTACGGCCTTCTTCGCAGCCTGCATCGCGCTGTCCCGTGCCATGCGGTCCTGTTGCTCCAGCACGGCCCGGCAGCCGGCCGCACCGAGCCCGAGCCCCAGCTCGAGATCGATCAGGCGCAACATAGGCTCAGGATCCAGCGGAATACGGACCTTGACCGTGCCGTCCTGACGGACGGCCTTCAGAGGATAGGCATGCGTTCCGTTGGGGGTCCGCATGACCTCCTCGAGCTCGGTGCACCGCTGCACCATGCTGTTCCGGTTGGTGCTGCTCAGGCGTTGACGCAGGGCGGGGTACAGCTCGACCAGCGGAACAGGGTCGCCCTCCGGAACCTCACGGGTCTCCTTGCTGATCACGTCGGAGTAGCGGAGCATGCCCCACTTCTCGACCATCAGCTCGGCGTCCTCGGCGGTCGGCACGAGCAGCGCGGGCAGCTGTTCGGCACGGAGCGCCCGGTACTCGGCGGCACCGACGGCGAGGGTGATCTCGTCGTCGGCACGGGTCCCCCAGGTGTCGCCGATGCGGCAGCGCGTCAGCGAGTCCTCTGGGAAGTCCGCGCCGAACCGCGTCAGCATCACGTAGGTGGCGCCGACGAAGGAATCGTCCTCGCTTCGCGACACCTTGTCGAGGAGCGTGTCCCAATGGTCGGAGGGCACGTCGTCGACCGTGGTCGGGAGGCGCAGCTTGCGGGCCTTCTCGGGGGAGAGATCGGCGACCGGCAGTACGTCACGATAGGCGGCGAGCTGCGGTCCGACGGCCTCCTTCAGCGGCTTGATCCCCTGGGAAGTGGCGACCGTCCCGTACTTCCGCAGCATCCAGCGGATCGGAGAGGGAACGGCCTGCCGGATGCCGGTCTGCGCGCCGACCTGACGGGTCCAGTTGTCCACCACGGCGTCGTCCGGCAGTGCATTCAGGAAGGCGGCGCGGGACTCCTCGGAGAGTGCGCGGAAGAGGTGGAGCGGGCCACCGATCGCGGCTCCCTCGACCTTCATGCGATTCAGCGTGGGACGGGGGGCACGGCTGTCCAGACTGCGCAGGTAGGCGCCGTGGACGGCCTCACGGTATTCCTCGAACCAGGCCTCCTCCGTCGTGGGCTGTACGCCGGTGGTCGGCCGTTCCCGCAGGCCGACCTGGGAGAAGAAGAGCTTGTCGTCGGAGTGGAACGCCATGTCGACTGCGACACTCGGGTCGCGCTTGGCGTCGACCACGACGCCCGGCAGCATGCAGTCCTCGATCGGCCGGAATCTCCCGTCGGCGGTTCGTGCACGCAGAGTCGAGCGCGGAGTGGGCACCCGCTCCAGGACCTTGTGAGCCAGTCGTCCCACCCCGGCCTGGCGGAAGAGCTCCCAGAACCGCTGCCAGTCGGACTCGCTGTAGTGCTCGAAGCCCTGGTCGAGAACGCTGGTGAACCGGCCCTCGACGTCGGCCTCCCGGATACCCAGGGCGTTGAGCGCGTGTGCCAGCGACGGTTCCTGGGCGATCTTGTCGGCCACGTACACCAGGGACTCGCGCAGTCCGCCCTGGTCGGCGCGGCGGAACACCTTGCCGTGCACGGGGGCGACGAGACCGTGCTCCTCGGTGAGGACGATGTGGGCTTTGCGGGCCTCCTCGGCGAACGGGGATTTGGCCTCGATCATGTCGGCGAGGATGCGGATCGCCGTCGCGGACGCTTCAGCGGTGCCGCTCTCCACGAGGGCCTCCAGCCATTCGCGGACGCTCGATCGCTGGTGCTTGGCTGCGCTGAGGATGTGTTCGACCTTGCCGGAGCGCAGAGAGTCGACCTCGACGCTCGGGTGCAGCCAGTCCGACGGGCGGTCCGGGCACTCGTGCCACATCCGCAGCCAACGGGCGAGGGCCTTCAGTTCCTTCTTGGGGTCCTTGGGACGAGGATGTACCCGCAGGTCGGTCGGCACACGCAGCACGCCGTTCTGGTCAGGTAGCGACGGATGGAGTGCGGCGCGAATCCAGATCTCGTCGGTCAGGAACTCGTCCGCCCAACTGATTGCCTCCTTGACGCGCCCGGGTAGCAGCGGGAGGTAGGCGGCAGGGTCCTCGGCGGGCGCCAGGGCGGGGAGCGAGTCGACGACCAGTTGCGCCGCCACCCGGATCATCTCCTGGTTGAAGGGGGAGGAGTCGAGAAGATTCTGCCGGTCCTCGTTCGTCTTCCAGGCGCCGTTGAGGATGCCGCTCAGCGACATCTCGTACTTGGTCGGGAAGAAGGACCAGAACCTGCCGCGACCGCGCGACCGCGGGCTGACGTACAGACCGCTCTCCTGGTCCTTCTCCAGGGTGGGGACGCCCCAGGCAAGGTCGAGCGTGAGCCTGTCGTGCAGCTCTCCGGCGTCCGCGCGGGCCGCGGATCCCGGTGCGTGGGTGGTGGTGAACACTCGCCACCGCTCGCCGGCGACGGCCTTCCCGGTCCGCTCCTCGACCACGGTGTGCAGGCCGTCGGCCTGCTGGGTGGTCAGCGTCCGACGGGCCACAGGCCGGTGCCGGCGGTCCTCCAGTACGACCTTCGCAACGTGCGGCGAGAAGAGCTGGAAGCCGACCGGGAACTCCTCGCGGGGCTCGCCGTGGTCCTTGGCGCGACCGCCGTGCATGTCTCGGCCCAGCCGGTCGTCCGCCTTCGGGAGCAGAGGGAGGCGGACGACGGTGGTCGCCCAGGTCAACAGCTCGTTCAGGACGGGGTCGGCAGCGCGCTCGGCCTGCACGTCGAGCGGACGGGCCATCCGCAGGACGGGGGCGTCGAACTCCGGGCCGTAGCGCGCCGTTACGCCGGGAACGGCCTTGATCTGCTCGTACGACCAGGCGCGGTCGAATCCGAAGCTTCCCGTACGGCTGAAGAATTCCGGTGCGTCCGTCACCACGAGCACCGATTTCACGCCGACCCCGAATCGACCGATCTGCCCTCCGCGCTTCCTCGACATACTCATGCGAAGAATTGTTTCCGCGCCTTCCGGGGTCACCGGATTTCCCTCGTTCGCGCAGTACAAATGGTTCTCTGTGAGGACGACATGGATTCGTCCACCCGGCTCTTCGGCGATTTCGTCGGCCGCGTTCTGGACGAGCTCAAAAAGCTGACGGTCGCCATATCCACCCTGAGTGATACGGCGCTCACCATTGGCGTGTTCGGCAACGAGGCCGGGGTCCACGGCGTAAGTCTGCAGGACACGAGAGGACTGTTCGAGAACGGTTTGAACCACCGAAGGGGATGAAGACGGCAATGCTCTGCACTCCTGAGGTGTCAAGGTCCGGGCGAAAGCGTGAATGACGGGCCGACCGCCGGCCCGTGTGATGGCATGCGTGTTCTGGGAAGGACCTGAGGTCCGCGGCGTGCTGCGAGTCAGGCCGAGGGGGAGGTCTCGTCCGGCAGTTCCTGAACGGCCTTCGCCAAGTCGGGGAATCTGTGGGCGAAATTCTCTTCGGACAGGTTGTGCTGGTGCAGAATTTCTGCCACCTCGATCTTGCTTTGCGCTGTCTGGATCCTCAATTCAAATGAGTCTAATTCCCGGAGCGAGTCCAGGAAGTCGCCGCAATCCATTTCATCCATGGAGTGGTCCGCCCCTGTTGCGTCGTGTCTTGTAGTCGCACAGGGGTGTATTCAGATACACGCCCCCCGTGAAACGGATGGGTATTTCTTGGGTGAGATACTTCTTCCCACCGATCACGCTAGCGGGTGAATGTCTTGCGCCGCCACCCCTTTCGGGAAGGTTTCTCTCCGCACGGTGCTCAGGTGCGGATTCGGGCGCACTTCTCCCCTAGCCGCCCGTTCTCCCTAATTTCGGGTTCCCCTGAGCGGGATGGCTTTTCCATCGTCACCGAAGCTAGCGGCAGTCACTCGATCGTGCAAGCTCAACTTCCTTTGTATTGCCGTGAGTTGACTACTCCGCTTACAGAAATGCTCATAGAGTGACAAGTTCCGGCAAGTTGGGCATCTGTGTCGAGTGGCGAGGTGATCGGTTTGTGGTCAACTGCTGATTGACGTCGCGGTAGTTGTCAAATTAGCCTGCTCGGACGACTCCGAGGAAAGAGACAGGTGGCGCGTGGAGACAGGTGAGGAGTTCGGGCCGTGGCTGGCCCGTCAGCTCAAGCTCTCGGGGAGGACGCAGGCCGAACTGGCCGAGGAGCTCGGACTGACTCGAGCCGCGGTCTCCGCCTGGATCACCGGAAGGTCGACTCCCCGTCCGACCGTCATGCAGGACATCGCCAAGGCACTCGGCACGGACCTCGGTACCGTGCACACCCGCACCACCGACACACAGGCCGGCCTCCCGCTCTCCTGGTACCACCGCCCTGGATACCTCGACGGTGGTCGGGACCTGGGCAATGCCGCCGCCTTCGCGTTCGATGCCGATGTGCAGGTCCTCGCGCGCGAGACGTGCCAGAACAGCCTCGACGAGCGGCTGACGGAGAACGGACGCCCGGTCCGCGTTCGCTACACCCTCCACGAGCTGACCGGCGAAGCCCTGGACGCCTTCCGCGAGGCGATTCTCTGGAACGACCTCTTCCCGCACTACTCAGCCGTCTCGGAGATCGCCGGCAACCAGAAAGTCGGGCGGGTCGTGGACGCCGGGGTTCGCGACATGTACGAGAAGGGCCGCCTGGTCCTGCTACGGGTCGACGACTACAACGCTTCCGGGCTCACCGGCGACGACTACGCGGACGGCAAGTTCGCCGCCGTGGTCAGGCGCCAGCTGGAGAGCCTCAAGTCCGGCCCGGGCGCAGGTGGTTCGTACGGCCTGGGCAAGGCGACGTTGTGGGCCACCAGTGCTCTGGGGCTCGTGTTCATCAACTCCACTCTGTCCGAGCCTCATGAGGGGCGTACCGAGCGACGGGTCATCGGCCGTCTCGAACTGCCCTGGCGTGAGGTCCACGGCAAACCGTGCGCGGGCCCCGCCTGGTTCGGGCGCCCCGATCCCGATTCGCCGGGTGCCGAGGTCGCCCGTTCCTGGTGGGCGGACGAGGAGACCGTGTCCCGTCTGCACCTGAGCCGGGACAGCGACGAACCCGGTACTTCCTTCCTCATCGTCGGCGCGCACGACGTGGCCAGTCTCGAAGGGAGTTCGTCCGACCTCGAGGACGACACCCTCGACGAGGAGGGCAGCGAGGACACGCGCGACATCCGCAGGATGCACCGCCGTTTGGTCGAGGCGCTGGGGCGGGACTTCTGGGCCGCGATGACCGGCGGGGGCGGCAGACTTCCTCTCCTGGAGGTTTCTGTCCGTGCCCTGCGCAACAACGGCGAGGTCGTCGTACCGGAAACGCAGGTGGACCCGTCGGCCCTGCAGCCCTCCCGGACCCGCGCGCTGCGGGCACACTACGAGGGCACCACAGTGGATCGGCTCACCGAAGCCGGGCAGGTGGCGGCACGGAGTATTCCGCTGAAGCTGCCGCTGTCAGGAGTCGTCCCCGGGACGCTCGGGACGCACCAGGCGGTCCTGTTGGTCACCGAAGCCGCCAATGACGCGGACACACCGAAGAACCAGGTGCATTCGCTGCGCGGCAACCGCATGACCGTCAAGAAGGCCGGGGTCCCGAACCTGCCTCTGGGGACCAACCCGTTCCAGGCTGTTCTCCTGGTGGGAGAGGCCGCGGGGGAGTCGGCGCCCTTCGCGAAGGAAGCCGAGGAGTTCCTGCGCGCGGCGGAACCCCCTGAGCACGACCGCTGGGGGCAGACGGAGGAGCTGACCCTGCGCTGGTCGCCCTCCGCGTACCGGCGGATCAACAAGCTGACCACAGAGGTCAACAGCGCGGTCAGGGAAATCGTCGCGAGGCCGAAGCGCGGCAGCAGCGAAGGCGGCGAGGCCCTGCGCAAGGCGCTGACCGTGAGGAACCGGCCCAAGGCCAAGGTGCCCACCGGTCCTGTGGTCCCGGTGCTGGACGGGCTGGAGGCGACGATCGGCGATGAAGGGGAGTGGCGGATCACCGCGGAAGTGAGCATCCCGCGCGGCGACGAGATCGTCCCGATGGTGCCGGTCGCCCAGCTGGACGTGCGCTCCGGGGGCCGCCCGAAGCTGGACTGGGCAGAACTCGTGGCCGTCGAGGGCTGTGAGGTCGAGGACGGGACCCTGCGCTTCACGCCCGGCGTGCGTCGCGCGAAGTTCCGAGGAGCCACTGATGTCACCAGCCACCCGGTCAGGACCACGCTCACCCGCCTCGTCGTCGAACTGCGTGCCGGCAAGGGGGAGTGACGCGTGAAGATCTACCCGTACAAGCGACTCAACCGGCCGATCACGCTGAGGGTGACGTCGGTCTCCCTCAAGCTCTCCGACGGCACCCGCGACCAACTGGAGACCAGCGCGTACTCGACTCAGCACCAAGCCGTCGCACTCGGCATCGCCGGCCACACCGACTGGGTGAGCGCCACGATCGGCCTCTCGGCGACGCTGCCGCCCGGGGCGAATGCGCCGGACGCGGCGTGGTCCGACCTGTGCGTTCTCGCCGTGCTGACGGACGGCGAGACCAATGTCCGCACCTCGACGGACCTCACGCGTGACGCGGAGGACAGCCGTGACTGGTCGGGCTCCCTGGAGGTGCTCCGCGACGACCACTTGGGGCGGGCCTCGCTCGCCGTGCACGCCGTCGGGACGGTCGACGAAGTGCAGGGACGGTCGATCGCCGAGACCGACCGGAGCTGGATCGTCGACACGGTCTCCGACGAGCCCGTCAGCGGGCTCCAACTGGAGGTCCAGAAAGCCTCGTTCGGCAAGAGCTCCAGGGAGCGGCTGCGGGCCTACGCCGACGCGCCCTGGATCGTGGACACCTCGGCCAGGGTCCCCACCGTGTTCGTGAACACCGACGTCGAGGGGATCGTCGGGCTGCTGGACAGCAGCGGCTCCGGTGTGGACAGCAAGGTGCGTGACCTCCTCGTCGCCCAGATGGCCACGGACGTCTGGACCGCGGTGTTCCACGGTGCCATCGGCGATCTGGAGGTGGAACCCGGCGGCGGCCCGGTCTTTCCGACCGACTGGCAGGGCGAGGTGCTGCGGGAGATGCTCCCGGACGTCGTACCCGGCGTGCATGTCGAGGAGGCTCTGCGGCAAGTCCACCGCCGGCGCACCGGCGACTCGGGCTGGGTGGAGCTCCAGACCCGCATCCACTACGCGGCGGTCCGGCGTGCCGATGCCGCCAAGGCGCTGGCCTATGCCATCCGCAGTCTGGAACAGACGAACCGGGAGAGCGAGACGTGATCACCCAGCCCAACCACGTACCGGAGCGCCTGGCCCTGCTCGCCGCCTCGGCCGTCGACACGTTCCTCACCGAGGAGCTGCTCAAGGGCGAACAGGTCCACGGTGGCATCGACCTCGCCAAGGTCGTCGAGCCGCTTCCCGAGGACGACGCCAGGTGGTCGGTCGAGCCGATTCGCAGCCTGGTGGAAGACGCCATGTTCGAGTTCCGCGAGGACCGTACCCGGGCCGACGCCTGGCTCGCGCCACGGCTTCATGCCACGCTGCGCCTGACGCGGCGAGAGGCGGCGGACAAGCGTTTGTGGAACCACCTCGCCCTGGCTGTGGCACCTGACTACGTGGCCTGGCGTCACCTGTCGGAGCCGACGGCGGCGAGGCCGGAGAGGCGCATCGCCGCGGAGCGTTTCCGGGGCCCCGCGGATCGTCAGTGCTTCTCCCGCCTGTGGTGGGCGGCCGAGCTCTTCCGGAACGGGCCTGACTATGAGCCGGCCGCGGTCGCTTGTGGCAACCAGGACCTCATCCACACGGTTCTCCGGATGGAACTGATCGATCACCGCCCCACCGCCCAGGCCCTGGTCCGCCTGCTGAAGAGCGGACAGGTCACCACTGGGCGGGAGATCTTCGGTCTCAGCGTTGCGATCAATGCGGCCGGAGCGACTTTGACCTATGACGTCCTCGCATCGGACGAGCCCAGGGATCCCGCCCGATTGCGAGACTGGATCGCGGAGGCGGGATCGGCACCTCCTGTCGGGCGGTACGAACTCCCGAAGGGGCCCGACGAGGATCCCGTTCCGGAGGAGTCCGTGGCCACGCTCACCGACTACTTCGCGGAGCTGTTCGAGACGGCGCCCGTCAGAGGCAGGAAGAGCGGGGACTGATCCGTTGGCCCCGGAGCTACTGCGCCGATGCCTTCTTGTTCTTGCGCGGGCGCGAGGTCGAGCGGGGCGGCGCCTGATCCTCGGGGCGCGGGCACTGGGCGGTGCAGGCGTCCGGGGCCCCGCAGCCATGGCTCCGCAGCTTGGCCCGCTGTTCCTCCGTGGCAGCCGTCCACGGCTCCCTCAAGGTCTCCGGGTCCGGCGCGGGAAGACCGAGCGCGGCGCTCAGGAGATGCGCACCGAACAGGGGCGGCACGGCATTGCCCACCTGCTGGGCCTGCGCCGTACCGGACCACGGATAGTCCGGCGGGAAACTCTGCAGCATCCCTGCCTCGTTCATGCTGAACCGCCGGCCCTCGTAGACGATGTTCTCGTCGAGGTGCTCGAAGACCACGAAGCGGGAGATGCGACCGGTGACAGTGGCGGCGGGCTGTCGGTCGGTCCGTACTCCGCGTCGCCCCGGGATTCCGGAGCTGCCGTAGTTCGAGCGGACGAGGAAGGGAGTCTTGCGCCCTGGATGCGTGCCCACCGCCCTGGCCAGGACCTTGCCCATCGACGTCCAGTGCTCCAGATCGTCGCCCTTGTCCCGGCGCTCCTCCGGCTCCGGAGCGTTCGACTCGTCGAGGGTCGGCTGATGGACCTGGGCCGAGGCCTTGTCGCTCCTGCGATTCCATTCCTTCGCTTCGTAGGCGTGGTGGGTCGGCTTGGGCAGCGAGGGCTCACCGAGCTCCTTGCGCCGTGCGATCAGTACGGCCCTGGATCGTGTCTGCGGTACCCCGTAGGTTTCGGTGTCGAGGACCTTGACGACGACCTCGTACTCGGTGCCGTCGGGGAGGCCGGTCTCACCCAGCACCTGGGCATAGTGCTTCCAGAGCTCCTCGACCTCACGGACCTGTTCCAGGACGATGACGTCGTACGGGCGATGTTCCCGGCTCGGGCTCCTGGTCGCTTGAATTGCATAGCGGAGGGGCTCGAGGACCATCCCCGTGCGCGGGTCACTGAGGTTCTTCAGGTCCTTGTCGATCGCCTCGTCGGAGTCGCCCGCCATCAGTCGTTCGATGTACTTCTTGACGTCGTCCAGGGCCTTGCGGCCGGCGCCCTTCCCGGCCACCGAATAGGTCTGGCACGGGGGGCCGCCGGCGAGCACGTTGATCTCCGGCGGCAGCGACTCGAAGGCCTCCCTGCGGACCTCGCTCACATCGGCGTGGAGGGTGTCCAGCCCGGCCGCGTATCGCGTCAGACACGCGCTCTTGTCCCACTCGATGCCGAGACTCGGGATGCCGAGCGCGTCAGCGGCGACGTCCAGCCCGCCGGGCCCTGCGAAGAGGTCCAGGACAAAGGGCTTTTCGATGATGGACTGGTGTGGCGCCGCGCTGGTCATGTGGCGGAATTCTAGCCGGCCGCGGAGCCTGCCGGATCCCCGTCCAGCGCTTCGGCGATGGCCCGCCCCAGCGCCCTTCCGACCGGCGGAGGTGTCGCGTGCCCGATCTGGCGGTACCGAGCGGTCTTGAGTCCCGCGATCTCCCAAGATTCGGGAAAGCCCTGCAGCAGTGCCGCCTGCTCGGCTGTGATTTTCACCATGTTGTCCCTGCCGAGCTCGGGATCCCATACGAAGTCCGGTCCGGGAACCCTGTCGCCCACCGTGTGAGCGTTGACGCCCATGGTCGCCCACTTCCGCTTCGCTCCGGTCGGCCCCAGGTCGGCGCCGCCCCGGTTCTTCGAGCCTCCGACCAACGTCGGAGCCGGCTGATCCGCTTGGGCGGCCCAGCGGGCGGCGTCCTGCCAACCGCGTGAGGCCATGGATGGCCCCAGAACGACTCCGACCGTCGTCGGCTCCTGCACGATGGGCTCTGGCGGTCGGAATGCCTTGGCCCCATGCCGTTCGACAGCCACCAGGACTCCCTGCTTGCGATTCTGCGGTACGCCGAAGTCGACGGCGTTCACGACGAACCAACTGAACTCGTATCCCAAGTGGGCCAGTTCAGCCCGGGCGAAGTCGCGGAACTGCTGGTACCTGTCCGAATGGGCGAGATCGGGAACGTTTTCGATGAGCACCGCCCGAGGCCTGATCGCATGGACGAGATAGACGGTGGCCTCCAACAGCCGCTCTTCCACGCGCGAATCCGTCCGCCCGGCGGTCGCACTCGACTTCACCCGTGGCAGGCCCGCCGCGAGGAGATCGACGTCATGGCTCACGGGGTGCTCGGCCGGGTCGAACTCCAGCAGGTCGGTGTGAACCACGTTCCACTGCGGCCGATTGGTCCGCAGAGTCGTGACGGCGACTTCGTCGTCGTCCAGCAGCAGGCGTGGCTCGAAGCCGGCCCGCTCCAACCCCAGAGCGAGCCCACCCGCCCCGGAGCACACGTCGACAAACGTCAGCCTGCTCAACTATTTCTCCCCTGCCCCCGTTGGGCCTTCCGCCGCTGGACCGCAGTCGCGACGCGCAGCGCCACATCTTCCGGCGCCTCATGCTCCCAGAAGCGCAGCACTTCCCACCCGGCCGAGGTCAGGTGCTCGGTCGTCTCCGCATCGCGGGCCATGTTGCGGTCGAGCTTCTGCCGCCACCACTCGGCGTTCGACTTCGGCTGCGTGGCGTGCTGCGGGCAGCCGTGCCAGAAGCAGCCGTCGATCAGGACGGCCACCTTGACCGAGGTGAAGGCCACGTCGATCCGGCGTCGGGCCATTCCCGGCACCGGGTACTCGACTCGGTAGCGCAGTCCGGCTGCGTGGAGCAGACGCCGGACCGCGAGCTCGGAGGCTGTGTCCTTGCTGGCCTGCCGGCTCATGCGTGCCGAGACAGCGGGCGAGAGCGGCTTCATCGTGCTCAAGGCGGCTGTCCCTCACGATCGTGGCTCGGTCCGTCTGCTGGGCGCCGAGTCGTCACGACCCGAGTCGATCGCGCCACCGGGTGGCCAGGCGAAGGCCGAACATCATCATCAGCGCGATCGATCGAGCCGTTGCGCCACGGCTCCTGCATCAATTCCATCATGGGCGTGGGCCCGGCCCATCGGGAACGTCCGACCGGGCCGGCCCTCAGGCCTCCGGACTGCCGTGGCACTCCCCGTACGTTCGCCCCGACCCGCACCAGCAAGCCGCGCCCCGCGCCGGCGGCCACGCCGTTGCGCGGCCCCTGGCCGCCAGGGTCGTGGCGTATTGGGGGAGGAGGTCGGCGTTGGCGGGGGAGGAGGATTCGGAGGCTGCGAAGGCTTCGTACGACGGGACCGTGGCTCGGACGATGCCCAGGTTGGGGGTGCCGGCGACTGCCAGTTCGCGGAGGGAGGCTTCGATGTCTGTGAGGTGGGCGCGGTAGGTGGGGTATTCGGATTCGAGCTCCGGGTACGACGTCAGGAGTTCGTCGAGTTCCGCCTCCGGCCAGTGGAGGACCGCCACCGGGAAGGGGCGGGAGAGGGCCGTGCGGTAGGAGCCCAGTTCGCTGCGGAGGCGGGTGATCTCCGCCTGGAGTTCCGCCGGGTCCGAGGAGCCCAGGGACCACAGGCGCTTCGGGTCGTGCAGCTCGTCCAGGGGGACCGCCGCCGTGTGGAGGGTGTCCGCCAGCGTGTCCCAGGCGTCGTGCGGGAGCGCCAGCATCCTCCGGATCCTGTGGCGGGTCACCAGGAGCGATTGGGTGGGGTGGGGGAGGTCCGGCCCTGATCCCTCGGGTGCCAGGTGCGCTGCTGCCTCCGTCGCCACCGTTTCCGCCAGCTCCAGCTCGTCGTGCGCCTCCAGCGTCTCCGCGATGATCTCCCAGGGGGACGCCTGCGCCGGCCGCTCCGTACGGACGCCCTCTATGATCGCCCTCGCCTCCGCCTCGTGGCCGTACTCCCACAGGTTCGCCGCCTTCAGTGCCCTGATCAGGTGCGGATTGGACAGGGAGGAAGAGGACAGGAGCCTGTCGTACAGCGTCGTCGCCTGCGCGCGGTCGCCCGCCAGTTCCAGGTGGGCCGCCGCCTGGAGCAGCAGGGCCTCCTGGTCCTCCGGGTACCGCGCGGCGGTGCGCAGGAGGCGCTCGGCTTCGGTGACGTGGTCGGCAGGCGTGTCGGGGCGCATGCTGACCACCGTACTGCTGTACGGCCCTGGAGAGTTGGCCCCTCAGCACCTATCGTGCCCCGCGTGCGCGACAGGGTGCGGGGCCGGGTGCCGGTGGTCGTCCAGACACGCGGGGTGCGGAGCGCGCCCGCGCGTGTGCTGTGGGTGTGCGCCGAGGCCGTCGTCACCTGCGGGGTTGTCCTGATGCTCCTCGTCGTCCACCAGCTCTGGTGGACCAACCGGCAGGCCCGCGCCCAGGCCGTCGAGCAGGTGCGGGTCCTCGAGCGGGAGTGGGAGGGATCACCACCCGTCGCGACCGATCCACCTGCGCCTGTGCCGGTGCCGGTGCCGACGTCGGTGCCTGTTCAGGTGCCGACGCCCACGCCGACGCCGGTTCCGGAGCCCGCCGGCGAGGCCGAGAGCCCCGCCTACGCCATCCTCCACATCCCCCGTATCGGCCTCACCGCCCCCATCGCCCAAGGCGTCTCCAAGCGCTCCGTCCTCGACCGGGGGTACGTCGGGCACTACCCGAACACCGCCGGGCCCGGCCGGCCCGGCAACTTCGCCCTCGCCGGCCACCGCAACACCCACGGCGAGCCCTTCCGGTACATCAACCGGCTCACGAAGGGCGACCGGATCCGGGTGCAGACCAGGGAGCGGGAGTACGAGTACGTCGTCGATCAAGTTCTCGCGCAGACCGCGCCCCGTGATACCGGTGTCATCCAGCCCGTACCCCGCTCCCTCGTCAAGCCCTCCTACGGCTACTCCGAACCCGGCTCCTACCTGACCCTCACCACCTGCACCCCCGAGTTCAGTTCCGCCTACCGGCTCGTCGTCTGGGCCAAGCGTGTATAACGGCTGGAGGCCAGGAGTAAGGGGAGGAGGGTGGTCGTGAGGGAACTTGGGTTGCGCCTGCTCGCTCCCGTCTTCTTCCTGCTCGCCCTCGCCGATCTGCTGCTCTCCGACGGGTCGAGCCTCTCCGCCGCTGTCGCCCTCGCCGCGACCACCGTCGTCTGCGCCCTCATCGGCGCCCCCGCGCCCGCGCCCGTACCCCACACGCGGGTACGCACCGCCCTGCGCGACCGCCAGCGACGCACCGCCTTCCTGCCCCAGCGCGACCCCGACGCCTCCGGGCGCCCTAGGCCCCGGGCACCCGGACGGGCCCTCCCGGCGGCCGCGTAGGAGCGAAGCAAAACCCTGCGCGGATCCGTCATGCCGACGTTCTCCCTTCCGGCACGACGAGACCCTCGGAGGGTCCCCATGTCCGTTTTCGCCACCCTGGTCGAGCAGCTCGCCGACCTGCTCCAGCCCCTCTTCGCCACCACCGCCACCGCCGCCGCGATCGTTCTCTTCACGACCCTCGTCCGGCTCGCCGTCCATCCCCTCTCGCGAGCCGCCGCCCGCGGGCAGCAGGCCCGTACCCGCATCGCCCCGCAACTCGCCGAGCTGCGCACCCAGCACGCCAAGAACCCCGAGCGGCTCAAGCAGGCGGTCACCGAGCTGCACGCCAAGGAGAAGGTCTCGCCCTTCGCCGGCTGTCTGCCGAGCCTCCTCCAGGCGCCCGCGTTCCTGCTCATGTACCACCTGTTCTCCGGTGACCGCATGGCCGGGCACAGCCTCTTCGCCGCCCCGCTCGGCGACCACTACGCCGACGCGCTCGCGGGGGGTGGGGTCTTCGGGCCGGCCGGGCTCGTGTACCTCGTGCTCTTCTTGATCGTCGCCGCCGTGGCCACTTTCAACTACCGGCGTACGAAGCGGCAGCTCGCTGCCCAGCCGCTGGGCGCGGACACCATCAACAAGGTGATGCCGCTGCTCTCCTTCGCCACCCTCATCACGGTCGCCGTCGTTCCGCTCGCCGCCGCCCTCTACGTCGTCACCAGCACCACCTGGACCGTCTTCGAGCGGGCCCTCCTCTACTGAAGCTGAAGCTACCGCCGCGTAAGGGTCCAGTCCGTGAACGGGGTCTTGCAGAGTGGTCCGAACTCTTGGAGGATCGACCAACCTCCGATGGCCGCAACCCATCGGCCGGGGATCAGTAGGGCCCGCCCCCGGGCCCACCTCGACCACAGGGAGAAGACCATGAAGCTGCTGCGAGTCGGTCCGGCGGGTGCCGAGCGTCCCGCCCTGCTCGACCAGGACGGGACGCTCCGCGACCTGTCCGCCCTGGTCGGCGACGTCGACGGCAGCCTGCTCGCCGACGAGTCCGCCCTCGACCGGATCCGGGCCGCCCTCGGCGCCGGCGTGCTGCCCGCGCTCGACGCGACCGGGCTTCGGATCGGCCCGCCGGTCGGCCGGATCGGCAAGGTCGTGTGCATCGGGCTGAACTACCACGGCCACGCCGCCGAGACCGGCGCCGCGACCCCCGCCGAGCCGGTCGTCTTCCTCAAGGCCCCCGACACCGTCGTCGGCCCTGACGACACCGTGCTCGTACCGCGCCGCAGCACCAAGACGGACTGGGAGGTCGAGCTCGCCATCGTCATCGGCCGCACGGCCCGCTACCTGGAGACCGACGAGCAGGCCCTGGCGCACGTCGCCGGCTACGCGATCGCGCACGACGTCTCCGAGCGCGAGTTCCAGATCGAGCGCGGCGGCACGTGGGACAAGGGCAAGAACTGCGAGACCTTCAACCCGCTCGGCCCGTGGCTGGTCACCGCCGACGAGGTGCCGGACCCGCAGGCGCTGTCGCTCAAGCTGTGGGTCAACGGCGAGCTGAAGCAGGACGGCAACACCTCGGACCAGATCTTCGGCGTCGCGGAGGTCGTACGGTACGTCAGCCAGTTCATGACCCTGTACCCCGGCGACATCATCAACACCGGCACCCCGGCCGGCGTCGCGATGGGGCAGCCCGAGCCGAAGCCGTACCTGCGGGCCGGTGACGTGGTGGAGCTGGAGATCGACGGGCTCGGGCGTCAGCGGCAGGTCCTCAAGGACGCGTAGGCGCCATAGCCTCGCGCAGCCGGCCCAGCGCCTCCACCACCAGCGCGTGGTCGTCCGCCTGCGGCCGGCCCGACACCGTCACCCGAGCCGATCACCCCCGCGCCCTCGACCGTGGCCGGGAACGAACCGCCGTGCGCGGCGTACCGGTCGGGGTCGAGGCGCGAGCCGTACGTGAAGTGGGGGAGGACCGGGTTCCGTTCCTGCGCCTCCAGTGCGCCGACCTCGCTCACCTCGCTCACCTCGCTCACAGGGACACGACGACGCCCTCGCGGGCCGAGCGGCGTGCCGCCTCCAGGACGCCGAGGGCGGCGGCGGCCTCGTGGGCGGTGACCGGGTTCGTGCCGGTGCCGCGTACGGCGGCGGCGACGGCCGCGTAGTACGCCGGGTAGTCGCCCGGCACCGTCTCGACCGGCACGCCGCCGCCCGTCGCCGGGGACTCCCCGGCGCCGAGGCGGCCCCACAGCGACTCCGGCTCCACGCCCCACGGAGCGCCGGGTGTCGGCCGCAGGCCTTCGCGCAGGTCGGCCTCCTGGGGGTCGAGGCCGTACTTCACGAATCCGGCGCTCGAACCCAGGACCCGGAAGCGGGGGCCGAGCTGGGCGGTGGTGGCGCTCACGTACAGATGGGAGCGCACGCCGTTCGCGTGCGTGATCGCGATGAACGTGTCGTCGTCGGCCTCGGCGCCGGGGCGGCGGACGTCGGACTCCGCGTACACGCGCACGGCCGGGCCGAAGAGGACCAGCGCCTGGTCGACGACATGGCTGCCCAGGTCGAAGAGGAGTCCGCCGATCTCCTCCGGGGCGCCGGACTCGCGCCAGCCGCCCTTGAGCTGCGGGCGCCAGCGCTCGAACCGGGACTCGAAGCGCTGGACGCGGCCGAGCGAGCCCTCGCCGATGAGGCGGCGGAGGGTGAGGAAGTCGTTGTCCCAGCGGCGGTTCTGAAAGACGGACAGGAGCAGACCCCGCTCCTCGGCGAGCGCGGCGAGCGCGCGTGCCTCGGCGGCCGTGCCCGCCACCGGCTTGTCCACGACGACCGGGAGGCCGGCGGTGAGGGCGGCGGTGGCGAACGGCACGTGCGTCTTGTTGGGGGAGGCGACGACGATCAGATCGAGCTCGTCCGCCCGCGCCCACAGCTCCTCGGGCGAGTCCGCGACCCGTACGCCGGGATGCGCGGCGCGCGCCTGCGCCTGGCGCTCCGGGTTGCCGGTCGTGACCGTGTCGAGGACGAGGCCCTCGGTGGCGGCGATCAGCGGGGCGTGGAAGACGGAGCCCGCGAGGCCGTAGCCGACGAGTCCGACGCGGAGGGGGGCGGGGCCGGTGCCAGTCATGAAGCTTACTTAAGCAACGCTGTTGCCGAAGTGCAAGCGAGGGGCAGAATGGGGTGGTGAACAGGAGTGTCAGGCCCGCGACGGGCGCGAATCTGCCGGTGGTACGCAGCCATAACGCCGCGCTCGTCCTCGATCTGCTGCGGACGGCGGGGGATGCGGGGATCAGCCGCCTGGAGCTGGCCGAGCGGACCGGGCTCACCCCGCAGGCGGTCAGCAAGATCACGGCGCGGCTGCGGGCGGAGGGCCTGGTGCGGGAGGCCGGTCACCGCGCCTCGACCGGCGGGAAGCCGCGTACCGTCCTGCGACTGGTGCCGTCGGCGGCGTACGCGGTGGGGGTGCACCTGGACCGCGACGAGCTGACGGTCGTTCTGGTGGACCTGGCGGGGGTACGGGTCGCGGTACGGCGGACCCCGCTGGACCTGGGCGCGGGGGCGGACGCGGTGTTGGGGGTCGTGGAGCGGGAGGTCGGTGCCGTCGGGAGCGAGGTCCGGGCGGTGGGGCGGGAGGTCGGCGCCCTCATGGACGATGGCCGGGCGCCAGGGGGTGGGGAGGCGGCAGGATCGGTTGCCGCCGGCGAGGATCCTGGGACCGTTCCCGGGGCCGAGCCCCCGAGGAGCCTTGAGGCCCCGCCCGCCCCCGAAACCCCCGAAACCCCCGAAACCCCCGCCACCCCCGCCGTCCTCGGTGTCGGCGTCGCCATGCCCGGGCCGCTCGATCACCTCGCCGGGACGCCCGGGCGGGTCACCGGCTATCCCGACTGGGAAGGCGTTCCGCTGCGCGACGAGCTCGCGCGGCGGCTCCGGCTGCCCGTCGTCCTCGACAAGGACACCAACGCCGCCGCCCTCGGCCTCGCCCTCCGCGCCACGGCCCCCGCCGCCGACTCGTTCGCGTACCTCCATCTCGGTACCGGACTCGGCTCCGGGCTCGTCCTCGGCGGCGCCCTCCACCGGGGGGCCAGGACCGGGGCCGGGGAGTTCGGGCACCAGACCGTCCTGCTCGACGGGCCGCCCTGCGGCTGCGGCGGGCGCGGCTGTCTGGAGGTCCTGTGCCTGGCGGCCGTCGCGCGCGGCGACCTCCCCGAGGCGGCGCGCGTCCTCGGTACCGGCGCCGCGAATCTCGTACGGCTCCTGGACATCGACCGCGTCGTCCTCGGCGGCCGGGTCGTGGCCGCCCACCCCGAGGCCTTCGTGGGCGGCGTCGGCGCGGTCCTCGCCGGGGCGGGCCTGGGTACGCCGGTCACGAGCACCGCCACCCCGTACGCCGTCGCCGAGGGCGCGGCGCAGCTGATCCTCGCGCCGATCTTCGGAAAATAGGCTGATCGGATGGAATGGGCGGACCGTCCGGGCGCACGCGCCGCGTCGCTCCCAGGACCCGCCGCGCCCACCTGGCAGCGTCGCGGCCGTCCCGTACGCCCGCGAGCAGCAAAGGCACCTGTCCCATGCGACTGCGCAACGCCCTCGCCCTCGGTGTGACCGCGGCGACGACCGGAACCGCCGTCCTCGCGCTCGCCGTCGCCCCCTCCTCGGCGGAGCCCCCCACGTGCGGCAAGGTGACCGACCCCGACTTCCCGATCGACACCCGGATCCACGGCGGCCCCACCGCGTACGTCCCCGGCGACGGCTTCCGTACCTTCGAGGTCGAGCTCACCAACACCACCACCGAGCCCTGCCACAGCATCCACCCGGTCCTGGCCCTCACCGACCGCGACCGGGTGCTCCAACCCGCCCAGATCCGGCTGGACTTCTACGACTCCGAGGCGGGCCGCTGGCGCCCGGTCGCGTTCGAGGGGACCGAGGAGGACGAGAACATCGGCGTGTTCACCGGCGATTCCGGCGATTCCAGCGTCTCGGGCGCCTCCGGCCTCTCCGGCGTCCCCGGATTCTCCGGCTTCTCCGTCCCCGCCGGCCGCACGGTCACCGTCGGCGTCCGGCTCGCGTTCCGCGAGGACACCGCCCCCAACGAGGTGGTGGCCAACGCGGCGATCGTGCAGCGCCAGGGGAACGACGGCGACTGGGTCGGCGAGTCCGACGACTACCGGCTGACCATCGCGGCCGAGGGCACGGAAGAGGACCCGGAGTCCGCCCCCGCGGAGGCCACCCCGCCGCGCGGCGACACCGGCATCCCGCCCGTGCCCGCCTGGCCCGAACTCGCCCACACCGGCCCCGAGCCGGCCGTCGCCCTGGCCCCGGCCTCCGGTGCGCTGCTTGTCACGGGCGCGGCCCTGCTCGTCGCCGCCCGGCGCGGGCGCAAGGGCGCCTGACGCCGGCCCTGCTTGTCGGCCGCCCGACGCCGGTGCAAGCACGCCTGACGCCCCCGCACCCGCCGCGTCACTCTCCGTACATCCTCCCGTTCACTCCCATCTGCGAGCATCCCCCAGTGGACTACCCGAACGACCAGGCACCTGGCGCACCCATCCGCTCCGGCATCCCCGAGCACGGCCGCATCCCCAAGTACTACGCGGTGAAGGCGAAAGTCGCCTCGCTGATAGACGAGTTGGGCGAAGGCGGGCTGCTGCCCACCGAGCGGGATCTCGCCGTCCGGTACGAGGTCTCCCGCGAGACCGTCCGGCAGGCCCTGCGCGAGCTGCTCCTCGAAGGGCGGCTGCGCCGCCAGGGGCGCGGGACCGTGGTCGCCGGGCCGAAGCTGGAGCAGCCGCTCTCGCTCGCGAGCTACACCGAAGGCGTACGGCGGCAGGGGCGCCGGCCCGGCCGTACCCTCATCTCGCTCGACCGCTTCCCCTGCTCCGACGCCCTCGCGCCCGAGATCGGCGTCCAAAGCGGCGAGCCCGTCTGGCATATGGAGCGTGTGCTGCTCGCCGACGACGAGCGGGTCGGGCTCGAGAGTACATACGTCCCGGTGGCCCGCGTCCCGCGCCTGGACAGCGAGTTCGACCCCGACTCCTCCTTCTACCGCTACCTCCACGAGAACCTCGGGATCACCTTCGGCGACGCCGACGAGCGGATCGAGACCGTGCTCGCCACGCCCCGCGAGGCCCTGCTCATCGGCACGCCGCCCGCGCTCCCGATGCTGCTGATCCACCGGATCTCGCGGGACACGTCCGGCAGCCCGCTGGAACGGGTCCGCACGCTCTACCGGGGCGATCGCTTCAGCTTCACCGCGCACCTGGGGCAGCAGGGCTGACCCGACGCCCCTGTGGGCGTAGATAACGGTAACGTAACGGGTCTAGGCCAAGCTTGTCGGCCCGTTCACCGTCCCGTTGCCATCCGGATCGTTCACGGTCACCCGTCGCCAGGACTGTGAACGGCATGAAGGTGATCGTCGTAGGAGCCGGCGTGGTGGGAACCATGCACGCCTGGCACGCAGTGGAACGCGGCCACGAGGTCGTACACATCGAGCGCGAGGCCGAGGCGCGCGGCGCCTCGCTCCGCAACTTCGGCCAGATATGGGTGAGCGGCCGCGCAGGCGGGGAGGAGCTGGACACCGCGCTGCGCGCCCGCGAACTCTGGGAGGGCATCGGCACCCGCGTCCCCGAGCTCGGCTTCCGGGCCATCGGCTCGCTCACCCCCGTGCGCAACGACCTGGAACTGGCCGTCGCCGAGGCCGCCCTCGCCCGCCCCGACGCGGCCGCCCGCGGCTACAAGCTGCTCACCGCCGACGAGGCGCGCCAGATCAACCCGGCCCTCCGGGGGGACTTCCAGGCCGCCCTGTTCTGTGAGCGGGACGCGGCCGTCGAGCCCCGCATCGCCCAACTCGCCCTGCGCAAGGCCCTCCTTGCCACCGGGAAGTACACCTTCCTGCCGAACCGTGAGGTCCGTGACGTCTCCGGCGCCGAAGGCATGCGGAACGCCGCCGTCCGCGACGACCGCGGCGAGGTCCACACCGGCGACGCCGTCGTCCTGTGCACCGGCGCCGCGCTCAGCGGCCTCGTCCGCGAGATCGCGGGCGACATTCCGGTCCGCCGGGTCCGGCTGCAGATGATGCAGACCGACCCGCTCGGCGAGCCGCTGACCACCTCCGTCGCCGACGCCGACTCCTTCCGCTACTACCCGGCGTACCAGTCCGATGCCCTGGACGCCCTCAACGCGGGCCAGACGCAGGACCCGACCGCCGCCGCGCACAAGATGCAGTTGCTCATGGTGCAGCGCCTCGACGGCGGACTGACCATCGGCGACACCCACGAGTACGAGCACCCCTTCGCCTTCGACACCCTCGAAGACCCCTACGAGCACCTGGTCCGCGTCGTCGAGTCCTTCCTCGGCCGCCCGCTGCCGAAGATCCGGCGCCGCTGGGCGGGCGTGTACGCGCAGTGCACCGACACCAGCCGCGTCGTGCACCGCCAGCAGGTCCGCGAAGGTGTGTGGCTGGTGACCGGACCCGGCGGACGCGGCATGACCTGCTCGCCCGCCATCGCCGAGACGACCGCGAACGAACTGGGCTGGTGACGGAGATGACGCAGTACGACCTTGTTGTTCTCGACATGGCCGGGACCACCGTCGCCGACGGCGGGCTCGTCGAGCGGGCGTTCAGTGCCGCCGCCGAGCGGCTCGGCGAAGACCCGGCCACGATGATCGACTACGTCCGCGCCACCATGGGCGAGTCCAAGATCTCCGTCTTCCGCCACCTCTTCGGCGGCGACGAGACCCGCGCCCAGCAGGCCAACCTCGCCTTCGAGGAGGCGTACGGAGAGCTGGTCACCGGCGGCCTGATTGCACCGGTCCCCGGCGCGCCCGAGGCCATCGCCGAGCTGAAGGGCCAGGGCCGGACGGTCGTCCTGACCACCGGGTTCGCCCGGGTCACGCAGGACGCCATCCTCGACGCGCTCGGCTGGCGGGACCTGGTCGAGCTGACCCTCTGCCCGGCGGACGCCGGTGGCCGCGGACGCCCGTACCCGGACATGGTCCTCGGAGCTTTCCTCCGTACGGGAGCCGTGGACGACGTCCGGGAGGTGGTGGTCGCGGGCGACACCTCGTACGACATGCTCAGCGGCGTCCGGGCGGGGGCCGGGATCGTGGCGGGCGTGCTGACGGGGGCGCACGACGAGGCCGCGCTCAAGGAGCACGGCGCCACGCACGTCCTCGCGTCGGTGGCCGAGCTGCCGGGGGCGATAGCGCGGGCGGAGGCGGACCGGTGACGGGGCGCGACGCGGGCGTGGTGGCGGGGGGCGAGGCGGGGCCGGCCGCCATGGGGTCGGCCCGAACGGGTGCGGGCCCGGCGTTCGGCGCCGTGACGGGTGCGGGCCCCGCGGCCGCCGCTGTGACGGGTGCGGGCCCCGCGGCCAGCGCCGTGACCCGCGCGACCGGCGCCCGTAGCGGTATCCGCTTCGACGCCGTCACCGTGACGTACGGGAACAACACCGTCCTCGACTCCCTCGACCTGACCGTCGAGCCCGGTGAGGTCATGGCCCTCCTCGGGCCCTCCGGCTCCGGCAAGACGACCGCCCTGCGCGCCGTCGCCGGGTTCGTGCGGCCCGCCTCCGGGCGGGTGTTCATCGGCGACCGCGACGTCACCGGCCTCCCGCCGCACAAGCGGGGGATCGGGATGGTCGTCCAGCAGTACGCCCTCTTCCCGCACATGCGGGTCGAGGACAACGTGGCCTTCGGCCTGAAGGCGCAGAAGGCGCCGAAGGCCGAGATCCCCGGGCGGGTCGCCGAGGCCCTGGAGATGACCGGGATGGCGGCCTACGCCAAGCGCTACCCGCGCGAGCTGTCCGGCGGACAGCAGCAGCGCGTCGCGATCGCCCGCGCCCTCGCCATCCGGCCGAACGTCCTGCTCCTCGACGAGCCGCTGTCCGCGCTCGACGCGCAGCTGCGCTCGGGGATGCTTGCCGAACTGGCGCGGCTGCACCGGGAGTTGCCGGACGTCTCCATCCTGTACGTCACCCACGACCAGGTCGAGGCGCTGACCCTGGCGGACCGGATCGCGGTCATGGACAAGGCCCGGCTCCAGGACTGCGGCACGCCGCAGGACCTGTACCGCCGTCCTCGTACGGAGTTCACGGCGTCGTTCGTCGGCAACGCGAATCTGCTGCCGGTGAGGGTGGGGGTGGGCGGGGTCGCCTTCGGCGGCGCCGAGCTGAAGGTCGCCACGGACGACGTGGCGCCGGGCGCCGCGGCCACCCTCTGCGTACGGCCGCACCTCGTCGGCCTCGGAGAGGGGCCGAACGCGCTGCGGGGGCGGATCGCCGAGGTGCAGTGGCGGGGCTCCACGCACCGGCTGTACGTGGACGTCGACGGGCACCGCGTCAAGGCGGACGTCCGGGAACTCCGCGAGACGCCCGCTCTTGGTGACGAGGTCACGCTGCACTTCGCGCCCGAGGACGGGGTGCTGCTGGGGGCCGGGGTGTCCGATGGGTGACCCGTCCGCGCCGGTCATGACAGCTGAGCGCCGTCGTGGCGGGGCACCCGAGGCGGACGCGCCCGCAGAGGCGCCGTCCGTTGTGCCCACCCGTTCCGCCCCAGCGGAACGTATGCCCACAACGGTCTCCAGGGGTCTCTGGGCGCTTCCCCCCGTCCTCGCGCTTGCCGTCGTCTTTCTCTATCCCCTCGCCCTCGTCGTCCAGGAGTCCCTCGCCCCCGGGGCCTACGCCGGCGTCTTCGGGTCCGAGGCGTTTCGGGAGGCGCTTGTCACCACCGTGTGGCTGGCCGTCGGGGCCACCGTCGGGTGTCTGGTCCTCGGGTTCGTGCTCGCGCTCGTCATCGCGTTCGTACCGTTCCCCGGCGGGAAGGCGGTGTCGAAGTTCATCGACGTCTTCCTCTCCTTCCCGTCCTTCCTGATCACGCTCGCCCTGCTCTTCCTCTACGGCACGGTCGGCATGGCCAACGGCCTGTGGACGGACCTCACCGGCGCCGACCCAGGAACCGGTCCCTTCCAGTTCCTGACCACGCCCTGGGGTGTCCTCCTCGCCGAGATCACGTACTTCACGCCGTTCGTGATGCGCCCCCTCCTCGCCGCGTTCTCGCAGATGGAGACCGCGCAGCTGGAGGTCGCCTCCTCGCTCGGCGCGAGGCCGTTGCGCATCATCCGGCAGGTGATCCTGCCCGAGGCGCTGCCCGCGCTCGCCGCCGGCGGAAGCCTCGTCCTGGTCATGTGCCTCAACGAGTTCGGGATCGTCCTCTTCACCGGCGCCAAGGGCGTCACGACCCTCCCGATGCTCGTCTACGGCAAGGCCATCCTCGAGTCCGACTACGCCGCCGCGTGCGTCGTCGCCGTCGTCAACGTCGCGATCTCCGTGGGCCTCTACGGCCTCTACCGGGTGGTGAGCAAGCGTGTTGGTGCATAGCCGTACGGGCAAGTGGACGGCCTGGGCCCTCTTCGCGGTCCTCTTCGTCCCGCTCTTCGCCCTCCCGCTCCTCGTGATCCTCGCCGCCTCGTTCTCCACCCACTGGTCCGGGGCCTTCCCCTCCGGGCCGACCGCGGAGCACTACACGGCCGCCGTGCGCGGCGAGTCCCTGCAGGCGCTCACGACCAGCCTGGTCACCGCCGTCACCGCGAGCCTGCTCGCGCTGACCGTCGGCACCTGGGCGGCGCTCGCCGCGGGCTCTCTCCGGAAGAACGGCCGTCGGGTTCTCGACGCGCTGTTCATGCTGCCCGTCGCCGTCCCGTCGGTCGTCGTCGGTCTGGCCGTCCTGGTCGCCTTCTCGCAGCCGCCCGTGCTCCTGAACGGCACGCGCTGGATCGTGATCCTCGCGCACACCATTCTTGTCACGGCGTTTGCCTATCAGTCGGTTTCGGCGGCCATCCTCCGTCTCGACCCGATGTACGAGCAGGCGGCGGCCAGCCTCGGCGCCCGCCCCGCGTACGTCCTGCTCCGGGTGAAGCTGCCGCTCCTGCTGCCGTCGCTCAACGCGGCCGCCGGGCTCTGCTTCGCCCTGTCCATGGGTGAGCTGAGCGCCACGATGATGCTCTACCCGCCGGACTGGCTGCCGCTGCCGGTGCTGATCTTCACCGCCACCGACCGCGGCTCGCTCTTCACCGGCTCGGCGCTCGCCGTGGTCCTCATGGCCACGACCCTGCTCGTCCTGCTCGCCGTCTCCCGTATCCGTACCAAAGCGTCCTACCGCTGACCTGCCTAGGAGAGAACGACGTTATGCGCACGTACACCAAGTCGATCGCCGCCGTCACCGGCAGCCTCGCCCTCGCCGCCGCCCTCACCGCCTGCGGCGGCTCCTCCGCCGCCTCCGACGAGAAGGTCGTCACCGTCTACAGCGCGGACGGCCTCAAGGGTGAGAAGGGCGACGGCTGGTACGACAAGGTCTTCGCCGACTTCGAGAAGCAGACCGGTATCAAGGTCAAGTACGTCGAGGGCGGTTCCGGCGAGATGGTGCAGCGCGCCGTCCGCGAGAAGAACAACACGCAGGCCGATGTCATCGTGACCCTGCCGCCGTTCATCCAGCAGGCCGACTCCAAGGGGCTGCTCCAGGCGTACACCCCGAAGGGCGCCGAGCAGGTCGACGGCGCCGACAAGGCCGCCGACGGCAAGTGGACCTCCGTCGTCAACAACTACTTCGGCTTCATCTACAACAAGCAGCAGCTGAAGGAGGCCCCCAAGACCTGGGAGGAGCTCCTCGACCCGAAGTACAAGAACAAGCTGCAGTACTCCACCCCCGGTGTCGCGGGCGACGGCACGGCCGTCGTCATCAAGGCGATGAACGACTTCGGCGGCCAGGAGCCGGCGATGGAGTACCTGAAGAAGCTCCAGGCCAACAACGTCGGCCCGTCCTCCTCCACCTCCAAGCTCGCCCCCAAGGTCGACAAGGGCGAGATCCTCGTCGCCAACGGCGACGTCCAGATGAACTTCGCCCAGTCCAAGTCCATGCCGAACCTCGCCATCTGGTTCCCGGCCAAGGACGGCGGCAAGCCGACCACCTTCGCCCTGCCGTACGCCGCCGGCCTGATGAGCAAGGCCCCGCACACCGAGAACGGCAAGAAGCTCCTCGACTTCATGCTGGCTGAGCAGGCCCAGCGCGAGGTCAGCGCGATCGGCGGCGGCTTCCCGGCCCGCAAGGACATCAAGGCGACCGACGCCAACGCGATCGAGCTGGCCAAGCTGATCGAGGGCGTCGAGATCTTCGAGCCGGACTGGGCCGACATCGACAAGAACCTGACGACGTACGTCGACGCGTGGAAGACGGCCACCGGCAGCTAACCACCGGCTTCCAAGAGTTCACCGTACGGCTCTGGTATCCGTCCGCACATCGCGGAAAGATAACGGGTACGGACCAACGCCCCCGAGGAATCGGGGGCGTTGGCGTGTCCTCACCCCCTTCTACGGAGGATTCGACATGCCGATCACCGGCATATCCACCGGCATATCCCGCCGCACCGTGCTCGCCGCCGCGGGCGCCACCGCCGCCCTCGCCGGCACCGGAATGGCCACCGCCCCCGCCGCCCACGCCGCCGCCCCCACGCTCCCGAACGGCACCAGCCAGGACAAGGTGCTCGTCGTCGGCATGGACGGGCTGCGCCACGACCGGATCGACGCGGCCAACGCGCCGACGATGAAGTCCCTGATGGCGAACGGCACGTACGGCCTCTCGCTGCTCTACGCCAACCCGATGGCCGCCACCTTGTCCGGCCCCGGCTGGTCGACCATCTCCACCGGCGTCTGGCCCGACAAGCACGGCGTGAAGGACAACACCTTCACCGGCAAGAACTACGCCAAGTACCCGGGATTCCTCGCCCGGTTGAACCAGATCCGCCCCGAGCTCTCGCTCTTCGCGGCCGTCGACTGGCCCGAGCTCGACACGCACGGCACGGTCACCCCCGGCGCCGACGCCAAGCTCGTCTACAACAACAACTACGCCGTCAACGACAAGGTGATCACCGACATCACCGAGGACATCCTCCGGAACCAGAACCCGGACGTCCTCTTCGTCTACTTCGGCGAGACCGACGAGGTCGGCCACAACTCCGGCGCCAAGAGCCAGGCGTACCTCGACGCCATCGCCGTCCAGGACGGCTACCTCGGCCGCCTCCTCACCGCGATCAAGGCCCGCCCCTCCTACGCCACCGAGCGCTGGACGGTCATCGTCACCACCGACCACGGCCATGTCGACGCCGGCGGCCACGGTGGCTCCGCCATCGAGGAGCGCCGTACGTTCGTCCTCGCCCAGGGCCCCGGTATCGCCGCCGGCGCCCGCCCGATCGACACCCGGCTCGTCGACGTCGCCCCCACCGTCTTCCGCCAGCTCGGCATCACCCCGGACCCCTCCTGGGGCCTGGACGGCAAGCCGATCCAAGACCGCTCCACCGACCCGTTCGACGCGCTGCACTCCTCCCTCTCGGGACGCGTCGACGAGACCGGCATCCCGGCCGGTGTCCTCGGCTTCACCCACACCGCGCCCAGCGGCTGGTCCGTCATCAACAACGCCATGGGCACCGGCGGCATGACCGAGTGGCGCGGCTGGGCCTTCGCCACCGACGAGTTCTGGTCCCGCACCCAGCGCGACCAGTCCCGCGAGCTCAACGTCCGCGCCCGGGGCGTCTTCGCCGTCGCCGACTCCGACGAGTGGGCCGACAAGACCTTCTCCGGTACGTACGACTCGACGCTGGTCACCCCCGCGTACAGCGTCTCCGGCGCGACCCGCGTCACCCTCGACTTCACCACCTTCTACCGCCAGGAGGGCAGCCAGACCGCCCAGGTCCAGGCGGTCTTCAACGGCGGTACGCCGACGGTCGTCAGGAGCTACACCGCCGACGTGATCTCCCAGCCCCAGTCGCTCACCGTGAACGTCCCCGCCGGGGCGTCCAGCGTGAGCTTCCGCTTCCGCTACACCGGGTCCAACAACTGGTACTGGGTGATCGACGGGGTCAAGGTCACGGCTTCCTGATTAGGCTGGGGGCGTCGCCACAGCGCTGTCGCGGCGCCCCCAGCACACCGCACGATTTCTGTACGGCAGGAGTCCCCGCACATGGCAGAGCGCAAGCCGATCGAATCCTGGCTCACGGACATGGACGGAGTCCTCATCCACGAGGGCGTCCCGATCCCCGGCGCCGACGCGTTCATCAAGAAGCTGCGGGAGACCGGGAAGCCGTTCCTGGTCCTCACGAACAACTCGATCTACACGGCCCGCGACCTGCACGCCCGCCTGGCCCGCATGGGCCTGGACGTGCCCGTGGAGAACATCTGGACCTCGGCGCTCGCCACCGCCCGGTTCCTCGACGACCAGCGCCCCGGCGGCACCGCCTACGTCATCGGCGAGGCCGGCCTGACCACCGCGCTGCACGACATCGGCTACGTCCTCACCGACCACGACCCCGACTACGTGGTGCTCGGCGAGACCCGGACGTACTCCTTCGAGGCCATGACCAAGGCGGTCCGGCTCATCAACGCGGGCGCCCGCTTCATCTGCACCAACCCCGACGAGACCGGCCCCTCCCTCGAAGGCCCGCTCCCGGCCACCGGCTCGGTCGCCGCGCTGATCACCAAGGCCACAGGCAAGGACCCGTACTTCGCGGGCAAGCCCAACCCGCTGATGATGCGCACCGGCCTCAACGCGATCGGCGCCCACTCCGAGTCCAGCGCCATGATCGGCGACCGGATGGACACCGACATCCTGGCCGGTCTGGAGGCGGGCATGCAGACCTTCCTGGTCCTGACCGGTCTGACGACGGAGGCGGAGATCGACCGCTTCCCGTACCGCCCCTCCAAGGTCGTCGACTCGATCGCCGACCTGGTGGAGCGCGTCTAGAACCCCTGGTCGGACCCCTGCGGATGCGAGAAGACCCGAACCGGGTGACCCTGCCACTATCAGGAGGTCACGATGCGTTCAGGTCCCATTGCTCTCCGTGCCGCAGGGGCGGCCACCATCCTGGTACTGGCGCCCACGGCCGGTACCGCGTTCGCCGGTGACAACGCCAAGGTCAGCGCCACGGTGACGCCGTCCACCGCCCGGCCCGGCGCGGACGTCGACATCCGCGTCCAGGGCTGCAAGGGCACCACCGGCGCCGCCAAGTCCGAGGCGTTCGTCGCCGACGCCGAGCTCACCGGCCGCGACGGGGGCGACTACCCCCTCTTCGGCGACACCACGATCAAGTCGGGCCTGGAGCGGGGTACGTACAAGGTCAGCGTGACCTGTGACGGCCGCGAGCACCGTGACGTCGGCGTGGTCCACGTCGAGAAGCACAAGCCCGAGCCCACGCACGACCCCACTCACCAGCCGACGCATCAGCCGACGCATCAGCCCACCCACCATCCGAGTCCGCACGCCCCGGTCCGGGCCGGGGGCGGCGGCGCGGCCCTGGCGGTCCCGGCCGCCCCGGCGGCGCCCGTCGCGCCGGGTGTCGCCCAGACCACGAGCGAGAACGGCCTCGGCACCCCGTACACCCTGGTCGGCCTGGGCATGGCCGCGATCGCCGCGGTGGCCGTCGCCGTCCGCAGCACGCGCCGCCGCCGGCCGGGCGACTGAGGTGTCCGCCGGGGCCGGCAACGGGCGGATGCTGACCGGCGTGGCCTGGGCGGTCCTGCTCCTGGGGCTCTGGCTCTGGGGCCGTGAGATCACCGACGGCCCCGGGGGCGCCTCGGCCCCCACGACAGGCGACATCGCCGCCGTCGGCCGCCCGTTCGCCGGCGTCCTGCCCCCGGCGCACCACCCCATCCGGCCTGCCGAGCCGCGCCGGGTCGAGATCCCCTCGCTGGGCATCGCGGCGCCGGTCGTCGGACGCGGCCTGGACGGTACGGGGGCGGTGGACCCGCCGCCGTACGAGATGGCCCACTCGGTCGGCTGGTTCCGTACGGGCACCCAGCCGGGCGCGGAGGGCGCGGCCCTCTTCGTCGGCCACGTCGACACCACGACCAGGCCCGCCGTCTTCTACGGCCTGAGCGCCGCCCGGGCGGGCGCCACGGTGAAGGTGACCCGCACGGACGGCTCGGTCGCCGAGTTCACGATCGACGACGTCCAGGTCGTCCCCCGGGAGCGCTTCGACGCCCGGAAGGTGTACGGCCAGCGCCAGGCCGACCGGGCGGAGCTGCGCCTGATCACCTGCGGCGGGACGTTCGACCGGGCGTCCGGTGCGTACACGGCGAACGTGGTGGTCTCGGCGTACCTCACGGGAGCGAAGGGAGCGTGACGACCGGGCGGGACCATCACGCGGGGCCACCGGGCCCGGCCGGCGGGCGTCTGATCGCCGGGGCCGGCCGGCGGACCGCGCGCCCGACGGCCGGGCCGGTCCTCGACCGCGGGCGCGCGGGCTGCGGGAGAAGCCCGGCGCCGCCGCGGGAGGTTCGGGTTCCGCAACTGTAGAACGGGTGTCCGGCCCCGGCCCAGACCGACTCCCCCAACGATCGAGGCCCCCTCACCGATGGTGAGGGGGCCTCGACTCTGCGTGCGCCGCCAGGGACTCGAACCCCGGACCCGCTGATTAAGAGTCAGCTGCTCTAACCAACTGAGCTAGCGGCGCGTGCTGACCTGCATAACTTTACCCGACGTCCAGGGGTGCTCCTGACCAATACCGGCCGCTTCCGGCCTGTCGGATGGTCGTATCAGGCCTTCGATCCGTCAAAATGCGATATGTCCAGACAGTTGAGACACTGACGCCCGTGCACCAGCGCCAAAAGATCTTGACGAGTGTGGAGGGGAATCGCATGAGTGTGCCGGTCTTCGAGGAGTTCGAGCCCGCGGCCGACTGCGGCTGCTCGGGCTGCGCCCAGCAGCGGCGCGATCATGCCCTTGGCCTGCCCGTACGGGCGGGCGGTCACCCGGCGGCGCATGGGGCGCGCCGTGCGCTGGTCCTGGTGACGGCGGCGGGAGTGGCCCTCGGCGGCGGGGGAGCGGGCGCGCTCGCCCAGCAGCCGGGCGCGATGAAGCCCGTCACTCCGGCGGACCTGATGGCGGATCAGAGTGCGAGGTCTTCTGTGGCGGCGGAGGCGGCTTCGGGCCCCGGGCCCGACACCCCGCAGGGCGGCACGGCGCCGCTGCACGGAGCCTCCGGCCCCGGCTCGCAGCCGTCCCCCGTCGCCACCCCGACGACCAGTCACATCTCCACCCAGTCCCTGCGGAAGACCACCCGCACCGAGATCATCAACCGCGCCAAGCGGTGGGTGAGCGCCCAGGTCCCGTACTCGATGGAGCGGTTCTGGTCCGACGGCTACCGCCAGGACTGCTCGGGCTACATCTCGATGGCCTGGAACCTGCGCGCCAACGAGTGGACCGGCAGCCTGGACCGCTTCGGCGAGCGGATCGACCGCAGCGAGCTCAAGCCCGGCGACATCCTGCTCTTCCACAACCCGGCCGACCCGACGAAGGGCTCGCACGTCACGATCTTCGGCGGCTGGACGGACTACACCCACACCTCGTACATCGCGTACGAGCAGACCAAGCCGCGCACGCGCCGGCAGGCGACGCCGCTGGCGTACTGGAACCACTCCGCCCGCTACGTCGCCTACCGCTACAGGGGTGTGGTCAGCGGGGGCAGCGGAGGGGGCTCGTCCACGGCGACGGCGCCGTACCCGGGTTCGGAGATGTTCGGGCCCGGCGCGAACAACGCGTACGTCACCCAGCTCGGGCGGATGCTCGTCCAGCGCGGCGGCAAGAAGTACTACAGCCAGGAGCCGGGCCCCCGCTGGGACGAGGCGGACCGGCAGGCGACGGCGGCGTTCCAGCGGGCGCAGGGCTGGAAGGGCAAGGAGGCGGACGGGTTGCCCGGGCCGCACACCTGGCGGCTGCTGGTGGCGGGCCAGGGGCGGAGCATCGGCGGTTCGAGTGGTTCGGGGGGTTCGAACGCGCATGTGCCGGGGTTCCCCGGGCGTGGCTACTTCCGTCCGGGCCAATCCAGCGCATATGTGGAGAAGCTGGGCAAACAGCTGGTGAAGCGGGGCTACGGCAAGCACTACGTGTCGGGTCCCGGTCCGCGCTGGAGCGAGGCGGACCGCCGCAATGTCGAGGCGTTCCAGCGGGCGCAGGGGTGGCGTGGCCGCGAGGCCGACGGCTACCCCGGCCCGGAGACCTGGCGGCGCCTGTTCCGATGACCCCGAGAGCATGAGGTGGACCCGATGACCGCAACGACCCCAACGCCCGACTCGGGCGCGGCGGCCAGCCGCGACGCGGCCCGCACGGCCCGCCGCCTGACGTCGGAGCCGCGCGCCCCGAGACCGTCGGCGCCTACGGGGGACGGCGGGGCGTCTGCACCGGGGACCCCGGCGGACCCGGCCCGCTCCGACGGAACGCCAACCACCGGCCGGGAGCCGGGCCCGCCCCCGCCGACCGCGGCGGACGGTCCGGTCACGGCAGGCGCCGCCTCGGCCCCGGCGCCCACGCCGAACGCGCCGGGCGCGGGCCCCGACGGTTCCCCGACCGGGCCCACCACGCCGGTTGCCTCCGGCACCCCGGTTGCGGGTGTGACGGCCGGTCCGCCCGGCGGCGTGGCCCCCGGCACTTCGGCGCCCGGGCTGGTCACGCCGGAGGGGCCGTCGGTCCGTCCGACCGCGCTGAGCGATTCGGGCGCTTTCGCCCCGGCGACCGGTCCGGTCACGCCGGTTGCCTCCGGCACCGTGGGTGCTGTGGGTGGGGCGGCCGGTCCGTCCGGCGCCATGGGTGCTGCCGGTCCGGCGGCCGGGCCCAGCACGCCGGTTGCCTCTGGCACCGTGGGTGCTGTGGGTGGGGCGGCCGGGCCGCCCGGTGGCGTGGCCCCCGGCAGTTCGGCGACCGGGCTGGTCGCGCCGGAGGGGCCGTCGGTCCGTCCGACCGCGCCGAGCGATTCGGGCGCTTTCGCCCCGGCGACCGGGCCCGGCACGCCGGTTGCCTCCGGCACCCGGACCTCGGATGGCCTGCCGTCCGGCCCGGCCGCGTCCAGCGCTGTGGCCGGTGCCGCCCCGGTTGGTCCGGCGAGCGGCCCGAATGCGCCTGGTGCCCTCGGCGCCACGGCTGGTCCGGCAGGTACGTCGGGCGCCGCAGGGCCCGGTGCTGTCGGCGATTCGGGGACCGGGCCCCGTACGCCCGGCGCGTCGGCTCCTGAGGGTTCCGCAGTCCCCCTGACGATGCCGGGTGCGGTGAGCGGCGCAGCCGCCCCGGCCACCGGCCCCCGTACGCCCGGCGCCCTCGGTGCCACGGCTCCTGAGCCTTCCGCAGTCCACCCGGCGGCGCCGGGTGCGGCTGGGCCGGCAGGTACGTCGGGCGGTGCGGGGCCCAGTGCCGCCGGCGGTTCGGCGACTGCCTCCCGTACGCCCGGCGCGTCGGCTCCCGAGCGTTCCGCAGTTCAGCCGGCCGTGCTGGGTGCGGTGAGCGGCGCGGCTGGTTCGGCTGCGCCGGCGACCGCCCCCCATACGCCTGGCGCCACGGCCCCCGAGGGTTCCGCAGGTGCCCAGGCCCGTGCTGCGAGCGGCGCCGCAGGTCCGGCCGCTGCGTCGAGCGGCGTGGGCGCGCCGGCGACCGGCCCCCGTATGCCCGGCGCACCCGGCGGCACCGCCCCCGTCGCGGCCCGTCCGGACGTGGTCGATCTGCGGCGGATCGTTCAGGGGGACGTCGGTGTCGTCGCCGTGCCCGTCGTCGCCGAGGCGCATGCAGGCGGACGACCCGGCGTGGCGCGGCGGAAGAACGTGATCGGGGCCGAGACGACCGGGTCGATCCCCGTGCACCTGCTCTTCCGGGGCGACGCCGACACCGACACCGACGTGGACGCCACCGTCGCCATGGCCGCACCCGTCGCCACCGCGACCAAGGCCGTCATCCCTTCCCCCACCCGCCCCAAGAACACCCGCCCCGCCCCCACCGCCGACCCCAAGCTCGTCGAGCGGGACGGTCCCGTGCTGCCCGGGTGGATCGGGGTCGTCGGCGGACTGCTCGCGCTCACCGGGTGCGCCGCCGTCGTGTGGTGGACAGGCGCCGTGCCCGAGCAGTTCGCCCGCATGCTCCGGCTGCCCCCGCGTCCGTACCACGGCATCCACCTCGGCCAGTGGGCCCTGCTCACCCTCGGCGTCCTGGCCACCCTCTTCTCCCTCGGAGGCCTCGGCCGCGGCCGCGTCGGCTACGCCTGGGTCCTCACCCTCTTCGGCGACTACCGCGGCACCGTCCGCCGCACCGGCCTCGTCTGGACCAGCCCCCTCCTCCTCCGCCGCCGCGTCGACATCCGCCTGCGCCACTGGCGCAGCGAGCCGCTCTCCGCGGTCGACGCCAAGGGCACCGCCCTCCGCGTCGTCGTCCTCGTCGTCTGGCGCATCCGGGACACCGTCCGCGCCGCCCTCGGCGTCGACGGCCACGAGGAGTACCTGCGCGAGCAGGTCGAGGCGGCGATGGCCCGGGTCCTCTCCCAGCTCCCGGCCGACGCGTTCCACGAGGACGCCCCGACCCTGCGCGACGCGGAGGCCGTCGGCGAGGCCCTGACCCGGATGCTCTCCGCGGAGTGCGCCCCGGTCGGGATCGACGTGTTCTCGGCGCAGCCGACCCGTATCGAGTACGCCCCCGAGATCGCGGCGGCGATGCAGCGCCGCCGGATCGCCGCGATCGACGCCAAACACCGCGACAGCGTGCTGACCTCCGTCGTGGACGCCGTGGACGACGTGGTCCACCGGCTGACCACGCGTGGTCTCGTCGAGCTGGACGACTACGAGCGCAAGGCGCTGGTCAAGGACCTGACGGTGGCCTTCTACACCGGCCGCACCGGCCCCGTGGAAGGCGCGTGACCGGCCGCGTGGCTGGTATGGACATGCTCAACTTCCCGCCATACCTTGGTACTTGGTCTAGACCTGAATAGGCACTACCGCACGCGTGCGGCACGGCTCAGCTCATCGAACTCCCCCACGTTCACCAGGAGCGACAGCATGCGCAAAAAGATAGGCGTGGCGGCGGTGGCGCTCGGCGTCGCCGGCGCCTCCCTCTTCGCCACGAGCACCGCCAGCAGCCACGGCTACACCGACTCCCCGATCAGCCGCCAGAAGCTCTGCGCCAACGGCACCGTGACGAACTGCGGACCCATCCAGTGGGAGCCGCAGTCCGTCGAGGGCCCCAAGGGCTTCCCCGCCGCCGGACCCGCCGACGGGAAGATCTGTTCCGCCGGTCTCACGCAGTTCGCCCAGCTCGACGACCCCCGGGGCGGCGCCTGGCCCACCACGAGGGTCACGGCGGGTCAGAGCTACAGCTTCCGCTGGCAGTTCACCGCCCGTCACCGCACCACCGACTTCAGGTACTACATCACCAAGAACGGCTGGAACGGCACCCAGAAGCTCACGCGGGCCGCCCTCGACCCGCAGCCGTTCCTCACCGTCCCGTACAACAACCAGCAGCCGCCCGCCACGCTCTCGCACTCCGGGACCATCCCGGCGGGCAAGACCGGCCGGCATCTGATCCTGGCGGTCTGGACGATCGCGGACACCGCGAACGCCTTCTACGCCTGCTCGGATGTTCAGTTCTGACATAGCGTCAGTTATCGTCCGGCGTATGACCGTGGCGGAGCTCGTGCAGCGTCAGTGGGGCGATCACAGGGTCGGGCTGAGGAGCCACGAGGCGGTCCTCACCCATCACCAGGTCGCCGCCGGCGCCGCCGCACGGGCCGCACTCCTCGTCGATCTGCTGCCCCGTGGTGCCGAGCCGCACCTCGGGGTACTCCTCGACAACACACCGGAATTCCCGCTCTGGCTGAGCGCGGCGGCCCTCGCCGGGGCCGCCGTCGCCGGCATCAACCCCACCCGGCGCGGCGCCGAACTGGCCCGCGACATCGTCCACACCGACTGCCGGGTCCTGGTCACCCAGCGCGCGTACCTTCCCCTGCTCGACGGGCTTCCCCTCCCGGGCATACGCGTCCTGGTGACCGACACGGACGCCTACCGCGACCTGCTCGCCCCGTACGACGGCGCGAAGCCGGGCGAGGCCGTGGCCCGCCCGGTCCGCCCCGACAGCCGGATGCTGCTCTACTTCACCTCCGGCTCGACCGGCGCGCCCAAGGCGGCGATCTGCAGCCAGGGCAGGCTCGCGGCGGCCGGCCGTTCGCTCGTCGCCCACTTCGGCGTACGGCCCGACGACGTCCACTACATCTGCATGCCGATGTTCCACGGCAACGCGGTCATCGCGGACTGGGCCCCGGCGCTCGCCGCCGGAGCGGGCGTGGCGCTGCGGGCCCGGTTCTCGGCCTCCCGCTTCCTGCCGGACGTACGGGAGTTCGGCGCGACCTACTTCACGTACGTCGGCCGGGCGATCCAGTACGTCCTCGCCACCCCGCCCGGCCCCGACGACCGCGCGCACGGACTCCGCCTCGGCTTCGGTACGGAGGCGGGGGCGGTGGACGCGGCCCGGTTCGAGGCGCGGTTCGGGGCCCGGCTCGTGGAGGGCTACGGCTCGTCGGAGGGCGGCGCGGCGATCCAGCGGACCCCGGACACGCCGGCCGGCGCGATCGGGCGGGCGGCGCCGGGGGACGACCTGGCGGTGATCGACGCGGCAACCGGTGAGGAGTGCGAGCCCGCAGTCCTCTCGCCCTCCGGCCGGCTCCTCAACGCCTCGTCGGCGATCGGCGAACTGGTCAACCGCGGCCGGAATCCCTTCGAGGGCTACTGGCGCAACCCCGAGGCGGAGGCCGCCCGGCTGCGCCGCGGCTGGTATTGGACCGGCGACCTCTTCTACCGGGACGCCGACGGCTTCCTCTACTTCGCGGGCCGCACGGACGACCGGCTGCGCGTGGACAGCGAGAACCTCGCGGCGGCGGTGATCGAACAGATCCTCTCCCGCTGGGAGCGGGCGGCGGGCGTCGCCGTCTACGCGATCCCCGACCCGGTCGCCGGCGACCAGGTGATGACGGCGATCGCCCTGCGCGAGGGCGTGACGTTCGACCCGGCCGCGTTCGAGGAGTTCCTCGCCGCCCAGCCGGACCTGGGCACGAAGATGCCCCCGCGTTTCGTACGTATCGTGCCGACGCTCCCCCTGACCGCCACGAACAAGATCCACCGCGTGGCCCTGCGCCGGGACTCCTTCCTCTGCGAGGACCCGGTGTGGTGGCGCCCGGCGCCGGGGGAACCGTACGAGCGTCTGACGCCCTCGGCCGTCGCGGACCTCCGCACCCGGTACGCCGCCCAGGGCCGCCCGCTGCCCTCACCGTAAGACCGAGTCCTTCGGATCAAGCCGGATCAGCGCTCCACGGCCAAGCCGCCTCACGCCCGGCCTCGATGAGGCCGACCATCCGGAACGCGGCGTCCGTGAGGCCGCCGAAGGTGTGCCGGTGGGGGCCCGTGGGGCTGTGGGCGGGCCGGTACCCCGCCAGGTTCCACGTGTAGACCGGGATGTCGGCCGGGACCGGTTCGGTCGGGTCGCCGGGGCCGTAGGGGGCGGCCTGCTCGTCGGTGACGATCAGGACCCGGTCGTGCTCCCGGTAATGCCTCTGCACCGCCTTCGCGGTGTACGTGCCTCCGAGGCCGCGGAACCGTTTCAACACCTCGAGCACCGGCTCGCCCGGTGAGAACGGCACCTCCGCGCTGCCCCAGCCGAACTCCACCAGATCCGCCTGCTCGGCACGCATGGCCAGCGCGCTGCCGAACACGGCCGCCGCGTCCGCCCGGGTCAGCTTGGACCGCTCGGAGACGGTGTCCCAGAACATGGAGTCGGACCGGTCCACCAGGATCAGCGTCCGGCCGGGCAGGGACGGCACGTTGGCCAGGGAGTGGCCCAGTGCCCGTTCCAGCGCGGCTGTCCAGCGCGGCGACGGCGCGTGCCGGTGGGCGGCCAGGTAGCGGAAGGGGAACTGCCGGGACCGGGCGACCTCGGAGGCGTCCGAGAGCCGTGCGGCGACCCGGGCCGCGACGTCGTCCGAGACCCCCGCCTCGTCGAAGTTCCGCAGGTTCCGCAGGAGCGCCATCGGCGCCATCGTGGGGATGATGGCTTCCCAGGCGGCGGCGTCCATCGGTCCGTGGAGCCAGCCCGCCAGGGCCTCCCACGTCATGCCCGCCGCGGCCAGCCGCTCGGAGCCGCCCGGCCCGGTCACCACCGCCCGCCGCTCGTCCGCCGCCGACTCCATCAGCGCCCGGTGGGCGGTCAGCAGGTGGTCGGAGGCCGGCGGAACCGCCTGCTCCGGGTGGTGGCGGCGGTCCAGGGCGTACTGGAAGAGCGCGCCCTGCCAGGGCTTGTCCGGGTCGGGGGAGGCGTGCACCAGGTTGAGTACGTCGCCGAAGCGAAAACGCCGGGAACCCTTCGTCGCGGTGTCGTACTTGAGCAGGGCCCGGGACGTGTACAGCCGGCGTACGGCGTCGGCGACGCCCCGCTTCACGGGCTGCGGCAGGTTCCGCCCGTACGCCGAGTGCCAGCGGGCGAGCAGTTCGCCGGGCTCGTCGGCGCGTTGGAGCACCGAGTCGATCACGGAACGGTTGGACGGGCCTTCGGACGCCCCGGCCTCGAGCCGGGCCCGCACGTACGCGGCGGCGCCCACCAGGGACGCCGTGCGCATGTTGCCCTCGCCGCGAAGCCAGCGCAGCAGACCGGCCGTCCATGTGGGGTCCTCGACGGCGAGTTCACCGACGAGCCGGGCGTACCGGTCGTCCCGCGCCTCACCGCTCTCGTAGAAGGTTTGCTGGGAGACGAAGTTGCCGACGGCGAGGAGGAAGAGCTCCTCGCGGGGCTCCCGGACGAAGGCCGTGCCGCCCTCGTGGGTGCGGAAGTCCGGCGCGGCGGGCTGGTGGTGGTGGAGCCGTGGTGGGGTCAGGGAGCGGGCGGCAGCCGCGACGTGCGGGGCCACGAGCATCTCGGACCACATCTTGGAGACGCGTCGGGTGTAACGAGGCAGCGAATCCCCCCGGATTCAAAGGATGGGACGGCCCCCGGCCGAAAGGTCCAAAGGTCCAAAGGCCCGCCGGGGCGAAGACGCCCGCGCCTGCCGAGATCAAAGGGGCGGCGGCGTCACTTGGTTGTCAGAAGAAGTAGCCGCAGCCGAGCGCATCGTCAGGCGCGGTCGCGATGCCAACCTACCGAGGCCACCGGGCGGCACACCAGCGATTAACGACACGCCTCACTGGGGTAGGGCCGGCCATACTCCCGTACACCCACCAGACCGATGGTCCGGTGCGCCGACCGGCCCCTACCGTGGGGGCCATGGAGCCCCGAACCCCCTGGCAGGCCCTCACCCTGCGCCGATACGTACGGACCGAGTGGCCCTGGCGGGCCGCCGGGTATCTGGCGACCGGGGTGGTGACCGGCGTACCCGCGCTGATCGTTCTGCTGGTGCTCGTCGTCTTCTCCTTCGTCCTCGTCGGGCTCCCGCTCCTCCTCCTCGCCGGAGTCGCCCTCGGCGGGATCGAGCGCCGCCGGCTCCGCCTCGTCGACCTCGACCCGGCCGCCGATCCGCACCGGGTCCCCGACGCTCCCGGCCTCGCGGCCTGGCTCCGCGTGCGGGTCGGGGAGCAGGCCACCTGGCGGGAGTTCGCGTACGCCGTCCTGCACGCCACCCTCCTGTGGCCGCTCGACCTGCTCGTCCTCGCCGTCGCCCTCGGCCTGCCCGCCGCCCTGATCAGCACGCCCCTCCGCCTCGCCCTCGACGGGCACGAGGCCAAGGTCGTCAAGACCGTCCTGGTCACCACCTATCCGCAGGCCTTCGCCGCCGCGCTCCTCGGGGCCGTGCTCCTCGTCGCCCTGCTCTACCCGCTCGCCGCGCTCGCCGGGGCCCGGGCCGCCCTCAGCCGGGCCCTGCTCGCGCCCCGCGAGGCCGAGCTGCGCGAGCGGATCGGCGAGGTCACCGCCTCCCGCGCCCGGCTCGTCGACGCCTTCGAGGCCGAGCGGCGGCGGATCGAACGCGATCTCCACGACGGCGCCCAGCAGCGCCTGGTCGCCCTCACCATGACCCTGGGGCTCGCCCGGCTCGACGCCCCGCCCGGACCGCTCGCCGACCGGCTCACCCAGGCCCACGAGGAGGCGGGCCGGGTCCTGACCGAGCTGCGCGAGCTCATCCACGGCATCCACCCGCAGGTCCTCGCCGACTACGGCCTCGGCGCCGCCCTCACCGACGCCGCCGACCGCTCGGCCGTCCCCGTGACGACCGACATCGACCTGCCCCGGCTGCCCACGGCCGTGGAGAGCGCCGGCTACTTCGCCGTCTGCGAGGCCCTGGCCAACATCGGCAGGCACAGCGGCGCCACCGAGGCCCGGATCACCGCCCGGTACGGAGGCTCCCTGACGATCGACGTCGAGGACGACGGGTGCGGTGGCGCTGACCCTTCCCGCGGCAGCGGTCTGACCGGACTCGCCGACCGGCTCGCCGTCCTCGATGGCACACTGACGATCATGAGCCCGCCGGGCGGGCCGACCGTCCTACGAGTGGAGATCCCGTGCCGACCGCTGCCCGACCGCTCCGCGTCGTCCTCGCCGAGGACAGCGTCCTCCTCCGCGAAGGGCTGATCGGTCTCCTCGCCCGCTTCGGCCACGAGGTCGTCGCCGCCGTCGGCGACGCGGACGGCCTGCGGGCGGCGGTCACCGAGCACGACCCGGACATCGTCGTCACCGACGTCCGGATGCCCCCGACCCACACGGACGAGGGGCTGCGCGCCGCGGTCGCCCTGCGGGCCGAGCGCCCGGGCCTGCCGGTCCTCGTCCTGAGCCAGTACGTGCAGCGGACCTACGCCGCCGATCTCCTGGACGCGGGCGACGGCACCGGCGTCGGCTATCTCCTCAAGGACCGGGTCGGCCAGGTCGAGGAGTTCCTGGACGCCCTCACCCGGGTCGCCGACGGCGGCACGGTCGTCGACCCCGAGGTCGTACGGCAGCTGCTGCGCCGCCGCCGCGATCCGCTGGAGGCGCTGACCCCGCGCGAGCGCGAGGTTCTCGGCCTGGTCGCCGAGGGGCACTCGAACGGGGAGATCGCCCGCCGGCTCGTCGTCACGGAGGCGGCCGTCGGCAAGCACATCGGCAACATCCTGGCGAAGCTGGACCTGCCGCCCGCCGAGGAGACCCACCGCCGGGTCCTGGCCGTACTGACGTACCTCAGAGCCTGACGTACCTCAGAGCGTGAACACGAAGAAGCCCCCCGCCTGCGCGAGGGGCTTCTTCCGTCTGTGCGCCGCCAGGGACTCGAACCCCGGACCCGCTGATTAAGAGTCAGCTGCTCTAACCAACTGAGCTAGCGGCGCCTGCTGACAAGAAAATACTACCTGGTCCTCGGGGGTGGTTCTGACCACCACCCCCTGAGGACCAGGTCACATCTCTCCCGATCTCGTCAGATCGCCAGCGACAGCACCACCGGAGCCGCCCTGCGGTTCAGCGTGTCCGCCGCCGAGCGCAGCCGGTGCGCGTGCTCGATCGGCAGCGAGAGCGCCAGGCAGCCCACGGCCGCCCCGGCCGTCAGCGGCACCGCCGCGCAGACCGTGCCCACCGCGTACTCCTGGAGATCGAGCACCGGGACCGTCGGCGGCTGGCTGTCCAGCTTGGAGAAGAGGACCTTCTCGTTGGTGATCGTCCGGGACGTCAGCCGGGCGATCTTGTGGCGCGAGAGGTGGTCGCGGCGGCCGTTCTGGTCCAGCTGGGTCAGCAGACACTTGCCGACCGCGCTGGCGTGCGCGGCCGAGCGGAAGTCCACCCACTCGTTGACCTTGGGCGTGCGCGGGCCGTCGGCGAACTGGGTGATCTTCACCTCGCCGTCGATGTACCGGCTGATGTAGACCGCCGCGCCGACGGAGTCGCGCAGCTCGGTCAGCGTCTCCTGGAGTTTCTGCTCCAGCGCTTCGCGGCGGGTCAGACCGGAACCGAGGAGGACCAGGGAGTCGCCGATCACATAGGCGCCGTCGGCGACCTGCTCGACGTACCCCTCGCGGCGGAGCATCAGCAGCAGGGACGACAGATGGGCGACGGGCAGACCGGTCTCACGAGCGATCTGGACGTCCGTCACCCCGCCACCGTGCCGTGAGACCGTCTCAAGGACGCGCAGGGCGTATTGCACCGAGTGGAACGGCGCAGTGGGCTCGGGCTTCAGCGCCACGGTTTCCCCCTACCAGGTTGTGACCGCAAGCTTCCGTACCACGATAGCCGTCAAGCTCCGTTTTCGGGGCGGCTGTTGGCGAGATTGATGTGGCGCCCCAGCGCCGTACGCTGGGGCGCACCACTCTGGCATATGCCATGGTCAAAGCCCTGAACGAGAGTCTGAGGTCAGAGCACCGCGCCGAGGAACTCGCGGGTGCGCGCGTGCTCCGGAGCCGAGAAGATTTTTTCCGGAGAACCGGACTCGATCACCCGTCCCGCGTCGAACATCAGGACCTCGTCGGAGATGTCCCGGGCGAAATTCATCTCGTGCGTCACACAGATCATCGTGATATCCGTCGTCGCGGCGATCTCCCGGAGAAGATCCAGCACACCCGCGACGAGCTCCGGGTCGAGCGCGGAGGTCACCTCGTCGAGCAGGAGCACCTTCGGCTCCATCGCGAGCGCCCGCGCGATCGCGACCCGCTGCTGCTGCCCACCGGACAACTGCGCGGGCCTGGCCTCGCACTTGTCCGCCAGACCGACCATGTCGAGCAGCTCGCGGCCACGCGCCTCGGCCTCCTCCCGGCTCCTCCCCAGCGTCCGGACCGGGGCCTCGGTGATGTTGCGCAGCACGGACATGTGGGGGAAGAGGTTGAAGTGCTGGAAGACCATCCCGATCTTCTTACGGACCTCCCGCCGCTCCTTCTCGCCGGCCGGGTGGAGGAGCCCGCCGTTGACCCGGATGGTTCCGGCGTCGGGCTTCTCCAAGGTCATCAGGAGCCGCAGGATCGTCGTCTTGCCGGAACCGGAGGGTCCGATCAGGGTCACGTGCCGCCCCGGGCGGACCGAGAAACAGAGATCGTCGAGGACCGTCTGGTCCCCGAAGCGCTTGGTGACGTTCTGGAATTGGATCAGCTCTTCAGTGGGCAAGGCGGCGCTCCAGAGTGCGGACGAGGAGGGAAGCGGGATACGCGATCAGGACAAAGGCCACACCGACCACCGTGAGCGGCTCGGTGTACTGGAAGGTGGCCGCGGACTCCAGACGCGACTGCTGGAGGAGTTCGAGCACACCGATTCCGGCCAGGATCGGGGTGTCCTTCAGCATCGCGATGACGTAGTTGCCCAGCGCGGGCGTGATCCGGCGCAGGGCCTGCGGCAGGATCACCGTCAGCCAGGTCCGGTGACGCGGCAGGCTGAGCGCCGTCGCCGCCTCCCACTGCCCGGCCGGTACGGCGTCGATACCGGCCCGGTAGACCTGCGCGGTGTACGTCGAGTAGTGCAGGCCGATCGCGAGCGTGCCGGTGGTCAGGGCGGAGAACTGCACGCCCCACTCCGGCAGCACGAAGAAGAGGAAGAAGAGCTGCACGAGCAGCGGAGTCGTACGGACGAACTCCGTGACGGTGTGCACCGGCCAGCGCACGAGCCGGCTGCGGGCCCGGAAGCCGAGCGCCCAGACCAGGCCGAGCGTGAACGAGATCAGCGAGCCGAGCACGAGCACCTGCAGCGTGAGGAGCACGCCGTCCCAGAAGCGCGGCATGAAGTCCGCCACCGCGGACCAGTCCCAGTTCACTTCGCCACCACCCCCAGGTTCGCCTTGGTGCGCCGTTCCAGCGCCTTCATCGAGCGGGTGATCACCAGCGCGATCACGAAGTACACGACCAGGGTGACCGTGTAGATCCCGCCGCTCTCCTGGGTCGCGAGCCGCACCAGATACGCGGCGAAGGAGACGTCCCCGACGCCGAGCAGCGAGACCAGGGCGGTGCCCTTGAGCAGCTCGACCAGCAGGTTGCAGAAGCTGGGGATCATCTCGGGCACGGCCTGCGGGAGCAGGACGAGCCGCAGCCGCTGCCAGGGCGTGAAGCTGAGCGCGACCCCCGCCTCGTGCTGCGCCTGCGGTACGGAGTTCAGGGCGCCCCGCACGATCTCGGCGCCGTACGCCCCGTAGGAGAGGCCGAGCGCGAGGATCGCCGCCCACATCGGGACGAGCTGCCAGCCGGCCAGCGGCGGCAGCACGAAGAACAGCCAGAACATGAGGATCAGGGCGGACGTGCCGCGGAAGACCTCGGTGTAGAGCCCGGCCAGGAAGCGGACGGTACGGGAGCGGTGGGTGCGGGCGGTGCCGACGGCGAAGGCGACCAGCGCGGCGAGCGCGGCGGAGGCGATCAGGAGCTGGAGGGTGATCCAGATGCCGGGCAGGACCCAGTTCTGCCAGAGTCCCGCGGTCATCGGCACAGCTCCTCGGCGGTCAGGGTGGTCATCTCGGCCTCGGTGAAGCCGAAGCGCCGCATGATCCGGAAGAGTTCGCCGCTCTTCTTCATCGCATGCAGTTCGGTGTTGAAGGCGTCGCGGAGGGCGGAGTCGGTGGGGCGGAACGCGAAGCCGCCGCCGTCGATCTTCCGCTTGCCGTCGACGACGGCGGCGAACGGCTCGGTGGCCTCGGCCCTGGTGGACTTGCGGACCACCGAGCGGGCGGTCAGGGCTGTGCCGGCGAAGACGTCGACCCGGCCGGACTCGACCGCGTTGAGCCCGGCGACCTGGTCCTGGAGGATCACGATGTCCCGCTCCGGGTAGCCGGCGGCGACGGCGTAGGCGATCTCGGCGTATCCGCTGCCGGTCGCGAAACGCGCCTTCGCGCGCACCACGTCCTCGTACGAGCGGAGGTTCTTCGGGTTGCCCTTGCGGACGATGAAGGAGTCGAGCATCTGGTACTCGGGGTCGGCGAAGAGCACCTGTGCGCAGCGGTCCTTGTTGATGTACATCCCGGCGGAGACGACGTCGAACTGCTGGGAGTTGAGGCCGGGGATGAGCGAGGCGAAGTCGGTGGCCACGGGCTGGACGTCGGTAATGCCGAGCCGTCCGAAGATCACCCGGGCGAGCTCGGGAGCCTCGCCGGTGAAGGCGCCCTGTTCGTCGACGTAGCCGTACGGCACCTCGCCCGCGATGCCGAGGCGGACGGTGCCCTGGGATCTGAGCCGGCCGAGGGTGTCGCCGGAGGCGACCCGTGCGCAGCCGGCGGCGGCGGTCGTCGCGGCGGCCGCTGTCCCCCACAGCACCGTCCGCCGTCGTATCTGTTCCGTTGATCGAGGCATGGGCGCGCGGCTACCCGAAGCTGAACCGGTCATTCCTGCGGACCTCGCGGAATAACCGGAGACAGCCTCCTGTTCTCTTCCCTCGTACGTACGTCCGAGGGCAGAAGGGTCGACCAACGGTGAGCGACGCGATTCGGGGCACGGCACACGGGGACTCGCCCGTACCGCTGTCCGTACTGGACCTGGTGACCGTCGGCAGCGGGCGGACCGCGAGCCAGGCGCTGGCCACCAGCGTCGAGATCAGCAAGCTCGCCGAGCGGCGCGGCTACCACCGCCACTGGATCGCCGAGCACCACTCCATGCCCGGCGTCGCCTCCTCCTCGCCGGCCGTGATCCTGGCCCATCTCGCCGCCCACACCCGCCGCATCCGGCTCGGCTCGGGCGGTGTCATGCTGCCCAACCACGCCCCGCTGGTGATCGCCGAGCAGTTCGGCACGCTGGAGGCCCTCGCCCCCGGCCGGGTCGACCTCGGCCTCGGCCGCGCCCCCGGCACGGACGGCGCCACGGCCGCCGCCCTGCGCCGCACGGACCGCTTGGGCGAGGGGGCATTGGGGTCTCCCCTGCTCGAGCGAAGCCGAGAGCTTGGGGAAGGCTTCCCGCAGCAGCTCGCCGAGTTGACCCGGTTCCTCGACGACGACTTCCCGGACGGGCATCCGTACGCCCGGATCCACGCCGTGCCCGGCCCGGTGCAGGGGCCCTCCGGGCGCCCGCCGGTCTGGCTGCTCGGCTCCTCCGGCTTCAGCGCGCGCCTCGCCGGGACGCTCGGCCTGCCGTTCGCCTTCGCCCATCACTTCTCGGCGCGGAACACGATCCCCGCCCTCGACCTCTACCGGGACTCCTTCCGCCCCTCGGCGGTCCTCGACGCGCCCTACGCGCTCATCAGCGTCGCCGCGCTCGCCCATGACGACCCGAAGGAGGCCCGCCGCCAGGTCCTCACGGGCGCGCTGTCGATGCTGCGGCTGCGCACCGGCCGCCCGGGACTGATCCCGACGCCGGAGGAGGCGGAGGCGTATCCCTTCAGCCCGACGGAGCGGGAGTTCGTGGACAGCTGGCTCGTGAACGTCGTCCACGGCACACCGGACGAGGTCCGGACGGGCCTGGACGATCTGCGCAAGCGCACCGGCGCCGACGAGCTGATGATCACGGCCAACGCGCACGGCGGCGATGTCCGGCTGCGCAGCTACGAGTTGATCGCGGACGCGTACGGCATGCCGGAACTCGGCTGACTCCTGGGCCGGTTGGTCCACCCCGGAACGGCCGGCTCCGCAACCCCTAAGTGAACCTTAAACCGCTCGTCACCTGTGGTGGCGGGCGGTCCGCTTTTGTGCTGCACCGCTCTGACAAGGGCTTTCTCGCGCGAATTGGTCTAGTCCTCAATCTGGTTCAGACCATTGACGTGCCGTTCGCGCAGGGGCTATCTCTTCTCCCACTGCTGTACCGCGTACCCCTCATATCCCCCTCGGAGGCCCGCTCGTGCACCCCCGCAAGCCCTTGATCGCCGCGCTCGTGAGCACGGCCCTCGCCGCAGGCGCGCTCGCCGCGACCGTCGGCCTCGGGTCCGCCCAGGCGGCCGGCACCGCCACCACCGCAGCCGCCGCCGACGGCAAAGTCCGCATCGCGTACTACGACCAGTGGAGCGTGTACGGGAACGCCTTCTACCCCAAGCACCTCGACACGCGGGGCATCGCGGGCAAACTGGACGTCATCAACTACTCGTTCGGGAACATCCACCCGACCGAGCTCACCTGCTTCGAGGCCAACAAGGCGGCCGGCGACGACGCGAACCCGAACGCCGGTGACGGCGCGGGCGACTCGTACGCCGACTACCAGCGCTCCTTCGCGGCCGCGGACAGCGTCGACGGCGTCGCCGACAAGTGGGACCAGCCGATCGTGGGCGTCTTCAACCAGTTCAAGGAACTGAAGGCGAAGTACCCCCACCTGAAGATCAACATCTCGCTCGGCGGCTGGACGTACTCCAAGTACTTCCACGACGCGGCGAAGACGGACGCGAGCCGCAAGAAGCTCGTGGCCTCCTGCATCAAGCAGTACATCCAGGGCGACCTGCCGGTCGAGGGCGGCTACGGCGGCCCCGGCACCGCCGCCGGGATCTTCGACGGCATCGACATCGACTGGGAGTACCCCGGCTCGCCCGACGGCCACCTCGGCAACCACTACGGCCCTGAGGACAAGGCCAACTTCACGCTGCTCCTCGCCGAGTTCCGCAAGCAGCTCGACGAGTACGGCGCGGCCCACGGCGGCAAGAAGTACCTGCTGACCGCGGCCCTCCCGGCCGGCCAGGACAAGATCAAGAACATCGAGACGGACAAGATCGGCGCGTACCTCGACTACGCGAACATCATGACGTACGACATGCACGGAGCCTGGGACGGCGACGGGCCGACGTACCACCAGTCCCCGCTGTACTCCGGCTCGAACGACCCGACCGACCCCATCGCGCCGGGCACCGAGAAGTACTCGATCGACAACGCGATCGACTCCTGGATCGACGGCAAGCCGGCCTACGGCATCGCCGGCGGCTTCCCGGCCAACAAGCTGACGCTCGGCTACGAGTTCTACTACCGCGGCTGGAAGGGCGTCCCGGCGGGCTCCGCCAACGGCCTCGCGCAGCCGGCCACCGGCGCCTCGACGGCCCGCCCGCTCAGCCAGCAGGCCGGCATCGCCCACTACAAGGAGCTCGGCGGCGTCGTCGACAACGCGGCGACCACCTTCTGGGACGACCAGGCCAAGGCCTCGTACTTCTACAAGGACGGCGAGTTCTTCACCGGCCTGAACCAGCGCTCCATCCAGGCCCGGGTGGACTACGGCAAGCAGCGCGGCCTGGCCGGCGCGATGATGTACTCGCTCCTCGGCCTGGACACCAACATCACGCTGCTCAACCAGATCAGCGACGCCCTCGGCGGCACCACCGTCCCGCCGACCACGCCGCCCACCACCCCGCCGACCACGGCCCCCACGCCGACCCCGACCCAGACCACCACTCCGCCCACCGGCTGCGGCTCGGTCCCCGCGTACGTGGCCGGCACGGTCTACACCGGCGGCACGGTCGTCTCCCACAACGGCCGCAAGTGGCTCGCCCAGTGGTGGACGCAGAACGAGACGCCGGGCACGACCGGCGAGTGGGGCGTCTGGAAGGACCAGGGCGCCTGCTGATGCCCCGCTGCCTGCTGGTTCCCCACTGAAATGACCACTGCCCCCGCCCGGATGTCCCTCCGGCCGGGGGCAGTTCCATGCCCGCACTCAGACGGGGAGAGCCGACGCCCCGATCAACTCCGCGATACGGTCCGGGGCCACCGCCCGCGAGTACAGCCAGCCCTGCCCCGTGTCGCAGCCGATGCGCCGCAGCCGGGTCGCCTGCCCCGAGGTCTCCACGCACTCGGCGGTGACCGTCAGGCCCAGCCGGTGGGCGAGCTGGACCAGGGCCTCCACGATCAGCTCGTCCGCCGGGTTGGCGTGCGCCTCGTCCTGGAAGCCGCGGACGAACGATCCGTCGAGCTTCAGGACCGAGACCGGGAGCCGGCTCAGATACGCCAGGTTCGAGTAGCCCGTCCCGAAGTCGTCGATGGCGATCCGTACGCCCATGTCGCTCAGCGCCTGGAGCGCCTGGAGCGGGCGGCCCGCCGAGCCCATCACCGCGGACTCGGTCAGCTCCAGCTGGAGCAGATGCGGCGGGAGACCGGTCTCCGCCAGGATGCCCGCCACGTCCGCCACCAGGTCGGAGTCCCAGACCTGCCGTACGGCCACGTTGACGCTCACGAACAGCGGACGCTCGCGCGGATGGCCCTGCTGCCACTGCCGGGCCTGGCGGCACGCGGTGCGCAGCACCCACCGCCCCAGCTCGACGATCGAGCCGTCCTCCTCGGCGATCCCGACGAACCGATTCGGCGCGAGCGTGCCGAACTGCGGGTGGTTCCAGCGCACCAGCGCCTCCACACCGTGGACCGCTCCGTCCGCGAGCCCGACCAGCGGCTGGTACTCCAGCGCGAACTCCCCACGCTCCACGGCCGGTCGGAGGGTGGAGGAGAGCGCCTGCCGGGTCATCCGGTGGGCGTTGCGCTCGGGGTCGAAGAGGGTCCAGCGCGCCTTGCCGTCGGCCTTCGCCCAGTACAGCGTCGTGTCGGCGGCCTGCATCAGGCCCGTCGCGGTCGTCCCGCGGGCGCCCCGCTCCACCACGCCGATCGAGGCGGAGACGGAGAGCCGCTGCCCGGCGAGGTCGAAGGGCCGCTGGAGCGCGCAGAGCACGGACTGCGCCAGATCCGCGACCTGTTCGGTGCCGGTGGAGTCCTCGACGAGGATGGCGAACTCGTCGCCGCCGAGCCGGGCGACCAGGTGTCCGCCGCTCCTGGTGTACCCGTCGTTGTCCGCACACTCCGTCAGCCGGGCGGCCACGGCGGCGAGCAGCCGGTCGCCGACCCGGTGCCCGAGGGTGTCGTTGACGGCCTTGAAGCCGTCGAGGTCGAGGTAGCAGATGCCGATCCGCCCTGTTCCGCCATGCCTGTACGACTCGTAGGACTCGTACGAGTCGTAGGACTGGTACGACGGGTGTGAGGGCGGGCAGTCGGCGGACTCCTCGTCCTGGGCGGCCGCCGTCTCCAGGGCGACGGAGAGGCGCTCGAAGAACAGCGTCCGGTTCGGCAGCCGGGTCACCGGGTCGTGCATCTGGAGGTGACGCAGCCGGGCCTGGAGCTCGCGCCGGTCGCTGATGTCCGCGATGGAGAGCAGGACGCGGGGGCTGTCGGGCACGGGGGCGACGGTGACCTCGGCCCAGAGCGAGCGCCCGTCGGGGTGCTTGAGCCGGCGCGTGCAGCGGAAGCGGGAGCGGCGGCCGCGCAGCACCTCGCGGTACGCGTGCCAGGTGCGGCCGTCGGAGGCGAGGTCGACGAGGTCGGCGGCGGCCTGCTCGCGCAGCGCGCCGGACTCGGTGCCGAAGAGGGTGCCGAGGGCGTCGTTGGCGGCGACGACGAGGCCGTCCTGGTCGACGACGGCCATGGCGAGCTGCGCGGCCCGGAAGGCGGCGCGGTAGTCGCGGAGTTCCGCGTCGGGCGGGCGGACGTGATCGGGCGGGCGCACGTTGTCGGGCTGGCAGGCGTTGTCGGGCGGGCGGACATTGTCGGGCGGGCGGAAATGATCACGCTCCGTGATCATAGGCATCGGCTCCCGTGCGGGCGAGAGCCGGGTGTGCACCGGTCCTTCGGGGGTTCCGCTCACCGCTCGCTCCCGTAGTGCAGTTGGGCCGTTCAGATGTGGTCGGGATGGGGTCGGCCAAGGAAAGTGTGCCGATCATAGGGGCAGTCCCCGGGGTCATTCCAGCTTCATGGGTGCCCTCCGGCCCGACGGAGGCCGTGAGGCTCCCCCCGACGCGGCCCGGCCGATCGTTTCTGCGCGGGTCTGACGCGGGTCGGCGGGGGCCTGACCGATTGTGACGTTCCGTGAGCCGATGAAGGCGCGTGTCGCGTCGACGCCATGTCGCCCGCTCACCCGACTGGGGCAGCGGAAAAGTGCGAAACACCGCAAACCGTCACAAGGTGGGTGAGGTGTCCCGCATTCCGCAGCCGGAGGTCCACGTGAGGGGTCAGCAGCCACCCGGGGGAGTGGAACGAGCGCGGCTGCGTGCCTCCGCCGCGGCCTTCACCTCCCTCGTGGCGCTCGCCGCGACGGGACTCGTGGCGGGCCCCGCCGTGGGCGCCCCCTCGGCCGGTCCGTGCGCCCTGCCCCGTACCGCCGCGCACCACTCCCTCGGCCTGGACACCTGGAACGGCGCCTATCCGAAGCCCGCCCGCTCCCTCGACGCGGTCATGATCTTCCTGTCGTTCCCGGACTCCGCCCCGCTGACCACCCCCGGCGAACTGGCCGCCGACCACTTCCCCGGCACGAGCGACTTCTTCCGCCGCGCCTCGTACGGACGCTTCGCGCTGCGCGCGCACACCCGGCCGGAGTGGACCGTGATGCCGAAGGACTCGACGGCGTACGCCATACGGCGCGACTGGGACGCGGCGAAGCGGACGGCGTATCTGCGCGACGCGCTCGGGGCGGCGAACCAGAAGGTCGACTTCTCGCGGTACGACATCGTCTATCTGGTCGCCGACCCCGACGCGCCGGGCGTGGACTCCGACGCCACGAAGGTCGTCAACCTGGAGCACCCGGTCACGGTGGACGGCAAGGAGATCAAGCGGGTCGTCACCGTCTTCGAGCGGCACCCACCGGACCGCAACGTGCTGGCACACGAGACCGGGCACGTCTTCGACCTGCCGGACCTCTACCACCGGCCCATGGACGGCAAGGGCGACTGGGACACCCATGTGGGGGACTGGGACGTCATGGGCAGCCAGTTCGGGCTCGCCCCGGAACTCTTCGGCTGGCACAAGTGGAAGCTGGGCTGGCTGGAGCGGCGCCAGGTGACCTGCGTGGAGGGGCCGGGCAGCCGTCTGCTCAGCCTGGAGCCGCTGGCGGCGGCGCCGGTGGCCGGCGGCTCGGTCGGCAACCGGCTCGCGGTCGTACGGACGGGGACGGGCACGGCGCTCGCGATCGAGGCGCGCGGGGCGACGGGCAACGACCAGGACACCTGTACGGAGGGCGTGCTGATCTACCGCGTACGGAACGAGGCGGCGTCCGGGGACGGGCCGATCGAGGTCGTGGACACCCATCCGCGGACCGAGGCCTGCTGGGACCGCTCGGTGTACCCGCCACTGGCTGACGCGCCGCTGCGGGTGGGCGAGACGTTCACGGTGCCGGGGGAGGGCACGCGGGTGGAGGTGGCGGACCGGACGCCGGCGGGGGCGTGGACGGTGAAGGTGACGGTGCCGTCAGTGTGAGGGCGTATGCGGCGTATGCGGCGTATGCGGCGTATGCGGCGTATGCGGCGTATGCGGCGTATGCAAGAAGGCCCCTCGCTTGCGCGAGGGGCCTTCTTCGTCTGTGCGCCGCCAGGGACTCGAACCCCGGACCCGCTGATTAAGAGTCAGCTGCTCTAACCAACTGAGCTAGCGGCGCCTGCTGACGTCGTAGACCTTAGCACCCTGATCGGCGGGAGGAAAAATCGATATCCGCACGTCCACGGCCGAGGCGGCGCGAACCGCCCGGACGCAGGCCCAGAGCATGACCTCGGGGCCCGGCAGCCAGGGGTGGCGGGTGTCGGGGGCGACGACCCAGCGGGGGCCGGGGCGCTGGAGGGGCGTGAGCGGGGGGATCGTCACGGCGTCCCCGGTGCCGTGGCAGAGCGGGGGCGGGACGGCGTCGCCCCACTCCTCCCAGCGCAGGAGCGCCGGTAACCGCTGGGCGGTACCGGGCGCGGCGAAGAGCAGCATCCGCCCCCGGTGGAGAGCGACGGGCCCGGAGCCCGGGCCCTCCGCCCAGAGCCGCTCGAGCATCCGCCGCCCGAAGATCGCGTCCACGCTCACGACGTCGAAGGCCGTGCCGCAGGGGAGCACGGCGGGGGCGGCGGGCCTGTCCTCCCAGAGCGCGAGCGTGGAACGCGGATACGCGGCGGCGGACGCGAGCCACTCGGCGCCGTCGGCGGTGACGTGCGCGGACTGATGACACCGCTCGTCCTCGGCGTCGCTCCGGGCGGGGCTCAGGGGCGTGTTGTCTCGCAGCCATGCGCTCATGGGTCAAGATCTACCGCCAGTGACGACCCGGTTTCCGAGTGTTGCCGGAAACCCGGACAGGGGTGGGGCGGGGGGAGTATCTTTCGCCCCGGCATATGCCAGGCGACGGTGGCGCCACAAGCTGCGGCGCCTCGGCCGCCGCCGACCGGCACGCGCCATGCGCCGCCGGGGCCGGCCGCGGGCCGGTGCGGGGGTCGGCCGGACTGGCGGTCGGCCGGGTCCTCTGCCGGCATCGGTCGCTCGTCGGGGCCGGCCGTCCCGCCGGACCAGCCGTGCGCCGGGCCGGTCGCCCGCCGGGGCCAGCCGTGTCGCCGGACCAGCCGTCTCGCCGGACCAGCCGTCTCGCCGGACCAGCCGTCTCGCCGGACCAGCCGTGCGCCGGCCCGGTCCCCCGCCGGGGCCGGCCGTCCCGCCGGACCAGCCGTGCGCCGGCCCGGGTCCCCCGCCGGGGCCGGCCGTCCCGCCGGACCAGCTGTCCGCCGGGCCGGTCCTCCGCCCGCATCCGTCGCCCGCCGGGCTAGTCGTCCTTTGGGGTGTCCGTCGTCGTGCGGAGGAGGTCGCGGCCGAAGGCGATCATGCGGCGGGCGTAGTCCTCCGTCCATTCCGCTCGTTCCGCTACGTCCGCCGCCGTCAGGCGGTCGAAGCGGCGGGGGTCGGCGAGCTGGGCCGCCGCCATCGCCTGGTACTCGATCGCGCGGTCCGTCGCCGCGCGGAACGCGAGCGTCAGCTCGGTCGCGCGCGCCAGCAGCTCGCGCGGATCCTCTATCGACTCCAGGTCGAAGAAGTGCTCCGGGTCGGCGGTCGCCTCGGCGGGCTCGAAGATCAGCGGGGCGGGCCGGAGCCGCCGTTGTACGTTCCGCTCCGCGGATTCCGCCATCGTCCTTCTCCTCCTCGCACGCACGCGGCCCGGAAACCCGGGCCTCCGTTCCATTGTCCCGCCTCGCGCAAGGGGGCGGGCCGGTGATCAGTCGCCGAGGCCGCGCAGATACACCGCGAGCCCGCCGAAGAACTCCCGTTCGGCGTCGACGCCCGGGGCGTGCCGGGCCGCGTCCGTCATGTACGGGAAACGGTCCTCCGGCAGCTCCGCGATGGCCGTCGTCCCCGCCCCGGCGAGGGACCCGAGGTGTTCGAGCTGGATCGCCCCGACGACGTAACCGATCAGGCCGCGCAGCGCGACGACCCGCTCCTCGCCCTCGATCCCGGCCTCGGCCAGGAGCCCGAGCACCGACTCCGACCAGCGCAGCAGTCCGGGCAGCCGGTGCCGGTGGGTGAGCGTCAGCGGCACGGCGGCGGGGTGCGCGCCGACGCTGTCGCGCAGCCGCCGGACCATGACCTCGATCCGCTCCCGCCAGGGCGCGCCGGCGGCCGGCGGCGGAGTCGGGTCGACGGAGCTCAGGACGCGCTCGGCGACGAGCCCTTCGAGTTCGTCGCGGTCGGCCACGTACCGGTAGAGCCCCATGGTGCTCATCCCGAGCTCCTTGGCGACGGTGCGCATCGACAGGCCGGCGAGTCCGTCGCGGTCGATGACGGCGAGGGCGGCGGCGGCCAGCTGGTCCTGGGTGAGGGAGCGCGGGCGGGGCATGGGTTGACAGCGTACGCCATACGCCTACGCTCTTAGGGGTACGCCGTACGCCTACGTGGAGGTTGTTCCATGCTCATGCCCGGCGCGCCCGCCCCCGCCCGCACGCTCGACCCGGTCCTCGGCCCGCCGGTCGCCGTGCCGGACCCCGAACGCCTCGTCCACCTCCAGTTCCGCCGCTTCGCCGGCTGCCCGATCTGCCACCTCCACCTGCGGTCGTTCGTCCGCAGGCACGCGGAGATCGAGGCGGCCGGCATCCGGGAGGTCGTGGTCTTCCACTCACCGCCGGAGGAACTCCACCCGCACCTGGACGGCCTGCCGTTCCCGGTCGTCGCCGACCCCGAGAAGCGGCTCTACGCGGCGTACGGCGTCGAGACCTCGCCCCGCTCGTTGTTCTCCCCGCGCGCCTGGTGGCCCGTGGCCCGGGCCGTACTCCTCGGCACCTGGGAGATGGTGCGCGGCCGCGAACGCCCGCCGGTGCTCAACCCGCGGGGCGGCCGGTTCGGCCTGCCCGCCGACTTCCTGATCGCCCCCGACGGCCGCGTCGCCGCCGTGAAGTACGGCGAACACGCCGACGACCAGTGGCCGGTGGACGAACTCCTCACCCACGCGGCCGCGACCCGCGCCACCGACCTCGACGGCCTCACCCCGACGACGGGCTGACCCTCAGGGGCGCCAGGTCACGCGGTGTTCTGCCAAGTGCGAGAGCACCGCGTGGTTCGCCTCCCAGCCGTCCGGGAACTTGATCGTGACGCCGAGCTGGACCGGCTCCGTCGAGGGGTGGTCGTCCAGGAGGTCCGTCACGCCCGCGCGGCAGACGACGATGCAGGCGTGGCGGTGGCGGGAGGCCAGGACGCACAGGCGGCCCGTCTCCAGGTGGAAGGCCGTGGCGTCGGGGCGGCCCGACAGCGGGTGGAGGACCACCGTCACGTCGTACTCCCGGCCCTGGAGCCGATTCGCCGTGTCCACGGTCACGCCCGAGACGCCCAGCTCCGCAAGGGCCGCCCGCACCGCCGCCGCCTGGTCGCGGTGGGCCGTGCCGACCGCGATCCGGTCCGGGGTCAGGGGCGTGGGGTGGGGAGACCGTTCCGAAACCGCCGCGCCGCCCCGGTCAAGCAGCCGGCGGACCACCAGCGCCACCGCCCCGACCGCCTCGGGGTCCGTGCGCGGAGTGTGCCGCGCCGGGAGTTCCAGCAGGCCCCAGCCCGACTCCGCCGCCTCGTCCAGGACCCGGTCGGGACCCGAGCCGTCCGACGCCACCCCGAACGTGAGCCGCCGGTCACCGGGCCCCGTACCGCTGCGGAACCGCGTGTACGGATAGAACGCGTCGGACACCAGCGGCGCCGCCGACGCCGGCAGCCGCCACGACACCGGCAGCCGGTGCTGCGGCAGATCCGGATTGTGCGCGAGGAGCGTGGAGACGGCGGACGCCGACGGGTCGTACGACAGTCCCGCCCACTGCTCCGCGCCGACCACCGAGAACGGATCCAACTGCCCGGGGTCGCCCACGAACAGCGCCCGCTCGAAGAGCCCCGCCACCGCCAGCAGCGCGTCCGAGCGCATCTGGTACGCCTCGTCCACGATCGCGTGCGCCCACGGCTCCACGTTCTTCACATGCGCCCACTTCGCGGCCGTCGAGATCGTCACCGGAAGCCCGGTCAGATCCCCCGCCTTCGCCGACTTCCGTACGTTCTCCAGGTCGTCGAGCGCCTTGTCGTACGGATCACTGTCGTTGGAGTGCAGCCGCCCCACCGGCAGGTCCGGCTGCTTCTCCGCGAGCCGCAGCACCAGATCGTCCACCTGGGCGTTCGTCTGCGCGACGACCATCAACGGCCGCCCCGCCTCCGCCAGTTCGAGCGCCGCGCGGACCACGAGCGTCGACTTGCCGGCCCCCGGCGGGGAGTCCACGACCACGCCGCGGGCGTCGCCGTGCAGCGTGTCGGCCAGGATGTCGGCGGTCGCCCGCGCGGCCGCCGACGAGGGATCGAGGGTCACAGCAGGTCCTCCGGCGTGACGGTGTCGGGCAGTTCGGCGACGTCGGACCGCGGCGGCCCGCCGTGCGTCCAGGGCGTCTCCTCCGGGTCCGGCAGCTTCGCGCCCACCCGCTGGTCATGCTCGAAGAGCGTCCAGGCGATCCGCTCGCCCTTCTCGGGCACCGACCCCTCGGCGGGCTCCTTCGACCGGCCCATCCGGTCCATGACCCGCAGCACGAGCGAGCCGTCCTCCTCGTACCGTACGAACTCGGCCGTCTGCGGCTTGCCTTCGAGCGAGCGGTACACCTTGACCCCCACGCCCAGGTGCGGGCGGTCGTCCGTACGGACCGCGAGCAGCGGGCGCGGCGAGGGGCGCTTCGACTCCGACCAGGCCATCGTCACCTCCACCACCTCCGTGACGAACGCCTCGCCCGCGAACCGCCGCCCGGCGAGGACAAGGGGATCGTCCAGGGCCTCCTGCGCCTCCAGCTGGCCCTGCGCGGACTCGCGCGCGGCCAGCTTCTGCGCCGCCGTCACCGCGTCGTCGCGGCGCGGCTGCGGCGGCTCGCCCGCCGTGACCCGGTCGCGGTGGCCGGTGAACGACCAGCGGTCGCGGGTCCAGCGGTCCGCCACCCGCGCTCCCTCCGGCAGCTCCCGCAGCAGGTCGAGTGCCCGCCACACCGCGTCCCAGGTGGGCGTGAGCTGGGAGACGATGAGCCGGCGGATCTCCCGCTCGGCGCGGTGCAGTTCGGCAAGGCGCGCGTCGGCACTCTCGCCGTCCTCGGCGGAGGCCAGCGCCTGCCGGGCCCGGTCGAAGCGCTCGATCGCGGGCGCGAGCAGCCGGTTGTCGAAGGCCGGGTCGGTCGCGGGACCGGCGGGCGGGCACAGCAACTGACCGTCCCTGTCCCGGCCGAGCTCGGCCCGCAGCGCCGCCTCGGCCCCGGACTGCCCGTCGTCGGGGTCGATCCAGGCGAGCAGGGCGCCGAGGTGCTGGTCCTCCAGGGAGGACTGGCCCGTCGCCCAGTGCCGGTTCAGCAGGTCCGTCGCCGAGAGCAGCAGCGAGGAGCCCGGCACCCGCGCCCGCTCGCCGAGGTGCGTCAGCCAGCGGCCGAGGAGCGGCACGCGCGGCGGGGCCGGGAACGGCGTCTCCGGGTCCTGCTCGGCCGTCCGCCGGAACCGCATCGACCGCCCGAGCAGCCGTACGTACTCGATGCCCGCCCGGCTCGGCACGATCAACTGCGGCGCGTCCGCGCAGAGAGCGACCTCGACCTTGACCTTCTTCCCGGTCTCGGGATCGGTTTCGTTGCGCTCGGCGGGCTCCACGATGTCGGTGAACGCATCGATGTACGGCAGGACCTCCTCGGCCAGGTCAGCGAGGAACGCGAACCGCAGGTCCCGGTCGCGCGGTTGCGCGACGACCAGGAGCCGGGGCTCCTCGCGGTCGGTCCCGACGAGCGCCCCGAGCGGCGCGCCCGCCTCACCGGCCGTCGTCAGCGGTACGAGGACGAGCGGCCGCCCCGACACATGCCGGTGCCGCACCGTGGCCAACGGCTGCGCCCGCCCGGACTCGACGGCCTCGAGCCGGGCGAGGGTGGAGATCAACGACATGAGCAGCCTCCACGGGGGCGTGCGGTGCCAGGGTGGTCGGTGATCCGGCCGGGGCGTGCCGTGCCGGGGCGGTCGGTGATCCGGCTGGGGCTTGGCGTACCTGGGTGGTCGGTGGTCTGGCCGAGGCGCGTCGTGCCCGGGTGGTCGGTGATCCCGAGGGATCCTGTGCGCGCGTCCTGCGCGTGGTGACCGGCGCGCCGCGCCGGGGCCGGGGGGCGGGTCAGCATGCGAGCGCCTCCTGCCCGGGGATCCGCGCGGGCGCGGCCGCCCGGGCCTGCGCCAGCGCCTCGTCGCGCAGTGCCCGCGCCCGGCGGAGCGCCTCGACCGTGGGGTCGGCCGCGTCGCCCTCCTCGCCGCGGGCCGCCGCCAGGACCGCCCCGATCGTGGTCAGGCCGCCCAACTCGCCCCGTACCGAACGGCCCAGCGCCTCGACCGCGCCCGCGAGCCGGGCCCGCTCCCGGCAGTGGAAGGCCAGTTCGCACGCGGACAGGCACTCCGGCGCGTACGCATGCGGAACCGACTCCACCGCCGCCGCCAGCTCCTCCGCCGAGCAGGCCTCGACATCGAACGTGACGCCCTCCGGCAGCGCGGCGGCGATGTCCTCGATCCGGGTGAGCCGGCCCAGCTGACGGCGGGTCACCGCCAGCTGCTTGCGTACGTCGACGACCGAGGCCGTCGGCAGGTTGGAGAAGTCCTTCGGGCAGACGAGGAGCACGCTGTGCGCCACCTCGGCGCCTTCCGTCAGCGCCGCGACCCGCTCCAGGGCCAGGACGTACACCGCCGCCTGGCGGGCCGCCGCGCCCACCTTGGAGGCGTCCGCCGAACCATCGATCATCGGGAACGACTTGATCTCCACGACCGTCCACCGGCCGTCGGGATGCACCACCACCGCGTCGGGCTCCAGATAGGCGGGGGAGCCCGCCACCTCCAGCGCCAGCATCGGGTGGTCGAGCAGCGCCCACCGCCCCGCGGCGGTCGCCTCGCGCAGCGCGAGGGCGGTGCGGGCAGCGCGGCCCTCGGGTCCGGCCGCCGTGAGGTCCGGGACCGCGACCGCCCCGGGCTCCTCGATGCCCAGCAGCCGCAGCAGCTCGCGCCCGCCGTCCGCCTTGACCTTCGCCTCGAAGGCGTTGCCCCGCATGAACGCGAACTGCGACTGCCCGAAGGCGGCCGGCGAGCCGAGCTTCGCCGCGAGCACGGTCTTGTCCACCCCGGCGCCGTCGAGCAGCGCACGCCGCCGGCAGCCGGGGTTGGCGGCCAGCGCCGCCAACGCCCGCGCGTCCAGCGGATGCGGCACCACGGCCGGTCCACGCAGCTCGGCCAGCCGGTGGCGCAGTGTCGTGTGCGGAGGTCGAGGAGCTCCGCTGCCCAGGGATTCGCTCACCCGCGGAAGTCTCCCATCCGCCACTGACAAGCGGGGCCCCACGCGCGTACCGACCGGGCGAGCGTCGCCGCGAATTCACGTGGGTGATGATGGAACGACACCCCCTACGACACCCCCTACGCCACACCCGATACGTGAACCCCTGGAGAGCCTTCATGGCACCGCGCATCCTGCTCGCCCGGCACGGCCAGACCGAATGGTCGCTGCTCGGCCGCCACACCGGCAGGACCGACATCCCGCTGCTCGACGAGGGCCGACGCGGCGCGAAGCTGCTCGGCGAGCGGCTGCACCGGGGGGCGTGGAACGGGCTGCCCAACCTGGAGATCCGTACCAGCCCGCTGGTACGCGCGCGGGAGACCTGCGAGATCGCGGGCTTCGGCGAGCGGGCCCGGGACTGGGACGCGCTGATGGAGTGGGACTACGGGGCGTACGAGGGGCTGACCCCGGCGCAGATCCAGGAGATCCAGCCCGGCTGGCTGCTGTGGCGCGACGGCGTGCCGGAGGGCGAGAGCCTCGCGGACGTCTCGGCGCGGGCCGACGAGGTCGTGGAGTGGGCGCGCTCGGAGGACCGGGACGTTCTGGTCTTCGCGCACGGGCACATCCTGCGCACGCTCGGGGCGCGCTGGCTGGGCGAGGACATCTCGTTCGGCGCGCGGATCCGCCTCGACCCGACGAGCCTGTCGGTCCTGGGCTGGGCGTACGGCATGCCGGCCCTGGAGCGCTGGAACGACACGGGGCACCTGGAGTAGACGCGGGGCACCTGGAGTAGTCGTTCAGCGGGCGGTCGCCAGGACCCGGCTCGTCTCCGTCAGGATGCGGCGGATACGGGAGGACTGGACGTCGCCCAGCGAGTCCACCACCCGCCGCGCCTCCGCCGCCGCCTCGTCCGGGCGGCCCGCGTGGGCCAGGTCGCACGCCAGCTGGGCCCGATAGAGGGCGAGGTTGCGGGCGAAGTGGGGGTTCTGGAGGACGGTCGCGCGGTGGGCGTGGCGGGCGGCCCGGCCCCAGTCGCCGAGCGCCGCCCAGCACCCGGCCTCCAGCGCCTCCAGCTCCGGCTCCCCGAAGAACGACATCCACTCCGGGTCGCTGTCGCCCTGGCCCCGCGCGAAGTGGGTGTGGGCCCGGCCGAGGGCCTGCTCGCAGGCGGCCCGGTCGCCGAGTCCGGCCCAGGCCCCCGCCTCCCGAAGGGAGAGCAGGGAGAGCAGCCGGGCGGAGGAGAGCGGCTGTGCGGCCCGCAGGCCGGCCTGGGCGGCGCGGACCGCCTCCCGGTACCGTCCCGCGTCCCTGGCCAGGAACGACGTGTTGCAGAAGGCGTGCGCCTCCAGGGCGGGATCGCCCGCCACGCGCGCGGTGGCGAGGGCCTCCGCGTAGTGCGAGCGGGCGTCGTCGAGGCGGCCGGAGTCGTGGGCCAGCCAGCCGACGGAGATCGCGAGCTCGCCCGCGCCGGCGTGCAGCCGGTCCTCGGTGGAGCGGCGGGCCGACGTGCCCGCGTCGAGCAGGGCGTACGCCGCCCGCAGCGGCTGAGCGGCTGACTTGTACAGACCGTCGGCGCCGTGCCGGTCGTCGAGCAGCCGGATCTGCCGTACGGCGTCCTCGACGGCGCGGACCTCGGCCTCGCCGATCCTGTGGGCCCCGCGGGGGGCGGGGATCGCGACGGCGGTGCCGCCGAATCCCAGCGAGGCGGCCGCCACGGTGGCGGTGCCGCTCGTCATGAATGCGCGACGCAGCACGTCGCTCTCCTCATCGTTCCGGGTCGTGATGGCGGGTGGGGGCAGTGCCCCGGCCGAGGCGGTCGGCCGTCGGCCGCGTACCGCCTCCCGCGCCGAGAAGCCCAGGTCCGCCAGGGAGAGACCGGGGAACATGTGCAGGAACACCCGCTCGTACGCGTAGTTGGGGCAGCGGATCTCGCCCGCCTCCACGCGCCCGATGTAGCGGGCGTCGCACGCGACCTGCTCGCCGATCTCCCGCGCCGCCCGGCGGACGGCCGCGGCGAACTCCGCCGGCGAGTGCTGTCCGCGGAGCCGGCGGAAGGCGAGATTGGGAACTGCCCCTGACACCGCCATGGCCGAGCCCTCTCCTGTGCTGCCGGTGTTCCGGCGGGCAAGAACGTACCTGCTGTGACCGGACGCGCACGCAGGGTTTAGCAACAAATCGGATATCTCGCTCGCGATCTGCCATGAACTGCCATCCTTTGCGGCGGCGTGCCGCCGTAGCCGTTGACGCGCACGGACGTTGAACCATGCGGAGAGACGGAACGTGTCTTCTCATGAGTGAGGAGGGGTCCCCTTGTTGGAGATCGGATCGCAGTCGACCGCGCGGCATGCGCCCACCCCGGACGCCAGCGCCCCGCACGCCGAGCCCTGTGACCTGGTGACCGTGCCGGTCCGCCAGGGCCTGGAAGCCGTGGACATCCTCCGCCGGGGCGGGACCCCGGTCGTCGGCCCGGTGCTGCACGACGGGGCCTGCGACACCCTCGGCTTCCTGGTACCGCCCGGCACGGCGGCGGGCTGGGACATGCCGGGCAGCGCCTGTACGCAGACCTCGGGGCGGGGCCTGCGGATCCCCGAGCTGCCGGAGCTGCCCGAGCCCGCCGGTGCCGGCTGGCTCCTGCCGCCCGGTGACACCGGCGAGGTCACCGACCCGGCGGTCCTCCGCGAGGCCCTCGGCCAGGCGGCCCGCCTGATCGAGGCGGCCGACGGCTGCCACTAGCCCTCCCGGGCGGGCTCTGGCCTGCGGCCCCGGCCTCCTCGTGGGGCGGGCCGGGTGCGCGGGCGCCGATAATGGGGCATGTGGCCAGGAACAAGCAGCGTGAAAAGGCGGCAGGCGCCGTCGTCGAGACCGTCGACGGGGGGCTCGCGGAGCTCATACCCGACCGGGAGCGGCCCCGCGGGTGGACGCTGCTGATCGACGGCGCCCCGCAGTCGCACGTCGACCTCGACGACCCGGGCCATCTCTCCTTCGAGTACCAGCGGCGCCTCGGCCACATCGCCGACCTCGCCGCACCGCCGAACCGGCCCCTCCAGGTCGTGCACCTCGGCGGCGGAGCCTTCACGCTCGCCCGTTACATCGCCGCCACCCGGCCCCGCTCCACCCAGCAGATCGTGGAGCTCGACGGGCCGCTGGTCCAGCTCGTCCGCCGCGAGCTGCCCCTCGACACGGCCGCCCGGATCCGGGTCCGCTCCACCGACGCCCGGGCCGGGCTCGCCAAGGTGCAGGACGGCTGGGCGGACCTGATCATCGCCGACGTCTTCAGCGGGGCGCGCACGCCCGCGCATCTGACCAGCACCGAGTTCCTCACCGAGGTCCGCCGGGTCCTGAGGCCCGGCGGTTTCTACGCCGCGAACCTCGCCGACGGCCCGCCGCTGACCCACCTGCGCGGCCAGATCGCGACCGCCGCCACCGTCTTCCCGGAGCTCGCGCTGACCGCCGACCCGACCGTACTGCGCGGCCGCCGTTTCGGGAACGCCGTGCTCCTCGCCTCCGACCGCGAGCTGCCCGTCGCCGAGCTGACCCGCCGGGTGGCGACCGACCCGCACGCGGGCCGGGTCGAACACGGCCGCGCGCTCGCCGACTTCACCGGCGGGGCGGCCCCGGTCACCGATGCCAGCGCCAAGCCCTCACCCGTACCGCCTGCGTCGGTGTTCAGAAGGATCTAGCGAGGAACCCCGGGCGTTCACGCCCGGGAGGAATCGCTTCTCTTGACTGCTCTGACCCGCACGGTCGCACGGGGCGGTACTGCTGGCTCAGCCGGGGCGCTTCTGGTTCTCGATGTACTCCTTGATGATCGACAGCGGGGCTCCTCCGCAATAGGCGGCGAAGTAGGAGGATGACCAGAAGTGTTGGGCCCCACAGGTACTTGCGGATGTGGCCCGGGAACTCCTGTCGGAGCCTGCGGGCGGAGACGCCCTTGAGTGAGCCGGCCAGACGGGACAGGGCAACCTTCGGTGGATAGTGCACAGCAGGTGCACGTGATCAGTCTCGCCGTTGAATTCGACCAGCTCGGTCTCGAAGTCCGCGCAGACAGAGCGCATGACCTCTTCGCAGTGGCGCAGGATCTCGTCGGTGAATGGTCCGCGCCGGTATTTTGGCGTGAAGACCAAGTGGGGGGTGTTCACGAGTACCGCTGTCCAGGCAAAACAGAAGCGGTTGAAGATCGCTTCCCAGCTGGCCGAAGATCGTTTCCCGCTGATGGGGAGGCCACTCGTGTCCCGTCGCACTGCAGTTGCTCAGCGAAGCTGGCTTCTGCGGAACGTCCAGCGGCAGTGAGCATCGACGCCTCAGCAGAGGGTGATGCCGAGGAGGAGCGAAATCCCTTGGTGCCTGCGACGGAGTGGACCATGGTGTCGTGATGAGCACTGAAGTGGAGCCGGTCGAGCACGCGGACCGGTGGGTCCTGAACCTCCGAGGCCTGAGTGTCGTCAGGATCAGCATCGACTTTCGGCTGACCCTCGTCCTGGACGCAGGGTGGGAAGTCGTGCTGGAAGCACCAGCTCGGCTCTCGACTGGGTCACTCCACACCAGTCCTGGCCTGCCTCTGACGCCGGAGTCCCAGGACGTGGCTGCGGCTCTTCCACTATTCGGGGCGAAGGTTCTGTCCGCGGTTGTGTTCAAGTCCGGCGTCCTGCGGATGGTGTTCGACAACGGCATGCATCTGACGTGTTCGGTCGACGCGTCGTTCGAAGCCTGGCAGGTCACAGAACCACGAGGATGGCGTTTCATCTCGTTGCCCGGTGGCGACCTTGCCGTCACCCGGTCCAGCAGCACCAGTCCGGCGAGCACACCATCGCCGACCTCGCCGAGCTCTTCTCCGCCAGCCGCGCCACGGTGTACCGCGTCCTTGAACGCCACCAGGCCCCAGCAGCAGCGCCTTCAACCTCCGGCGGGCAGTGACGTGCTGCCATACGTCTATCAGGTCACCAAGTACGACCCTGCCGACCGCGATCAGCACGGCCACTACGCCGGCGTCGAGCCTGCGACCAGTGACCACGGACCGGTCGAAACCGCATACCTGCAGGCCATCGCCGCCTTCGCCGAAGAAGCCGGTGTCGACCAGTTGGCCATCCGCGAGCCGCAGATCGGCGGTTTCGCCCACTTCGGTTTGGAGCCACCGGTCGACGGCTACGGCCTGGCCGACCTCTTCCCGGCCGGCCTCACCGGGTTCCACGACGGTGCCCTGGTACCGATGGCCGCCGGTCTGGAACTCGTCCGGGCCATGCTCCGCGACAACGGCGCCTGGTGCCGTCTGGAGGCTGAGGGAGCATTCACCGTGCACGTCGGCTGGGACCAGTACCTCTACATCGGCAGCAGCCGCCCTTGCGAAGCGGCGCTGGCCCGCACCCGCTCGCTCGGACTCTTCCCGGAACGCCTGCACGCATCGCCGTACGACTTCGCCCCCGATGACCCAGAGCACGTACAGCGCCCGGCCGACGCCGACTTCTGGGCCCGTCTGCACTGGACGGTCAGCGCCCACCGCGCCACGTTCCTGGAGGAGACCTACGCCGCGAACGCCTCCCGCTGGCACCGCCTCACCCGCGACAACATCGAGGCAGTGCGCTCCCAGTTGGCCCCTCGCGCCCAACTGGCCGTCTGGCCGGACCTGCTCACCGACGTAGACGGGGCCATGGGCTCTCTGCCCGAGGAGGGCCTGATGGAAATCCTCTGGGAGGACGAGGACGGGCGGATCACCAGCATGGTCGTGGACGAGACTCAATTCGAGGCAGCGACCTCCCAGATCACCAGCGCGCGTGCTGCCGGCGTCGTATCCCTGGCTACCGATGAGCGCCACCCGCTGTTCACCGCTGTACTGCCCGACAGCGACGGCGTTCTCCGCGCACGCTGGCAGACCGAACCAACGCCCAGCGACCGGGACTGGGCCTTCCTGAAGACCCTGCGGCGAGGCCAGGTCGTCACCGGCACGGTCACAACCATCGCCGGCTTCGGCGTCACCTTCGTGAACATCGGCGGCTTCACCGCAATGATCAACATTCCGGAACTGTCCTGGCGTCCGATCAACCACCCGTCCGACGTCGTCAGCGTCGGCCAGGAGATCACAGCCGAGGTCCTCGACGTCGACATGGTCCGGGAACGAGTGCCGCTGTCGCTCCGAGCAGTGCAGGAAGACCCGTGGCCGCAGGTCGCACAGCGAATCGGGCAGGTGGTCACCGGACCGGTCACCAAGATCGTCCCGTTCGGCGTCTTCGTCCGCATCGAAGACCGAGAGGACGGCTTCCAGGGGCTGGTGCACACCAGCGAGCTGAATGAATCGTCCGAGAAAGACATCGAGGTCGGTGACGCCCTCACCGTGAAGATCATTGAGGTCGATACCGCGCGCTGCCGCATTGCCTTGTCGCACGCCCAGGCCCGCACAACCCGCCCTCAGGGCGGCAATAAGGACGGATCGGCATGAGGAGCCAGGAGGCCGAGCTCGACCGGGACATAGCCGCGCTTCTGGCGGCCAGGGCGTTCACCGAGATCCGCCATCTGGCCGGAAGCGCACAGCACGTGGCGCAGGACAACTCCCCTGACGAGGCTCTGGACCGCATCAGATTCCTGGCCGACTTGAGCCACAATCTTCCGGGCGTCGCACGGCCACGCCCCTGGAAGCCGTCCCGTCGGGGCAAGTCCCCTGGGAGCTTCGATCAGGCGATGGCCGAACGACCGATGAGCTGGGTCTGGAACACCGCCGGCCCGGAGGCGCGGGCATGGATGCTGCATCACATCGAACAGGCAGGACTAATCTGGACGCCACCCCCGCCACTGCCTGCCTCCCGCAAGGACCCGTCGCCGAGGACACCGCAGCAACGGGTCAGCCTTCTGCTCAGGCGCTGGCCGGTCAAGGCCCCAGCCGGGCGCCAGCCACTGCCTCCGGTAGCGAACGTTCTCAAGGCCCTCGACACCGAAGCGATCTGCGCCCTGGACGACGAGGCCCGACGGCTCCGGCTCGGCCTGAGTGGAAGCGCGGCATGGCTCCGGGCCCACCTGGCCCCCGACGCCGTCCACTATCTGCTCCCGGACCCGGCCCACTACTACTGGCCCGGCACCCCAGACGGTCGCGGCGGCAAGATCGACTGGTGGCAGTGCACCACGCTGCTGCAGATGTACAACGGAGAGCAGGTCAGCGGCCTGGTCGCCGTACGCCCGGAGACCTTCACAGCGTTGCCCTCGACTCTGTCCCGCAAAGCCCAGTTGCGACTCGTCCACCGCGTCCGCTCCATCGAGCGAGACACCTACCATTGGGACAGAGACCACAAGGCCGAATGCGCACCGCAACTTTGCGGCTACGTCCCCGAAGCGAACGACAACGCTCCGACGACCACATGACCGCCGACAATGACGGCCAATGGGATTGATCGTCAGCCGGTGTATATGACCGTGCGACCCCTGCGCATGTTGGGATTTGGCTCCCAGTGTAGTGACATAGAGTAATGCTACGATCACGCGTATGAAGATCGTGACGCAGGTGAAGCTGATGCCGGAGGCCGACCAGGCCGCCGCGCTTCTCGCGACCCTGCGTACGGTCAACGAGGCCGCGTGCTGGGTATCCGGTGTGGCGTTCGAGCGAGGTGTGCCGCGTGAGTACGAGCTGCGGAAGCACACCTACGCCGAGTTGAAGGCGCGGGGGCTGGGGGCGCAGGCGGCCCAGCACGTCATCAAGAAGACGCGTGACGCCTACACCACGTTGAAGGCGAACATCCGCGCCGGGAACCTGGGCAAGCCAGGTTCGAAGCGTAGGGTCAAGGCGGAGTCGAAGCCGATCACGTTCCGGCCCCAGGCCGCGCAGCCGTATGACGACCGGTGCCTGTCCTGGCAGTACGACGCCGGCACGGTGTCGATCTGGACAACTGCTGGACGGCTCAGAGGCGTTCGGTTCGCCTGCTCCCCGGACGCGCTCAAGACGCTCCGCGAGCACCGCAAGGGCGAGTCCGACCTGATCGAACGCGACGGCGTGTTCTACCTGATCGCTGTCTGCGACATCCCCGAGGCCGGGCAGTACGAGCCCAGCGGGTTCATCGGCGTCGACCTCGGCATCACCAACATCGCTACCACCTCCACCGGCTACCGGGCTGCCGGGCGCGGCCTGAACCGGCACCGGAAACGACAGCTCGATCTGCGGAAGAAGCTCCAGGCCAAGGGCACCAAGTCCGCGAAGCGCCTCCTCAAGAAGCGCTCCCGCAAGGAAGCCCGGCACACCGCCAACGTCAACCACATCGTCTCCAAGACGATCGTCACCACCGCTGAACGCACCGGCTTCGGTATCGCCCTGGAAGACCTCACGGGCATCCGCAGCCGGGTACGGCTCCGCAAGGACCAGCGGACGTCTCTGCATTCGTGGAGCTTCCACCAGCTCGCCGCCTTCGTGGAGTACAAGGCGAAGCGGGCTGGGGTGCCGCTGGTGTACGTCGATCCGGCGTACACCAGCCAGCAGTGCTGCGAGTGCGGTCACATCGACCGGCGCAACCGCCAGTCACAAGCGACGTTCGCCTGCCGGTCCTGCGGGGCCCTCATGCACGCGGACGACAACGCGTCCCACAACATCGGCCGCAAGGGCGAGACCGTGTGGACTGCGGGGCGTGAGTCACGCGTCCCTGCCACCCCATAAGGGGTGTCTGGACGGAGGAGCCAACCCAGCAGCCAGCTGGGCGCTACCTCCAAGCCCGGTCCTTCAGGGCCGGGTCAAGTTGACATAGCGCGCTCCTCGATCTCCACGCGCGGCGCCGTGTCGTGCCAGACGCAGAAGACCGACAGCTCACGGCTGTCCCTGGTGAACGTGACCCGGATCCAGGTGGGTTGCTTCCACACCTGCATCTGCCAGCCCGAGGCCGGCGTCGCCGAGACCAGCTCCGCCGAGGTCGCGCCGAGGTCGAAGACCACCCGGCCGCCGTCCACGGCATAGCTCTTCACACTGCCGTCGGCCGGAGCGACCGTCGACGGAGAGCCGGAGGGCCCCCGCGAAGGGGTCGCGGGCGCCGTGGGAGTCGCGCTCGCGCTCGTCCTCGGCGTCGCGGAAGGGCTCTGCGGCCGCTGGGTGGACGAGGGCGGCGGGTCGTCCGTCGGCGGGCTCGCCGGTGTGCCGGTGCTGCCCGCCGGAATCGGCAGCGCGCGCGGCGGGTCGTAGACCGTACCCGCAAGCACCGTGTGCACACCCCACCACGACAGCGTGACCGCCGCGCCCGTGGCGAGCGACCACGCCATGGCGTGTACGAGTCCTCTCCGCATCCGGGCCATACTGCACCACCGCGCGCGGACGCGTCCCCGGGGGTCCGGCTTCCCCCGTATGGCGTACGGTGCGGGCCATGTCACGTGTGCTCGTGGTCGAGGACGACCAGTTCGTACGCTCCGCCCTCATCCGGCATCTGACCGAGGCCTCCCACACCGTACGGAGCGTCGGCACGGCCCTGGAGGCGCTGCGCGAGGTCGCCCATTTCCGTTTCGACGTGGTCATCCTGGACCTCGGACTGCCCGACCTGGACGGGTCCGAGGCGCTGAAGATGCTGCGCGGCATCACCGACGTACCGGTGATCATCGCGACCGCTCGGGACGACGAGACGGAGATCGTACGGCTCCTCAACGACGGCGCCGACGACTACCTGACCAAGCCCTTCTCCGTGGAGCACCTGTCGGCGCGGATGGCCGCCGTCCTGCGGCGCTCACGGGCCGCGGCCGGGGAGGCCCCGCCGTCGCGGGCGATCCAGGTCGGCGGTCTGTCGATCGACCCGCTGCGCCGGCAGGCCGAGCTCGACGGGGCCCGGCTCGACCTGACCCGCCGGGAGTTCGACCTGCTGGCCTTCCTGGCCGGCCGGCCCGGCGTGGTCGTGGCGCGTAAGGAGCTGCTCGCCGAGGTGTGGCAGCAGTCCTATGGGGACGATCAGACCATCGACGTACATTTGTCGTGGCTACGGCGGAAGTTGGGCGAAACGGCCGCTCGCCCCCGTTATCTCCACACCCTGCGCGGGGTGGGCGTGAAGCTGGAACCGCCGCGGGAGAACCAGCCGTGAGATGGGCCCTCGTCAAGGTGTCGCTGGCCGTCACCGCCATGGTCGTCGTCGCCTTCGCCGTACCGCTCGGGCTCGTCGTCAAGGAGATGGCGCGCGACCGGGCCTTCTCCAACGCCGAACGGCGCGCCGCCGGGCTCGCGCCCGTCCTCGCCATCACCACCGACCGCGACGAACTCGACCGGGCCGTGGCCACCACCGAGGACGGGGCCGCCGGGCGGATGGCCGTCCATGTCCCGGCGGGATCGGAGAAGGACGGCCTGGAGATCGGTACCCGCCGGGCCTCGCCGAAGGACCTGCGGACCACCCGGGAGCTGGGGCGGGCGACCATCGTCGAGGTGGAGGGCGGCTCCGTGCTGCTCCAGCCCACCGCGCTCTCCTCCGGGCAGGTCGCCGTCGTCGAACTCTTCGTCCCCGAGGGCGAGGTCACCAACGGCGTCGCCACCGCCTGGCTGGTCCTGTCCGGGGTCGGCGTCGCCCTGATCGTCGGCTCCGTCGCCGTCGCCGACCGGCTCGGCGTACGGATGGTCCAGCCCGCGCAGCGGCTCGCCGGCGCCGCCCACGACCTGGGCGAGGGCAGGCTCGGCGCCCGCGTCCCCGAGGAGGGGCCGCCGGAGCTCAAGTCGGCCGCCATCGCCTTCAACTCCATGGCCGACCAGGTCGTCCAGCTCCTCGCCAACGAGCGCGAACTGGCCGCCGACCTCTCCCACCGGCTGCGGACCCCGCTGACCGTGCTCCGGCTCAACGCCGCCTCGCTCGGCTCGGGACCGGCGGCCGAGCAGACCCGGGCCGCCGTCGAGCAGCTGGAACGCGAGGTCGACACGATCATCCGTACGGCACGCGAGGCCAAGCCGCAGACGCAGGGCCCCGGACCGGGCGCGGGCTGCGACGCCTCCGAGGTCGTCCGGGAGCGGATGGACTTCTGGTCCGCGCTCGCCGAGGACGAGGGCCGCAAGGTACGGGTCGCGGGCATCGAGCGCCCGGTACGCATCCCGGTCGCCCGGCCCGAACTCGTCGCCGCGCTCGACGCGCTGCTCGGCAACGTCTTCCGCCACACCCCCGAGGGGACGGCGTTCTCCGTCGACGTCCACAACGGCGACGACGCCGTCATCGTGCTCGTCTCCGACGCGGGACCCGGCATCGCGAACCCGGCGGCCGCGCTGGCCCGGGGCGCGGGCAGCGGACGGGACGGCTCGACCGGACTCGGCCTGGACATCGTGCGGCGGATGGCGGAGGCGACCGGCGGTGACGTCGCCATCGGGCACTCGGTGCTCGGCGGTACGGAGGTCCGCGTCTGGATCGGCCTGGACGGCCGCCGCTCCGGCGGGGGTTCGGGTGGTAGCGGCGGCCGGCGGGGCCGCCGGAAGAGGTCCTGAACCTTTTGCCGTTCCGATGGCTTCCTTAAGCGGAGCCTAAGAATCCCAACCCCGGCCCGCTCAAGGTCATTTGTCCGTTTCCGGCTCGCTAGCGTGCTGCCCGCACCCCACCCCCACTTCCGGCACAGAGGCAGGCACGCGATGGGCACGACTTCGCACCGGCGCAGGGCGAGCGGCATGAGCAAGGTCATCGGCGCGGTCGTCGCGGCGGGGGTGATCGGGGGCGCGGCGTTCGCACTCACCGGCACCGCCCAGGCCGCGGCCGTCGGCGCCGCGTACACCAGGTCCAGCTCCTGGACCGGCGGCTACACCGGTCAGTACGTCGTGACCAATGAGACCTCCAGCGTCCAGTCGGGGGGCTGGACGCTGGAGTTCGACCTGCCCGCAGGGACGACCATCGGATCCCTGTGGAACGGCGAACACACCGTCTCCGGGCAGCACGTCACCGTGAAGCCCGCGAGCTGGAACAAGGAGCTCGCCCCCGGCCAGTCCGTCACCGTCGGCTTCGTGACCTCGGCGGCCGGTGAGGCCGGGGATCCCGCCAACTGCCTGATCAACAAGGCCACCTGCTCCGTCGGCGGCGCGACCCCGACGCCGAGCGGCCGGCCGACGGAGCAGCCGACGGCCACGGTGGCCCCGACCGCCACCGCGACCGCGAAGCCCACCCCGAGCCAGAGCGCCACGACGGCCCCGACCCCCACCCCCACGGCGACCGCCACCGGCACCCCGGGCGCCGCCGCGAAGTACGCGCCCTACATCGACACCTCCCTCTACCCGTCGTACGACATGCTCGCGACCGCCGACGCCACCGGTGTGAAGGAGTTCAACCTCGCCTTCATCACCTCCGGCGGCTCCTGCGCCCCGCTCTGGGGCGGTGTCACCGACCTCGCCAACGACAAGGTGGCCGCCCAGATCGGCGCCCTGCGGGCCAAGGGCGGCGACGTCCGGGTCTCCTTCGGCGGCGCCGCCGGTCACGAACTGGCCCTGAACTGCGCGAACTCCGCCGACCTCGCCGCCGCCTACGGCAAGGTCGTCGACCGGTACAAGCTCACGAAGGTCGACTTCGACATCGAGGGCGCCGCCCTGCCGGACGCCGCCGCCAACACCCGCCGCTCCCAGGCCATCGCGCAGCTCCAGAAGTCCCACCCCGGCCTGACCGTCTCCTTCACCCTGCCCGTCATGCCCGAGGGCCTGACCCAGCCGGGCGTGGACCTGCTCGCCGACGCGAAGAAGAACGGCGTCCGCGTCGACGCCGTCAACATCATGGCCATGGACTACGGGCCGGCCTACAGCGGCGACATGGGCCAGTACGCGATCCAGGCCGCGACCGCCACCCAGGCCCAGATCAAGGGCGTCCTCGGGCTGTCCGACGCCGCGGCCTGGAAGGCCGTCGCCGTCACCCCGATGATCGGCGTCAACGACGTCACGACCGAGGTCTTCAAGGTCGAGGACGCCACCCAGCTGGTCGACTTCGCGAAGTCCAAGGGCATCGGCCGGCTGTCGATGTGGTCCTCGACCCGCGACAAGCAGTGCGCGGCCGGCGCGGTGAACTACGCGGACGCCACTTGCTCCTCGATCCTCCAGCAGCCGCTGGCCTTCACCAAGGCCTTCGCCGCCTATAAGTAACCCCCAACACCGCGCGCCCCGGCCGGCTCCCACCCCACCACCGGCCGGGGCGCGCTCAGCCCTTCACAGCGCCCCGCATGATGCCGCCGACGATCTGCCGGCCGAAGACGACGAAGACGGCCAGCAGCGGCAGCGTCCCGAGGAGCGCACCGGCCATGATCACCGACTGGTCGGGGATGTAGCCCCGGCCGAGCCCGGCCAGCGCCACCTGGACCGTGGGGCTGCCGTCCTGCGTCAGCGCGATGACCGGCCAGAAGAAGTCGTTCCACGCCATCACGAACGTCAGCATCCCCAGCACCGCCATCGCCGGACGGGCCGCCGGGAAGACCACGTGCCAGAGGATGCGCAGCAAGCCCGCACCGTCCATCCGGGCCGCCTCGACCAGCTCCGAGGGCAGCGCCCGGCTCAGATGCTGACGCATGAAGAAGACGCCGAAGGCCGAAACCAGCGCGGGCAGCACGACGGACTGCAGCCGGTCGGTCCAGGACACCTCGGCGATCAGCATGAACAGCGGTACGACGGAGAGCTGCGGCGGCACCATCATCGTGCCGATCACCACCATCAGCAGCGCGTTCCTGAACCGGAACCGCAGCTTGGCGAAGGCGAAGCCCGCCAGCGTCGAGAAGAGCACCGTGCCCGCCGCCACCGACCCGGCGACGATCGTCGTGTTGAGCAGCGCCGTCCCCAGATGCGCGTCGGTCCAGGCGGTCGCGAGGTTCCGTGGCAGGTTCCCGCCGAACCAGAACGGCGGAGGGGTCCGCGCGAGCCGCGTGGTGTCCCGCGAGGCTGCAACCGCCGTCCACAGCAGGGGGAAGAGGGACCCGGCCGTGAAGACCGCGAGGACGGTGTACGCCGGCCATCCCGCCCGCGACGACCGCGACCCCCGCATCAGGCCTCCCCTCGCCCGGCGAACGACGGCCGCAGCAGCCGCGCCACCGCGCCGGTCAGGAGCAGGATCAGGAACATGGCCCAGGCGATCGCCGACGCCCGCCCCAGGTGGTGGTTCACCCACCCCTGCTCGTACAGATAGAGCCCCAGCGTCTGGAACTGGTGGTCCGCGCCGCCCGTGGCCCCCGCGCCGCCGTCGAAGAGCAGTGGTTCGCCGAAGAGCTGTGTCGCGCCGATCGTCGACACCACGACCGTGAACAGGATCGCCGGCCGCAGCCCCGGCACCGTGACATGGACGAACTGCCGCCACCGCGAGGCCCCGTCCAGCGCCGCCGCCTCGTACAGCTCGTACGGGATCGTCTGCATCGCCGCCAGGTAGATCAGCGCGTTGTAGCCGGTCCAGCGCCAGATCACGATCGTCGAGACCGCGATCCGTGACGGCCAGGTGCCGTTCTGCCAGTCCACCGGCTCGAACCCGGCCGCCCCGAGCGCCCAGTTGATCAGGCCGTGGTCCCGCCCGAAGAGCAGCGCGAAGACCAGCGTGGCCGCGGCCACCGAGGTCGCGTACGGAGTGAGCGCCGCGACCCGGAAGAAGGTCCGGCCGCGCAGCCGGGAGTTGAGCAGCTGGGCGATGCCGAGCGCGATCAGCAGCTGCGGAACGGTCGACAGGATCCCGATCGTGACCGTGTTCCCCAGCGCGTTCCAGAAGAAGTCGTCGTCCAGGAGCCGGGTGAAGTTCCGCGCGCCCACCCACTCCATCTCACCCGGCGCGGTCAGCTCGACCCGGTGCAGTGACGCCCAGCCCGTGTAGAGGAGCGGGAAGAGCCCGAAGGCGCCGAAGAGGACGAAGAACGGGGCGACGAGGGCGTACGGTCCGAAACGCACGCCCCGGCGGTGCCGCCGGGCGCGCCGCGCCGCCTCCTTCGTACGCGACGGGGGCGTACGGGGCGCGGGCTCTTCCAGCGGCGGTACGGCGACGTCGGCCTCGGCCATCGGGCGTCACCGGTCCAGGGCGTTGTCGATCGTCTTCACGGCCGCCTCCCAGCCCGCCCGGGACGTCCGCCCCTTCTGGTCGACCTGGAGCATGCCGATGTCACCCAGGTTCTGGGCGATGACCGCGTCCTTGGGGCCCGTGGCGGCGACCGGGACGCCGCGCGCCGCCTCGGCGAAGATCGCGCCGACGGGGGCGCCGCCGAAGTACGCGTGCCGGGCGCCGGAGACGACGGGCAGGGCGTGGGCGGCGGAGGCGCTGGGGAAACTGCCCCGCCGCGCGAAGAGCGTGGCCTGCTGGGCGGGCGCGGTCAGCCAGGCCACCAGCTTCGCCGCCTCGGCCCGGTGCTTCCCGGCCGACGGTACGACGAGGAAGGAGCCGCCCCAGTTGCCCGGCCGGGGCGCCGCGGCCACGTCCCAGGCGCCCCGGCCCGCGGGCCCGGCCTTGTCCTGGATGTAGCCGAGCATCCACGCCGGGCAGGAGACGGTGGCGAACCCGCCGTTGGCGTACGCCTGGTCCCAGGCGGGGGTGAACTGCTGGAGACGGGCGGTCAGGCCGCCGGTGGCGAAGGCGGCGGCGATGTCCCAGGCGCGCTTCACTGCCGGGTTGTCCTTGTAGACGACCTCGCCCTTCTCGTCGTAGAAGCGGACGGGGCTGCTGCCGGTGATCGCCTTCAGCACTCCGGAGGCGGAGTCCACGAACGCCGTGCCTTTGGGTGCCTTCGCCTGGAAGCGGCGGCCGACGTCCAGGTACTTCTTCCAGTCCCCGGCCCAGAGCCGGCCGACGGCGGCCCGGTCGGTGGGCAGTCCGGCCCGCGCGAAGAGGTCCTTGCGGTAGCAGACGGCCTGCGGGCCGATGTCCGTGCCGAGCGCGACCGTCCTGCCGTTCCGGTCGGTTCCCTGGGCCCACTTCCAGGGCAGGAAGGCGTTCTTGTCGACGCCGGGTACCGCGCCGAGGTTTTCGAGCCGGTGCGCCTGGGTGGCGGTGATCTCGGCGATGTTGTCGACCTCGACGGCCTGGACGTCGGCCAGGCCGGAGTCCGAGACCAGGTGGGTGAGCAGCTGCGGGTAGTAGTTCTCGTTGCGCTGGATGGAGGTCTGCCGGACGACGATGCCGGGGTGCAGCTTCATGTACGTGTCGTAGAGCCCGGCCTCCTTCAGGCCGAAGGCCCCGAACACGCCGACGGTGAGCGTCGTCCGGCCGGCCGCGTCCGTGCCGTCGTCCTCGGCGCACGCGGCCGAGAGACCGGCTGCCAGGGCGAGGACGAGGGCGAGCGCGACGGGGGTACGCACGCCACGGAGCGTAGTGGCGGCCGGTACTGACGGAGCGTTACGCAGGGTGGGCGCACCAGGAACCACCCGCTCAGTCGAACATCTTCGATGCGGCGCGCGTCTTGACCGTCCCGATAGGCGCCCGAGGGGTGGCGTTCAGCGGAGGCCGGTCGGCGGCGAACACGCCCCCGACCGGCCTCCAGCGCACTACGGGGTCGTGATCAGCGGCCGCGGGGCGGTCCGCATACCGCTGCCGATGTGAAAACTCGGGTGCGGGGGCTGGTTGTAGGCAGTGTTCTGCCAGGCAAGCCCCGTGCGGTACATGGTGTCGTGCAGCAGCGTCGTGATCCGCGTACCGGTCTCGTACGGGGTCGAGTAGATCCGTAGCGCGCGGTTGTCCGCCGTGCGCCACACCACCTCCTCGCGCCAGTCGCCGAGGATGTCCCCGGACAGCGCGGGGGTGGCCTTCGTGCTGTTGTTGGAGGCCACCGAGGCGCCGGTGAGCAGCCGCGTCTCGCCGGCCGTCCCGTACTTGTCGATACGGGTGCCGTCCAGGAGCTCGCGGGTGGTGTCGCCGTCCCACCAGCTCAGGAAGTTCGCGGACGAGGGCTCGCGGCCCTTGGCGGCCCCCGCCTCGTCCCGTATCGAGGTGTCCGACGCCGACCACACCTCGGCGCCGTCGTTCCCGGCGAAGATGTCCCCGGCGACCCCGCGCCCGTTGTCGCAGCAGGCGCCCAGCTGCCAGCGGACGGTGCCGTTCGCCGGATCGATGTACAGCTCGGCGGGCTGGGAGGACGACTCCGAGACCTTGAAGTACTCCAGGCCCGGCGTCCCCGGGTCGAGGTCGCCGAGGTGCTGGGCGTCGCCGTGCCCGGTCCTGGTGGTCCACAGGCCGCTGCCGTTGTCGTCGACGGCCATCGCCCCGTAGACGATCTCGTCCTTGCCGTCGCCGTCCACATCGCCGACGGACAGACTGTGCGAGCCCTGCCCGTCGTACCCCTTGCCGGTGTTGGTGGAGGAGCTGCTGTCGAAGGTCCAGCGCCGCGTGAACTGCCCGCCGCGCCAGTCCCACGCCGTGATCACGGACCGGGTGTAGTACCCGCGCGCCATGATGAGCGAGGGCCGGGTGCCGTCCAGGTACGCCGTCCCGGCGAGGAACCGGTCCACCCGGTTGCCGTAGCTGTCGCCCCACGACGAGACGGTGCCGCGCGCCGGCACGTAGCCGGTGGTGCCCAGCGCGGCGCCGGTGAGCCCGTCGAACATGGTCAGGTACTCGGGCCCGGCGAGGACGTACCCGCTGCTGTTGCGATGGTCGGCGGAGGCGCTCCCGATGACGGTGCCGCGCCCGTCGACGGTCCCGTCGGCGGTCTTCATGGCCACCTCGGCCCGGCCGTCGCCGTCGTAGTCGTACACCTGGAACTGCGTGTAGTGCGCCCCGGAGCGGATGTTGCGGCCGAGGTCGATCCGCCACAGCCGGGTCCCGTCGAGCCGGATCCCGTCGACGATCGTGTTGCCGGTGTAGCCGGACTGCGAATTGTCCTTGGCGTTGGTCGGCTGCCACTTCAGTACGAAGTCCAGCGCGCCGTCCCCGTCGAGGTCGCCGACGGACGCGTCGTTGGCCTCGTACGTGTAGGCCACCCCGTCGGGGGTCGTGCCGCCGGCCGGGGGAGCGAGCGGCACGTCCTTGTAGCCGGTGCGGAACTGCACGGCGTGCACCGAGTCGCCCTGCTCCACGCCGCCGACGACGGCGCGGACGGTGTAGTCGGCGGAGCTGGGCGCGCCGGAGTGGAAGTAGGTGGTGGAGGCGGTGACGGGGGTGGCGTTGACCTTCGTGCCGGCCCGGTACACGTTGAAGGCGACGGAGTCCGGGTCGGTGCCCAGCCAGCGCCAGCTCACGAGGTTGCCGGTGCCGGTGTGGACGCTGACCACGCCCCGGTCGAGCCGCTCGGCCTGCCGCGCGGTGGCGGCGGCGGCCGTTCCGGCGGTGACGGCGGTGACGGTGATTCCGGCGCAGGCGACGACGACACCGGCGGTGAGCGCGGCGGCGAGGCGACTGATCCGAGGGTGCGGGTGCTGCACGAGTCCTCCTGTGGGGAAGAGAGCGTTGCGTGCCTCACAGTCGCCACCACAAGCGGAATGGTTGCCCGGAAAACGACCGAGGCCCCGGTTCTTTCGAACCGGGGCCTCGGGCTTCAGGGTGAGTAACGGGACTCGAACCCGCGACATCCTGGACCACAACCAGGTGCTCTACCAGCTGAGCTATACCCACCACGACCGGCGGTTTTCCCGAAGGTTTCCCCGACCGGCCGAGAAGAAGTCTACAGGGTCGGAGCGGGTGCTCGCGCCCGTATTCGACCCTGGGAGCGTCAGGGGCGTGTCAGGGGCGTCAGGGGCGCGAGCAGGGGCTGCCCGGACGGTCCGGGACCCGTCCTGGGCTACTCCGGCGGGAGCACGTGGCGCGCCGCGATCTGCTTCGCGGTGTCCGAGTCGGGTCCGGGCTGCGGGACGAAGATCGCCTCACGGTAGTAGCGCAGCTCGGCGATGGACTCGCGGATGTCGGCGAGCGCGCGGTGGTTGCCGCTCTTCACCGGACTGTTGAAGTACGCCCTCGGGTACCAGCGGCGGGCCAGCTCCTTGACCGAGGAGACATCGACGATCCGGTAGTGCAGGTGCTTCTCCAGCGCCGGCATGTCCCGCGCGAGGAAGCCCCGGTCGGTGGAGACCGAGTTCCCGCACAGCGGCGCCTTGCGCGGCTCCTTGACATGCTCGCGTACGTACGCGAGCACCTGGGCCTCGGCGTCGGCGAGGGTCGTCCCGCCGGGCAGCGCGTCGAGGAGGCCCGAGCCCGTGTGCATCGCGCGCACGATCTCCGGCATGGTCTCCAGCGCCGCGTCCGGCGGGCGGATCACGATGTCCACCCCTTCGCCGAGCACGTTCAGTTCCGAGTCGGTGACCAGCGCGGCCACCTCGATGAGTGCGTCGTCCGTCAGCGAGAGCCCGGTCATCTCGCAGTCGATCCACACCATGCGATCGTTCATGCGACCTACCTTAGGGCTTGCGTCCGCGATCGGGCCCGGCCCGGTGTGCGACGCAGGCCCGGCCCGGTGCGCTACGCAGGCCTGGCCCGGTGCGCGACGCAGGCCCGGCCCGGTTGCGCGACGCCGACGGGCGCCCGAGGGAGGTGTCCCCGGGCGCCCGTCGGTTTTCTCGGTGCGCGGCTTGTGGCGCGCGGTCCTGCGCGCCCCCTAGGGGGCGCTGCGCTGGCCCGGCAGGGCCGGGCGGCCGGAGGCGTACGCGTCGGACTGCGGCTTCCCGGGCTCCAGCGGGCCCCCGGGCCGCCGGACGACCGGCGGGCCCTGCGAGGGCACCAGCGAGTCGAGCACCGCCGTCGTCGTCTCGGCCTGCGGGCGCCGGGCCCGGTAGGCCGCGCGGTACGCGGCCGGCGAGGAGCCGAGCTGGCGGCGGAAGTGGCCGCGCAGCGCCACCGGGGAGCGGAAGCCGCAGCGTCCCGCGACCTCGTCGACCGAGTAGTCGGAGGTCTCGAGCAGCCGCTGCGCCTGGAGCACCCGCTGGGTGATCAGCCACTGCAACGGGGCGGACCCCGTCAGCGAGCGGAAGCGCCGGTCGAACGTACGCCGTGACATGTACGCGCGGGCCGCGAGCGTCTCCACGTCGAACTGCTCGTGGAGGTGCTCCAGGGCCCAGGCGACGACCTCCGCGAGCGGGTCGGCGCCGATCTCCTCTGGTAAAGACCTGTCGAGGTAGCGCTCCTGGCCGCCGCTGCGCCGCGGCGGGACGACCAGGCGGCGTGCGAGCGCGCCGGCGGCCTCCGCGCCGTGGTCGGTCCGCACGATGTGCAGACACAGGTCGATGCCGGCCGCGGTGCCGGCCGAGGTCAGTACGTCCCCGTCGTCGACGAAGAGCTCCCGCGGGTCCACATGGACCGACGGATAGCGCTTCGCGAGCGTCGGCGCGTACATCCAGTGTGTGGTGGCCGGCCGGCCGTCGAGCAGCCCGGCCGCGGCGAGCACGAACGCGCCGGTGCACAGCCCGACGATCCGCGCGCCCTCTTCGTGTGCCCGGCGCAGCGCTTCGACCGCCTCCGGCGGTGGCGGCGAGGTGATCGACCGCCAGGCCGGTACGACGACGGTGCCGGCCCGACTGATCGCGTCCAGGCCGTAGGGCGCGGTCAGTTCGAGGCCCCCTGTGGTCCGCAGCGGGCCTTCCTCGCCGGCGCACACCAGCAGCCGGTAGCGGGGCACGCCCGCGTCCTGCCGGTCGATTCCGAACACGGAGAGCGGGATGGAGCTCTCGAAGATGGGGCCGCCGCTGAACAGCAGCACCGCGACGACTTCCCGGCGGCGGCGCCCGGACAGCTTCCGTGCGGCCTCCGTTACGGCGGAGTCCTGGCTCATGACGCTAAGCCCCCCTCGGTGTTCGCGTCTCCCTGGTCCTGTCGCTCCTGCACGTTTCCCCTCGGTTTTGCACGAGACCCCAGTCTTCGATACCCATGATCGAATCTACTGTGTTCCGTGGCGCCGGCGTGACAAGTTCTCCATCCGGCACATTGTCGACAAGGCAACTTGGCGCGAAGCATTCGATCACGAAGCGTTCCACTCGCGGGCCCCGCAGGGAAGGGCCCCGTGGCCGCATGGCCCGTCCCCGTAGGGTGTGCGGGCCCGGCGCGGGGCTTTCATGCCTGGTGGCACCAGGGTTGAGGGGGCGTTCCGGCAAGGACTCGCCGACATCTGGAAGTTGGCTGAAAACATACGGGTGCGGGTGTGCGAAACCGTCAGCTCTACGGGTGTCACGTCATCCGTGACGGTGGTTTCGGCCGCCGTGGGAGCGGCGCGGACGGGGCGCCGCGGCCTCGGCGCGCAGCCCGCGCTCCGCACGGCGCAGCAGCAGCCGGCAGACCGCCGTCACGGCGGCGAGTCCGAGCGCGGTCCCGACGGCCCCGCCCAACGAGGTGCCGTACACGACGAGGACGACCGGGACGAGGACGCAGCAGAAGGCCGCCCAGCGCACGACGTCGCCCGCCGACTCCGCCGTCGCGCTCCCCGGCGCGCGCGGCGCGGGGGCGGGGGCCGGGGTGAGGACCGGGGTGTGGACCGGAGTGTGGGGACCGGCGGTGGCGTGGGTGGCGGCGGCCGATGGTGCGGGCACGGGCGGGGCTCCCTGCGACGGTGACTGGACCTGTGGGAACGAGAAGCGGAACGTTCCGGTCACTGCGCGGGGCGTCCGTTCGGCCCCCGCGAGGACTGCTGTGAGGACAGCTGGAGGACAGCTGTAGGGCACAGGCGGCATTGCCATATCGGGACGGGCTCGTGCATGCTCCCTGGAACGCCGTGCGGGAGCGTCGTGCGGTTCTGGACGGCTCTGGGCAGGAGAGGAGTGTCGCCGTACCCTTGGGGGTATGGGCTTGGGAAGATGATTCCCGGACACAGCTCCGCCGCCAACCGTTGTTCCGTACGACGTTCTTACCGTTCCCTTCCACCAGGATCTTCTTCGCCGAGACACCGATGGCCGGTCACCAATTCCCCGAACCCGCGGACCGCAAGCGCGTCGCCGACTCCACGGTCGACCCCCTCGCGGTGGAACAGCCACGTCACTCCTGTGATCCCGCCTTCCGGCACGGAGTGGTCGTCGGCTTCGACGGCTCGACGTCCAGTGAGCGGGCCCTCGCCTACGCCATCGGCATGGCCCGCCGCTCCGGCTCCGGCCTGATCATCGTGCATGTCGCCAACCGGCTGCCCACCACCGTCTGGGCGGGGTGCGAGCCGCCGGTCTTCGTCGACGTCCCCGATCACCGGACCGAGGTGCTGGGCCTGGAGCTCGCCTGCGCGGACTATCTCTCCGAAGTCCCCTGGATCCTCGTGGAGCGCGGCGGGGACATCTGCCACGAGCTGGAGGAGGTCGGCCGGGAGTACTCGGCCGACGCGATCGTGGTCGGCTCGACGCACGGCATCGTCGGCCGGATCTTCGGCTCGGTGGCCGGCCGGCTCGCCAAGCGCGCGCAGCGGCCCGTGATCGTCATCCCCTGACGATGAACCCCTGAGCTTCATCTTCCGCTTACTCCGTCAACTCCCTTGGTGCGGCGATAATTTCTGCCGCCGACAGGTGATTTGTGCGCTTGTGAAGGGTAGTTAAAGGTCACCGGAACAAGCAGCTCACGCAGCACAACTGCCCACCTGAAGGGAGCCCGCCGTGGACAACGAAGTCGCCGCGGGAAACACCACCTCCACATTCGGCCACCTCGCGCTCGGACTGACCCTGCTGGCCTTCGGCATAGGCGGCACGGGCGTCATCGACAACGTCGCGGCGTCCGACGCCGCAGCCCTCGCCACCTGGGTCGGCGGCGTGGCGCTCTTCCTGGTCGGCCTGCTCGCCCTGCGCGCAGGCAACGGCGGTACGGGCACGGCCTATTCGGCGCTCGGCGCGTTCTGGTTCACCTGGGGGACCGGGGTGGGCGACGGCGGGTCGGCCGAGGCGACCGGTCTCTTCCTGCTGCTGTGGGCGCTGCTCGCGCTCACGCTGACGATGGCCGCCGCGGGCAGCGGTCTGTTCGGACAGGGCGTGTACGGGCTGCTCTTCGTCGCGCTGCTGCTGCTCGGCATCGGCGCCCTCGCCGACAACGGCGGTCTGGCGAAGGCGGGCGGCTGGGTCGCCGCGCTGGCGGGCCTCGCGGCCTGGTACGGCGCGACGGCGGCGGTGGCCCACTGGCCGACGTCCCTGAGCCGCTCGGGCCGCAGCGCGGCCGCGGCGAGCTGACGCAGTCGGAAACAAGCGGTCCCCGCGCACCATGTGCGCGGGGACCGCTTGTTGTGTCCGGCCGGGCGTCCGGCCCCTCCGGGGACAGGTCCGGAATCGGGGCGGACGGGCTTTCCCGGCCGTGGTCGAGAGCTCCGGGGGACAGGCCCGGAAGGGGCTACTCGACCGTGACGGACTTGGCCAGGTTGCGCGGCTTGTCGATGTCGCGGCCCATGGCGAGCGCCGTGTGGTAGGCGAGGAGCTGGAGCGGGATGCCCATCAGGATCGGGTCCAGCTCGTCCTCGTTCTTCGGGACGACGATCGTGTGGTCGGCCTTCGCCTGCGGCTGGTGCGCGACCGCGAGGATGCGGCCGCTGCGGGCCTTGATCTCCTCCAGGGCGGCGCGGTTCTTCTCGAGCAGGTCGTCGTCGGGGACGATCGCGACCGTCGGCAGGGCCGGCTCGATCAGCGCGAGCGGGCCGTGCTTCAGCTCGGAGGCCGGGTACGCCTCGGCGTGGATGTAGGAGATCTCCTTGAGCTTCAGGGAGGCCTCCAGGGCCACCGGGTAGCCGCGCACACGGCCGATGAACATCATCGACTGGGCGCCCGCGTACTGCTCGGCGATCTTCTTGATCTCGTCCTCGGTCTCGAGGATCTCGCTGATCTGCGCGGGCAGCTTGCGCAGGCCCTCGATGATCCGCTTGCCGTCGGTGACCGACAGGTCGCGGATGCGGCCCAGGTGCAGGGCGATCAGCGCGAAGGCGGTCACCGTGTTGGTGAAGCACTTGGTGGAGACGACGCAGACCTCGGGGCCTGCGTGCACGTACACGCCGCCGTCGGCCTCGCGGGCGATCGCCGAGCCGACGACGTTGACCACGCCGATGACCCGCGCGCCCTTGCGCTTGAGCTCCTGGACGGCCGCAAGGACGTCGTACGTCTCACCGGACTGGGAGACGGCGATGTAGAGGGTGTCGGGGTCCACGACCGGGTTGCGGTAGCGGAACTCCGAGGCCGGCTCGGCGTCGGCGGGGATACGGGCCATGGACTCGATCAGGCCGGCGCCGATGAGGCCGGCGTGGTACGAGGTGCCGCAGCCGAGGATCTTGATCCGGCGGATGGTGCGGGCCTCGCGGGCGTCGAGGTTCAGGCCGCCCAGGTGGACGGTGGAGAAGCGCTCGTCGATCCGGCCGCGCAGCACGCGGTCGACCGCGTCGGGCTGCTCGCAGATCTCCTTGTGCATGTACGTGTCGTGGCCGCCCATGTCGTAGGAGGCGGCCTCCCACTCCACGGTCTCCGGGGTGGCCGTCGTCGTGGCGCCCGAGGTCGTGTACGTACGGAAGTCGTCGGCCTTGAGGGTGGCCATCTCGCCGTCGTCGAGGGTGACGACCTGGCGGGTGTGGGCGATCAGGGCGGCGACGTCGGAGGCGACGAACATCTCCTTCTCGCCGATGCCGAGGACGACCGGGGAGCCGTTGCGGGCCACCACGATGCGGTCGTTGAAGTCGGCGTGCATGACGGCGATGCCGTAGGTGCCCTCGATGACCTTGAGCGCCTCGCGGACCTTCTCCTCCAGGGTGGTGGCCTGGGAGCGGGCGATCAGGTGGGTGATGACCTCGGTGTCGGTCTCGGAGGCGAAGACGACGCCGTCCGCCTCCAGCTTGGCGCGCAGCTCCTGGGCGTTGTCCACGATGCCGTTGTGGACGACCGCGACCTTGTTCTCGGGGTCCAGGTGCGGGTGCGAGTTGACGTCGCTCGGCGCGCCGTGCGTGGCCCAGCGGGTGTGGGCGATGCCGGTGGTACCGGTGAAGCGCTTGGGGACGCGGGCCTCCAGGTCACGGACCCGGCCCTTGGCCTTGACCATCTTCAGGCCAGTGGCCTTCGGGCTGGTGATGACGATGCCGGCGGAGTCGTACCCCCGGTACTCCAGCCGCTGCAGGCCTTCCAGCAGCAGCGGGGCCACGTCGCGCTTTCCGATGTAACCGACAATTCCGCACATAAAGTGTTACCCCTCCAGGTCGTTGAGTGCGCTCGGCCGTGACTCAGCCGTAGACGATGCGGCGCAGCTGCCGGAGCGAGAGCTCCGGTGGCGCCACGGCGCGGTGCGGCAGTTCGGCCGCGATGCGTTCGAAGATCTCGGCGTTCACGGCGCCGCCGGACTGCAGCTCGCGGTGGCGGCGGCGGACGAAGTCCTCGGTCGACTCGTCGAAGTACGCCAGCACGTCGAGGATCACCCGGGCGGCCTCACCGCGCTGGAGCGCGGTGCTGCGCACCAGGTGGTCGATGAGGTCGTCATGCGACGGGCGGCGTTCGAGCACCTGTGAATACTGAGGGGTACCCCCGGTTCTTCGCAAGAATCCTGCCCGGATTCGGGCAGGCGCCTCCATGATCGCCGCACTGAAGGCGGGATTGGTCTACACCTTGACCCGCGGAAGTGGTCCACGGTACGCATGGTCACTGTTCGGATACGCATACCCACAGCAGTGAAGTCCACCGAAAGGGACCATGCCTGTGAGACAGCGCAGAACGCTTCCCCGTGTGCTCGGCGCCCTGCTGCTCCTCGCGGCGGCCGGCATCTCCTGCGTCGGAGCAGCCCCCACCACCAAGGCCGCAGCCGAACCCACGCCCCGCCCCCTCGGCCAGATCGTCCCCGCCCCCGCCTCCGTGACGCCCGGCGGACAGCCGTACACGATCAGCGCCGCCACCCGCATCCGGGTCGACGGGCGCTCCCCCGAGTCCCGCGCCGTCGCCGACTACCTCGCCGGGATCCTCCGCCCCTCGACCGGCCACCCGCTGCCCGTCGTCGACCAGTACGCGGCCACCGGCGGCATCCGGCTCCGTCTCAGCGACCGGGAGACCGCGCTCGGCGACGAGGGCTACCGGCTCCAGTCCGGCCGCGGCGGCATCACCCTCACGGCCCACCGGCCCACCGGGCTCTTCCGCGGCGTCCAGACCCTGCGCCAGCAGCTCCCGGCGGCCGTCGAGAAGAAGACCGTGCAGCCCGGCCCCTGGCAGGTCGCGGGCGGCACCATCACCGACACCCCGCGCTATGCCTACCGCGGCGCGATGCTCGACGTCTCCCGCCACTTCTTCACCGTCGACCAGGTCAAGCGGTACATCGACCAGCTCGCCCTCTACAAGATCAACAAGCTGCATCTGCATCTCTCCGACGACCAGGGCTGGCGCATCGCCATCGACTCCTGGCCCCGGCTCGCCACCTACGGCGGCTCCACCCAGGTCGGCGGCGGACCCGGCGGGTACTACACGAAGGACGACTACGAGGAGATCGTGCGGTACGCGGCCTCCCGCCACCAGGAGGTCGTCCCCGAGATCGACCTGCCCGGCCACACCAACGCCGCCCTCGCCTCGTACGCCGAGCTGAACTGCGACGGCGTCGCCCCGCCGCTCTACACGGGCACCAGCGTCGGCCTCAGCTCCCTGTGCGTGCCGAAGCCCGTCACGTACGACTTCGTGGACGACGTCATCCGCGAGCTCGCCGCGCTCACCCCCGGGAGGTACCTCCACATCGGCGGCGACGAGGCGCACTCCACCACACACGAGGACTACGTCGCCTTCATGGAGAAGGTCCAGCCGGTCGTCGCCGCGTACGGCAAGACCGTCGTCGGCTGGCACCAGCTGACCGGCGCCACGCCGGCCGAGGGCGCGCTCGCGCAGTACTGGGGCCTGGACCGCACGAGCGCCGCGGAGAAGGAGCAGGTCGCCGCGGCCGCGCGGAACGGCACCGGGCTGATCCTCTCGCCCGCCGACCGGGTCTACCTCGACATGAAGTACACGAAGGACACCAAGCTGGGCCTGGCCTGGGCGGGCTATGTGGAGGTCCAGCGCTCCTACGACTGGAACCCGGCGGCCTACCTCCCGGGCGCGCCCGCGGAGGCCGTCAAGGGCGTGGAGGCGCCGCTGTGGACGGAGACGGTCTCCACGAGCGCCCACATCGACCAGATGGCCTTCCCGCGCCTGCCGGGCGTGGCGGAGCTGGGCTGGTCCCCGGCGGACACGCACGACTGGGACGCGTACAAGGTCCGGCTCGCCGAACAGGGCCCTCGCCTGACGGCCCTCGGCATCGACTACTACCGCTCGCCGCAGGTCCCGTGGCCGGCTGAGTAGAACGGGGCGGGGGGGGGGGGGGGGGGGGGGGGGGGGGGGGGGGGGGGGGGGGGGGGGGGGGGGGGGGGGGGGGGGGGGGGGGGGGGGGGGGGGGGGGG